>CAKPBJ010000027.1 GCA_934140575.1 uncultured Bacilli bacterium | reverse complement strand
GGTTTGGGTGATGAAGAAGTTATGAAAGCATATATAAAAGAAGCAGAAACAGTAAGCTTTGAAGGGAACTTTGGAGAGGCTTATGATAAAGAGTGGGCCCTTAAAGATGAAGGCAAAAGAGAAGGCATAGAACTAAGTAAAAAAGAAATAGCCAAGAATATGCTTAAAGATAATGTTGATATCAATACTATAAAGAAATATACTAATCTAACAGAAGAAGAACTAACTGCATTAGAAGAAGAGTAAAAGCTCTTCTTTTATATTGAAAAAAACTAATTTTATGATATATTCATAATAGAAAGGATTTTCAAAAAAGGAGATAATAAAGATATGAAAAAATTTATAATGATATTTTTAACAATCATCTTATCACTTGCAGTAGGTATAGGAGGAACATATTATTATATGAGTTCTACCTATGAAAAAAATTTAAAGAATCAAACAACAAAAGAATCATCAAATAAAACAACATCAAGTATAAAAAATCTCGATATATATAGTAACATTGTTCAAAGTAATCTTACAAAGTATTTTAAAAGCATTGATTGTCAAGATCATTCAGAATTATATTTAAATAACAAAAAAGTACTAGCAAAAGACATTCCTAATTTGACAGCTTATCAAATGGTTGCTATGAGTACCTATGAAAATAAAAATAATATAAGTGAAACAGACTGGAATAAAGAAATTGAAAAAATATTTGGAAAAGATTACAAATATAATCCAACAAGTTTTAATGCTAAAGATTTATGTACATCACATATTTATAATTCAGATACAAAACAATATGATTATAGAGAAACAGCCTGTGGATGTACAACAGGACCTAATGCTTTTACATTAATTTATGCAACAAAAGCAGAAATAAACAATGATATATTAACTATATACTTAAAAGCATTATTTCCAGGTAGAGAAATATCAGCAAAGGGAGTATATCCAAAGTATTATAGTGACCAAGCAAGAACAAAAGAAATAGAATTAGACTTTATAACTGATATCAACGGAAAAGAATATAGTGAGCCAATGTATTCAGCAGCTAATGTTCAAAAAGGCGGCAGTTACAAAATAACAATGAAAAAATATGATGATAATAATTACTATTTTATATCAAGTGAACCTGTAAATTAGAAAGTAGAGTAAAATCTACTTTTTTCATTAAAATGTAGGATACCCAACAAATATATGTATAATTTCTTTAATATATATAAATAATATATATAATTATTATTGAGGTGAAAAAATGAAACAAATAATAAATAAATTTACAAATTCAGTAATTATAGTATCTATTATTTCTATTATATTAGGATTATTATTTATAATATATCCAGATATTTCAATTAAAACAATAGGCCTTTTAATAGCAACATATATGATAATACACGGTATTATAATATGTATATTTAATTATCAAACAAGAAAATTATTTTATCCAGTAGATAGCTTATTTATAGGTCTAATTTCAATTATGTTAGGAGTAATAATATTATTAAAACCAACAAACTTAACAATACTACTAACAATAATATTAGGAGTATATATATTATCTAATAGTATTACAAATATAAGAATAGCTATAGAGTTAAAAGGAGAAGATATTCCGTGGATAATAATGCTTATAATTGGAATAATTGATTTACTAGCAGGGATAATAATTATTATTAATCCATTTGAAGCAACAATATCCCTAACAATATTTATAGGAATAATGTTAATAGTACATGCAATATGTAATATGATTGATATATTTACTCTAAAACTAAATATTAAAAAAATAAAAAAGTATTTAGAAAACTAACTAAAAAAACTTCACTTTACTATAGTGAAGTCTTTTTTTATCCAACAACTTGTAAATTATAAGTATTACAAGTACTTAAACTTTTTTCATCATAACTACTAGCATTACAAATAACACCAGCTTTAGCATTACCATTAGAGCATTTATCCACTCTTGTATAAGTAAATTTTAATTTTGGATTTGATTTATTAGTCATAGAAACAGTTCTATCATATGTATCTCCTATTTGTAAATAGGCAACTTCATTAGAACAATTATTAGGTTTTGTTGAAGGAGTTGGACCAGGAGTAGGTGTATTATTAGAATTATTATTGTTATTGTTACTATTATTTTTATTAGAATTTGAACTATTACTAGAGTTATTTTTATTAGTAGAAGTCTTTTTTTCTTCTTCTTTTTTTCCATTACTTAAAGTAACAGTTATAGTAACATTACTAGAAATATTAGATCCAGCACTTATACTTTGACCAATAACAATATCTTTATCTTTTGAACTATTTTTATAAATAAAATTATATTTTAAATCTAAAGCCTCAAGTTTCTTAATAGCTTCCTTCTTAGTTAATCCTTTTAAATCAGGTACATCAATTTTTTTACCATCACTAATCTTAACTATAATAGTATCATCATTTTTAATAACATCACCCTTATCATAAGAATAACTAATAACATCTCCTTGTTTAACATCATCATTAAATTCATGCTTTTCTTCATATTTAATACCATATTTATCTGCCCATTCTCTAAACTCATCGAAATTGTCAAACTTAGGCATTTTTAAACTACCACGAGATAAAGTAACTTCAACAGTATCACCTTGTTTTAATATATCACCTTTATTTTTATCAGTTTTAATTATATTACCACGCTTGATACTATCATCATACTTATCAGTAAACTTAAGCTTCAATTTATTTTTTATTGCCCATTCAGTAATATCAGAAGTACTCATTTTACTTAAATCAGGCACTTTAATTTTAGGACCTTTACTAATATATACAACAATTTCTTTATCATTAATTTTTACAGATTCTCCAGCTTTAATACTTTGTCTAGTACCAAAACCTTTTTTAATCTTACTAGAAAATTCATCTTCAAATTTATAATTTAATTGATGCTGTTTCATATAGAATTCAATCTCAAACTTACTTTTATTAGTTAAATCACTTATATTAACTTCATCATAACCAAGTTCTTCACCATAAGAGAATGTAAGTTTTATTTCATCATCTCTACTTAAATTACCACTAGTACTTTGTTCAATAACAGTATCAACACTCTGATCTGATGAAACAAATTCAACGGAAACATTACTTAAATAATTTTCATTAACAAAATTTATTACTCTATCAGCACTCCAAGTAAGCATACTAGGTACAACAACTTCCTTATAAGGATTTGGTCCTTCACTAACAGAAACTGTAATCTCAGAAACATTTTTTAAAGATTTCCCCTCAGCAATATCTTGACTAATAACTTTATATTCAGAAACCATATCACTATATTCATAATCTTGATTAACAGTAATATTATTCTTATTTGCCCATTTAATAACATCAGTTAAGCTCTTACCAGTAAAATCAACCATAGCTGAACCAGGAGTACTAAATAAACCTAAGTTATTATTAATACCTAATAATAAATAAATACAAAGTAATAATCCTCCAAAGAACACAAGAAACTTATTCTTTTTCTTATAACAAATACCCACAATAGTAAAACATATAGTAACCAAAGTAATAAGTAAAGAATCAATTATAAGAAGAACAGAAGTATCATTATTTAATAAGGTAGAAATAAAATAAAAAATTCCAATAATTAAGACTAAAATTAAAAATAAATGTATAAAAACATGCTTATTAGTTTTAATTTTTACCTTACGTTTAACTTCATTAGATCTAGAAACTCTCTTTCCAAGATCTTCATCAATTAAATCATTAATTTCATCAGTATCAATACTAGATGTTTTAAAAGTATTATCTGACTTAATACTTTTGTTATTAAAATTTATGTTACTCTCATCTATATTTTTTAATTCATTAGAATTATAAGTAATATTTTCATCTTTTTCATTATTTAACTTATCATCATGTGTTGAGTAGTTATACTTATTGTTTTTATGATAATTACTATTATTATTTCTTTTCTTTTTACTCTTACTCATATAACACCTCCATTATCATACATAATTATATAATAAATAAAGAATAAATACTACTAATCACAAACTAATTAATGTCTATATTTACACTAAAAAGTAAATTTTTTCCTAATAATAAAGTAGGAGGAAAAATTATGCAGAAACAATTTTATACATGTCGATATGATGCGGCTTTTAAAGAAGTATTTATGAAAGAAGAAAATAAAGATTTACTTATTTGTTTACTTGAAAAGATCCTTGATTTAAAAATAAAAGAAATTAAATATTTAAATTTAGAGAGAAATGTTTTAAATGTACATGTTAAAAGAAAACATTTTGATTTATTTTTAGATACTGATATTGGAAAGATACAAGT
>CAKPBJ010000026.1 GCA_934140575.1 uncultured Bacilli bacterium | reverse complement strand
ATAATCGCTCAAATTACTTGTGCACCCATCATCCACAGTAACAGCAAGTGTTTTTCCTTTATTTTTCTCTTTACATGCAATCAAAGTATTAACATCTACAGTAGCAGATTCAAATATTTTATTACCTGCATAATCAATCAATTTTAAAGGATTGCAATTATCTGCTAAATATCCACGCAACTTTTCACCATAACCAGCTCTCATCCATTTGTTTGAAGTGATATAGCATAATATGCCTTTATCTTTCAGAAGATTTAAACCTTTTTCATAGAAAATACAGTATATATCACCAGTTCTTGCAAATGTTGCATATCCTTGATCTTTTAATTCGTTAGCCAACTTACCACCATCTTTTTGTAACTGAACATATGGCGGATTAGCGATAACAATATCAAATCCATCATTTTTATAAACTTCTTCAAATTCTAGTTCCCATATGAAGAAAGGTTTAGTTTTATTTTTAATCATGTCTTCAATTCTGTAGAAAACATCATATTTTCCTTTTGCAACCAACTCAGATCTAATCAATTCCATCTGTTCAAGCTCAATTTGACGAGATAATTTTTGCTTTTCGTGTTCATCTGATGTGTTAAAAAATTTAACCTTCGCATCCTTCAATCTCTTTAAAATTACTTCTACAGTATCCGTATTAAATAAATTCATCTGAAGATCAGCTTTAGCTTCTTTCTTTGAACCTCTCCATCTAACATTCCATAATTTTATATTTTCAAAAGTATCAACCAATGAATTTCCTACTCTCAAATGAAAATTTAAATTTGGAAGAGGTTTTGGTGCATCACCATTTGTTTCTTGATCCACAATCAAAGATAGCCACAAACGTAGTTTTGCAATTTCTACCGCATCATATTCTAAATCCACTCCATATAAAGAATTTTGAATAGTTTGTAGTTTGATTTCGTACTTATCTATTTTTTTGTTCGTTAATTCAAGTAAATTAGTACGTAATTTAACTATTTGATTCAACATACCAACAAGAAATGCACCTGATCCAACAGCTGGATCAACTATAGTGAATTCACTAACACACTCGTCAATATCTTCTGCCAATCCTTTTATAAAGTCAGTTTCTTTAAGAGCATCACCGTAACGCACATAATTCAAAATAGAATCATAATCTAAATTCAACATTTTAGCTAATCTAGCTGCTAAAGACTCTTCACACATGAAATGCACAATTTCTCTAGGTGTATAGAACGCTCCTAATGAAGAACGATCATCTGTATCTAATAAAGATTCAAAAATTTTACCTAACATTTCTGGGTCGATAGCAACTTCTTGTTCTTCTGGATCAGCTTCATCAACCGTGAAATTATATTGAGATAAAACATTCAGTAAACCAGTTTCTTTATCGTTAAACCAAAAATCATTAGGTATTTCAAAATCAGTATTTTCCCAATCATAATTTTCAATTGCTTGGAATAACCCACCATTTAGAAAAGGTATCTTTTTACCTAAATATTCGTCATTATCTCTTTTAGCATTTAAAGCGTTATAAAATAGTGGTTCTAAAAAGTCATTGAAATAGTTCCCTGTGAAGTTTTTTGTACTATTTAGCAAATAAGATTTATCCCCGTCACCCCATTCAGAAGTAACGCCAAGCCATCCCTTCTTTTGAATAAAGTGAAGAAACATTATTTGTCCCATAGTCTTTTTACAGAAAGTCGTTGTGAATTTTTTTACACCATCTTCTCCTCTATAACCAACTCTATTTGCTTCATTTTTAAAAACATTATTTGTAGATAAGTAATCATATAATTCAAAAAATTTATTTTTATATTCCTCATAAAAGTCTTTAGATAACCTTGAAACACTAAAAGCTTCAGTTATTTGATCCAAAGAAGGATTGGTATTTGATTCATATATCGGATTTAGTTGCTGGAAGTAAGTTCTAGTCGGCTCATCTTCTCCTACTAAAAAGGAAAATCTTTTTGCTGGTTTAAATTGTAATTCAACTCCATTTTCATTAAATTCATATTCAATTGTTACAAATGAGAGTTTCCAGTTCTTCCTAGCATCATCAAAGTATGCAACTAAAGCAGCATTAAAATCAGTAAATTGATTTTCTAATAAATATGCCACAAAATTTCTTTGAGCTTTTGGAGCAGAACTATTATTTTTTACTTTAACAGATAGAACTATTACACTTTTTTCTTCGTTATCTTCGTATTTACCAAATATCGTATATGATTGAATAGTATTTTTAAACATCGATGGAATATCTGTTTGTTCTTGTAAAGGAACAGCTTCCATGTCATTCAAAAAATCTGCAGTAAACTGTTTATAGTTCTCTTGTCTATAAGGAACCGTTAATAATGATTTAAGCTTCTCCATATCTATTTTTCATCCTTTTCTAAATATTCAGACAAAACAATCACTTTTGGTTTATTAAGTGAATTTTGCACATCATAATTTGTTCTTTCCATTAAAAACACTTCATCAATTGATGATTTAAATGCATTAACAATAGCATCAAAAGACTTAGAATTTTTATCTATTGCATTTTTTACATCTTTTAGAACTCTTGAATTCAATGAACCACGTTTTATAGCATTTTCAACTTTCTCTAAATATTCTCTGTCAGCAGTTTTTAACGAAGAATTTGTTAGTAATGCTCTTAATGTATTTCTAACCTTTTTTTCATTAGGTGAAGCTGTATTTGAAAAATTGCTAGTTTTAGAAGAATCTAATATTGATGAATATAGGTTTTTATTTGAGGTAAAACCTTCAAAATAGTCATTTGGAATTTCAATTCCTTTATCATTTTCTTCTGCTTCTAATAATTTTGCAGCTTCTTCAAATTCTATTTCACTTGAAGTACCGTTTTCATACTTAACAAACTTCTTAATCCAGCCTTGTTTTATAAATGTTATTATAGCATTTGTATCATTAGACTTTCGTGCTACCCTAATCTTATCAGGCAAAGATTGTATTTTATTGGCTAAGTTTGGATTATTTGAAATAATATCATTAACCATCTTGATGTAAGACATTTGTTTTCCATTTGACATCATATCTTCTTCATCATCCAACTTATTAGCCATCATCAAGAAATCGTACAAGTTATATGAAGTAACATGCTCGTCATCCGTTATGGTTTTAGAATCCTCTCCTAAAAGTTCATTAAACATTTGAACTTTTGCTCTTATTGAATCTTCTAAAGATAGGTGTTCTCGTGTATTAGCTCTTGGAAAGAAGTTATAAACATATAACTGCTCATTTTCTGATCCAACACGATTTATACGACCGACTCTTTGCATTACCCTTGTTGGATTCCATGGCAAATCATAATTAATAATTATTGATGCTTTATGCAAGTTGATGCCTTCACTCAAAGAATCTGTAGTAATCAAAATACGTTTATCATTTATACCTTTTGAGTTAAAATGTGGATCGAAATTGTATTGAATATACTGTTTTTTGGACATGGAATCTCCACCTCCAAAATCAATTACAACATCTCCATAATCCTGTTCCAATTTTTCTTTTAAGTAATCAACAGTATCTTTAGCTTCTGAAAAAATAATTAATTTTGTATCATTTCCAAAAGAATCAATATTATGTTTTAACAAATTATATTTTGCATCCCTTGTTTTGATATCATATTTACTCCACATATCAAAAATTTCTTGAAGAATCTCATCATCAGCTTTAACTTTATCAATGTAATCATCCACAAATTCATCAGGTTTAAAACAATCGATATCATTTGAATCAATAAAAACATTAAACGCTTCTTCTTCCATTTGATCTAAATCATTGAAATCATATTTAGTTCTTGAAGCAGCACCCACAACAACTTTTCCTTTATTATATAAATTGATAAAACCCTCAGATGATATTTTCAATCTTTCTACAGATTTAAGAAAAGCGTAGACAGAACTTTCTAGACGTTTTACAAGCATTGTTTTAACAAATCCAATCATATTTTGCTGTCTTGCTTTATCCGATCCGACCTTCTTTTGATTTTTCAAATATAGTAAAGGAGCATATCTTGCATAAGAAAATTTTTTAAGCAATTCTATTGTATCTGTAAAAGTTTGTTCCATCTCTTCATCATACATATAATCCAAACGAATAGGATCATTTACTGTTGGAAACTTTAGACCTTGTTTTTCTAAATCCTCTTTATAATATTGAGTTATTTCGCTTCTAGTTCTTCTTATCAACACATGCCTTAAAACATTGTCACGAATCTCCGAAGCAATATTTGATACAACTGTGGAATCATTTTTTGAAACTTTGACTTCCTTATATAATTCGTTAAAATATTTTTCAAGATTATGATTTCCAGGAATTATTGAGGAATTTCTTGAATCCTGGAATAAAGTAATTAGATTTGCTATATCTAGAATCGTATTATTCTGAGGTGTTGCGGTAATCAAAATAACGCCCTTGCCATAACAAATTTTCTTCAAATATTGAAATTCAGTAGAAGATGCATTTCTAAATCTATGGGCTTCATCAATAAAAACATATTTATATGAAGCTATATCATCCGTTTTCGATAGTTGATCAACAATGCCAAGCGATACAACTTTATCAGACATTTTATATCCAAAATCAGACAACACACCTTCCCAGTTATCTTTTACTACTGGTGGCACAATAAAAAGCTTTCTACCATCTAATAATTTCCCAAGCATTGCTGCAATATAAGTTTTTCCCAAACCTACCACATCAGAAATGATTACACCACCATGACGAGCTAAGATTTTTCTTGCTTGAGTAACGGCATCCGATTGATATTGTAAATTCATATAACCATCTGGCCATTCATAGTCATTCTTTCTAGTATCAATCTCTTCCTCAAAATAAACAAAGAGAAGTTTTAAAAACAATTCATATGGAGTTATATTTTTATTCATCCAAGTATCATTGTTTATTGTTGCTAGAATATCTTCTGTTATATCTTTGGAATCTTTCCATAATTCTTCAAAAAAATCTAAGCCATATTGAACATCAGATTGATTTTTAAGTTCAACATTGAATTCAACATTTTTATCTAAACCATTAAATGTAAAGTTGCTAGAGCCTGTAATTAAGTTTCCAAATTGATCAGGTACTTTATCTGGATCCTTCCTAACAATATACAATTTTGCGTGTACATTTTTTTCATAACACATGCGAATTTTAAGCTTTCCAGATTTAATCCACTCGCAAAACTTAAATACTCCATTTTCCATTTCTAAATTATCATCTTCTGTGTTATTAAATTCTTCTGTTATTACTTTTTGTACTTTACGAGTAGCATTGGCTCCAGAAAGTTCGAAAATATCCATTGCTCGGACAGTTTCTATATCCGCTCCTAAGCCAATCAAAATTCGTATTTCTTTCACATCTTCCAATTGTTCTTTTAATAAGTAAAACCCAGTAATTCTAAAATATCCAACTAATACATCAAAATATTTTGAATTAGTTAAAACCGTATTCAAACGATCAGACAGTTTAATTCCATTCTCGTTCTTATTAGTAAATATTGACAAATCATTATTTGTTA
>CAKPBJ010000025.1 GCA_934140575.1 uncultured Bacilli bacterium | reverse complement strand
GCTTAGTGCCTTTTTATTATATTCTTTAATTAGTACTTCGCATTGTTCTTTATATTGTATAATAAATGGATTTCCTTTTTTTGTTATCATTTTATATATTTTATCTTTTTTGTGGCCCCAATATTTTCCTTTTTGTGTTCTATCACTAAACTCTAGTAAACTGCTTTGAGGTATTATTTTGTTGTCAATTTCTTTCATTGATTGTAAGTACTCTAATAATTTTTCTTCATCGCTTAGTGTCTTTTTATTATATTTTTTAATTATTACTTCGCATTGTTCTTTGTACTGTGCAACAAATTGATTGCCTTCTTCTGTTATCATTTTATATATTTTATTTTTTTGATTATTCCAATATTGAGCCATTTTTGTTCCATCACTAAACTCTAGTAAACTGCTTTGAGGTATTATTTTGTTGCCATGTTCTTTCATCGCCTGTAAATATTCAAATAATTTTTCTTTTTCTGATATTTTTTTGTCTTGGGTATTTTGGTATTTAATATATTCATTTTTTAGCACTTCACATTGTTCTTTATATTTTACAATAAATGGATTATCTGCTTCCATTATCATTATATATATTTTATCTTTTTTATTGCTCCAATAATATGCCATTTTTGTTCCATCACTAAATTCTAATGAACTTGTGCTAGGTATTATTTTGTTTTCATTTTCTTTCATCGCCTGTAAATATTCAAATAATTTATCTTCATCACTTAATTTAGGCGCTAATTCTTCTACTTTATTATATAAATCAGTGAATCTTCTTAATACACCTTTTATCTTCATTGCGGACAATATATCTCTTCTTGTTTCTTCATTAGTACTTTCTGATTCTTTAGAACTTTCATTTTCAGTAAAAGCATAATTCCATAAATCAAAATTGCTTCCTATTTTTATTATTTCTCTTATAATTATTTTCTTTCTTACTGGTTGTTTTTCCAATAAATCATCTGATAAATATTTACTATATTTTTTCTTTAATACCTTTATATAATAATAGTTTGCTTGTTCTTCAATATTACTTGTATCATTGTTAGGTATTCTTCTGTTTTTTTCTACCCAACTATTTATATTTTTAATAAGTTGTAAATCTTCTTTTAGATTTTCTTCATTACTTTCTAAACTTACTTTTAAAGTATTGTTAACCATGTCAATTACTTGCGGAATTCTATCTTTGTTTTCTTTTCCTACTGCTGTTATACATCTACCTAATTGTTGTTTAAAAAGAATTTTTGAATTTTTACTTAGTGGTCTAAACCAAATAATTCCGTCAACATCTTCAACATGGACACCTTCATTTAATATATCCATAACATACATAAATTTCTTTTTCTTTGATTCAGAAGAATTAAATTTAGATAATTCTTGCCTGTTTCTTGATTTTCCGTCATCTGAAAGCATTGAATATGTCTCTACTCCACTTTTCATTTTCTTCTGAAGAATTGAGGCAATAGATGCATCTTGAAGTATTTCCCAGTTCATATATTCTGAAATAGTTTCTGACAAATCATTTGAGAATGTTTGAAGTGCATTAGGACAACCTTTTATATTTAACCTTCTAAGTAATAAAATATTTTCTTGTTCCTTATTTAGGAAGATCACCTCATTTTCTGATAAGTTTTGTTTTTCATTTATCTTATTATAAATACTAGTTAATATTTCTTTATTTTCTTTTAAATATTCTCCTGAGAATAAGAACTGATTCATTAAATCCTTATAAGACCTTATCATACTTTGAGCTCTAGTCTCGTTAATTATTTCTCCGGTATCAGTTTCTTCATAAGTTCCGTCACTTCTTGGAGTAAGTGGAATAAATACTATGTACTTTCCACTTTCTTTTAAAGTATCATTTAATATTTTTTCTATTCCGTCAGCTGCTAGAACACTTTTTCTTATTTTTTCATATTCTTTGGTCTGTTTATCTTTTTCTTCTAAATCAGCAATTTCATCTATTTTATATTTTAATTCTTCTAATGAACCATCTTTAGAAAGAGCGTATTCACAGTTTAAAACTTCTAAATCATTAATAATACCTTTTTCTATTGCTTCTATTATGTCCATATAATAAGAAATGTGTTTTCCTAAAAGTATATCTTCATCACTATAGCCATACTTTTTCGCAAACTGCTCAGTCATATCCATTCCGTCTACATCTCTTTCTGGAGTTGCGGTTATTCCAAGTACTTTTGCTGGTTGATTCTCTAGTAATTTATCAATCTTTGATAACCACTCAGTGGCACCAGTTCTATGTAATTCATCAAATATTATTAAGTCATACTTTTCATTTATAATCTTTTTTGCGTCATTTCCTGTAACTAAATAACTATAAGTACATAAAGTTAAATTAGGGAATACTCTATTTATAATATCTTCATCGGACTCTGATATACTTTGTCTATAATTATTAACGATTATTTTCTTTAATTGATCAAGAATATGATTATTAGGGGCAATATACAATATCTTTGCTTCTCTATTTTCTTCTAATTTTCTTACTTCTTCTGAAATATAAGACATCTCTGCAAGTGCAACATAACTCTTACCTGTTCCAGTTGGTAAAACAACAGATGTAAAATTACTAGTCTTATAAGCTTTATTTATATTTCTAAAGGCATCTCCTTGATAACTTTTTAATTTAATTCCAGAACCATATATCTTGTTAAGATCAAGATAATCTTCTAATTCATCTATTGTAAATTTATCTTTTTTATCAGCCTCTTGTTTAGGTCTCATTAATTTAAGTAAAGTCATATTACATACTTCTTTATCACTTAAATCTTGTTTTTTTAATTCATTATAAATATCCATAAAATTTGAACTTAATAATTTTGATAAAATTATCTTTCTTTGACTACTACTTACTTCATCAATCCCATAGTAATTCCAGTCAATTAAATCTATAATACTATTCGCAATCCATTCTTCTTTGCGTACCTTTTTATCTTTATCAAAATCAAGTAAACCATATAGTTCTTCTATTGGATCTTCTAGTATTTTTCTTAATTCATCAATACTTAAACTATTAATATAATCTACAATATATAAGTCTTTATCACTTATATTTAAATTAACTGATTCACTTATATTAATTGAATTACCAATAGACTGTCTATTAATTAAATTAGGCTCTATACCGTAAGTATTGTCTCTTAAATTATTAAGTACATCATTATATTCAGGATTATTTAAAATAAAATCTAATAAGTCTAAAGACCTTTCTTTTCTAAGTCTTGATTTCGCAAGTAAATATGCTTTTGAATATATATCTTTTGATTCATTGTAGCTAACATGACCTCTTGTCAAATTATATAAATTATCTAATGACAACTGATTCATAAACTTATCAGTATCATAATTAACACTAGGTAAATAATTAATACTTAATTCATTATTATTTAACTTGGCTAATAAAATATGCTTTATCTCTTTAATTTTCTCTGTTTCTTTTACTTGTTGAAGTAATCCTAAGATATCCATGATATTTGAATTTACTTCTGTAATATTTTTAGTAATAGTATTATAATGAATAACTTCTAGAGATGAAAAAGCCATTCCTACTGTACTAAACAAAAATTTATTTCCTATTTTCTTTAAAATATTATTGTCCATAATATCAGTCTTTAAAATAATTTTATTTTTTAATAAGTTCTGTTCATCATTTAAAGAACCATAATTTAGAGAATCAACTAAATCTTCATAACCTAAATAACTAAATACTTCTTCCTTTACTATATTAAACTCTTCTTTTGTTTTAATCGCATCAATTTTATCAAAATACTTTTTATTAACTGATGTCTCATCTAAACTGTCATAGTATTCATTAAGTACTTTAGTTATTTCACTAAGCATATATTCTCCAGCAAAAATAACGTCTTCTCCAAATTCACTTTTAGGTACTTTTAAGACAACATATTCATCGTGGTAAGAGCCTCTTCCATAATCAATTACAACGTTCGCATTACTGGAAAAAGAAATACAATTGGTATGTCTATTATAATATTTCTTAATATGTTCAACTACTTCTTCTAAAGAAAGAACATCATCTTCAGTAAATATTGTTTCTCCATTATGTTCTCTGTCGGTATGAATCTCAGCAATTATATTAGATCTAGTAGAATGATCATTTAAATTTAAAGCTCTAAAAAAATAATAGTTCTCATCATCACTATAAATATTAAAGTTTTCTATATTAAATGTATCCATAACAGATTTCAAGTTATTATTCATAAATACCACTTACCTTTATAAATACATTTTATCATAAAAAGGCATAAAAAAGGATAATAGTTTTAGTGGATATATAATTTTTAGTGTGTGTAGAGTGATAACTCTATATGCACTTTTTTTCATAATAAAAAGACATATAAACTTAAACCTTGATACAATATAAGCGTTCAAACAAAATTGAAAGAAGGTATTTATATGTCTAATAAAAATTATATTACAGATTTACTAGAACTTAAAGATAATAATGTTATTTTTAAAGAAAATTGCTATTATAAGGAAAATGTTAAAGGAGTCACCTATAAAATCTTTGAAGAATTTTTATCTTATGAACCTGAATTCTGTCCTAAATGTGGAGTTTTATTTGATGAATTTAAATCTGTTAAAACTGCCGATGGTGCTATGAGTTTTCATATGTGTGATGGTATTACTGGTCAAACGATTGATATTGTTGAAGATAGGCGTCTAGATGACCTTATTAGATACTTTTTCTACTATAATTATAAAGCTAGAATCCGTGTTAAATATATTGTTATTGATATGTATTCTCCTTATATCTCTTTAATAAAAAAATGTTTCCAAATGCTCAAATAATTATTGATAAATTTCATTTAACTCAATTAGTTTCTAGAGCATTTAATAAAACAAGAATTATGATTATGAAAAAACATAAACAACATTACAGAAAATTAAAAAGATATTGGAAATTGCTTTTAAAATACCGTGAAGATTTAGATAACTCTGTTTGGAAAAGATTCACTTGCTTTGAGCATTTGATGACAACTATTGATGTGGTTGATTATTTAATTAACATTGATGAAGAATTAAAACAAACTTATCTTATATATCAAGATATATTGCATTTCCTAAAAACAAGAAATTATAAATTGCTAAAATCAGTATTAATTAACCCAAACAATAATATATCTTTATATATGAAAACAACAGTTAAAACATTATCAGAATTTTTACCATACATATATAAAAAATACATTTACAACTAATTATCATAATGGTTACATAGAAGAAAACAACAACTTAATTAAAATAATAAAAAGAATTACTTTTGGATTTAGATCATTTAGAAGATTTAAAGCTAGAATAATGATATGCAAAGGATTAATAAAAATGAAAAAAATAGCCAATGCATAACAGCATTGACTACATAAATAATTATCACTTATTTGTGTCTACACACACTATTTGACAATTATCCTAAATTCCAAAGTCATTTAATTTATCAATTAATTTAGCATTTTCTTCTTTCAATGAAATTATATAAGAAAATAATAAGTTAAAATATTCTTCTTCATCTCTATATTTATTTAATACAGGTAAGACTTCAGCTTCTTTATCAAACTTTTTATTTTTTAAATATAGTAATTGTAATAACTCCAAAGTATGTTTTAATACCTCTTCTTTTTTATCTTCTATATCTAATTCACTAAAAGAATCAACTAATTTATAATACTTTTCCGTCTTCATTAGGTCCCTTTCTAATCTCATCAGCTAAAACTTTATCAAATGATGATTTTTCTCTAAACTCTTCTTCCACTTTATTATATTTTTCTTTCTTCTTTTTCTTTCTTTCTTGAAATTCAATATATTCATTTATTAGTACTTCACATTGTTCTTTGTATTGTGCAACAAATTGATTGCCTTCTTCTGTTATCATTTCATATATTTTATCATTGTTAGCGTACCAATATGATTTCATTTTTTTTCCATCGCTAAACAACAATGAACTGCTTTTAGGTATTATTTTGTTGCCATTTTCTTTCATTGCTTTTAAGTACTCTAATAATTTTTCTTCTTCACTTAATTGCTTTTTATTATATTCTTTAATTAGTATTTCACATTGTTCTTTATATTGTACAATAAATTGATTTCCTTCTTCTATTATCATCTTGTATATTTTATTTTTAGCCCTATTCCAATATGATTTCATTTTTGTTCCGTCACTAAATAATAATGAACTGCTTTGAGGTATTATTTTGTTACCATTTGCTTTTATTACCTGTAAGTACTCTAATAATTTTTCTTCATCAGTTATTTTTTTTACTTGCTTTTTATTATATTCTTTAATTAGTACTTCACATTGTTCTTTATATTGTACAATAAATTGATTTCCTTCTTCTATTATCATTCTATATATTTTATCTTTATTACTATTCCAATAATATCCTATTTTTGTTCCATCAATAAACAATAATGAACTGCTTTTAGGTATTATTTTGTTGCCATTTGCTTTCATTGCTTGTAAATATTCAAATAATTTTTCTTCTTCACTTAATTGCTTTTTATTATATTCTTTAATTAGCACTTCACATTGTTCTTTATATTGTACAATAAATTGATTTCCTTCTTCTGTTATCATTTTGTATATTTTATCTTTATTATTATTCCAATAATCGCTCATTTTTGTTCCGTCACTAAATAATAATGAACTGCTTTGAGGTATTATTTTGTTGTCATTTTCTTTCATTATTTGTAAGTATTCTAATAACTTTTCTTGTTCTGTTATCTTTGTTTCTTGCTTTTCTTGATAATTATTATATTCTTTAATTAGTACTTCACATTGATCTTTATATTGTACAATAAATGTTTTTTCTTCTATTATCATTATATATATTTTAGCTTTATTAGCATTCCAATATATTCCCATTTTTGTTCCATCACTAAATAATAATGAACTATTTGTAGGTATTATTTTGTTGCCATTCGCTTTCATTGCTTGTAAGTACTCTAATAATTTTTCTTCTTCACTTAGTTTCTTTTTATTATATTCTTTAATTAGTACTTCACATTGTTCTTTATATTGTACAATAAATTGATTTCCTTCTTCTGTTATCATTTTATATAATTTATCTTTGTAAGTGTTCCAATAATATCCCATTTTTGTTCCATCACTAAATAATAATCCACAACGTTGAAGTAGTATTTTGTTACCGTTTTCTTTAATGGCTTGTAAGTACTCTAATAATTTTTCTTCTTCACTTAGTTTCTTTTTATTATATTCTTTAATTAGTACTTCACATTG
>CAKPBJ010000024.1 GCA_934140575.1 uncultured Bacilli bacterium | reverse complement strand
TCTTTATATTGTACAATAAATTGATTTCCTTCTTCTGTTATCATTTTATATAATTTATCTTTGTAAGTGTTCCAATATGTTCTCATTTTTGTTTCATCACTAAATAATAATGAACTGCTGCTAGATACTATTTTGTTGCCATTTGCTTTCATTGCTTGTAAGTACTCTAATAATTTTTCTTCTTCACTTAGTTTCTTTTTATTATATTCTTCAATTAGTACTTTACATTGATCTTTATATTGTTCAACAAATGGATTTCCTTCTTCGATTATCATTTTATATATTTTATCTTTAGTTTTAGAATCCCAATAATAACTCATTCTTGTTCCATCACTAAATAATAACGAACTGCTTCGAGGTATTATTCGGTTATCATTGTCTTTCATTGCTTGTAAGTATTCAAATAACTTTTTCTCATCAGTTAATGTAGGTGTTAATTCTTCTACTTCACTATATAAATCTGAAAAGTTTCTTAAAACTCCTTTTATTTTAAAAACTGAAAGTAAGTCTTTCTTTTCATTTCCTGAATTTTTTGGATTATTATTAGACTTATCTTTACTTATAAATTCATAATTCCATAAATCAAAATTACTTCCTATTTGGATTATTTCTTTTATAATTATTTTTTTCTTTAATGGTTTCTTTTCTAATAAATTATCATCTAAATACTTATTATATTTTCTCTTTAATAATTTTAAAGAATTATAATTTATTTGTTCTTCTATATTACTTGAATCCTCAATTGGCATCCTTTTATTTTTTTCTATCCAAATATTTATATTTTTAATTTGTTGTAAATCTTCTTTTTGATTTTCTTCACTATTTTCTAAATTTACTTTCAACGTATTATTTACTAAGTCAATTATTTGAGGAATTCTATCTTTATCGTCTTTTCCTATAGCTGTTATACATCTACCTAATTGTTGCATGAAAAGAATTTTTGAATTTTCACTTAACGGTCTAAACCAAACAATTCCGTCAACATCTTCGACATGAACACCTTCATTTAACATATCCATTACAAACATAAATTTTTTCTTATTTGATTTTGATGAATTAAATTCTGATAATGCTTTTCTATTATTACTTTTTCCATTTCCTGTAAGCATAGTATACGACTCTACTTCACTTTTCATTTTCTTTTGAATAATAGCCGCTATTTTTGAATCCCCTAATTTATCCCAATCCATATATTCTGTAATAATCTCTGACAAATCATTTGATAATGTTTGAAGTGCATTAGGGCACCCTTTAATATTTAATTTTTTAAGTAATAAAATATTTTCTTTTTCATTAATTAAATATTCAAATTCTTTATCTTCTAATTCTTGATCTTCTTGGATTTTATTATAAATATTTGTAAGTATATCTTTATTTTCTTTTAAATAGTTTCCGGCGAATAAGAATTGATTCATTAAATTCTTATAAGACTTCATCATTCCCTGTGCTCTACTCTCTGTTATTTCTTCTCCTGTTTCTGTATCTTCATAAGTTCCGTTGTTTCTTGGAGTAAGTGGAATAAATACGATATATTTTCCGCTTTCTTTTATGGCATCATTTAATATTTTTTCTATTCCATCTGCCGCTAGAACACTTTTTCTAATCTTTTCATATTCTTTTATTTTTTTATCTTTTTCTTCTAAGTCGACAATATCATTCATTTTATATTCAAGTTTTTCTAGTGAACCATCTTTTGAAAGAGCATATTCACAGTTTATAACTTCTAAGTCATTAACAATACCTTTTTCTATTGCTTCTATTAAGTCCATATAATATGAAATGTGTTTTCCTAAAAGTATATCTTCATCACTATAACCATACTTTTTCGCAAACTCTTCTGTCATGTCCATTCCATCTACATCTCTTTCTGGAGTTGCAGTTATTCCAAGTACTTTTGCTGGTTGATTCTCTAGTAGTTTATCAATCTTTGATGACCACTCAGTGGCACCAGTTCTATGTAATTCATCAAATATTATTAAGTCATACTTTTCATTTATAATCTTTTCTGCATTATTTCCTGTAACTAAATAACTATAAGTACATAAAGTTAAATTAGGAAATACTCTATTTATAATATCTTCATCAGATTCAGATATACTTTGCCTATAGTTATTAACGATTATTTTCTTTAACTGATCAAGAATGTGATTATTAGGGGCAATATACAATATCTTTGCTTCTCTATTTTCTTCTAATTTTCTTACTTCTTCTGAAATATAAGACATCTGGGCAAGAGCTACATAACTTTTACCTGTTCCAGTTGGTAAAACAACAGATGTAAAATCATAGTTTTTATAAGAATTATTAATATTTTTAAAAGCATCCATTTGATATGGCTTTAATTTAATCCTAGAGCCACTAATTTTATTGAGGTCAAGATAATCATCTAATTCATCTATTGTAAATTTATTAGTTCTATCTATTTCTTCATTTGGTCTAATTAATTTAAGCAAAGTCATATTAGATACTTCTTTATCACTTAAATCTTTGTTTTTTAAATCATTATAAATATCCATAAAATTAGATTTTATTAGTTTATCTTGTAATAGTTTTCTTGAATTGTCACTCAACTTTTCTATTCCATAATAATCCCAATCAATTAAATCTATAATACTACTTGCAATCCACTCTTCATAAGATATATTTTCATTATACTCAAGATCTAATAAACCATATAATTCTTCTATCGGATCTTCCAATACTCTTATCAATTCACTATTACTCAAGCTATTAATAAATTCAAGAATGTATAGTTCTTTTTCTTTTATTTTTAAATTAACAGACTCACTTATATTAATAGAGTCTTTAGCTGACTTTCTATTAATAATATCTGCTTCTACTCCATAAGTATCTCTTCTTAAATCATCAAGAGTTTTCTTATATTTAGAATCATTTAATATATACTCTAATAAATCAATTGACTTATCTTTTCTTAATTTAGACTTCGCAAGAGAATAAGATTTTTGGTAAATCTCTTTTGCAGCACTATAACTAATATGTCCTTTACCAAGCTTATATAAATTTTCTATTGTTAATTTATCATTTAAATTATCAACATTATAATCATTAGATAAATAACCTACGTTTAATTCATTATTATTTAACTTATTTAATAAAATATTTTTTATTTCTTTTATATCATCTGTTTCTGGTACTTGTTGAAGTAAACCAAAAATATCTAATATATTAGCATTTGCCTGAAATAAGTTTTTATTAATATCTTTATAATGAATTACTTCTAAAGAAGAGAAAGCACTTCCAATTGTTGAGAATAAGAAACTATTACCTATCTTTTTAATTATATTTTTATCCATTATATCCGCTTTTAAAATAATCTTATTCTTAAATAAATTTTGTTCTTCATTTAAGGCATCATAATTAATTGATCCTGTTATATTCTTTAAAGAAAGATTTTCTTGGACTTGTTCTTTTATTTTTTCAAGTTCTTCTTGAGATTTAGCTTTATCAATCATATCAAAATACTTTTTTATGTCTGATTCATTATCTAACTTAGAATAAAATTCATCTAATACCCTAGATACTTCCAAGAACATATATTTTCCCGCAAAAAAAGTATCTTTTTCAAAATCTTTTTTAGGTACTTTTAAAACTATATATTCATCATTATAAGTACTTCTTCCATAGTCTAAGGCAACATTCGCATTACTAGAAAAAGATATACAATTAGTATGTTTATTATAGTTTGTCTTTATATGTTCTGTCATTTCTTCTAAAGAAATATCACTATCTTTTGTAAAAGTTGTTTCTCCATAGAACTCTCTATCAGTAATTAATCTTGTAATTTTACCTGATTCATCAACTATACTTCTATTTTTTATTGACTCTACATCCACTTCTTCAAGAGATCTAAAAAAATAATAATTTTCATCATCACTATAAATATTAAAGTTTTCTACATTAAAAAGTTTTTCTAACTGACCTAAGTTCTTATTCATAAAAACACCCTAACCTTATAAATATATTTTATCATAAAAAGGCATAAAAAAGGATAATATTTTTAGCTATTACCCTCTTGTTTTATTATTTATCTCTTCTTTTTTTACTTTTGATATCTTCATTAATTATTTTTAAGAATTCGTCGAATGAAACTGTAGTTGTTTCTTTTTCTCCATATAGTCTGTAACTAATTTGTTTATTTTCTTTTTCGTTATCTCCTAAAATTAATGTATATGGAACTTTACTTGTTTGTGCTTCTCTTAGACGATATCCTAGTTTTTCGTCTCTTGTATCTGTTTCTGTTCTAATATTGTTTTCTTTTAAGAATTCATTAACTTCTTCTGCATAATCACTTTGATATTCACTATTTACTGGTATTACTTTTACTTGAAGTGGAGCTAACCATGTTGGAAGTATTCCTTTTGTTTCTTCTAGTAAGAAGGCAATAAATCTATCAAGTGAACCTAATATTGCACGGTGAATTACTACTGGTGTTTCTTTTTCTCCGCCTTCAGCAATATAAGTTAAATCAAATCTTTTTGGTAGTAAGAAGTCTAATTGGATTGTTGATAATGCAACTGGATTACCTACTGCTGGATGAATTAAAATATCAAGTTTTGGTCCATAAAATGCTGCTTCATCTTTTGCTTCAAAATATTTTATTCCAATATCATTTAAAACGTTTCTTAAGGCATTTTCTGCAGTATCCCACATTTCATCATCATCAAAATATTTGTTTGTTTTTGATTCTTTATCTCTTAATGATAATCTGAATTCACAATTATTTGCGTCTATATCAAAATCTTTATATACTTCAAGAATTAAATCTACAACACCTTTAAATTCATCTTCAATTTGTGCCTTTGTACAGAAAATGTGAGAGTCATTTTGAGTAAAGTTTCTTGCTCTTTCAATTCCCTTTACTGCTCCAGCAGCTTCATATCTAAAGTCATTAGCAATTTCTGCTATTCTTATTGGTAAGTCACGATATGAATGAAGTCCTGCTCCATATATTACCATGTGATGTGGACAATTCATTGGACGAAGTACATATGCTTCATTGTCTAATTCCATAGCTGGGAACATGTCATCTTTATAATGATCCCAGTGTCCTGATGTTTTATATAAGTCTACACTTCCAAGGTCTGGTGTATGAACATGTTGATATCCATGTGCTACTTCTTTATCAGTAATATAATTTTGTAGTGTTCTCCATAATGTATATCCATTTGGTAACCATAAAGGCAATCCTCTACCAACAAGATCACTTAACATGAATATTTTCATATCTTTTCCAATCTTTCTGTGGTCTCTTTGTTTTGCTTCTTCTAATTCTTCTAGATGTTTTTGTAGAGCTTCTTCTGTTCTAAAACAAACTCCATAAATTCTTTGAAGCATTTTGTTGTTTGAATCACCTTTCCAGTATGCACCACTAAATTTTAATAATTTAAAATATTTACATTCTTTTACTGATTCAACGTGTGGTCCACGGCAAAGGTCAGTATAATCTCCTTGTGTATAACAAGTAATTAATGTATCTTCTGGCATTCTATCAATTAAATCAATTTTGTACTCATCATTTTTAAACTTTTCTAAAGCTTCTTCTCTGGTTAATTCATGTCTTACAATTCTTTTTCCATCTTTGATTATTTTTTTCATTTCTTTTGATATTTTTTCTATATCTTCTTCTGTAATTACTTTATCTCCTAGATCCATATCATAGTAAAATCCTTCTTCTACTACTGGTCCAACCCAAAACTTAGCCTCTGGGTATAAGTGTTTTACTGCTTGAGCCATTACATGAGCACATGAATGGTTAAGTGGCATTAAGTCTTTATCTTCTTTAAAATTTATCATATTATCTCTCCTAACTATTTATCTTTATTTCAACATCTATTTCTTTATTTACACTATTTTTAAACTCTGTTGCGAGGTTAAGACTTCCTGTTATCATTCCATAGTGTATTGGAATAGCAATTGCTGGTTTTAAGTCATTTATATATTTTGTTGCTTCTGTTACATTCATTGTGTAAGTGCCTCCTATTGGTACAAAGCAAATATCGGTTTTTACAGAGTCAGCCTCCTCGGTTCGATCTGTATCACCCATTATATAGTAGTACACTCCTTTTAAGAGAATATTGTAACCTACATATTCTTTTTCTTTTGGATGAAAATTCTTTCCAATATTATAGGAACTTATTGTATCAAATGAAATATTATCAATTGTATAATGTTTATTTGGTTCTACTACTAAGTTATTTGGCTGGTCTTTTAAAACTTTGGGAACTATTATTTTTGTTGTATCTTTACTTATATTTCTTATTGATTCTATGTCATAGTGATCATAGTGATCATGTGTTATAAAGATATAATCTGCATCATGAATTTTTAAATCAATTTTATATGGATCTATATATATTGTTTTTTCATCTGTTAATTTTACTGATGCGTGATGTAATACTTCTATTTTCATATTTCCTCCTTTTAAATACAAAAAAGGATAGTACAGGAGTGCTTATGCACGGTACCATCCTTTGTTTTACTTACTTCAATAACGGAATAATCCGGAATTACTTTTCATAATTCTACTCTAAAGGTAGTAATAAATTAAATGTCTGTTCATTCGCACCTTCCATGAACTCTCTTTTAGACTTAGATAATTTATCATGTCCTTTGTCAATGTATTTACTTATTTACTATATCACTTATTTTTATTTTTTTCAAATTATTTAAATAATCTTTTTATAAATTTATATGCTTGCTTATATCTATTTTTTAGATTTGAACCAAGACTTGGTATTATGTAATATATAATCATTATAATTATCCAGATAAAGCCTGTTAGATTACCACTTAATAATTCTTTAATTGAAAAGTAGATTACTAATATTATTATTAGTGTTATTAATACAGTTACTAATAAATTTACTATTTCATTATTTTGTCTTTTTGTTTTAAAATTTACTTCTTTCTTTTTTAAAAGTATTTCAACTTCTTCTTTAAATGATTCATACCTTTCTTGTAGTTGTTCTTCTGTTGTAACTTCTACTTCTGTTTTATATTCTGTATCACGATAAATTATATTTCCGTTTTCTTTTATTGTGATATCTATATTTAAAAAGTTTTCTTTTGGTATTTTTACTAAGAAGTTTTTATTTACTAATTCAATTAATTTATTTCTACATTTGTTTCCTATGAATGATGCTTCATTAATGTAACTTTTCATTTGATTATTTATTTGTTTTAAATTCATTTAATCACCCTTATCTAGAACTCCAGCTTCCAGGCATATATACATGTACTCCTAAACCATAGTAGTTTTGTGATAGTCTTTTATTTAAATATCTAAACCACCCATTTAAGTCACTGCAATTAGAATCATTTGCATCGAACAACGCACAATCGGCAACTGATATATGTAGGTGTGGTCCTGTTGAGTTACCAGTTGATCCCATAAGACCAATACTATCATTTATTGTTACTGGTTTTCCTACATATAATCCACTTGCGTATTGTGATAAATGAACATATTGAGATGTATATTTAACTCCGTCAATATCATGAAGGACTGTTACTATTTTTGCTCCGGCACTATCTGTGTATATTCCTGATATCGTACCATTTGCTACTGGAAATATATTTTCACTATATGTTCTCGGACTTGTTATATCATATGCAACATGACCATAATGTGGATATTGTGTAATTTCACCATATTCAGTTGGTAGATACCATATTTGTCGTGGTGTAGTTGTTGTTGCTTCTGTATTATTCATGGCAGGTAATTCTACTTCTTGTGGCTGTCCTGTCGTTGGAAGGGATACTTCTGTTACTTCTCCACTTGTTGTATTACCTGTAAATAAATCTTTTATAATACTTGATGTATTTTCTTTTGTTTTTACTGATGCCTGTGCCATATCTTTTATATTAACATATTCATAGCTTATTTTATAATCACTCGTTTTTGCATATAAGTCTTTTGTCTGTAGACCGATTGCAATCATAACAAACGCAACTGATATAACTATGATACATTTACTTTTAATTATAAACATATTTTCTTTCATTCGCAACACCCCTATAAAACAGGTTGTTATTATACTATATGTTATTTGTTTTGTCAATCAAGACTATTATCGTTGTTATTTAAAGTAGTAAATGCAAGTAATAATTTATTTTTATTAAAAGTTGCATTTAGTTTAATAATGCTTTTTAA
>CAKPBJ010000023.1 GCA_934140575.1 uncultured Bacilli bacterium | reverse complement strand
GAATTAGGTAAAAAAGAAGGCGTAGAACTTGGTAAGAAAACTGAAAAAAAAGAAATAGCCAAGAATATGCTTAAAGATAATGTTGATATCAATACTATAAAGAAATATACTAATCTAACAGAAGAAGAACTAACTGCACTAGAAGAAGAGTAAAAGCTCTTCTTTTTAATTTGTTTTCTTTTAAGATAAAGTGGTATAATAAAAATATAGAAATAGGAGGATGAAAATGAATAAACCAGTGGTTTTATGTATATTAGATGGTTGTGGTCTAAGAGAAGAAAGCGATGGTAATGCTTTTAAAAATGCTCACAAACCAACTTTTGATAAATTAGTTGAGAAATACCCACACTCTATATTACAAGCAAGCGGTCCAGCAGTTGGGCTACCAGAAGGTCAAATGGGTACAAGTGAAGTAGGACATATGAACTTAGGTTCAGGAAGAGTTGCTCTTCAACCACTTCAAGCAATTACAGAATCTATAAAAAACAAAGAAATCTTTAAAAATGAAGAAATATTAAAAGTGTTAAATCACGTTAAAGGAAATAATTCTAACCTACATATAATGGGATTATTAAGCGACGGTGGAATACATTCCCACATAAATCATTTACTAGCAATCCTAGATGTTTGTAAAGAAAATAATGTAAAAAACATATATGTAGATGTATTTACTGATGGAAGAGACACATATGAAAAAAGTGCTTTAAAATATTTAGATATTTTACAAAGCAAATTAGATGAAGTTGGTGGGGTAATATCTACAATTAGTGGACGTTATTATGCTATGGATCGTGATAATAACTTTGATAGATTAAAATTAGCATATGATGCAATCTGCTATGGAATAGGTAAAAAATATAGTAACTATAAGGAATTAGTTGAAGAGAACTATAAAAATGATATAACAGACGAATTTATTATTCCAGGTATTATCAATAGTCAACCACTAAGTGATAATGATGGCGTAATAACATTTAATTTTAGAAAAGATAGATTAAGAGAATTGTTTACACTTTTCTCAAATAGTGCAGCTTATGAAGAACAAGCAGCTGAAAAAAATCTAGAAATTAAGAAATTAAATAATTTAAAAACACTTACAATGTTCCCAGTAACAGAAACGGTATTATCACCTCATGCATTCAATGATTTAGACTTAAAAAATATATTAGGAGAATATTTACATAATAATGGATTGAGCCAATTAAGGATTGCGGAAACTGAAAAGTATCCACATGTAACATTCTTCTTTGATGGTGGAAAAGAAGTTGAGTATAATGATATGAAAAAAATATTAATTCCATCACCAAAAGTCGCAACATATGATCTTAAACCGGAAATGAGCGTTTATGAGGTAACAGATAATTTCTTAAAAGAAGTAGGAAATTATGATGTAACAATCATGAATCTTGCGAATGGTGATATGGTAGGACATACAGGAGTTTATGAAGCTGCAGTTGAAGCTGTAGAAGATATGGACAAATGTATGACAAAAATATATGAACGTACTGTTGAAGAATTAGGTGGAATATTAATAATAATTGCTGACCATGGTAACTGTGATATGATGTGGGATGAAGAACATAAACCAGTAACCTCTCACACAACAAATCCAGTTCCTTGTATCATTACAAAAGAAGGAATTGAATTAAACGATGGAAAATTAGCCGATATTGCCCCAACAATGTTGGAATTAATAGGTTTACCAATTCCAAAAGAAATGACAGGAAATAGTTTAATAAGAAAATAATAGTTAACCGTTAATAATTAAAAAATAGTACATTAAAAAGAGAAAAATTAATTTCTCTTTTTTTCTTTATCATCATCAATTATCTTAATATCACAATAATTACTAAAATCTAACTTTTTAATTGTACTCACATAATCATCATAGCTTAATCTATATAAATCATCAACTTTATCTAGATAAGGATAATTAAGATTAACTAGATTATAAATAAAAGGATTTATCATAGAAAAAATATTTTCATCTCTAATTATTAAACTCAAAATGCAACCTTTCTTATCTAATTCAAAATATTTTTTAGAAAAACTATTCATTTTACTTACTGTATTAATAACACTATTGGCAAAATAATCACCATTACTAGTAAAGTTACCAATACTTAAAATCATATAATTCTCAATTTGTCTAACTCCACAATTCATTGTATCAGTAATAACACCTTCATCAATTAATTTTTTATAAAGTTTAGAAGTTTGTCCAAAGAAGTTATTAAAAAAACAATTTACATAAAAAGATAAGTCTAATAAGTCAACATTACTAAATGACGAAACATTAATCTTATAGTAAACAACTCTATATTCTCTAGGAGTTGAAAAACATAAAACATCGTTTACTTTATTAACTTTATCAGTTTCATTATGCTTAATCATTTCTATATTTGATTTTTCAAAATTTCTATCATTATAAAAGGATTTGATTTCATCTAGAACTTTCTCCTTATTAAAATTACCAGCTACAACGATACATTGATTATCAGGTCTATAAAAAGCTCTATAAAAAGTATCTAAAAGAGAAATGGTAGTATTAGAAATTTCATCAAGTGTTCCACCTACATCCCTAAAAGAAATATCATTAAAAACATCATTCATCATTAGTCTATTTAAATGATAATATTTATTATTCATTTTACCTCTAATCTCTTGAAGAATAGGACCTTTTAAACTTTCTAATTTTTCATCTGTAAAAGTAACATTATTAACAGCACTTAAAATTGTTTTAATACCAAGAGCCACGTCTTGAACAGTTTCAAAATAAAATTCTGTTGAAGTAGAGCCAGTAGATGCATTTGTATTCATTTGTTTTTCACCAAGAAATTTTAAAAAATTACCATCATCATTACACTCAACAATATAGTGTTCTAATATATGAGCAAGTCCATCAGGTAAATGTACTTCATTTCCGTTGGTTATAAAATCTTTACTCATACCTCCACAAAAAGTAATAAAATCAAAAAATATAGAATGCTTACGCGTATCACTATACAAATATATTTTAAGTCCATTGTCTAGTGTAATAGTATCAAAATTACTCATGTTCTTCCTCCTTTAAAAAATATACAGTATCAAGAACTAATCTATCAACAAACTTAGAAATATCACTGGCTTTAATATTAACAAACTTTTCATAATACTCCTCAGCTGTCCAAGATATATCTAATGAGCTATTAAAATAATCATGAAATACTTCCCATTTATTATCTGGTTTCCTAATTAGATTTAATTTTTTTCTTTCCTTTAAATTATTAAGATTATCTTCAAAATTTGTACTATCTTTAAAACTATTCATAACTTCAATAATCTTACCACGAGCTAAATTTTTATTTTCTTTATTAATTAGTGCAATTATTTCAATAGCCCCATAATGTGAATAGTTACGTGCCCCACAAGAATAAACAATATTATTTTCATCTCTTAATACTTTACTAAGCATTCTAGAAGATAAAGAGTTAAGCAAATCACAAACACAATTAATATAAATAATATCATCTTCGCACATATCTTTGACTTTATAAATAATTGATATAGAAGAATCCTTAAATTTAGAACTCTCTGTAATTTCTAAAACTTTTTTCCTAGGTTTTAAAAAGTAGAAAAGTTCTGCATTAAACACTTTTTCATTAAAACTGTTATTAAATAAATATTTATCGCATAAATTATTTATCTCATTTTCAAAAACATTTCCCATAACAAATACAACTGGCTGATTATTCTTAATTGTAACTTTATAATAATCATATAAATTTTTTGCATTTATTGAATTTAATAATTCTCTATGTCTAACAAGATCTCGTGATAATATTCCTTGATCATCCATAATTTCTTTAACTCTGATATTTTGATATGGGCCAAAATTCTTTAAAGCATTATCCATACTAATATTTAAGTTATTTATCTCTTTATTTAATTCAAAATCCAAAAAACCATTATCTTTAATTAACGGATTATAAATCATTTCTCTAAATAATCTAAATTGCTCATCAAGTAAATTATCTTTCAAAGAAAATGTATCTGGAATAACCATATCAAAATAAAAATATCCGTACTCACCAATACATTGATAACCACACCTAGTACTTAATATATATAATTCTTTTTTAATAGTAAGAAATGCCTCCTCAGAAGAATATTTATTATTCATATATTGAAGCATATTTGGAAGCAAATTAACAAAAGCTAAATCATTTTCCAAAATTTTAAAAGGAAACCTAACACTTACCAAAATAGTTTTAAAATCTTTATTCTTTAATATGTAAGGCTTATTACTCATTTTGATTTTTTTCATACTATCACCTAAAAAAAATTATATCAAAAATAAATCTTATTTTATAGTATAATAAACTTGAGGTGATAGAATAATTATATACGTAAAAAATTTCATAAATGAAGAATATAATTATTTAAATCCAAAAAATTATAATATATTTTTAAAACAAGAAGTGAATTAGATTTAGAAGAAGGATGGTTTTAATGAAAGAAGAAAAAGAAACAAGAATATTTAATTGGACTAACGGAGTAAATGATGAAGAATTACAAGAGGTGAAAAAAGTAATTGAAAATGATGGTGTAATTATATTTCCAACAGATACAGTTTACGGTATAGGTTGTAATTGTCTTAGTGAAATTGCAATAGAAAAAATATATAATTTAAAAAATAGACCAGAAAACAAACCAATTAATGTTTTGACAGACAGTATAGAAAAAATTTCTAAAATTGCAAAAAGTTTAAATGAAAAAGAAAAAGAATTAATAACAAATTATATGCCAGGAGCACTAACATTAATATTAGACAAAAAAGCTTGTCTTCCAAAACAATTAACAGCTGGGTTAGATACAGTAGGTGTAAGAATACCAAAAGATGATATTGCTTTAAAAATACTTAGCACAGTAGATTTCCCCCTAGCAACAACAAGTGCAAATATATCAGGAGAAAAAGAAGGAATAGAAATACATGACTTTCAAGAAGTGTTTGCTGGAAAAGTAGATATTATAATTGATGGAGGTCCGACAAAAATTCAAATACCATCAACAATTATTCGAGTAGAAGATGAAAAAAAATTAAATATTATTAGAGAAGGTGCCATAAAAGTTAAATAAATGTGATATTATTATAATAGTGTAGGTGAGTATATGAGTGAATTAAAAAATGAACAGTCTCTAAAGACAAAATGTCCAGCTTGTAATGCTTCAATCTCATTTAATCCAAAATTAGGATTATGGAAATGTGACTATTGTGGCAGTGAATTTACATTAGAAGAAATTAATAAAAGTAATAACGCAAATCAAACAAAAGAAGTAAAAAAAGAAATACCAAAAGATTCTTATTCAAAATATATATCATATAAATGCGAAAGCTGTGGTGCCGAAATAATTGCTGATGAACAAACATCCGCAACATTCTGTGTTTATTGTGGAAATACAGCTATACTAAAAAGTAAATTATCAGGCGAATTTACACCCCAGATGATTATTCCATTTAAAACGGAAAAAGAACAAGCAATAAAAGCATTTCAAGAAATATCAAAAGGAAGACCATTATGTCCCAAAGATTTTAACAATCAATCTAATATAGAAAAAATTAGAGGTATATATATTCCATTTTGGTTATATGATATTAATATTCAAGGCGACATAAATATGAAAGGAACTATTGTAACGTCATGGTCATCAGGAGATAGGCACTATACAAAAACAAGTATATATAATCTGATTCGTGGAGGAACAATGGAATTTGAAAATATTCCAGTAGACGGATCAAGCAGATTTGATAATGCAATCATGAATACAATTGAACCATTTGACTTTAAAGATATGGTCCAATACAACCATGCATATCTTTCAGGATTCTATGCAGAAAAGTACGATGAAGAAGGAGAAAGTATTTTTAAAGAAGCCGAAGAAAGAGCAAAAAATTCAACAATAGAAGCATTTAAAGAAAAAAATACAGCCAGATATACAACAACCACGATAACTAATAATAACCTAGTAACAAAAGAATTAGAAAGAAAATATGTACTTTTACCAGTTTGGATGGTAAATGTAAAATATAAAGAAAAGAATTATATCTTCGCAATGAACGGTCAAACAGGAGAGTTTATAGGAGATATTCCAATAGATAAAAAGAAGGCATGGATCTATTCCATAATAATGTTTATAATTTTATCTTTAGTAATATTTATAATAATTTTACTAAGTGGGATAGGAGGTTAATATGCAAAGAAAAATATTAAAATTAACACTAATTATAGTGACTTTTATAAGTGCATATATTCTTCTACCTACAACAGTTAATGCAGAAGTAAAAACTTACAATAGAGAAGAATTAAAAAATTATGGCGTAAATAAAAAATGGAATATAAATACAAATAATAAAGATAATATCCTAAAAACATATGCAGTAGATTCTAATCAAAAAGTATATGACTTTTCAAATATTTTAACAGATGAAGAAGAACAAAAATTAACTGATAGAATGAAAAAATTTACAGAAAAATATAAAATAGATATAGTAATTTTAACAGACAACTATCAGTATACAGAAGACTCGCAAAATACAACATTTGCGACAGACTTTTATGATTATAATGATTTTGGAATAAACTATGAAAAATATGATGGAGTAATGTTATTTAGAAATACGTATGAACAAAATCCATACTTTGATGCTTATTCGTTTGGAAATGCTCAACTATATTTTTATGATACAAGATTAAGCAATACTTTAGATTACATATATGATGATATACATAGCGAAGCATATTATTCGGGATTTAATAAATTCATTGATAAGATGGAAGAATATTATAATGAAGGAAAATTAACTGATTATTATGTAGATGAGTCTGGATTTCTACAAAAACAAAAAACAGCAAGTTATTATCTAAAAATGATAGGATTATCTATGTTAATTGCTCTAGTAATAACTGGTATAATTATTTATATATTAATAAAGAAAAACAAAATGGTTCTAAAAGCAACAAAAGCAACAGTATATATGAATAAAGAAAAAAGCAAAATAACAAATGTTCAAGACAACTTCATAACAAGTAATACAACAAGCTACGTTATATCATCAGATACATCATCAGGTGGTGGACATTCATCATCAGGAGGATCATCAGGTGGTGGATTTAGTAGTGGCGGCGGAAGACATGGCTAATCGTTCACAAAAGAATAATATTAATTTCATATAAATTTCACATTAGAAGTATATATTAAGTATGAAAAGAAATTAAGAGGTGAAAAGATGAGAAAGGAAAAAGTTGAAATAAATAATATGGATAAAGAAACAAAAAAAGAAAAAACAAATAATAAGACAAATAAAAGAATAGTATATACAGTTATTGTATTATTTGTAATTATAATTGTATATGCATTAATTGTCTCATTAAATAATGTAGGACTATTAAATTTAAATAATACATCAAATGGTAAGAAAGCTAAATTGAACTATACAGAAACACAACAAAAAACAACTGATGGAGTATATATAACAGACGTTTCTGAAGTAGTAGATAATACAATGCCAGCAATCGTTGCAATAACATCAAAATCTTTAATTAGTTCAGGAAACTATGGACCAAGCTTCTTTTATAATAATGATAAACAATATACAGAAGGTGCTGGTTCTGGAATTATAATTAGTCAAACTGATAACGAATTATTGATACTAACAAACAACCACGTAGTTGAAGGTGCTGATGAATTATCAGTTCAATTCGTAAACGAAAAGACAGTTGACGCAACAATAAAAGGAACATCATCAAGAAAAGACGTAGCTGTAATATCAGTTAAATTAAGTGATTTAGATAGTGAAACAAAAGAATCAATAAAAATTGCTACAATTGGTGATAGTGATAAATTAAAAGTAGGTAATGGAATTATTGCTATAGGTAATGCCTTAGGTTATGGTCAATCAGTAACAACAGGTGTTGTAAGTGCATTAAATAGAGAAGTACAAATTGATAATCAAACAGCAAAAATGATTCAAATAGATGCCGCAATCAATGGTGGTAATAGTGGAGGAGCATTATTAAATAGTGCAGGTGAAGTAGTTGGAATTAACTCAGCAAAATATTCAGCATCATCATCTTCTCAAACTGCTTCAATAGAAGGTATGGGATTTGCAATACCAATATCAGATGTAAAAGAACTTATTGAAACATTAATGAACGGAAAAGAAGACACAACAGATGCATCAATCGGAATTCAAGGATACATAATAAGTGAAGATAATCAATATAACTATCCTGCAGGATTCTATATTATGAGTATAGTTGAAGGATCAGGTGCAGAAAAAGCTGGACTAGAAATTGGAAATATAATTACAAAAGTAGAAGGAAATAAAGTTAGTTCACTAAGTGATATACAAGATGTTCTATATAAAAAGAAAAAAGGAGATACAATAGAATTAACTGTATCTTATGTATCAGGAAGACAATATAAAGAGAAAAATGTAAAAGTTACATTATCATAAAAGATAGAAAGATAATTAATAAAGTATGAATCAATACTACAAAAGGTGTATAACACCTTTTTTCTATGGTAGAATATTAGTAAAAGGACTGATACCATGACATTAGAAGAAGAAATATTTAAAAAAAGTGAACTAGATAATAATAAATTATTAGAATATGGCTTTATAAAAAAAGATAATTATTTAGAATACAAAAAGCCTATATTAAATAATAACTTTGAAATAATAGTAAAAGTAAAAGAAAATAAAATAAAAGGAAAAATAATAGATAAAGAATTAGATGATGAATATCTAAATTATAGAGTAGAAAACCAAATAGGTGAATTTGTAAATAATATTAGAGATGAATTTATAAAAACATTAGAAGACATAAAACAAAATTGTACAATAAATAAATTATTTGTAAGTGACCAGTCTAATAGAATTGCAGATTTAATTTTAAAGAAATACAAAGACTCTCCAGAATTCCTATTTAGTGAAGAAACAACAGGGGTATTTAGAAATAAAAATAATAAAAAATGGTATGGAATCATCATGAATATTGATTATAAAAAGTTCTTCGAAAAAGATGGAAAAACGGATGCCTTAAACATAAAATTAAATCCTGATAAAATTAATAATTTAATTAATGAAGAAGGCTTTTTTAGAGCTTACCATATGAATAAAAAATCATGGGTAAGTATAATTTTAGATGATACTGTAAAAGATGAAAAAATAATGGAATTAATCGATGAAAGTTATACTTATACAGTAGATACAAATGAATGGATACTACCAGCAAACCCAAATTACTTTGATATATTTGAATATATGAAAAATAAAAAAACAGTAGAGTGGAAACAACCCAAAAATATAAATTTAGGAGATAATGTCTACATCTATATAGGTTCTCCAGTTTCTGCAATAATTTATAAAACAGAAGTCTTAGAAAAAGATATAGAAAGTAGCTATTCAGATAAAAAAACAATGATTCTAAAAATATTAAAAGAGTATGGCAAAGATAAATATACTTTTAAGAAAGTAAAAGAATATGATTTACGAGCAGTAAGAGGACCACGTAAAATGCCAAAAAAATTAATTGATAAGATAAAGGAAGATGAGTTATATGAAGAAACAAGAAAAAACTAATGTAATGAGAATACTAGATCAAAGGAAAATTAATTATAATAGTTATGATTACACAGAAACAAATGCTGTAAGTGGAATGGAGGTTGCAACTTCTCTTAATGAAGATCCAAATAAAGTATTTAAAACTTTAGTAACAGTCGCTAAATCAAAAATAAATTATGTTTTTGTAGTTCCAGTAAACAAAGAATTAGATTTGAAAAAAGCAGCCAAGGCAGTAGGAGAGAAAAGTATTGAAATGATTAAAAGTAAAGAACTTCTTCCACTTACTGGATACATTCATGGAGGATGTTCTCCAATTGGTATGAAAAAACAATTTAAAACAGTAATTGATAAATCAGCAACTAATTTTGAAACATTTATTTTTAGTGGAGGAAAAATAGGTTATCAAGTAGAAGTAACATTAGACGACCTAAAAAAAGTAATAAATTATAGTTTAGAAGACATTACAACAGACTAATATATTTTTTAAGTTGTAAAATAAAAGTAGACACATAAAAAAAGTCTACGTTTTTTTGTTATAATTAAATTAGTATTATAAAAGATTAATCAACTCTTTATATAAAAATTATATAAATCAATATCTAGAAAAAGAAAAATAAATTTAGTATAATAAATTTATAATAGAGGTGAATAAATTTGAGAAATTTAAAAATAAAAGGTATTTATAGACATTTTAAAGGAGACTATTATTTAGTAGAAGATGTAGCAACAGATTCAGAAACAAAAGAGCAATACGTTATATATAGAAAGTTGTATGATGATAATTCCTTATGGATCAGACCATTAGAAATGTTTTTATCAGAAGTAGATCGTAAAAAATATCCTAATGTAAAACAAAAATATAGATTCGAATTACAAGAAATAAAAAGTGTAGCTGAAAAATTTAAAGGAGAATAAAAATGGAAAAACAATTAGAACATAAACATACAATTCTAATTATTAAAAATAAAGACAAGTATCTACAATATTTTGATAAAAAGTGGAATAGCTATTTATTTTTAAATACTAAAGTGGAAAATAATGTTAATGAAGATGAACTAAAAAAATACATAAAAAAATTATTTAATGTAGATGATATTTCATTAGAATATAAATTTGATAAAGTACATTCTAAATATTCTCCAACTGCAAATAAAGAAAAAACTTATCACCATTATTTTTATAAGGTTAACATAAATTTAGAAGACAATGATTTTAAAATAAATGATATAGATTATAAATGGTTTACAATGGATGAACTAGAAACAAACAAAAGAATACAAGAAATTAATAGTGACATAGTAAGCTTTATAAAAGAAAATAATATTTAATAGTAACAAAGAGGTATAACATGGATAAAGAAGAAATGACATTAGAAGAAAAAGTTGAATATTTAGAAAAAAGGGTATCTCATCTAGAAACTATAGAACGAAATAGAAAAATAAGAGCTATTGTTACTTTGATTATGAGAATATTAGTTTATATTGCTATTGGTATTGCTTTAGTATTCGCTTGGAATTATGTAAATGAAAATTATATTAAGCCATATAAAGAAACAGTAGAGGAAATTCAAGGTATAAAAGAAGAAACAACAGATAAAATAACTGGTATTTTTAAAAAAACTCAAAAAAAATAAGAAATTTTAAAAAAAGTGTTGACATATTCTTATATTTTAGTATAATTAAAAATGTCTACTGATTTAGTCGATACTTAGTTAACGGAAAGAACTGAGATTCGATTAAAAAATATGCGGATGTAGTTTAATGGTAGAACCTCAGCCTTCCAAGCTGACTACGTGGGTTCGATTCCCATCATCCGCTCCATTGACGAATCTGTTCGAACTATTTAGTTTGAACTTGATATATAGAATCAATCGAAAGATTGATTTTTTT
>CAKPBJ010000022.1 GCA_934140575.1 uncultured Bacilli bacterium | reverse complement strand
GAATTAGGTAAAAAAGAAGGCGTAGAACTTGGTAAGAAAACTGAAAAAAAAGAAATAGCCAAGAATATGCTTAAAGAAAAAATGGAATTATCTATTATCACAAAAGTTACAGGTCTAACAGAAGAAGAACTAACTGCACTAGAAGAAGAGTAAAAGCTCTTCTTTTTTTTGCCAAAAAAAATCATAATATTTGCTATATTATGAAACTTATTTACTACTATCTTACTTTCAAATTGTATAATAATTAAACTTAAAATTCAATAATAATTAGTCAATTTATGTAAATTTTGGTCAAATTATGTCAAAATATGAGAAATATAAATTAGTAATTTTAATAATTACTAGTCAAAATTTTAGTCATAAAGGAGGAGCGTATATGGCACGTAAAGGTGAAAATATATTTTACAGAAAAGATGGGAGATGGGAAGCTAGATATATAAAAGGGAAAGATAATTACGGAAAAAAAATATATGGATATGTGTATGGAAAGACGTATCAGGATGCCAAGAATAAAAGAATAGAAGCATTACTAAATATAAGTCATAATACAGTCAAGGAAGATACTGGTTTATTTAAAATAAAAACATATGAGTGGTTAAAAATTAATAAAGTCACTTTAAAAACAAGTACATTTAATTATTATTCAGGTATTATAAATAAGCATATATTACCAATTTTTGGGGATTTTAAAATAAATCAGATTACAGAGATAATGATATATGATTTTATGTATGACAAAAAAAGGCAGCTTAATGAAACTACAGTAAAACAAATCATGGTAATTTTCAAAGCACTATTAAAATATGTAGGTTTAAACTATGATATAAAATTACCGAAAATACATAAAAAAGAAATGGATATACTAAGCAATACAGAAATAAAGAAATTGCATAATTATGCAATTTCTAATATAAATCAATACACATTAGGAATTCTAATATCACTTTACACAGGACTTAGACTTGGAGAAATATGCGCATTAAAATGGTCAAACATTGATTTTGAATCTAAATTATTAACAGTTAACAATACATTAACAAGAGTAAAAATTAATGATATCAATTCTATTAAAAAAACAAAATTAATGTTAAATACTGCGAAGACAGATAATTCTATACGAATTATTCCATTAAATAAAGTTATAATAAAATATTTAGAAAATTATAAAAATAAAAGGAATATTAGTGATGAGACATTTGTACTAACTAATTCATTAAAATTAGTTGACTCTAGAACATTCTATTATAACTATAAGAAAATATTAAAAAAATTGGGTATGCCAGACTACACTTTTCATATACTTAGACATACATTTGCAACACGTTGTTGTTATCTAGGTTTTGATATAAAATCACTTAGTGAAGTTCTTGGACATTCGAATATTAAAACAACACTATCAATATATGTTCATCCAAATTTAGAATACAAGAAAAAATTCTTTGATAATGCTTTTATCAATTATTAGTCAAAATTATAGTCAAAAGAGATAAAACTGTTAATATTAAAAGGTTTAATCTCTTTTTTCATAATATAGCAAATATTATGAAAAAGTCATGCCTATCTTAATTATATTATTCATCTTTTTTTATATAATTATACAAAAAAAGATAAATAAATAAGAGTAAGGAGGTGAAATCATGAAAAAGAAAAATAGTAAAAAATTTGTTTTAGCATTACTAGTTTTATTACTACTAACAGTATCAGTAGGATATTCAGCATTAAGTACAACATTAAATATAAATGGTACTTCAAAAATAAACAATGCTACATGGGATGTACACTTTGAAAATATCAAAGTAACAAGTGGAAGTGTTTCAGCAACAAAGGCTGCTACAATCGACACAGCTACAACAACAGTAAACTATAACGTTGACTTAACAAAACCAGGTGATTTCTACGAATTTACAGTAGATGTTAAAAATGCCGGAAGTATTAATGCAAAACTAAGTGCGTTACCTACATTAAGTGGAGTATCAGCTGCGCAAGATGTATATACAAACTATACAGTTACATATAAAGATGGAACAGCTATAAAAGCAGATGATAAATTAGCTTCAGGAGAAACTAAAACATTAAAAGTAAAAGTCGAATTTGATAAGAATGTTACTAATAATCAATTACCAACAGAAGCACAAACATTAAATTTAACTTTTGCAATGAACTATGTTCAAGATTAATAAATAGATATAGCAGCTTGGACTAAATCCAGGCTGCAACTTCTATATTTATATATAAATATAGAGCAAATATCTATATATAAGTGTAGAAGAGGTGAAAAAATGAAAAGAGAATTAAATAATTATATTTTATTTATAGTAGTATTTATCTACATACTCTTTTATAAATTTTTCATATTTAAATATATTTCAGCATATTCAGAAACGATTACAGCTGGATTTCTAATTATATTACTAAGCAACTTATTTTTAATATATGGTTATAGAAAAGATAAAAGAACAAAGTTAAAAGATGACATACTAAAAAATACGTTATTCTTTGTAATAATAACATTTGCAATTATGTATTTATTAGGTTTTTTTACAGGATTTTTAAAAAATGCTTACTCATTAAAGCTAAATAAAATCTTTGAAAATATCCTATCACCCATAATAATAATAGTAGCAGTAGAAATCGCAAGATACATCTTTATATCATCAAATAAAGATAAGAAAAAGCATATAGCAATCTTTACAATAGTTTTAATACTATTAGAATTAGTAATAACAATAAGAACACCACTTAACTATAATTTTAAAAATATTTTTGAAATAATATCATCAATGGCTCTACCAATAATCGTAAAAAATATATCTTTAAGTTATTTGACATATCAATCAGGATTAAAAAGCTCACTAGTATATAGGCTTGTAATGGACTTATATAAATATATATTGCCAATTTTCCCAGACTTAGGTGATTACTTTAATTCGATGATACTTATAACATTACCAATCATGATATATATAAGTACATTATCAATAGTAGAACAGTATAATAAAGAACCGATAGAACATGATTTTCAAGAAAAAACATTTAAATTATACGATATACCAATAACAATAATACTAATAGTAATGATAATGCTAATATCAGGAGTATTTAAATATCAAATGTTTGGAGTAGGTTCAAATTCCATGAAGCCCCAAATAAGTAAGGGCGATGCAGTAATTATTAAAAAAATCACAAAAGATGAAGAAATAAAAAAAGGTGATATTATCGCATATAAAAGAGATAATAAAATAATAATTCATAGATTAGTAAAAATTAAAACAAAAAATAATAAAAAAATATATATAACAAAAGGTGATGCTAACAACTCAGAAGATAATATTGAAATAAAAATAAAGAATATAAAGGGAAAAGTTATAGTAAAAATACCATATATTGCATATCCAAGTGTATTTATATCTGAACTAATTTCTCAGAAAGGATAAATATGACAAAGAATGAAAAATTAATATTATTTGATGCATTTATTTTAAGCGTTTCTATTTTTGGAGGATATCTATTTATAAATAGATATATAAATTATGCGCTTATAGTTTTAGCGATAGCAATTGCATTTTTAATACAAGAGTTAATGTATAGATTTACAAAGGATAATGATGATGATAAATATAGTGTTAATCTAAAGAAAATATTAAAAACATATGACTCAGTACTAGTAGAAACAAGAAAAGTGCCAGTTATAGAAAGTGAAAAAGTTATCTTAGTTAATAAAATTGAAGATTTAATAGATGCACAAATGGAATTAAGAAAGATGATTTATTATTTTAAACAAACAGATAATTGCTCCTTTGTTTTGTTTGATCAAAATCAAGCAATAATATTTATACTAAAAAAGAATGAAGATACTTTATCACCAATAGAAATAGAAATAAATAACAATAGAATAAAAAATAAAAATAGAAGTGATATAGATGAAGAAATGCTAAATGAAATAAGTAAAACAACAATTATAAAATTACCAAATGATAAAGCATTTAAAATATCACCGGTAAAAAAACAAGATAATCTAAAAAAAGAAACAGAAGAAGAAAATTTAATATAAAAATAATAAATTTAGAAAGGGATAGTCATATGAAATGTCCAAGAAAAGAAATATATATAACACTTCTTATAATATCGTTTTTTTTAATAAGTATAGGGTATGCTTACCTTTCAACAACATTAACTATTGATTCAAATATAACAATAAAAAAGAAAAATTGTAGTGCAGTAAAAAACTTATATAAAAGAATTAGTTGTGATGCAGTAAAAGATAATATTGCAAGTGATTATGTAACATCATCGACAGGTATTGATTTTAATAAAGTGCCATCAAATACAAATGGAAAAGGAAAGTATATAAAGAGTGAAACAATAAATAATAACTTTTCTATTAAATATTATAGAGGTGAAGTAACAGATAATAATGTTAATTTTGCTGGTTATTGTTGGAAAATAATTAGAACAACAGAAAAGGGTGGAACAAAACTTTTATATAATGGTTTAGCAAATAATGGTACATGTGCAAATACTGGTACTGATTCATTACTTTCAATAACAACATTTAATACAACAAGTAATGCCTTAACTGATGTAGGGTATATGTATGGAGATAAAATTCAACAAAAAGAAATAGATATGTCCACACAGTCAACAGAATATGTTTACGGAAATACAGTAAAATATGATGTAGTATCCGGAGGATATATACTAAGTGATGATTATACATCAAGTTCATGGATAAATGATAGAAATACATTAGCAACAAAATATCACTATACATGTTTTGACTCTAAAAATTATTGTACAAAAGTATTTTATATAACAGATTTTACAAATAGTAATATAGCAAAATATTATGAACTATCAAGTGGGGCAACAATAGATACAATAAAAGAAAAAAGTTTTGTAAATACTACAGATTCGAATATAAAAAAAATAATAGATGATTGGTATAAAAATAATATGACAAATTATACAAAATATTTAGATGATTCAGTATGGTGTAATAATAGAGATTTATATACTGGTAGTATTAAAAATAAAGATGAAAATTCGATGAATAAATTAAATATATTTAATTCATGGCACACAAATAAATTAGATTATACTAAAACAGATATAGATTTAACATGTAAAAATACAAGAGATGCGTTTACAGTAAGTGTAAGAAATGGAAATGGAGTGCTAACATATCCAACAGCACTATTAACATCTGAAGAAATAGGGTTAGTTAATAACTTTTTAAAAGAAGAAGTATTCTATACAATGACGCCTTATAGTTATGATACAAATTCAAATATTGATACATCTTCAAAAACAGAAATATTAGGAAATGCTAACGCAAACAATCAATTAGGAGTACGACCATCAATTGTAATTAAAAATGAAATAAATATAAAATCTGGCACAGGAGAAGAAAATAGTCCATATATATTAGATTTAAATTAAAAGGAGATGATTTTGCATGAAACGAAAGATAAACAAATACTTTTCAATGAGAAATAGTAAAAAATTACTTATCTTTGCGTTAATATTATTTGCATGGTCAACCATAGGCATAGGATATGCATATTTAAGTAGCAATTTAAAATTAGCTGGAACAGCAAATATAGCAAAAACATCTTGGAATATTCATTTTGAAAATATAAAATTTGATGATGGAAATATCAAAGCAACAACTCCAGCAAAGATTATTAACGATACAACAATATCGATGGATTTATCATTAGAAAGTCCTGGCGATAAATATTCATTTGACGTTGATGTGGTAAACTCAGGAACGATTGATGCAATGTTAACAGAAATATTTAAAACAGAACTAACTGAAGAACAAAAAAATTATTTAGAATATACAATAAAATATTCTGATGGGAATGAAATAAAAGAAAAAGATTTATTAAAAAAGAACTCAAAAGAGACATTAAAAATAGAAATAAAATATAAAGATGGAAATAATTATGCTCCAAATGATATAAAGGAAAAATTAAGTTTTACACTTAATTATGTACAAGATGATGGTACTGGAAACGGTACAAGGGTTAAATATGATATAGGAAATCATGAATTAGGAAATGAGGATTGGTACAAAACATTATCACTAAATTTTGAGATTTTAGATGATAAAAAAATATCATATGCAAAATACTGTATAACAACAGAAAGTGAATGTGTACCTGACAAAGACATAACAAAAACAAATAATAAATATAATATTACTTTTTCAAATAATAAAGACTATCAAGTAGCATGTTTCAAAGCAGTTGATAATAGTGGTAATGAATATAGTAGATGTAGTAATAAATATAAAGTTGATAATGAAAAGGCTACTATATCTAATGTTACCCTTGAACCAAATGATGATACTATGACAATTAAAGTTAATGCAAAAGATTCATTTAGTGGTATTAATAAATATTATTATAGTAAAGATAGTGGAGCCACTTATGTAGAAAGTGAATTTCCTAATTATACATTTACAAGTTTAGATGAAGGAGATTATTTAGTAACAGTTTATGTTGAAGATATTGCAGGAAATATTTCTGATGTAACTGCAAAGAGTACAACTATAAGACATAAAAGTTGGTGTGAAAAGAATAATCTAACTAATTTCTCAGATTGTATAATCGCAACAGAACAAAAAAATACAAATGTTGAACAAGCAAAACAAGAAGTAGTTAGTAAAGGTAACCCAAATTTTAATACAACTAGTCCAGCTATAAAATATAGTGAGATACATGCAACACAAACATCAACAGCAACAGCATCTTCCTATATTTATATTTCACAAGTAACAGATACAAATACTGGGTATACATTCCAAGAGTCAACGGGAAAATATGTATTAAAAAATGCTGTATTAGTAGACCCAACAACTAAAAATTATTCTAATGGAACATATTATACATGTGGAAGTACTAGTACATCATGTGATACATTATATCTTTTGTCATCAGTCACATCTTCAACTGATCAAGCAACACAATATACTACATATACATTAACTAAATATAATTATACGTCAGCAATTTTAAGTTATGACAATTCAGAATCTGGACTATATTCAACAGTTGATGATGAAGGAATAAGTTATTATTTTAGGGGAATAGTAGGAGGAAACTACGTTAAGTTTGCTAATAAATATTGGAGAATTATAAGAATAAATGGAGATAATTCAGTAAGATTAATTTATGATGGAACAACTCCTCACGCAAATGGTGAATCAAGCAGTAATAGACAAGTTGGAAATAGTGCGTTTAATTTTAGATGGAGTGATAATGCTTATGTTGGATACATGTATGGAGATACTAGTACAAATGAGGTAAAAGAATGGACTTATGCATTTACTTATTCAGGATTATCTGCAACAGCAAAATATTATTTTGGAACAGAATATACATTTGATAAAAATAATAATGCATTTAAGTTGAGTGGAACACTTGAAGCAATGACATTATCAGAATATAACAAAAAACATGCAAACGATAAACTATATACGCTTTTTAGTACATCAGCATCATCAACTTCTCAAAGAATGAATCATGTTGATAATTATGTAAGTCCAACTTCTATGAATGTAAAAGCAGTAGAGTATGCATCAACATCACTTGAAAATGCTATTTCAAACACAACAAATAGTACAATGAAAAATTATTTAGAAAATTGGTACAATAATAATTTATCTAGTTATACTGATAAAATAGCAATTAATTCATCATTCTGTAATGATAGAGAAATATCTACAAAAAAGAGTGGTACTTATCAAAACTCAGGATATGGAGCTGTACCAACAATATATGGATATGAAAGGTTCTACTCATGGTATGGAAGAGTAACTGGACCAAGATTAACATGTTCAAATGTTAATGATAAATTTACAACAACGAATAGTACAATTGGTAACAAAAAATTAACAAGGCCAATTGGTTTAATAACAGCAGATGAAGTTAACATGGCAGGAGCAAGAACAAGTTATCAAAATCAATTATTTTATTTATATACCGGTACTTATTATTGGACCATGTCGCCGTCCTACTTCAACGGCAATGGCAACGCTTACGAGTTGTACGTGACGTCTGCCGGCGGGTTGGACGATTGGGGTAATGTCAACAACGGCTACGGCGTTCGCCCAGTAATCAATCTAGATTCTTCAAATCTTCAGTTCACAGGTTCAGGAACGAAGGAGGATCCGTATGTTATTGAATAATAAAAAGAGAAAACAACTTGTCCCGAAATGACTCATCATTGAGGGACTGAAAAAATTGGGACTAATCTAATTAGTGGTCAGATGAACGTATGTCGCCGTCCAACTTCAACAACAATGGCAACGCTAACGAGTTGAACGTGACGTCTACCGGCGAGTTGAACGAATGGGGTAATGTCAACAACGGCTACGGCGTTCGCCCAATTTCCAAAAATCGGGGCTAATCTAATTAGTGGTCAAATGAGTACATGTCGCCGTCCATCTTCCCAGACTGGTTTAGTGCAAGTGAGTTCAGCGTGACTTCTTTAGGTAAGATTATGGACTTTGGCATTGATTACGGCCACGGCGTTCGCCCAATTTCCAAAATTCGGGACTAATCTAATTAGTGGTCAGATGAGCGCATGTCGCCGTCCAACTTCAACAATTGGGGTAATGCTAACGAGTTCATGGTGATGTCTTCTGGCGAGCTCAATGGATGGAACAACGTCAACAACGGCTACGGCGTTCGCCCAATTTCCAAAATTTGGGACTAATCTAATTAGTGGTCAGATGAGCGCATGTCGCCGTCCATCTTCAACAATTGGGGTAATGCTAACGAGTTCAACGTGAATTCTTCAGGTGAGCTTACGAACAACAACACTAGTAACGGCTACGGCGTTCGCCCAATTTCCTACTACAAATTAGTAATTATTATAACTAATGAACCGCATAGTATTGGTCATGGCTGATACTTAGAGGAAGTAGTTGCATTAGCAATAATCATATCTAGATTGGAAACAAGGTTAGTCCCATGCCACTGTGCTAAAAACAAGGTATAGACGTTATTTAACAAGAGATTAATTAACTATTGCTATATCAGTGGAAAAGAATCAACAAGAATATCATCTTAGTTTCTTTTGCCACATTATGGAGAAACAATATGAAAACAAATTTCAAAATATTAGATAAATCATATAAAACAATAAACTATATTAATAAAGTCTTAATAGATTATCCTAAAAAAGAAGTAGTATTAAAAAATAACATAGAAAAAACTTGTTATGAATTAATAAAAAATATCTACTCATATAACATAAATGATTCAATTAGAATAAAAGATAAAAACTTAAAAGACTTATTAATATCTATATCAATGTTAAATTTTTATATAAACATAAGTCATGATAAGAAAATTATAAGTGAAAAGAAATATATAGTTATAGGTAACTTTTTATCAGAAATAATTGCTATGACTAAAGCATTACGAAAAAAAGAGGTGACTGTTAATGAATAAAATACAAAAATTAATATTTATAAGTTTAATAATAATACTTGTACTAGTCACAATATCTTTCTTATCTGATACTAAGAAAGAAACAAAGAATAATGTTGTAAAGTATAAAGTAGTATACAATTTATACAATAATATAAAAAATAATAATATTGATACATCTACAAGAAAATATATTTCTAAATTATATGGTTATTCTAATGATAATTCTAAAAATATTATTATGTTTACTAAAGAAGGTTATATTGAAAATAATATTGTCTATGACTTAGATGGTAAAGTACTTGATTATTATAATTCAGAAACAGTAAATAAAGTATTAGATAATGCAACATTAAAGAAATATGTTTATAAAAAAGATTCTAAGGAATATAGGCTTGTAAATGAATAAATATATTATTTCTTATGATGATATTGTTTCTATTAATAAAATAAAAGATGTATACGATGGTATCTATAAAAATACATGTCATAAAGCAAAACTAGTAAGATTTGAATTAACTAAAACATCTAATATAGTTAAAATATATAATACATTAAAGAATAAACATTATAATCATCTTAAATATAATATTTTTATAATTCAAGAGCCTAAGTATAGAATTATAATGAGTGAATTAATGTATGATAAAATAGTCAATCATTTAATAAGCAAATATGTTTTAATACCAACTTTATCAAGAAAGTTAATTGAACAAAATGTTGCGACAAGAACTGGGAAAGGTTCTAAAGAAGGAATTAGATATATGAAAAAATATATTAATTCTATTAAGGAGAATTATGATAATGTTTATATTTTAAAATGTGATATTAGTAAGTACTTCTACAATATTGATCATGAAATATTAATTAATAAATTATCTCATGAAAATTTTGATAAAGATATTTTAAAAGTTTTAATAAATATAATTAGCAGTACCAATAATGATTATATAAATGATTTAATAGATAGTTCTATAAGTAGGGAAGTATCTCACTTAGAAGATATGAATATTTATGATTTAGAGGCAAAAAAAAAGCAATTATATAGTCTACCAAGATATCGTAAAGGAAAAGGTCTACCTATTGGTAATGAAACAAGTCAATTACTTGCAATTTACTATTTAAATGAACTCGATCATTATATAAAGGAACAACTTCACATTAAGTACTACATTAGGTATATGGATGATTTCATTTTAATTCATCATGATAAAGAGTATTTAAAGAAATGTTTAAATTTAATTAATAAAAAGTTATCTTATCTTAAATTATCTCTTAATAAGAAAACTCAAATCTATAATTTAAAGAGTGGAGTAAATTTTTTAGGATATAAGTTTATTTTAAAAAATAAGAAACTAGTTATTTTACTTAACAACCAAACACGTAAGAAAATAAAAAGAAAATTAAGAAAAGCAAGAAAAAATAATATTAATTTTTATAAGAAATCTCTTGCTAGTTATAATGGCTATTTTAAAGTATCAACTACTAATAATTTTGTATACAAGAATAAATTTTTTCTAGAAGAAGGGAATTAAGTTTATGAAATCAAAAGATATATATGATATGTATAAGGAACATTATAATTATTCAATAATTCTTATTAAAGAAGGAATATTTTATAAGACATACAGTGATGATGCATTAATATTATGGTATCTCTTTGAATATAAATATATAAATAATTGTACATCATTTGGTATTAATTCTTATGATAAAGTTCTTGATAAATTAAGACATCTAGATTTAGCTTTTTTTGTTTGTTCTAAAGACAATATTATTGAAAAAACAAATGGTGATTTTGATAATTATAAGCATTATAAGGCACTGTCTAATAATAGTTATAGTAAGAACTTAAATAGGGAAGAGTTAATTGGTTTAATTAATAAATCTCTTAATATTGATTTCAATAATTATGAAAAAATCAAAAGATTTTTGCAAAATATTTCTAAGTGATAGAAATTATCTTGAGAATAATGATAAATGAATTCTTATCTGATTCTACTTTATTTAAATTAGTTTACTTGATCATTATTCTCAAAATGACTTTTATTAATAGAAGTTATTTTAAGCAGATTAATATATAAACCCTTTCTACTGTACTTTAAAAAAATACTATGTCTAAAAAATCAAAGTACATAGAAACACTTTTACTTATTATTTAATATGTATCAAGCAATTAATCTGTTTAAAATAATTTTTATTTTGTAAAAAAACGAATACTATTAAAATAGTATATCTTCGAATAAATCTATAAATAAAATAAAAAAACATCTAAGAAAAAAATATAAATCATCTTAGAAATAATATATGAATTTAGTAAAAGTAC
>CAKPBJ010000021.1 GCA_934140575.1 uncultured Bacilli bacterium | reverse complement strand
TCGTACTTTTACTAAATTCATATATTATTTCTAAGATGATTTATATTTTTTTCTTAGATGTTTTTTTATTTTATTTACAATATTAATTAGCAAATAAATAATTTTATAAAAATCAATTATTTAACTAAAAAAATCAAGTTTCCTTGATTCTTTTTTTAACAACTGTTTTTTTGACAAGTTGTACTTTCTTCACTTAAACATTTAAATAAACAATTAAATTCATTCTTTGCGTATTTTTTTTGATTTTGTTCTGTTGTAAGTCCTGTTTCTCTTTCAACTATTTTCTTCTTAGATATTGCGATTACACTTGGTGAAGATGCTAACATTTCTTGTTCTTCTTTATTATTAATTGATTGTAATAATTTTTCTAAATCTGTTACATCATACTTATTTATATCTATATAATAAATAGTATTTACATTTTTTTCTTTTGCTGATTCCAATAGACTTTCTACAATTTGACGACATTCAATACTTGTATTTGTTCCAATATAAACTACAAATAAATCTCCATTATTAATTTTTTCCATAATCTTTTTAGGTGTTGTATAAACTATTGGATTATCTTTTGAAATAGATACTTTATTGTAGTTTACTTCGCCATTACTTTTTTTATTTAAGCTTTCATATTCTTGTTTGAATTTCTCAGCATCATTTAAATTTTCATTCTTTGTACTACACCCTGTTACTCCAATTAGTAATATTAATGTTATTAAAAAAGTACTTAATATTTTTTTCATTTTTCCTCCTATTATAGATACCATAGTTTTTTATCGTTTTTTCTTACTTCTTTTATTATTCCTCCACCTAAGCATTCTTCATCATTATAGAATACACATGCTTGTCCTGGTGTTACTGATTTTACTCCTTGTGGATATTTTACAAGAACCTCTCCATTTTCTAACCACTCTAATTCAACAGGAATATCATCTTGTCTATATCTAAATTTTGCTGTTACGTTTGTTAATTTTTTTTCTCCTAAATAATTAATTTCATTAACAAGACATGATGTACTTATTAAGTAATCATTATCTTCTCCAAGACAAATATATAAAATATTCTTTTCTAAATTCTTTCCTACTACGAACATTTTGTCTTTTGTTCCACCAATATTTAATCCTTTTCTTTGACCTATTGTGTAATTCATAAGTCCAATATGTTTTCCAATTATTTCATTTGTTTCTATATTTACTACATCCCCTGGTTGATTAGGTAAATAATTTTTAAGAAAGTTTTTAAAGTTTCTTTCTCCTATAAAGCATATACCTGTTGAATCTTTCTTCTTAGCAGTTATTAATTCATATTCTTCTGCAATTTTTCTAACTACTGGTTTTTCTAAATCACCAACTGGAAATAAAACATTTTTTAATTGTTCTTTTGATACTTGAGATAAGAAATATGTTTGATCTTTGTTACTATCAACACCACGTAATAATTTGCCATCTTTAATTCTGGCGTAGTGTCCTGTTGCGATATAGTCAGCTCCTAGTTTTTTTGCTTCTTTTGCAAACATATCAAATTTTATATACTTATTACACATAATATCTGGATTTGGAGTTCGACCTTTTTTTAGTTCATCTAAAAAATATGTAAATACATAGTCCCAATACTCTTTTACAAAATCTTTTCTATGTAATGGTATTCCTAATTTATCACATACTGCTTTTGCATCATCATAGTCAGCCTCTTGTGGACATTGACCTGTTGAAGTTGTAGGTCCATCAAGTTCACCATCTGCAAGTGAATCCCAATTTCTCATAAATAGTCCAATAACATCATAGCCCTGTTCTTTTAATAAAATAGCTGCAACGCTTGAATCTACTCCTCCACTCATTCCAATAACAACTTTTTCTTTCATAATTTCACCTTCTAATCTATATTAGTGATATAAATCGTGTATATTATATCATTTTTATTATATTTTTTGAACCATAATATAATTTTATTTTTCGATTAGGTTTTTGTCAATAATAAGTATAAATATTGTTTTTTTATAAATACTATTATTAGGAGGAATAATATGGAGAATGATATAAATGTTTTAGATGAATTATATAAAGGTTGCTGTATGGGAATTGATGCTTTAAATTTAATTTTAAAAAAATGTGACAATTATGATTTTAATGATTTACTAGAAAATCAAAAAAATGATTATGAAGAACTTGCCAATAAAATTGATGATTTGTATAGAGATTTTTGTACTGATGATATTCATGATACGAGTAAATTAGATAAACTAATGACTTGGTATGGTGTGTCTAAAGATACTATTTTTGATAATAGTACATCAAAACTTGCAGACTTATTAATAAATGGAACTAATATGGGAATCATTGAAGGTAGAAAACTTCTTAATAATAAAAATATGAATAAAGCTGTTAAAAAGATTACTAGTGAATATGTTAAAATGCAGGAAAAATATATTGAAAAATTAAAAAAGTTCTTATAGAAAAGAAAGTCATTTTATTTTGACTTTCTTATTTTTTATAATCATAATCCCAGAATGATAGTTTTCCTTTTATAGATATCTCTTCTATTTTTTCTACATTTTCTAATTTAAATGCATATTCTTTTTTATTTGAATTTATAGCACCTTGATACACTAAATAATTTTTTTCTTTTAACTTACTTTTTAAATTATTATCTACTTCTATGCAGTCTGTTAAATTTACTTTGGCAATTATTTTTCCTTTTGGGTAATTTAAATTTAATTTTTCATATCGTTTCATTGCTTCTTTGTCAACTCCAAGACCTGCATGTATTAGTAGTGGTCCGCAATATTTCGTTTTCCAAGTTCTAAATTCATATTCTTTGTAACCTTCGGCTATTAATGATGCGAATGGTTGTTTTATAGTTAATACTTTCATATGCTTAGATTCTCCTTACTTTTTAAATCTCTAACAGTACGCATATTTTCTAATATTTTTTCCTTTCTATCCAAAAGTTCATAATATACTTGAGTCATTTTATTTTCTTTTTTTTCTTTTAAACTGCTTAGTAATGAATAGTATTTCATTCCACTAAAATTTTCATAGTATATTTCAAATAAACTATTTAATTCATCAAAATTTTCTTTTCCAACTGCATCGAAAATTTCTTTTATGTTTCCATTACTTCTACTTTTTATTATTTCATCTTTAAATTCATTATAAAATTCTCTGACTAAAAATAAAGAACTTTCGTAACTTGTTAGATGACTAATTCTAGAATCATTTTTTTCATCTAAAACATGCATATTTTTTTCACGCATGTTAGTATGAATTTCCTGAGCTATTAATTCATTTATTATTTCGTTAAATAACTCATAATCTCTTTTTTGATCATCTTGTTGCTTTGGAGATAAATAGTCTTTTGTATCTTCACTAGTTTCATCTTCAATAATATCCCAACCACATATGAATCTTGCTTTATTATCTACTATACTATCAAAACTAAGTTCAAATAAATGATTTAATTCATGTATTATGAAATGTTCAGTTATTCCTATATTCTCATTAAAACAAACACAAACAATTGGGGATAATTTATAATCAGTTGTTAGGTTTGGCGATACAAATGTTTTTCCTAAAGCACTTTGATATAGGCTAGTATCTATATTTGTATCTGGTAATATATAATTTTTTGAATCTACTAATTTTCTTAACTTTTTGTGTATGTTTGTATTTTCATAATACTCTTGTTCTGCCTCATTATAATATTTTTCTTTTAATTCTTTAAACTTATCAATTTGTTCTTTTGTTGGCCATACTTTTTTCACTTCATCATTATTTAAATAATCTTCATAATTGGTTCCTAGGTTAATACCTTTTGCATTAAAATATTTAATTCTATCTTTTATAATATATTCTTTTCGCCAATTTTCTTCTTTATTATTCTCATTAATTATTTCTTCATTTTCTTGTGAAAATTTTTCAAGATTAGAGTCTGATACTAGTGAGTTTCCAATTATATTTTCAATGGTTGAATCTAAAAAATATGATTCTTCAGATATATATTTATTTATTTTTTCTTGTTCTTCTTCATTAAATAAAAATTTACTATTAATTAATAATTCTTTATAATACTTTTTTCGTGTTCTATAATTTTCCTTAGAATTATTTTCTACTTCATCAAAATATGATTGATATTGTTGTTTGAATTTATCATATTCTTTTAATGTTTCCTCATAGTCTTCTACTAATTTATTAAATTTATTAATTTTTTCATTTTCATTAGTAAATTCTTCTAAACTACTTATACCACTTACTGCAGTTATTAATTCTTTAGCATTTTCAAATTTATTCTGATAGATTCTTTCTATTTCTTCTAAATTTGTGTTGGCTAAAATATTATTTTTTAACCAAGATGGACAATTATTATATTTTTCCATAATTGTATTTGACTCTGCCATTTCAACTAGTTCATCAATTGTAAGTTCTGGTATATATTTTTTTACATTATTATATTTATCAATAAATGCTTGTTTTTGTCTTCCTTTTGGACCTAAATCATACATTTTTTTAAATTCTAAATAAGCATTTATCGGCATAAGATTATTATATTCATAGTTTCCATTACCAAAAATAGTTTCTTCTGATAAATATAATTCATTATTAGAAATTAGTTTATTTATAAGTTCATTACTTTTTTCTTTACATAAATTTATTGTTAATGATGATAATCCATTTGGTGTTGTATAAGCTAGTGGTAAAGCATTTGAAAATTTTTCTGTTATTTCTTTTCTTTTATCTTCTCCATAATAAGCTACAAAAACTTCTATATACTCTTTGAATTTTTCTTGAAAATTTTCAAGGCAATTCATTCTTATTAATGTATCATTCATTTTCTAATTCTCCTAATAATCTAAATAGTTCATTATAATTAAGTGGATATGAGCCTTTTCCTTTAATTACTTCTTCATTTGCTTTAGTTCTGATTGTAATTTTATACTCTTCTTCATCTATTTTATTTGTATCTTTACTTTGACTTTTCCAAGTACTTAGTATTCTTAATAATTTTTCTTTAAATTCGTCTGTTATTTTATATTTTTTATTATTTAAATATATTTCATTTTCATTATAGAATACTATAGCCCTTAATTTTATATTTATTCCTTGTTTTATTTCTATTTCTATTAATTCAATCATTATATCCACCAATCTTTCTAATTTAATTTTATATGTTTTATTATGTTTAGACAAGTGTTTATGTTATAATACTTATGTTTCTTGGAGGTAATATGTATTATGTGGAGAAGAATTTAACTAGATTAAGGCATGGTCAACATACTTTTTTTCTTGATCCTAAAGAGCTAAATGAAGTTATATATAAATTAAAAAAGAATGAGTATTCTATTTATTATCCTTATAAAGATAGTGAGAAGAATATTATTTATAATAGAAATGTTCCTAAAGTTATTTTATATGAAATAGTATGTAATGTAGAATTAAGACATCAAGATATATTAGGTAGTATATATTCATTAAATATTAGTGGCGAGTTATTTGGAGATGTTTTAATTATAGATGGACATTATTATGTATATATTTTAGATATTGTTAGGAATTATTTTGAGACAAATTTTCTTATGGTAAAAAATAGTAGAATTGAGTTGAGAGAAATTTCTATTGATACCTTTAAAGACTATGAAAGAAGTTATGAAGAAGAAATTCATATTGTATCTAGTAATAGAGTTGATACTGTTATTAGTTCAATTATACATACTGGTAGAAATAATATAAATGATAAAATTAAGAAAAAAGAAATCATTTTAAATTATGATTTCTTGAAGAGTATTTCTTATAAATTACGTGATGGAGATACTTTTAGTATAAAAAAGATTGGTAAATTTAAGTATAATGGAATTATTAAAAATACTAAAAGTAATAATTTAATTATAAGTATCTATAAGTATTTGTAGGTACTTATTTTTTATATCTTATATTTATATCTACTAAGTTATCTTCTATTCCTGCTACTTTACCGTTGTTGCATAACTGCCAAACTTTATATTCTTTTTCATAATCTGTTTTAGATGTATAGTGAGCTAACCATATATCTGAATTTATGTTATACCAAATAGTTTCTAAATAATTTTTAGAACTATAAACCATTCCTTTATAACCGGCTTTTTCCACTGTTTCTGTGAATGCATTGGCGGCTTCTGTTAATGAATAGAAACTTAAATTATAATCTTGAAATTTAGACCAATTTTCCCAATCAAATACAATTTCTAATGATACATTATATTTTTTTATCTGTTTTATTACCCATTTTGCTTCTTTTATTGCATCATTTTTATTATTTGCGTTTGAATAGAAATAAACACCTACAGGTATTCCTACTTTATTAAAACCTTTAATATTTTTTATAAATTTTTCATCTAAAACATAACCTTCTCCAATACCATCTCCTCTACCTACCCTAATATATACAAATTCTACACCTGCTTTTTTTAATCTTTTATAATTAATATTTCCTTGCCAATGTGATACATCTATTCCAATTTCATTATCACTTGTCTTATAGTTTTTTATTACATCTTTATAATCTGTATATACAGGTTCCTTTTGTTGAGTATTATTTTTAGACTGTTTGTTTTCTTGTTTTTCTTCTACTATTATATTCATTTTATTTGTGGATTTATTATTAGATGAGTCTACTCCAACAAAAGTTACATTATATGTTCCTGGAGTATTTACATCATATTCTCCTTTTATTGTGCACTTTGGATTTTTATCATAATTATCTCCGCAAAATAAAGTCTTAGAAATATCTGTTGTGTCACCTTCAGTTATTTTATAATTTTTAATTTGAGATATTATTGGTGGAGTTTTATCTACTACGTTAATTGTTATTGTATAATTTATTTTAATATTATCATTATTTATATATTCAAAAGTTATTTCTTTTTTACCTAACTTTTTTGTATCAATTTTTTTATTATCAATAATTTTTCCATTTATATTGGAAATTAAATCTTTTAATTTGATATCACTATATACTTCTACTTCTGTAGTTTTTAATTCTACTATTTTTTTTGCTTTTTTTACTTCATAAACATTTATTAATTTGATACTGGAAAATAGTATAATAATTATTAATATAGTACACATAATTAAAATTTTTTTATTAATTTGTTCTTTATTCATAGCATCATCCTTTTTAATTTTATCTACTTATATTATTATAACATTTTATTCTTTTTAGTAAATTTAATTATTTTAATAACTAAAAAAAGCAACTACTTGAAGTTACTTTCTATATAATTATTTATTTATTTTTTTATGAAATATTATTAAGACATTTAATATTACTAGTAGTGTTACTCCAACATCTGCGAATACAGCGAGTATAATTGTACTTAAACCAAATATTCCTAATGTCAATACAATTGCTTTTACAATTAGAGCAAAGATTATACTTTGTTTTACTTTTTTATCTGTTATTTTGGCAATTTCTATTGCTGTTTTTAATTTTGTTAAGTCATCATGCATTAATACTATATCACTTGCTTCTATTGCAGCATCACTACCAATTCCACCCATTGATACACCTACGTCTGCAAGTTTTATTACTGGAGCGTCGTTAATACCATCTCCAACAAATATTACTTTTCCTTTTCTTTTGTATTTTTCTACATATTTAACTTTGTCTTCTGGTAATAGTTCTCCGTAAAAAGTATCTATTCCTAAATCTTTAGAAATACTTTCAACAATATTTTTATTATCTCCAGATAAAATAACAATGTCATTATTAATAACTGATTTTAATGTATTTAATTTTTTACTTGATTCTTTTATCTTATCTGATACAATTAAATATCCTTTATATTCATTATCTATACTTAAATATATTATCGTACCTGATGCTTTTACTTTTTCAAATTCAATTTTATTTGATTCTAATAGTTTGTCATTTCCAACTAATATTTTTTTATCATTAATTGTACAAGAAATTCCTTTTCCTGTTATTTCTTTATGATTTTTTGTTATAAGTAATTTTTCTTTATTTTTATTTTTAATGGCTGTTGCGATTGGATGAATTGAATTTTCTTCGGCAGATGCCACTATATTTAAGAATTCTTTTTTATTCATTGAAGTATTTATTTCAGTTACTTCAAATACGCCTTCTGTAATTGTTCCTGTTTTATCTAGAAGTAGGTAATCTATATTTAAAAGATTTTCTAATTCTTTTGATCCTTTTATTAAAATTCCTTCTTTTGATGATTTACCTATTCCACAATAATATCCTAATGGTACTGATATTACTAGAGCACATGGACATGATGTTACTAAGAATACTAATGATCTATATAACCAATCATTAAAATTACCGCTTAATAAAGTTGGAACTAAAACTAAAAGAACTGCTGATACTACTATAATTGGTGTATAAATTTTAGCAAACCTTCTTATAAATGTTTCTGTTTCAGATTTTTTTTCGTTGGAATTTTCTATTAAATCAATTATTTTTTGGACAGTTGATGTAGATGATGTTGTTGTGGCTTTTACTTTTATTAATGAATCTTTATTTATACATCCACTAAGTATTTGTTCATTTACTTTTGCTTTTCTTGGTACTGATTCACCTGTTAATGATGATGTGTCAAGGAATGTTTCACCTTCAATGATTATTCCATCTAACGGAACTTTTTCTCCTGGTTTTACAATAAAAATATCATTTATCTTAGCATCTTCTACTGGGATTTTTCCTTTATTCTCAATATTAATTGTATCAACTCTTAAATCCATTAGCTTTGTAATTGAAGATTTACTTTTATTTACTGCTAGATCCTCAAGATATTCCCCTATTTGGAATAATAAAATTACCATAACTGCTTCTTCATAAGAATGAATGTAAAAGGCTCCTAGGGTTGCGAGTATCATTAAAAATTCTTCGTTAAATATTTCGCCTTCTCTAAAATCTTTAAAAGCTTCAATATACATTTCATATGAAATTATAATATAACTTAATATTAATATAATTAACTTTATTGTTTCATTCTGAATAAAAAAAGATACTATAAATAAAATTAAACTAATTATTATTTTTATTAAATCTTCGTTTAAATATTTTTTCATCTACATTACCTCCGAAATATGTTCTAATCCATATTTTAAAATTATTTTTATATGATCATCTGAAATAGAATAGTATACTTTTTTACCATTTTTTTCTGTTTTTACTAAATTTGATAATCTTAATATTTTTAATTGATGTGAGATTGCTGACTGTGAAACGTCTAATTTTTCACTTATTTCATTCACACATAAAGGTTTATTTAGTAATAAATCTAAAATTCTTAGACGAGTTTGATCACCAAATATTTTATAGAATTCACTTAATCCGAATAATAACTCTTTACTATGTTGTTTCATAACCCCTCCTTTTATATGAATGGTTGTTCATATGTTCATATTAATATATTATATGTGTTTAGTCAATAGAAAAAGCTAAAATATAATTTTAATTATACAATTGAAAAGAAATTTTCTTATATATAAAAAAGAAGAAATTTTACTATTCTTCTTTATTTTTCTTTTTATTTGTTAATTTTATATCTCTTCTTATTAAAATAATCATTCCAATTAAACCAATAATACTTAATACAATTCCCTCTTTTTGATATGGAGATTGATAATCTATTACTATGTTGTGTTCTCCTTTATTTAGTTTAAATCCAACAAATGCTTTGTTTACTTTTGTTATTTCTTGTTTATGTCCATCTACTGTTACGTTAAAGCCTTTGTCATAAGGAATGCTTGTTACAAAATAGCCATCTTCTGTCATATTTATTTTTCCAGATATAGTATCACCTATATTAGTAGTATCTGGGATAAAGTCACTTTGAATTTTCTTTATATTTCTTATTGAATTGTAATTTAATTTATATGTTGTTATGTCTTCTATTTTGTATATACCTTTATTTAATATAACATTAAGAGTATCTATTTTATTATTATCTGATAATACATAATGGAATATTTTATTATTATTTTTATAATGAGATTGGTTACAAGTTAGTACATTACTTATATCATTAATAGTTATTCTTTGGTCTTTTTTACCATCTTTACAATCTTGTCTATTCTTTAATTTAATATTAATTATAAGTATTTCATCTTTATCTATATTGTTTAGTTTTATTTTTAATTTTCCAATTTTATTACTTATAACTGTCTTTTTATTATCTTCTTCTATTATTCTTACTCCTTTTGATTTAATTATTTCATAATCTGGAGTAAATTTTTCTATTGCAAATTTTGTATCTGTATTAGTAGTTTCTCCTTTTACTACTGCTCCACTTAATAAAGCAGATATATTATTTGGATATTCTAACTTATTAAAATCATCTGCACTTATTATATTTGATGTTCCATATAAAACTGGTATTACATTATTATTTTTATAAACATTATCTGATATTTTTTCATATCCTATTGGAACGCCTTTTTTTGAATATATGTACTTTACTCCCATAAATGTTTGAAATAAGATATCATTATTTTGGGAATACATTAATTTATTACGATACGGTTTTGCTTCTCTAAATACTTTTTCATAAAAAGATTGATAATCTTTATTGGATACAGATGAATATACTGAATTTTGATTATAATTTGTACTGTATATTCTATTAAAATTATATACTGTATTATCCAGGTTATTAAATCTTACAATGTTTTTTTCTTCTTTAAGTGTATCTTTTATGGCATTGCTTGTTTTTATATCTTCTACTTCAGATATTAATTCTTCACTTACATAATCTTCTAGATAATTTGATGATAAAAGTGTAATTATTGGAGTCATCAAAAGTAATAGTAATAACATTTTCTTTTTTATTTTATCTTTTTTATAAAAATTAATTGATACTATTAAAAAGATTATATCGACCATTAATAGTAAGGCTTCTGTTACATTATTTAGTGTTGTTTTTGAACTTATTAAAAATAAGTATACTATGGCTATTCCTACTAATGATAGATGTTTTAAAGATATTTTTTTGTTTATTATTTTAGTTATAAATTCTATCAGTAATAGACCTATTAAAGGTATTAGTGGTATTAATATTTTATTTCTAAAATATAGGTTACCATTTAAGATATAAATAAAGATTGGGATATTTAATATTATTGATAAAGTTATACTTAAAAATTTATTTTCTTTTTTCTTTGAAAATATTCCATATACAAGAGCTATTAATGATATTGCGGTTAATCCCATTGAGTAATTTCCATATAGTATGGCATCTCCATTAAATATTGGAGTTAACTTTTCTAAAAGTGTAACTTGCTCTGCTTTTGATACTGATCTTCCATTCGTTAATGTATAGAATGTTGGGAGAAGTAATATACCCGCACTCATTATACCTATAAATATTGGGATTAGATATATTGAACCTTTCTTTACCATTTCTTTAAAATTTATTTTTTTATTATATTCTAGATACCTATATACTGCATAAATACATAATACTAATATACAAGTTATACTATAATAATAACTAATTAAAATTATTAAAAATATACTTATAGATACTAAACTTAATTTATTACTTTCAATATATTTGTCTGTACCTATCATACCTAATATTAAAAATGGTAGATAATCAACAAACATAAAATGTCTATGAAAGTGAAAAAGAATTGGTGAAGCTGATATTAGTATTATTGTTATTATTAAGGCTATATTTTTTTCTGTTTTACTTTTTAAAAAATAATATAATAAACAACCTAGTGCTATAAATAGAAACATATTTAATATTGATATATAAGTACTCATTTTAATAAATGGAAATAAATATGAAATTATTATTAGTGGGTTATATAGACCGTAATATGAGAAATTATATATATTTTGTCCAGCTCCTAATGAAAAGGCAAAACTTGGAAATGGATTTAGTGTTCGATAAAATAAGTTTCTAAAATAATCTGGAAAAGCAATATGTTGTGCAAGCCAGTCTATTTTAGAACCAAATATTGTATTATCAGAAATTAATAATAATACTAATATTAAACAAAAAATTATAATTAAAAAATAATTTGAATCTCTTTTTTTCTTCATATCTATTCTTCTGTTTTTATATTCTCAAGAGCTTTAGCTAATTGATCTGGACAAGATGTATCCTTATAATTACATTTTATTCCTTTTAAAATCTTTATAACTTCATCTTTATCTTTATTTTCAACTAAAGCACTTATACCTTTTAAGTTTCCATTACATCCACCTGTAAATGATACATTATGGACTCTATTATTTTCTATATCAAAATTAATTTCTTTTGAACAGGTTCCTTGTGTTTTATATGTTATATGCATAATACTTCTCCTTACTACTTTTATTTTTTTATTTTATGAATTAATTCAAATAAGTTATAATGCCATGTAATTGGAAGAGCAAATTCTCCAATTAATTCTTCTACTACTCCATTGAATCCTCTTTTAAATTCATAAATTCCATAATCTTTAGGGTGTTCATTTATATTTGCAGGAATTCCATAGAAATTATGTTTTTTAAAGCCATTTTCTATTCCATATTTAATTAGTTCCCATTGTATTAAATATTGTGAATTAAACTTCATATACTCTTCATAGTTTCCACTAGATAGATATATTACTTCTGGTTTAATTAACATAAACATTGATCCAGATAATGTAATTACATCTTTACCACTTTCTTCTTTAATCTTATTTGAATCAATTATTCTTTTATCAATTGATGCAATTTCGTTAGTTAAATTTTTCTTTTGACCATCATTATATTTAGCGTCACTTAGACTATTTAGTTTGTCTTCTTTTTCTTGTTTTTCTTCTTCAAGTCTTTTGATATAAGCATTTAAATCTAATTCAGTTATAAAATATTTAACTTCATTTTTATCATGGAAAAGTTTATACATTTCTTGAAAGTAAGATAATTTTCTTACACCAAAGCCTTTTCTTTCTCCGGTTTCTACCATAATATTTTGAAATCTATCAAGTTCATCATATGATATTTCATTTACGGTGATTCCAAATTTTTCTGCTTTTCTGATTGTATTTCTAGTATTTGGTTTCATTTCTTTTAAAATTTGTTCTTCTGTCTTTCCATCTAAATTTAAAGAAAACATCCACCCTACTTGCTCCATATTTTCAGTTTTAACTTTTTTAAATCCAAAAGATTGAAGATTATTAACAACATCACTATTGTCAATTCCATTTTCAACTATATTTCCATCTATATCTCTTTCCTTATAAATTACATATGGATCTATTCTTAAAACATATCCTTTTTTATCTTTAATATATTTTTTTAATTCATTAGTAAAAAACTCTAATAATTCTTTATTTTTAAAATCTAATAAATAACCTCTTGGTGAATAAAATTCATATTTACCAAAATGTCTTTTATGTGATAAAAGCATTGTTGCTGCTATTAATTTTTTTTCTTCTTTTACACCAACATAATATGTTGTCCAATTAGATTTTTCCCTTAATTTTGATATTTCAGGAGCAGACAAAAATGTTTTTAGGGGATGATTTTCCCAGAACTCTCTATACTCTTTTTCTGTTATTTCTTGAAATTTCATATTTGCACCTACTTTTCATCTTTTATTATATCACACTGAACAAAGAATAAATATTAATTTTTATTAGAGAATAGTACGTTTTTTTCAAGTAAATAAAAATAAAACTATGAATAGCTTTATTTTTTTCTTTTAAATCTAATCCTCTTTTTTAATACTTTTTTAGTATTCTTTATTTCTTCTTCTATTTTATCATCAATATTATCTACTATTTTATCTTTATTAAGGATTGTTGCGAATAATAGAACAACTACTACTAATAATAGTAATAAGGATATAAACAAAATTATATTAAATTGATTTTCTTTGCTCCTTGTAGTATCTAAATAGCTATTAGTTAAATATGCATCATAATTATCTTCAGATATTTGAACTTCATTTTCTGCTGGAACAAAGTTTTTTATGTTTTTTATAGCAAGACTTTTTAATGTATTATTAGTAATTACTGGATAACCATAAACTGTAATTGGTTCTGGAACTTCAGTAGTTCTTTCATATGTGTAGTCAATAATTGCTTTATATTTATTATAGTCTTTTTCATTTATGGCAATTAAATACGTGTGCCATAATCCAGTTTCTTCTTTTTCTATTACAAAATGTATTCCTATATTAGTATCTTGATAATAGGCAAATTTTTCTGACATTTTATATATTTTTATATATGTGTAATCTTCTACTGTTTCAACATCTGACCAAGATACAATATTGTTTTTTTCTTCAAAAATTCTGTATGAACAAACAAATAAGATAGTTATTATAATTAAATATGCAAGGCACATAGTCATTTTAATGACTAGTCTTTTATCATCTGATTTTTTTTTGGTTGTTACTTCTTTTTTATTCATACTTCTATGCTCCTTACCTTATAATAATAGCATAAATTTATATATTTTTGAATAGATGTTATATTAAAATAAAAAGTCCTATACTATATGGACTTAATTATTTTTTACTTTCTTTTTAGAGATAAAGCCTTCTAGGAATTTATAACCATCTCTATTTTTTATATATAAGTATCCTAAAATACAGAAGACTGTTGCACCGATAAAGTTTACAAATAAATCTTTCATTGTATCAATTAGGCCAATATCTAGATAACCATTCTCTATAATAGTTACTTCATCACCATTATTACTATATATTTCTGTTTTAGAAATATCTTTTAAGATAATTGGTTTATTTTCTCCAGTTGGATTTATTTTTACTGATGATATTTTGTTTACTATACTATCTTTTTGCATATCTTTAGCTAAGAAACGATCTATACCAAATTCTGTAAATTCCCACATTACTCCTACTGTCATTGAAAAGCTAAATGCAACTAATGCTAAAAAGCCTGGTGTTAAATTAAATTTTTCACTATTAGTATTTAAAATATCAACTAATGATAAGCCGATAGCTGCACATAAAAAACCATTTAGTGTATGAAGAATTGTATCCCAATAAGGAATTATTCCATAGAAATTTTGAATTTCGCCTAGTATTTCTGCAGAAAAGATAAATAAGTATACTATTATTTCTAGAGTATCAGGCATTTCTATTTCAAATTTATGAGAAACGAAACTTGGTATTGTGAATAAAATTAATGTTAATATACATAGTAATACATTGTTCCAATTACCATGAATACTTTGAGCAACCATACAGACAGTTACTAAAAATCTTAAAGTTAAATAAACTGCTAATGTTTTTTTATTTTTTGGAATATAATTATTTGCTTTTTTATTTTTGTTAGACATATTACACCTCACTATTTTTCAAATATTTTTTTTATATTTTCTTGAGGTACTTGCATTTTCATGCATTGATTTACGTTAAAATTAAATTTTATTGAACTACTTTTATATTCTTCTCCATCTATACACCAAGATGTTTTTGGTGGATCTTGGAATTCAATTTCTAGGTTATCAGTTCTATAATATGTTATTTCTGGAATGTCTTTTACATCAAGTGTTTGAACTAAAACAAGCATTTTTAACATTTCTTTTTTATTTTTTACATTGGCAAATGCTACCTCAAATTTTTTGTCATCTAATTTCACATCATAATATACATCAGGTTGTCCTGCAATACGTGATGAGTTTGAAATAAATATAAATGAATACTCTCCATTATATTCTTTATTATCTATTTTATATTTTATGTGGTATCTGTTTATTCTGTTTCTTAATTGTCTTATACCATACATTATATAAGCTATTTTTCCGTATTTCTTTTTTAAACTTCTAGGAGTACTATAAGCCATATCTATATAGTCACCAAGACATGCTACATAAACAAATGGTGTATTATTAATAAAACAGACGTCTACTTTTTTAGATTTTCCATCAAGTAATGTTCTTAGATTATCATAGACACTTTTATTTAAACCGTACATATTTCCTACATCATTTGTACTTCCCATAGGAAGTGGCGCAATTACTAAAGGGTTTGTACGTTTTATATTTCCAGTTACAATCTCATTTAATGTTCCATCTCCCCCACCACTTACTACAAGAGAAACATCATCTGGAAGAGATTGAATTATTTTGCAGGCATCACCTTTGGCTTTTGTAAATATTATTTCAGTATCATATCCATGCTCTCTTAAAATATCATAGAACTCTTCATAAGATGTAATTTTTTTCTTTTTTCCACTTTCAGGATTCATTATAATTACACATTTTTTTATAGGCCATCTACATCCTTTCCATTACTTAATGTTTATAGTCATATTATAACATTTATTATAAAAAATACTAGTGTAAAAGGAAGAGTCATTTATAATATATTCTATGATTTTTTCGTAAAAATAAATTTGACTTTCTAATAATATAAATGAAAGGAGGTTTTATGACTAGATTTATTTCACCTTTATATGATACTACTTTTAAATATTTATGGAAAAGTAATTCATCAAGAATATTTTTTATTAAATTAATTAAGTATCTTACTACGGTTAGTTAAATAGTTAAATGCAATTTGTATTTAATTATTGGTATTCAATGGTATAATGCAATTTATACCTTTCTTT
>CAKPBJ010000020.1 GCA_934140575.1 uncultured Bacilli bacterium | reverse complement strand
CTGGAAAAGCCTGAAATACAGGTAATATTATAAATACAAATAATACAGATAATATGGGAGTACAAAGTTCATGTGGAAGTGGAAAAAAAATAAGAAATTGTCATGAAAATATGATTAATATTTTGATGACTAATGTTGGAATTTATAATATACAATCAGATTATAAAATATACTTTGAAGAACATAAATTATTTATGAGAAATATTCGTAGGAAAGAAAAAATAAAATTAAAAAAATTAAAGGATAAAAAAAGGTTTAATTATAATTTGTTTTTTTACAAAAATTCAAAAAATGACTTTTTATCTAATTTTTTTAAATCTCAAAATGCGATTATTAAAATTACTAGTTGGATTCAATGAAATAGAGTTTAGTGTGTAATTTAAATTTGAATATTTTTTTCTTATTTGTAAATTAAGGAGATGACGTTTATAAAACATATATTGATGAATAAAAATATAGAAGTGTTGTCTACAGGATATGATTCTGCAACTGGTGTTTTTACTGATATTTACGATATATATAATATTGAATATTCACCTTATATTTTAAATTGTTTTTATAATAAAGATGATTTTGATAAGACTTCTTTTAGAACTCATTTAAATGAATGGTTTAAAGGAAGAAAAATTTCATCTTGGAGGGATAGGCTAGATTTATTATTACATAGATTAAATATAACTGCTCCATGTGAATTGTTGGAAAAAGCTTTTTAATTATCATTATCTGATTAATATTGGTTGAAACCATATAATTCAAACATTAAATATGATGATATTAATTTTTTTGATAATGATTTTGATTATGCAGAATTTATGGAGGCATCTTTATCGAAGAATAGTAATATAATACAAGATATTTGTGATGGGAGAATTATATGATATTAAATGTTAGTGGGAGAACTGATATAGTTGCTTTTTATAGTGATTGGTTTATTAATAGATATAGAGAAGGATATGTTGATGTTAGAAATCCTTTTAATAAGAAATTAGTTAGTAGAATATATTTTGAAGATGTTGATTTAATACTTTTTTGTACTAAGAATCCTAAACCAATACTTAAATATTTAAATGAGATTACTTGCCCAATAATATTTCATATTACTATTACTCCTTATAAGAAAGATATAGAACCAGGAGTACCTGATAAGAAAGATGTAATTGAAAGTGTTAAAAAGATATCTGAAATGATAGGTATTGAGAATGTTTATGTAAGATATGATCCAATATTTCTTAGTGAGCAATATAATATTTCATATCACTTAATGATGTTTGAGAGATTATGTAATTTACTTGATGGGTATGTTAATAATATTATTGTTTCTTTTATTGATGATTATAAGAATGTTTTAAATAATCAGTCTAGTCTTAAGAAAAGAGATTTTACATCAACTGACTATAAATCTATAGGAATTGGTTTTAGTGAGATAGCAACTAAACATAATATGACTGTTCAGACTTGTTTTGAGGATAATGATTTAGTTCAATATGGTTTTATTAAGAGAGATTGTTTATCGCATACTCTTGCTTTTAAACTTACTGGGAACACCTATAAAGGTTGGAAGGCTCGTAAAGAAAATAAATGCAATTGTGTTCAGATGGTTGATATAGGTGAATATAATACTTGTAAACATTTTTGTAAGTATTGTTATGCTAATTATGATGAGAAAAAGGTAATTCAAAATAATTTGAGGCATTATGATGATTCTTCTTTACTTGTAGGTAGATTAGAAACTGATGATATTATTAAAAGAAGAGGGAAGTAATTATTTTAATTTTAGTGTATAATTAAATAGTAGGTGAAGTTTATGAATGTATATGATTATATTGATGAGTATGGAATTTATTCTTTTGAAGAGAAACCATTTAATAAAGTAGATGCTACTATATTTTCTTTTTTGGTTTATGCTGATTTAAAATTATGTTTTAAGAAGAGTAGGATGACTATAAAAGAGTTAGGTAGGGTTAATGTAGGTATATATAAGAAGAAGGATAATAATGTTTTAGCTGTTAGGGAAGGAAATAAACTTTTAGGTTATTTAAAGGATACTAAGCGTTATAAGGATTGTTTAGTATATAATTTTAGTATTGATGAGACACAGGATATTCAATTTTGTGCTGTTAGTATTGAGTATTTAAAAAATAAAGTGTTTGTTGCTTTTGAGGGTACTAATGCATTATTTAGTGGTTGGAAGGAGAACTTTTTATTAACTTATGAATTTCCTACAAAAACACATAAAAAAGCTATTGCTTATTTAAATAGACTTTTTACTTTTTCTAGATGTGAATTATTAGTAGGAGGTCATTCTAAAGGTGGTAATCTTGCTATGGTTGCTTCTATGTATGCAAATATATTTGTACAGAGAAAAATAAAGTTTGTTTATAATTTGGATGGTCCTGGAGTACTTGATGAAGAGTTTAATTCAGTTAATTTTAAGCATTTAAAGAAAAAATATATACATATTATACCTGATTATTCAGTTGTAGGAATGTGTCTTAATAATGCAAATGAATATGTAATAAAAGCTAGTGTTAAATCTGTTTATTGTCATAATATTGTTTATTGGGAAATTGGTAATGATTATGATTTTGTTAAGGCTGAACTTAGTGATTATTCTAAGGAATTAAGCTGTGAATTTAAAAAGTTATTACGTAAATATAGTAATGAAGATAAGAAGAATTTAATTATTAATTTATTTGATATATTAGATAAGGCTAATATTACTAGTATTTTAGAGTTAAAGGAACAAAATAAGAAGATTATTAGTCTTATTTATGAGTCTAAGAATATGACTCAAAAGACTAAGAAATTTTTAGATGATTTTATTAGAATTCTTATTAAATGTTATAGTAATTCTACTTATAATGAATTAAAGGTTAAGATAAGGGAAGTATTAAATTTTAGGGATTGGTGATATTTTGTTTAAGTGTTCGGATATTAATAGATTATTAGATAGTCTTTCTAATTCTAAGTTTAGGGGTTCTTTTCATTTAAATAATAAGATGAAGGATTATGTTTTAGATAAGGGACTTGATAAGATTAGTAAGGATGCTTATGAGATATTAGAAAGTAGGGTAGCTTCTAGTAATCCTAAGAATGATGGAAAACAAACTCCTATGAAGCAGACTCATCCTGTTTTTATTGCTCAACATGCTACTGGAACGTGTTGTCGTGGATGTATTGAGAAAATTCATCATATTCCAAAGGGTAGAGAACTTTCTTCAATAGAAGTTAAATATTTAGTTAATGTTATTATGTTTTGGATACAAAGAGAAGTTAGTTAATAATTATTAACTACTTTTTATTTGTTATTTTATTTTAAAAGTTATATATGCTATAATTTTAGTTAGGGTGGTAGAATTTATTATGAAGAATGGGAGAGGCAAATAATGAGTTTATTTAGTAAAGATAGAAAGGATGCAAAGTTTATTGCACCTAAGGATACAATTCAAGCAATTGTTCCATATATAATGCCAAAAAGAGTAGAAGCGGAGGTTTCTTATACATCTAATTTTGATGTTACTGAGCTTGTTTCATATGTTGATAAATATAATGAAAAAAATGCTAGTGAGATTAAGATGACATATTTTCATGCTTTGATGTATATTGTTGGAATGACAGTTTATAATAGAAGAGCTTTGAATAGATTTGTTAAGAATAAAAGATTATATGAAAGAAATAAAATAAATTTTGCTTTTATTGCGAAAAATAAAATGAGTGATAATGGTGAAGAAAGAATTATTAGTGTTGATTTAAATCCTGATGATGATTTAAAAACGTTTAGTAAAAAGCTTTCTGTTGATGTGTTTAAAGTTAGAAAAGAAGGAACTAATTCTATGGATGGAGTTTTAAAGAGTCTTACTTCATTACCAAGATGGCTTTTAAGTTTAATTGTAAAGTTTGTTTTCTTTTTAGATAAACATGGGTGGAGTCCTAAAGTTTTAACTGAGGGAGATACTAATTATTCAACTATTATTTTTAGTAATTTAGGAAGTATTAAAGCTAATTCTTGTTATCATCATTTAAATGATTATGGTACTAATTCTATTATTGTTACTATTGGGACAATAAAGGAAGTTGACGGTAGAAAGTATTGTGATTTAACATTTACTTTAGATGAGAGAATTGCTGATGGTTTTTATTTTGCTAAGTCTGTTCAACTTGCTGAATATATTGCAAAAAGACCAGAGTTTTTTGATAATAAATTAAATACAAAAGTAGAAGTTGAAGAGATAATTTAAATTTATTAGGAGGGTTATTATGGGAAAGTTAGTTTTAATAGGTGGAGGAGAGATTGGTAAAGGTAATACTAGTTATGAAACTAAAGGTATAGATGAAGAGATTGTTAAGTTAGCTGGTAAGACTATTCCTAATTTACTATTTATCGGACTTGCTAGTTCATATTCTGATTCTTATTATGATTTAATAAAAAAAATATATAAAGATTTAGGATGTGAATGTGCTTATTTAAAGAAGAAGAATATTATAAATAATCCGGATATTGTAAAAAATAAAATAAGTAATGCGGATATTATTTACATAGGTGGAGGAGATACTGTTAAGTTAATGGATACTGTAAAGTCTTATGGAATTGATGAGTTACTTAAGAGTGCATATGATAATGGAACTGTACTTGTTGGTATTTCAGCTGGAGGAATTATGTTATCTAAAGAAGGATATTCTGATTCTTTGATCTTAAGAGGTGAAAGTGATAAATACACTTTTATTGAGGGGCTTGGATTTACTGATATTAGTTTTTGTCCACATTATAATGCTGATGATAATAAGAAAAAATCATTATATAGTGATTTAGAAAATACATCTAAAGAGGTATACGGAGTTGAAAATTGTTGTGCTCTTGAAGTGGTAGATGACAAGATATCTATAATTAGATCAAGAGATGGGGCTAATGCTTGGAAGATAAAATTTGATAAGAAAATAATTGAAGAGGAAATATAAATAATTTTATATGTTATAGTTATTTTTAATTATAAAAATATTATTTAAAAGAGGTAATATAATTATATGAGTAAGAGTATGAAAAAAAGCTTAATTAAAGCTTTATTGGTTTTGGTGTTTGTAGCTGTTGGTTATTTTTATACAGACCATTTTGATAGTAGTAGTCAAAATATTAAGAATGGAGCCACTACTAATGTTAAACAAACTATAAATGTTGATGGGGATAATTTAAAGATTTATTTTGTTGATGTTGGACAGGCTGATTGTATTTTGATTAATGATAATAATGAGTATAGTTTGATTGATGCTGGTAATAATGAGGATGGAGAGAAACTTGTTAAATATTTTAAAGATTTGGGTGTTTCTGGTTTTAAATATGTTTTTGGAACTCATGCTCATGAGGATCATATTGGTGGAATGGATGATATAATTAATAATTTTAATATAGAACATTTTTATATGCCTGATGCTATTACTACTACTAAAACATTTGAAGATGTTCTTGATGCTTTAGGAAATAAAGGTATTGCTTTTGAAACACCAAATGAGGATGATGTTTTAAAGTTTGGTGATACAAGTATATCTATATTACATGTTGGTCGTGATAAGAATGATTTAAACGATACATCTATTGTTTTGAAATTGACTTATAATGATACTTCATATTTATTTATGGGTGATGCTACTAGTAGTGTTGAAAAAGAAATTCTTGATAAAGATTTAGAAAGTGACGTTTTAAAGGTTGGACATCATGGTTCTCAATATTCTTCAACAGCTGCTTTTTTAAAAAAGGTTTCTCCAAAGTATGCAATTATTGAGGTAGGTGCTAATAATACTTATAATCATCCTAGGGAGGTAACTTTAAAAAAATTAGAAAGTTTAGGTACTAAAATTTATCGTACTGATCTTGATGGTACTATTATTTTAACATCTGATGGAAAAAATATAACTTTTAGTACGGAAAAGACTGATACTAATGGAGGTTAATATGAAATATGCGGTTGATGAGATAATTGATGATATTGCAGTACTTGAAAATATTGATACTGGTGAAAAGGCTGAGGTTTCTCTTGAATTACTTCCCAGTGATATTAAAGATGGTTCTATTGTTTTATTTGTTGATGGAGAGTATCATATTGATTTAGATGAGGAAATGTTTAGAAAGCAAAGAATAATTGAGAAGATGAGATTATTGAAAAACTTAAAAAGAAGTGATAATGATGAGTAAAAATAAATATAGGTTACCTTTTAATGGTTCTTGGTTTGTAGAATATGGTGGTCTTACTAAAAAAACTTCTCATTCTTGGGATATTGTACCACAAAGGTATGCTTATGATTTTGAAATTAGAAAAGATAATTTACCATATCATGATGACTATAAGGATAAGAAAAATTATTATTCTTATGGTGAAGAAATAATTTGTCCTTGTGATGGGTTTGTGATTGATATTAAGAATGAGTATTTGGATACTAAAATATTAGATAATAGGCCTGTTATTTGTGATGTTGATGATCCTAGAGGAAATTATATTACTATAAAACATGAAAATGGTGAAGCTAGTACGATATGTCACATTATGAAAGATTCTTTTAAAGTAAGTGTTGGGGATATTGTTCATGAAGGTGATATTCTTGCTTTAGTTGGTAATAGTGGTAATACTCAGGGACCTCATATTCATTTTCAGGTTCAAGCCGGTGCTGATTTTTTTAATAGTCGTGGAGTGATAATTACTTTTAAAAATGCTTTTTGTAATAATCATAAAGTAAAGCATATAAGTAGAGGAATTGATGTATATACAAAGGAGTAGTAATGAAAGAGGATTTTACTTTAGATTCAGTTGTAAATAAAGAATACAGTAATGAAGTTTTAGATGGTAGTTTTGATTATTGTGAGGTTAGCGATTCTAATTTTTTTAAGTGTAGTTTTAGTGATGCTAAGTTTGTAGGACTTGATATTGATAATTCTTTATTTGATATGTGTAATTTATCTAATATGGCTTTGATAGATCATACTTATAGTAAATTATGTTTTAAGAATTGTAATTTAGTTGGGGTATCTTTTATTGATTCATATCTTACTAATGTAGAATTTATTAATTGTAATTTAAGATATTCTAATTTTTCAGGTGCGAATCTTTCTAATGTTATGTTTGATAATTGTAATTTAAGTGATTCTAGTTTTGTTGAGACTAAATGGAAGAAACTTAATTTTTCTAATTCTTGTATTGATAATTGTGAGTTTATAAAGACTAAATTAGATGGGCTTGATTTATCAAAGACTGAGTTTAATAGTTTAAAGATTGATTCTAGTAAATTAAAAGGCTTAATTCTTAACATGAATCAAGCTTTGATAGTTACTAGTTTACTTGGAATTAAAATTAAAAACTGATTTAACAGTTTTTTTCTTTTTGTATAAATTTTATTAATGAATGGTTTTGGTATTGTAATTATGGAAAAACCTATATAAGAAATATAAAAATTGATTGATGTTTCTTAGTATAAATTAAGAAAAGTACGATTTGTATTAGATTTAGATGTTTGGTAATATGCCTCCTAGAGAGGAGGTGATTACATAGTAAATTTAGTTGAACACAAATTTATTTGTCTACATGATCTTAGTGTAGATAGAAAGTATGCAGTTAAGTTTGAGAAGTTAGAGAAGGGTAAAAAAATATCTATTTTGTCTGATTCAATGTTAAAAGCTATGTTTCAAAATGAAAATAGAATTAAGTATTCTGCTAAATTTTTGTCTTATTTTATTGATGTTTCGTATGAAGATATTTTAAATAATATTGTATTAGGAAAGAATGAACTTGATAAAGAAAAAGAAAGTGATAAGGGAGAAAGATGCGACTACATCGCTCACTTAAATGACTCTGTTCTAAATATTGAAGTAAATAATAATAGTAGTTTAGAAGTACTTGAAAGAAATATGGAATATGCTCATAGATTATTTTCATCAAAAATAACTAGAAATGATAAAACTTATGAGTATACTCAAGTAATACAAATAAATCTAAATAATTTTGCTTTCTTAGGAAATGATAAAATAATTGATATATATGCAGAAAGAAACGAAGATAATTTAGTTTTAAGTGACAAGTTAATATTCATTCAAATATATGTACCCAATTTAAGAAAAAAATGGTATACTGAAGGTGAAAAAAGTCTAAGTGAGAGAGAAAAATATATTTTAGCTCTTGTGGATATGGACTTAGAAAAGCTAAAAGGTTTGGGTGATGAAGAAGTTATGAAAGCATATATAAAAGAAGCAGAAACAGTAAGTTTTGAAGGGAACTTTGGAGAAGCTTACGATAAAGAGTGGGCCCTTAAAGACGAAGGCAAAAGAGAAGGCATAGAACTTGGTAAGAAAACTGAAAAAAAAGAAATAGCCAAGAATATGCTAAAAAAGAATATTGATAAATCATTGATATTGGAATTAACTAATCTAACAGAAGAAGAACTAACTGCACTAAAAGAAGAGTAAAAGCTCTTCTTTTTTTATTTTATTTCTTTATCGATATTTTTCTTAGTATGTTTTATATATTTTGGATTTATATTAAAGTATTTTGTAATTTTATCTGATTTATCACAATCAGTGATAATATATCTTGCTTCTTTGGAATATATTTTTTTATTTACTTTTTTTTCTATATTTTTGTATGCTTTATTAATGCTTGAATTTGTGTCTTCATAAATTTTATATGAGTATATTATTCCAGTTTCTTTTTTTGTTGGGATAATTTCTTTTATAAATAAAGTATATGACTCATCTCTACAACTTACACCAATTCCATCAACGAGTATTAGGTTGTTTAATTCAACATATTTTGGTACTTTAATAAATATAGTCATTAAAATAATTGTTATTAGAATAGCTAAGTACTTTTTCATTTATATCTACCTCTTAATACATTATTTGTAAGTCTTGTATTTCTTTTTCTTACATTGTCATCTATTTTTACTATTGAATCTTTTATTTCGTTTTTATCTATTTCTAAATATTTGAATCCAAATATTTTTGTTTTAAATATATTTATAAACATTATTATTCCTCCAAATATAACTCCATATATTCCTAGGATGGTTCCTAAAATTAATAAAAATATTTTATATATTCTTAAGGCATTTACTAGTTCGATTGATGTGAATATTAGTCCTGCGATTGATGATATTGCGATTATTATAATCATTATTGGAGAAACTATTCCTGCAGACACTGCAGCATCTCCTAATATTAATCCTCCAAGAATAGAAACTGCTGATCCACTCGTTGTGGACATTCTTAGATCACTTTCTTTTAAAATTTCAAAAGCTATTATCATAAATAATGCTTCAATGTATGCGGGAAATGGTACAAAGCTTCTTCCTGCTTTCAACATTAATAGTAGTGGAAATGGTACTAGTTCATAATTTCTTGTAGTTACAGAGATGTATAAAGCTGGGAGAAATACTGCAATTAAGAATGCGAATAATCTTATTATTCTTATAAATGTTGTATTAAAACTTTTTTGAAAATAATCATCTGTTGTGTGAAAAAAGTCTAATAGAAAGCTTGGTAAAATTAGTCCGTAACAAGAGTTTTCTACTAATATAACAACTTTACCTTCTAATAGTGCCATACTACATTTATCTGGTCGTTCACTCATCATTATTGTTGGGAAAAGATTCTTTCCATCTTCTAAAGAAAATTTTAAATAACTAGAATCCATTATTCCATCTATATCTATTTTTTCTAATCTTTTTTTAACACTTTTTATTAATTTATTAGATACAATACCATTTATTCCTAAAATATTTACTTTAGTTTGACTTATTCTTCCGATAGCTAATGTTTCTACTATAAGATTTCTTTTAATTCTTTTTCTTATTAAAGATAAATTTGTATTTATATTTTCTGAGAAACTATCTTTTGCTCCTCCAATTGATAATTCACTATTAATTGTTTGGACTCCTCTTCCTTCGTGGGATTTTAATTCAACTGCATATATATTTTTAAATATTATTATCACATATCCTAAATTTAAATACTTTTTAATATCTTCTTCTTTTATAATTATAGAGTTACTTATTGGGATTTTATTAATTAGATTATTTAAATCTTTTTTATTTACTTTCGTTAATAAATAGTAGAGTAGTTTATTAATAGAATTACTATCTGTTAATACTTCATTAAATATTAAATTAATTTTTTTGTTTTGTATAAGAACTTCTTTAAAAATATAATCTTTTGAAGTAATTTCTTTTTTTAATTTACTAATTATCATACTAATCACCAATATTAGTATGAATAATAATCAAAGTATTATGTAAATATGCTATAATAAAATTGAAATGAGGGGTATTATGCTTGTAAAAATTGAGAGATTAGATGATTTTGGTAGAGGAATAGCTTTTATAAATAATAAAATTACTTTTATAGAAAATGCTTTAGAAGATGAAATAGTTGAAGTAGAAATTGTAAAAGAATATAAAAAGTATAATGAGGGAAAAGTAGTAAGGTATATTAAAAAGTCTAATTTAAGAATTGATTCTAAATGTCCATATACAAATATATGTGGTGGTTGTAATTTGGCTCATATTTCAATTGAAGATGAAAATAGATATAAACAAAATAAGATAAAAAGTATTATGAATAAATTTACTGATTTGGATGATTCAGTAATAAGAGATATTAAATGTTTTAATGAGCTATTATATCGTAATAAAATTACTTTACATGGTAATGGTAATTGTTTAGGTTTATATGCTAATAAAAGTAATGAACTTATAAAAATAGATAAATGTTTGCTTGTAAATAGTAAGATAAATGAAATAATAAATGTTTTGAATAAGGTTAATGATAATATAGAAGAAGCTGTAATTAGGACTAGTAATGATGAGAAAGAGGTAATACTTGATATTAGGGGTAGTGTTACTGATATTGAGTTATTGAAATCAGTAGTTGATGTTTTAATAATAAATGGAAAATATATTACAAATAAGAAAACTATAATTAGTGAAATAGGAAATTATAAATATAATGTATCATCAAAGTCTTTCTTTCAAGTAAATAGTTTAGTTACAAAAAGTCTATATGATGAAACAAAAAATATAGTAAAAGAGTTGTTGCCTAATAATGTTTTAGATTTATATTGTGGTACTGGTACAATAGGTATATATATAAGTGAATATTGTAAGTCTATTGTTGGGATTGATTATAATAAATCTAATATTGATGATGCAAATAAAAATAAGAAATTAAATAATGTGAATAATATAGAATTTATATGTGATAAAGTTGAAAATAGAATTAATGAATTTAAAAATATTGATTTGGTTGTTGTTGATCCACCACGTGCAGGACTTGATAAGAAAACAAAAGAAAATTTGATAAGAATAAGTCCTAAAATGATTGCATATACATCGTGTGATCCAGTAACTCTTGCGAGAGATATAAAAGATTTAAGTGATAAGTATGAAGTAAAATATATTCAACCATTTAATAATTTTCCTAGAACTTTTCACGTTGAATGTGTAGGATTCCTATGTCGTAAAAAAAGTCAATAATCGTTGAAAAATAAAGGAAAAATGTTGATTTGAAAAAATAGTAAAAATTAAATTTTTGCTATTTTTTTTAAATTTTAGATATTCATACGAATCAAAAAAGGAATAAGTTGTTCTTGTACAACATGTTTCCAAGTTTCAGTTTAGTAAAACTCTTAGATGTAAAAAACGAAATCTAGGAGGCATTTAAAAATGAAAATTAATTTGATAGATATTAGTAAATTGGAATCATTTAATAATCATCCTTTTAAAGTTCAAGATGATTTAGATATGGAAGAATTGGAACAAAGTATTATTAATAATGGCTTGCTAGAACCAATTATAGTTAGACATAAGAGAAATGATAAATGTGATATAATTGATATGATAATGGAGGTTGTATTTTGAAAAAAAATAGTATTTTTGAAAAGTATATTAATAACAATAAAAATGATATTATTATTTATTTAATTGTACTTATAATAGTAAGTATAGTTTTGTTTATAATTGCTAAAAAAACAAAATTCTTTTATATTATGTTTTTGGATATATTTATCATAAATTCTTTTATATTTAAAGTAAACACTGGATTTATTCTTAAACGCATAGAAAATTATGTATATTGTAATAATATTCATAATAAAATTGGGAAAATAGAATATTGGAATGAGTCTAATTATTTTTTGACAGAAAAATACATAATACTTGCAGAAAAAAAGGAAATCAATATTATCAGTTATAACGATATAAAATATATGTATTATAAAAATGATATTCATTTGAATCAAATTAATAGTTACATTGATAGAGAATTATATATAGTTTTAAATAATAGAAAGAAATATAAATTTTTGGTAAATTCTACACTTCTTACTAATGAAAAATCAAAAGATATTAGTGCATATTTGATGGATAAAAATAATACAATAAAAATGCTTGACAATTTGTATGTAAGTTAGAAACTCCAGTAAAAAATAAACTAAAAGTTCTTTAACTACTAAATTTAGAATATAGCTGTTATTCTGGTAAATTCAGATGTTGTAGTATAAAAGGAAAAATTGATTCACAAAATTCATATGCTGCATTAATTCAATATGATTTTATTTACTTTGTAAATTCATAAAGTCAAGAATATGTTAAATTTGTTGATAAAAAATCTTTTTGTTCGATTGATTTATTAAAATAATTGTGATAAGTTGATAATGTATTAATTATCTTGCCGTGAGTTAATATGACAATTTAGACGCTAAGGTTCTAATTCTTTAAGGCAAGGAAGGATTATTGCATGCTGCGGGATATCTCTTTTAATAGAATGAAGGGGATATCCTTTTTTTGTTTTAAAAGGAGGAGGTTTAATTATGAATGAAATGGCAGAAAGAAAAGCAATAGAAAATAAAATCTATAATATAAGAGGAGTGGAGGTGATGTTGGATTCAGATTTGGCAGAGCAATATAAATGTGCAAATGGTACTAAAACAATTAATCAGGCTGTAAAAAGAAATATTGATAGATTTCCTAACGACTTCTATTTTCAATTAAATGAAACCGAGTATTTAAACTTGAAGTCCCAAATTGGGACCGCAAAATTAAATGGGCATGGTGGCATAAGAAAAATGCCATATGTTTTTACAGAACAAGGAGTAGCAATGCTTGCCACAGTAATAAGAACAGATGTAGCTGCTAAAGTAAGTATTGATATTATGAGGGCATTTGTTAGAATGAGACATTATATTAAATATAATGACCAATTATTACCTCGTAAATATTTACTATTAGAAGAAAAAGTTGAATATAATGCCAAAAGAATAGATGAATTGTTTGATAAGTTTAATCCAAAAGTAATAACTAAAAACTCTATATTTTTTAAAGGAGATATTTATGATGCTTATTCAGTATTATTAGAAATATTTAATTTAGCAATAGAGGAAATAATAATTATAGATAACTATGTAGGAAAAGCATTGTTGGATGAGCTTAGAAATATTGATAAAAAAATAGTTATAATTTCTTCTAATATAAATGATAATTTAAGAAATAAATATCTAAATCAATATAGTAACATAAAATTTATAAGTAATAATTCTTATCATGATAGATTTATAATTATTGATAGAAAAATAGTTTATCACTCAGGTGCATCATTTAAAGATTTAGGAAAGAAATGTTTTGGAATTCATGAAATAGAAAATAAGGTTGAAATTGATATATTAGTAAATGAATTAATTAAGAATTGTAGTATAGATAATTAGTACTATTTATGATAAGATTTATATGTAAAACAATTTGGTATAGAATATTTAATAATAGCAACAAATATGATATGTTTTAGATTAATAAACGGTTTGAAAGTAGCTAGGGAAATTAATCTTAATATTTTAGGTTGAATAACAAGAAAAGTAGTAATTTGTGGTGATGGTGAAATAAATGAATGAATATATAAATATAACTTTAGAAAATATTGATGATGAACATATTTGTTGTGCAATTGGTGATAAGAAACATCAAGTAGGTGTTGATAGTAAAAAGGAATGGATAAAAAGTAAATTAAAAGATGATCATGTTTTTAGAAAACTAAATGCAAGAGGTAAAGCTTTTATAGAATATGAACCTATTGAGACTTCTTGGGTTCCTATTAATGGAAATAACTATGAGTATATTTATTGTCTTTGGGTTGCAGGGAGTTTTAAAGGAAAAGGAATAGGAAAAGAATTATTAGAATATTGCATAAATGATTCAAAAGAAAAAAGTATGAGTGGTATTTGTACTTTAGTTTCTAAGAAAAAGAAACCATTTATTGGAGAAAAAAAGTTTTTTGAACATTATGGATTTAAAGTTATAGACACTATTGGAGATTATGAATTATTAGCATTACAATTTGATGATAGTGAAACTCCTAAATTTAGTGATAATGCAAGATCTATGGAAATAGATAATCAGGAATTTACTATTTATTATAGCAATGAATGTCCTTATGTAGAATATGAAGTAAATGAATTAACTGAATATGCTAAAGCAAATAATATAAAAATTAATTTTATTAAGATTGATGCTTTAGAAAAAGCAAAGAATGTACCTTGTATTTTTAATAATTGGGCAAATTTTTATAAAGGAAAATTTATTTCAAATACAATATTAAATGTTAATTCATTTGAAAAGATAATTAAATAACTAATTATTAGAAAGAAGGAAAATATGTTAAAGCGGATTAAAGAAAATAGAATTATATTAATAACTATGCTGATATTTGAGACTGTTGCTATATCATTGTTTATCTCAACAAAAAATTTGTTTTATTTATTAAATTTTAACTATATAGGAATTTGTATATCAATTGGTATGTATTTAATGTCACATAAAGTTAAATATGCAAGAAATTTTGTTCAATTAGCAGTAGGTTTATATATGCTTGTATATTTAGGAATTATATGTAGAGAAAATATGCAAATTGAAGGTTTTTGGTATTATCTATTTCTAGGAGTATTTGAAGCAGCTACTATACATTATTTTGTAGCTAAAATAGCGGGCCCGCTATTCTTTGGGAGAGGCTGGTGTGGATATGCTTGTTGGACAGGAATGATATTAGATTTACTTCCATATAAAATACCTAAAAGTAATAGAAAAAAATTAGGTTGGATTAGATATATTACATTTTTATTATCTTTAATATATGTATTTTCTTTATTTATATTTAAGGTGGATAATTTAGAAAATATTATGTTTTGGTCATTTATTATAGGAAATATAATATATTATGTCTTAGGAATATTACTAGCATTTATATTTAAAGATAACAGAGCTTTTTGTAAATATATATGTCCTGTAACTATTTTTCTAAAACCTGCTAGCTATTTTTCATATTTAAGAGTTAAGTGTGATCATAGTAAATGTATTAATTGTAAGAAATGTATAAATAAATGTCCAATGAATGTAGATATGTTAGATAATTCAAGAAAAAGAATAAATGGCACAGAATGTATACTATGCTGTAATTGTATTAGAGAATGTCCTAAAAATGCTCTTGATTTAAAATGATTATAAAGAAGAAAATCTATTATGGAAAAATTTATTACATATAAAAATGGTTTAAACTATTATTAGTTATTATAATATTTTGTTTATTAATAATGAAATAAAAATATAATGCTCAATATATAATAAAAGTTATAGAGTAGTGTATTAAAACAACGATTTATTAATGACATTGATATCTTTCTTATTATTGTTATAATATTTTTACTAGTTATATGCATATTAATTTTCTTTATGAAAGAAAAATTATGTCAGAATATTAAGAAGTATTTTTATTATTTATAGGACTATTTAAAATATGCCTTATATTAAATATGTCTTTACATTTACCTTCACTAATTATATTTATATATGGATTAAAGATTTCAAAAATTAAAAAAGAGGGAGGTTTTTAAAATGAAACAACTAAAAACAGGAACATTATTAATTATATTAGGAAATTTGTTATATTTAGCATTTATATTTTTTTCTGGAAATGAAACAAGTGATTTTGGAAAATTTAGTAGTGGTTTATTAGTAGGATTATCAATTGGATGTAATTTTATTGGTATAATTTTAATAGTAGCTTATATGTCTAAAAATAGCAAAGAAAAAAAAGAAAAAAATTAGTTGCAATTATGGATAATAATTATAGTAAGGTTGAGAAAAATTAAAAACGATTATATTAATATAAAAGATAAAGTTCCAAACTATGATGAAATAATAAACATCATTAATGAACTTGGATTATAAATTAATAGTAATTTGTTTGTTGGGAGGATTATATGAAAAAAAGAGCAATTATAATATTAAGTATTATTATATTAGTTTTAACATTTATATTTGCAGAAATATTAAGTATTTATCATTTTGGTAATGTACCAACATTATTAACATCTTTATATTTAATATCTATATTTTCTATATTTGAATATTTATCAATTTTTATAACTTATATTGTTAGAAAACTAATAAAAAAAGAAAAGTTAGAAATCAAAAAAATTATAGGGTTAATTTTATTACTTGTAGCATTATTATTAATATTATTATATTTAGTTGTATTGGATATTGACTATTTACATTGGTATATAAATTCAGCTCCATTTTATTTAAATGTAATAGTTAGAAGTATTGAGTTTTTATTACCATCGATAATACTTATAGTAATTGGTATTAACTTAATAAAAAAAAGATAAAGTAATTCAGATTATAATTTAATAAGTAGTTGGAAAAATAGTGAATTGTTTAAATGGAGGATTGATTATGAAAAAAATAATTTTAACTATTTTATTATGTGGGACTATTATATTGGTAATGGCTGGTTGTGAAAAGCAAAAAAATAAATTTGATATAGGGGATAAGTCTGATATTAAAATTGCAAAAAATGATGTTATAATGACTATTAAAGAAGGAACGTTAACAAATAAAAGTGCAACTTTAGTTTTAACTAATAATAGTGATAATAATTTCCAATATGGTAATCCTTATAAAATAGAGATTAAAAAAGATGGAGAATGGCATAAAATAAATGTTGAATTATATTTTAATCTGTCTCTTTTTCAACTTTCAGCCAATGAAAGTAATGAAATTGACCTTGATTGGGAAAACGGGTATGGTAAACTTGCAAAAGGAACTTACAGAATTATAAAAGAAATTGACTATGAATATAAAGAAGAAAAATATGAAACTTTTAATGTAGCAGTTGAATTTACTATTTAATAATAAGTTAGATAAATAGTAATTTATCATTCAAAAATAGACAAATTGTTAAAAATGTGTTGTTCAAAATAAATACCGAACTTGTTAAAATGAAATTAAAGAAAGAGAGGTATTTGATATGAATACAAATAAAATTTATGCAGAACATATTGCAAATGAATATTCTGCAAAAAAAGAATCAAA
>CAKPBJ010000019.1 GCA_934140575.1 uncultured Bacilli bacterium | reverse complement strand
TTGATTATAAATATTATAGAGCAAACTAATCAATATAAAATTAAAATTAAAAAAGGAATATAATAAATTACAATTTATCTAATTGTTCGTAATATAATAATATAACAATCATTAAAGCAGAAAAATCTGCTTTTTTTGATTTTGTAACTTAGTTGTAACATTGATTATAATACAATATTATTGTGAAAAGGAGGAATTGTTAATTATGGAAATTTTGAAAGTAGATAATCTAACTAAAATTTATGGTAAGGATACAACAAAAGTTATTGCATTAGATCATATTTCTTTTTCGGTAGAAAAGGGCGAATTTGTAGCAATAGTTGGTGCATCAGGATCTGGTAAATCAACCCTACTACATTTGATTGGAGGTGTTGATCGACCATCTTCTGGCAAGGTGTTTATTGATGGTAAAGATATATTTAATTTTAATGATGATAAACTTGCTATATTTAGAAGAAGACAGGTAGGATTAATATATCAATTCTATAATTTAATACCTATATTAAATGTAGAAGAAAATATAACACTACCACTTTCATTAGATAATCGTGAGGTTGATAAAGGAAAATTGAACGATATGTTAAAACTGTTAGGATTACAAAATAGAAGAACTCATCTTCCTAATGAATTATCTGGTGGACAACAGCAAAGAACAAGTATTGGTCGTGCTTTAATTACTAATCCTACAATTATACTAGCTGATGAGCCAACTGGTAACTTGGATTCTAAATCAAGTGATGAAATAGTTGCTCTACTAAAAAAATCAAATAAAGAACTTAATCAAACAATTATTATGATTACTCACAATATGGAAATTGCAAAAGTAGCTGATAGGATAATTAAAATTGAAGATGGAAAAATTGTTGAGGAGGTATAATTATGAGTTTACTTAACAAATTAACAATTAAAAATCTTAAATTAAATAAGAAAAGAACTATAGTTACTATTATTGGTATTATGCTATCTGTTGCTTTAATAACAGCTGTAGCATCTATATACTCTAGTGGTATAAAATCATTAATTAAATACGAAACATGCGAAAAAGGAAACTTTCATACTGCATTTTACAATGTCCCTGTTAGTGATATCGATATATTTGAAAACAATAGAAATATAGAAACTGTCAATATTACTAAAAATGTTGGTTATGCTAAAATAGACTCTAAAAATGAATATAAACCTTACGCTTTTATAAAGGCATTTACTAAAGATTCTTTAAAAAATTTATCTGTTAAACTGGTGGATGGAAGGCTTCCTGAAAATGAAAATGAAGTAGTAATACCAACTCATTTAAAAACAAATGGTAGATTATTTCTAAATGTTGGTGATTCTATTACTTTAGACATTGGAAAAAGAGTTACTTTTGATGGATTTGAACTTAATCAAAATAATTTATATCAAAAATCTGATGAAGTTGGAAATGGTGAATCCATTGTTGCGACTACTTCTAAAACTTATAAAATAGTTGGTATTATAGAAAGACCAGCTACAAATATAGAAGGTTATTCTGCACCAGGATATACATTTATAACTTATCTTGAAGAAAATAAAATAAATGGAATTGTTGATGTATATGCAAGATTTTCAAAAGATGGTGTAAAAAACAGTTATGAGACTATTGCTAATATATTAGGTGTTGATGCAAAATTATTTAAGAAAGTTAATAATCAAGAAGGAACATCAAATAAAGAATTAAAAGAATATCTAAATCAAATGGATAAAGCAAAATATAGTGATATAAATGTTAATTCTTATTTAATTGCTTTAGAAACAAATCCTATTTCAAATAGTGGTATTGGCGTTTTAGGTATTGTTGTAGGAATTGTAATAGGAATAATTGTATTTACTTCAATATTTTGTATAAAAAATAGTTTTGATATTTCTATTACAGAGAAAATAAAGCAATATGGTATGTTAAGAAGTATTGGAGCAACTAAAAGACAAATTAAAAGAAATGTTTTTTATGAAGCTACAATATTAGGATTAATTGGTATTCCATTAGGACTTTTACTTGGCTTTATAGCATCATATATACTTATTATCATAAGTAATTATTATTTAGAAGGTACATTAGTAGAAGGTTTAAAATTAGTATTTTCTTTTTCTTGGTTGTCTGTTTTAGTAGCCATAATACTTGGTATAGTAACTATTTATTTCTCAGCTTTCAGGAGTGCAAAACGAGCATCTAAAGTATCTCCAATAGATTCTATTAGAAATAGTGCTAATATTAAAATAAATCCTAAAAAGATTAAATCACCAAAATTAATAAAAAGTATATTTGGTGTAGGTGGCGAAATATCATTTAAAAACTTAAAAAGAAATAAGAAAAAATATAGAACTACAGTAATATCAATAGTTGTTTCTGTATTTATATTTATTGCTTTATCAGGATTTATGGTATTGACATTTCAACAAGTAGATCATGAATTAGAAATATCTGATTTTAATATTTCATTATCTACAACTGTTACAAACAATGAATCTTATAATAAATTTATAGAAACAACTAGATTAGATAATATAGAAGATTATACAATATTTAGAAGTAGTGAAATTTCTTTTACAGGAAATCATTATAATAAAGAATATGCTAAGTTTTTAAATTTAGCAATTGATAAAAATAATCCTACTTATGTATCTATAATTTCTATTGGAGAAGAGCAATTTAAAAAATATGTTGACTCCTTAGGTTTAAATTATAATGAATTTAGAAACAAAGCTATACTTGTCGATAAAGAATATATTTCTAACTATAATAAAAATAATAAGTTAACTACTAAATATATGAGAGTATTTAACTTTAATAAAGGTGATATTATTGATGCTACTATCACCGATAAAAATAAAGCAATAAAAATAGAAATTGGAGCAACGTCTGATGTTAAACCTTTTGGTTTGAAAGGTGTTGATATAGATTGTTTAATTATTAGTGATGAAATGTTTAATGCTAATTTCAAATCTAAACCATTGGCAATCTATTATAAATCAAATGATGCTAATAAATTACAAGATGATCTTGATGATTTCTTAAAAGGCGAAGATTATAACATTAATAATGTAGATGAAAATGTTAAAATAATGAGTAACTTATTTACTTTAGTAGGAATATTTCTTTATGGATTTATAATTGTAATTTCATTAATCGGTATAACTAATATTTTTAATACTATTACTACTAATATGGAACTACGAAAACAAGAATTTGCTATGTTAAAATCAGTTGGTATGACAACAAAAGAATTTAACAGGATGATTCGATTAGAAAGTTTATTTATGGGTATTAAATCTCTATTCTTTGGTGTACCTATTGGAATAGCATTATCATACATTATTTACCATTTCTTATCAGAAGAATCAGGAATACCTTATAAGCTTCCTATTGTAGCAATATTAATTGCTATAGCTGTTGTATTTATACTTATTTCATTAATTATGAAGTATTCAATGAGTAAAATAAATAAACAAAATACTATTGAAACAATTAGAAATGAGAATATCTAATATAAGGAGCGAAAAGCTCCTTATATTGTGGTATAATATTATGTAATGAAAGGAGCTAATATATGAATATTTTGTTAATTGAAGATACAGAATCAATTATAAAAGGACTCACATACTCTTTTGAAAAAAATAACTATAATTTAACTGTAAAAACTACTATAAAAGATTCAAAAGAATATTTATTAAATAACTCCAACATTGATTTAATAATACTTGATATAACTTTACCAGATGGAAATGGATTTAACTTATTTGAAAATACTATTAAGAATTTAAAAATTCCTACTATTTTTTTAACAGCTAAAGATGAAGAAGATGATATTGTTAAAGGATTAAATGTAGGTGCTGAAGATTATATAACTAAACCTTTTAGCTCTAAAGAATTACTTGCAAGAGTTAATAGAATATTATTAAGATCTAAAAAGAAAAATATTATTAAAGTAAAAGATATTTCTTACGATATGGATAAATTTGTTTTAATGAAAGATAATATTCCTATTGAACTAACTGCATTAGAATTAAAACTTGTAAATTTATTATTTAATAACTTAAATAAAGTAGTTAGTAGAAATGTTATATTAGATAAAATTTGGGATTGGACTGGTAATTATGTAGATGATCATACGGTTACCGTCTATTTCAAAAGAATTAGAGAAAAAATAGGAACAGATATTATTACTACTATTAAAGGAATGGGTTATAGGATTGATGAAGAATAAAATTAAATTAAAACAGTATTTTATTTCTACATTTATTGTATCAATATGTTTATTTGTTTCGTTCCTAACATTAAATATATATGAATATAATACTTATACTAAAAATTTTAATAATAAAATTGGTGCTATTATTAATGTAATCAAAGATAAGTATCCAGAAATAACGGATAAAGAAATTATTACAATTTTAAATAGTGACGAATTTGAATCTAATGATTTTTTTATCAAATATGGAATTGATGTAGATAATAAATCTATACTTTTAAAAAATGATCAAAGTTATCATATCTTTTTAGTTGTTAATATGTCATTTTTAGTAATAACAATTATCACTTTACTTATTCTATATATCAGTTATAATCATAAAAAAGAAAATGATATTAAAGAAATTATTAAATGTATAGAAGAAATAAACAAAAAGAATTATGAATTACAGATCGATTCGATATCAGAAGATGAATTATCAATTTTAAAAAATGAAATATATAAAACTACCATAATGTTAAAAGAATCAGCCGAAAATTCTAACAAGGATAAAATAAATCTAAAAAAATCATTAGAAGATATTTCTCATCAATTAAAAACTCCACTTACTAGTATATTAGTAATGTTAGACAATATTATTGAAGATCCTGATATGGATAAGTGTGTTAGAAATGATTTTATTAGAGATATAAAAAGAAATGTTGTAAATATTAATTTTTTAGTACAAGCACTTTTAAAATTATCAAAGTTTGAAGCTAATACAGTCTATTTTATAAAGCAAAAAAACGATTTACAAAATATTATTAAAGAATCCATTAAAAATGTTTCTGCTTTATGTGATTTAAGAAATATTAATATTGAATTTAATACTAAAGTAAATTCTAAAATTGTATGTGATTCTAAATGGCAAATTGAAGCAATAACTAATATATTAAAAAATGCTATAGATCACTCTAAAAATGCTTCAAAAGTAACAATTAATATAGAAGATAATAATGTATATTCAATGATTGAAATTATTGATACTGGTGATGGTATTTCTAAAAAAGATATAGCACATATCTTTGAGAGATTTTATAAAGGTGAAAATGCTACATCTGATAGTATAGGTATTGGACTGGCTTTAGCAAAGACTATTATTGAAGAAGATAACGGAAATGTTAGCGTTGAATCAAACAAACTAGGAACAAAATTCGTAATTAAATATTTTAAATTATAATGCTCATAGGGTAGTAATAATCCGAATAATCTAATTTAGAAAAAATGTGGTATAATTGAATAAATAGTAATTTGCTGAACTCAACTTTGTGTTCGTGTTAAATTCATAATAAGTAGTATATGATTAAATTCGAAAGGAGAAAAACTATATGGATCAAATTAAGATTGGTAAGTTTATTCAACAAAAAAGAAAAGAAAGTGGATTAACACAATGTGAGTTAGCAGAAAAATTAAATGTGTCAGATAGAGCTGTTTCTAAATGGGAAAATGGAAACTGTATTCCTGATGTATCTAATATTCAAGAATTATGTAAGATATTAAATATTACCATAAATGATTTATTTAGTGGTTGTATTGTAGATATGAAAGATAATGAAAAAAAGTTAGAAGAAAACTTACTTGAAATGATAAGAATTAAAGAGCAAAGAGATAGAGAATTACTTATCTTAGAAATATTTATTGGAGTAACAGTATCAATAATTATGCTTCTTTGTATTATGATTGCATCATTTGTTCAAATGGATAATTGGATAAGAATAGTATTAATTGTATTTGGTGTTATTCCTTTTGTTATTGGAATTTGTTATGCAATAAGAATTGAACAAATTGCAGGATATTATGAATGTTCAAATTGTAATTATAAATATATCCCAACTTATAAAAGTGTTTTGTTTTCTACGCATTTTAATAGAACAAGAAAAATGAAATGTCCTAATTGTAATAAAAAATCATGGCATAAGAAAGTTATAAGTAAATAGTAAATTATATTTTATTTGATAGGTCAGAATAAAATTTCTGGTCTTTTTTTTGATATATAAAGAGAAAATAGAACTAAGTAACTAGTAGAATATATTATTTTTAGATGATATATAAAATAAGTAATTTTGATTATCTTGATTAGATTTATAATTTTTGATAGGATAATATTATGATAGAGGTGTGTGTATGAAAGAAAAAGATAAAATAAATATAGGGGTTATTATAATAATTATATTATTAATATTATGTATAGGACTTGGTGCTTTTATATTTTTTAATAGGGATAAGTTGGTAGCAAAAGAAAATACAAAGATTGAGGAGAAAGTGGAAAAAGAAACTGAGAAAAAAGATGATGTAAATACTGTTAGTGAGGAAGATAAAACTAAATTAAATAAGTTTATTGAAATGGCTTCTATTGATGATACGATAACTAGTAAAGTTGTAACTGCAACATATTTTAATAAGGGTGTATCTAATATAACAAAAGAAGTTAAATTGAAAATGGCATATAATGTAACATATAATTTAGGGACATTTGAAAATTATATATTAACGGAGGATGAGATAAATAGAATTCCAGAAGATGAGGGTATCAAAAATGATAAGACCTATATAGGTGAAAAGGTAACAGTTATTAAAGTTTCAGATTTTGAAAATGCATATAAAGAGTTTTTTGATGAAGAACCAAGTTATACGCTTGATGATCTATCTGAGTTAGGATGCCCACGAATTCAAGCAATAGATAGAAGTAGAGATAAAATATATTTATTTAGTAGATGTGGCGGAACAACAATTATGTCTTATGATACAGAAATAATTTCATATGAAAAAGATGATAATTATTATTTAGTACACCAAAAAGCAAAAAAATATAATAAAGCAACTTCAACTATTGAGGAGGAATATAACTTACTTTGGAAATTTGATAAAAATTTAAAGTTTGTAAGTACAGAATTAGAATAATAAAATATAGTAAACTATAATTGATAATTGTCATTATAGTTTTTTTATATATAAGGAAAGTGCTTTTAAAATTTTTTTAATTTTGAAGAATTTTTTAGAATATTTAATTACCATAAAATGTTTTATTTTTATATTGACAAACATTTGTTTGCAATTTATTATAGTAAGTCAAGATGTTGGAGGTGTATTACATGTATAAAGCTTATAAGTTTAGATTGTATCCAGATAGTTCTCAAAAACAAATGTTAAGTAAAACTTTTGGTTGTGTTAGACTTATTTATAATTATTTTTTAGATAAATGTATAAAAAATGACTATATCAGAGCTTTTGACATGTGTAGAGAAATAAAAGAATTATATATTAAATATCCGTTTTTGAAAGAAGTTGATTCTTGCAGTTTAAGATGTGCTATTTTCAATTTAGAAGATGCTTTTAAAAATTATTTTTCTAAGCGTAGTAATTATCCTAAATTTAAGAGTAAAAATAATAAGCAAAGTTATAGAACTACATGCATAAGAAGTAAATATAAAAATAGGGAATATAGTAATATAGAATTAGATTTAGTAAATAGAAAAATTAAATTACCAAAACTTGGATTAGTTGATATAAGAGGTTATAGAAATCTAAAAAATATAAGTGGAAGAATTATAAATGCTACTGTTGAAAAAGAAACAACAAATAAATATTATGTAAGTATCATAGTTGAAGAAAAAGAACTTATCTGTAATAGTGTTTCTCCACAAAGTATAGTAGGAATTGATTTAGGCATAAAAGATTTGGTTGTGACAAGTGATGGAGAAAAGTATAATAACCCAAAAGAAATATTAAAGAGAGAAAGAAGATTAAAAAGATTACAGCGAAAACTCGCAAGGCAAATAAAAGGTAGTAATAACTATCATAAGACAAAAGAAAAAATAGCTAGAATTCATAGTAAAATTAAAAACAGCAGAAAACATAATATAATAAATATTGTAAATAAACTCGTAAAAGAACATGATATAGTAGTTAGTGAAAAACTGTATGTCAAAAATATGTCACATAATCATAATTTAGCTAAAAATATTTTAGATGCCAGTTTCAATAAAATATGTCAAGTACTCAAATGGAAATGTAGAGTACTAGGAAAATATTATTATCAAGTAGATACGTACTTTCCAAGTAGTAAGAAATGTAGCCATTGTGATAATAAAACAAATAAAACGAATAATTTAAATGTTAGAAACTGGATATGTGATGAGTGTGGATGTGAAAATGATCAAGATATAAATGCAAGTATAAATATCATGTTTGAAGGATTAAAAATACATTATCAAAGTATTTGAATAAATATTAATAAAATAAAAAATGAGTACGGTAGCGACTATCGGAATTTAAGCCTATGGAGAATAGAGGTTACTCTATCTATGAAGTAGGAAATTTTGATTGGTGACAATCAAAAAGACAAATTTTACTTTGTCCTTTGTTCTATGCTTTATTAGTATAGAGTATAGCGCTTTACATTGATAAACAATGGCTTTTATGTTATCTATACGACTGTTTGTTTGACTTTTTCGCTATAAAATGGTATTATATGTGACATTAAAGGGGGGTGCTGTATGAAGATTAAGAATTTGGATATTAGGGAAAAAGCTGAAAAAGTTTTAGGAAACTCTAAAAAGTTTATTTTAAAAAGAGCTTTACCTATTGCAATTGTTGGAACTATGGTAGGAGTACCACTTGCTTCTCATATTAGAACTGGTAGTTCTGATGGGGTTAGGGATGGTTATACTCATGTTAGACCTTTTATTGAACTACATATTGATAATGATGATTATGTTATATTGGATGTTGGTAGTAGTTCTGATTTGATTGTTCAAAGGGAAAATATCAAATTTAAATTAAATTATTGTAAAGATAAGGGAATTAATAAGGGAATAGTAATTTCTACTAAAGCGGATACCCAAAGTGAGATTTTTAAAGAAGTTGTTTATGTTAAAGAATTGATTTCTAAATACGGAGTTGAATTACCAGTATATTTGAATATTGATAATATTATTGAAAATGGTGATTTGGATAATGTTACTAAAGAAAATCTTATAATGACTTTTTTGAATAAATGTACTGCTAATAGGATTTATGTTGGTGTTACTGGTAGTGATGATAATTTGAAACTTATGAGAAATAATTTGAATGTTACTGAATTTGATTCGTTAATTAAACAAGAAGGAGATTCTATTTCTTATGATGGTTCTTATAATTTATATGTAAAAGATGGTAGAATATATTATGATACAAAGTCTGTTGATTTAGCTAAGATTATTAAAGAAAAAGGATTAAATAAACCTGAGGGATTTGTAAATGATGGTACTTATATATATCATGAGGGTGATGATTTAAATGAACTTGCTGTTACTACTGGTCTTAGTATTAATGATATATTTGATTATAATGGAATACTATATAATTCATTGCTTACTGCTAATCATGATAAGGCAATTAGTGATATAACTAAACCTAGTTTAAAAGATGGGATGGTTTTAAATATTCCTACAGTAAATGGTAAGAAAACATTTTCTAAAGAACAAACTCTTCAGGAGTATGACTATTTAGATCAATATATTCGTGGTGCAGATATTTCTTCTTATAATACTGTTACTGATTGGAATAAAATGGCAAATGATTTTGAGTATTTAATATTAAAGGCTGGTGAAGGCGGTACTAAAGATGTTAAATTTGATGAGTTTGCTATAGGTGCTGCTAAGAATAATATTCCAATAGGTTTATATGTTGTAAATACTGCTGATTCAACAATGGATCAGGAAAGTATTAAAAAACAGGTTATTAAAGAGGCAGAATTGGCAATTGAACAAGCGGCTTCTAAGAATATTGATTATCCTATTTATATTGATTTAGAACAGGCAAGAGTTGGGAAAACAAGTGATGAAGATTTAAAAGTAATACTTGAAATATGGTATAATAAAATATGTGAGGCTGGATATATTCCTGGTATTTATACTAGTGGAAGTGTCGATAATAAGATTCATGGTGCCATAGGTGATGAGTTATATAGCAAATATTCATTATGGTATGCGTATGGTAATAACTATAGTACTGAGACTGATGTGAATGAGGTTGCTCCTGATTCTGGTAGAGGACTTCATGCTTGGGATAGGAATGATGTAGTAATGCAACAATCTTGTCAATATTCTACAGGATCTGCTGGGGGAAATGGTTCTGGCTTTATAGATGTTGATTTTTCTAAGATTGATTATTCCAATCCAAAAGTTGCTGATACTGATAACAAAGAAGTTGCTAATTCTATTGAAATAAGCCCATTGTCTGCTAATGATGTTAATCTATTATCATTAATTGCAATTTCTAGTGGGATATTTGGAGTACGTATGGTAAGAAAAAAACGTAAAAATAAATAAAATTTTATTAATAATTGTTGTATAATAGAAAAGATTATTATATATATTAGTAAAACTTTATAAAATAAGTAGGAGGAATAAAAATGGGTTTTGAAAGAGTGAATGGAAGGATAGATATAAATAGTGAAATTTCCAATGGAAATATAATATTTGATGAAGAAGAACAGCGAGGAGCAAGAACTAATAAGTTTTGGTTTAATAACTATGGATTTATGTATAAAGATGTATATCCTCTAACTCATGAAGATTATGCTGAAATGATTGCATATAAATTAGCAAAATATTTAGGTATTGAATGTGCTAGTTATGATTTAGCTGTTTATAATGGCAATTTAGGAGTTATAACCACTAATTTAATAAAAGATAATGAAGGTGAGGAATTATTATCGGGAACTGAAGTTATTACACAAGTTTATACCGAATATATTATGCCTATAAATAGGATTATGGAAGAATATCGTGAATTGGTTACTAAATATAATGCTGAAAGTATTTATGAATTTTCTCGATTGCCATATGAAATTCAAATTAGTATGAGAAACAAAATGCTAAATTTTGTTAGTGATTTAAATGGTAATAATAAAGAAATAGATGAACAAGCATTGCAGAATAAAAATATTGATCTTTTAGAAATTAAAAGAATTTATGAATATTTAGATAGTTTTGTTGATATATATAATCGAGATTTTACTGAAATGAAAAATGGTATAATAAAAGCAAATAATTTATATGATATATGGAGTGTTTTAACGATTTATGCAAAGATTAATGATGTTGATCTGAATATAGAGAAATTTATGAATGATTTGATTGATATGTTTGTTTTTGATATAATTACTAGTCAAGGAGATAGACATGCAGATAATTGGTCTATAATTAAGAATAATAAAGATAATAGCATTAGACTTTGTCCTCTATATGATAATTCTGGTATTTGCTGTTTAAATAGAGAAAAAGCAATTAAAAATATTGTTGATTATGTTAATGCCTTAAATAATCCTTCCCTTCATGAAAAAAAGAAGCAAAAAATCAGAGCACGACTTGAATCAACAATTAATCATAGTAATTCAGGATTGAAAGTTGATTTAGAAAATATCGAAAGAAAAAGCAAAAATAGAGAACTTTTAACTGAATTTATTGCTTCTTCATCACAAGAGTTTAATGATAAAGTTTTGTACTTTACAAATCAAATTAATGAAGATGTATTAAATGAGATTTTTTTGGATATAGAACAACAAACAAAAGCGGAAATTCCAAATGAAGTAAAAATAGTTGTTAAAGCTGTTATTCTTACTAATTTAGAAATGATTAATCATATATATAATGAAAGGAGATTTATAAAATGAAGTCTGATGATTTAATAAAAAGCATTAAATTAAATATGGAAACTATTTATATTAATATTTTATATGTGTTTGGAATAAAACAGAGAGAATTTGAAATTTTGATTTTAAATTTGATTAATTCGTTTAAATATAATGATAATTCTCATGAAAAGAATTTCTCTATGAATGTTTTTTCTATAGAAAAATTGAAAGAATTAAAGAGGTCATTAGAAAATATTGGTCTTACAGAAGAAGAAATTAATATGATAATAATTAAATCTCCAATGATAACGCTTTATTCTAATAACTTAGGTTATATATATTACTTATTTAAAAGTAAAAGGTATTATGGGTATACAATCCTAGATGATAATAAAATTAATACATATTTATTGAATCGCAGGTTGAAAAGTAATATTATAAGTAATAATTATGTTGTAGAGAAAATGATTAATTATTACAAAGTTAATAATTATAATAAAGAAACTTTTGATGATTTAGAGAGAGATTTTAAATTAAAAAATTATTATTTCAAAAAAAAATAATAAATAATAAATAATATTTATCATCCTATAAAATCTAATTAAATTTAGATAATAGGATGATTTTTTTTGTTATTTTTTTTGCTATTTTGAATAATTTTAATTGAGGTGAATTATGCAAACTTATACAGTTAAAAAGGGTGATACATTATATGGTATCAGTAATCAATTTGGTGTATCTGTTATTGATATAAAGAATTTAAATGGTTTAAAAGATAATAATTTGCAGATTGGGCAGGTATTAACAATAACGGATACTTCTGGGACTAATCCTGATTCAATGATAAGTTATACTGTTAAAAAGGGGGACTCATTGTATGGAATTGCTAGGGTATATAAGACTACTGTTCAAGATATTAAAAAATTAAATAATTTACAATCAAATGCTTTAAGTATTGGGCAAGTGTTAAAAATACCTGAAAATTATGCAGGTGATCCAAGTGGGGAATTACCAACTTATATTAATTATGTTGTTAAAAAAGGAGATTCGTTATATGTAATTGCTAAAAAATATGGTATTACTATTGATACAATTATAAAAGATAATGGGTTAAAAAATAATTTGTTAAGTATTGGGCAGAATTTAAAAATAAGAACTAAGGAAGATTCTGTTGTCTTGGAATGTTTTGGCAATGATTTTTCAGATAATATGGTCGAATATGTAGTGAAAAAAGGGGATTCACTTTATGGTATTGCTAAAAAATATAATACGGATGTATCTACAATAATTAAAAATAATAATTTGAAGTCCAGTAAATTGAGTATTGGACAAGTATTAAAAATTTAGGAGATGAAAAATGAATAATGTTAAAATAACAGATAGTAGTTTTATTAATTCTGCTATCTATAAAAGATTTATGGATGAAAATACTGGTAGGGGAATTTTGAATATTAAGGCATCGTTTGCTAATCAAGCTCTACCTATTACTAATTTAAGGGTTATTGTTAGTAAAGAAATTGAAAATATTAATGTTGTGTTTTTTGATGGTGTTACAAATATTTCTGGGATAATTGGTAAGATAACTTTACCGACGCCACCGCTTGATAATGATGATTTGGTTGCTCCTAAAATGACTATATATAAAATAACAACAGTTTATAATAATAAAGAGTATTCTTATAATGTTAATATGTATGATGGTATTTGTGTTGTACAAAATATAAATATTGTTCCATCAAATGAAAGGGTATATTATGTCAGTTAGGTATCCTATTGTACCAAACATGATTACTGTTCATTTAGGAGCTCCTAGTTCTAATGCTAGAGATATTACTATCTCATTTACTAGTTATATTTCAAATGTTGCGGCAAGTGAACTTTATCCAACGTGGCCAAAAAATGCATTGATTTCCAATATTTATGCAATAATTTCTTTTACTATGAATAGAATTTATAACGAATGGTATAAATCTAAAGGGTATAATTTTGATATAACTTCGCTTCCTGCTTATGATCAAACTTATACTGAAAATAGATCGACTTATGAGAATATTGATAATATTGTTCAAGAAATATTTAATAATTATGTTGTGAAGGGAGATAGTATCCAACCTTATTTTACGAGTTATTGTGATGGTAGAAATACTACTTGTAATGGTTTATCGCAGTGGGGTACGGTAGCTTTGTCTAATCAAGGAAAGACACCATTACAGATTTTAAAAAAGTATTATGGGAATGATATCTCTATTAAATATGATGCTGAGGTTGGAGATGGAATTTTAGGTTATCCTGGTTATGATGTTGGACTTGGAAGTTTTGGTAATCCTGTACTTTTAATTGAGAGAGATTTAAAAAGAATTAGATACAATTATCCCGCAATTCCTGAGATTACAGATACTTTAGGAATTTATACAAAAGAAGTAGAAGCTGCAGTAAAAAAATTTCAAGAAATATTTTCTCTTACTATTACTGGAATTGTTAATAAGGCCACATGGTACAAAATAAAGTACATTTATAATAGTGTTAAAAAACTTGGAGAACTATATTCTGAAGGATTAACTGAGGATGAGATTACACTTTTATATTCTGATAAATTAAGTTTAGGTTCGACGGGAATTGATGTTGAATACATTCATTACTTTTTAGATGCACTTGCTTTTATGGATCCAGATGTGCCAAGATTACAGACTAATTCAATATATTCCGAAAATACCGTTACTATGGTTAAAGCATTTCAAAAGAAATATAAATTACCTGTTACTGGGGAATTTACTTATAATGATTTTAAGACTTTGATTGATATTTATAATAAGATTTTAAAGTATGTTCCGGAACAGTTTAAGGATTTTATAAGTGAATTATATCCTGATTATTTTTTAACTAAGGGTATGACAGGGGACGATATAAAGAGATTTCAGAAGTTTTTATTAAAGATATGTAGATATGATAAATCAATACCTGGAGTTAGGGTTAATGGTATATTTGATGATTTGACTGAGAGGTCTGTTAAGAAGATACAAAAAGATTATGATTTTGAAATTAATGGAGTTGTTGGACCTTTATTATGGAGAAAGGTTGTAGAACTTTCTAAAAGATAAATTTATTTTATATTGAAAATTTAATAAATAAGTTTACTTTATAGTATATATGTGTTATAATATGTGGCATCTAAAGGGGGAGATTAACAATGAACACTAGATTAGAGATGCTATATAGTGAGGAAGAAGAATACGATAGATTAAAATCTGATATAAGAAATTATTATATTAATGCTATGACTACAGCTACTAATGAGGAAGAATTGAGTAATGTTAAAAAAGATTTTAATAAGTTTCAAGAAACTATTAAAAGATTAGAAAAAATAAAAAGAGCTTCAATTGGAGTTGAAAGTATGTTAATAATTGTTTCTTCTTTGAATTCTAAGTTGAGAGAAATTTTAAATGGATTAGTACCAGTTCAAACTGAAGGAAAATCAAAAGGTTATTAAATTGGAATATGTCTTTGGACATATTTTTTTAGTTGACATAAAAGATTAATTTACGTAAAATTTAATTATAAATTGGGAGTGATTATATGTATGATGTAATAATTGTTGGTGCAGGTCCAAGTGGAATGAGTGCTGCTTTATATGCGTTACGTGCAAATAAAAAAGTTCTTATATTAGAAAAAGAGTGTTACGGCGGACAAATTATTAATGCAAGTAATATTGAAAATTATCCAGCAATTCCAAATATATCAGGATTTGATTTTGCAACAAATTTATATAATCAAATAAAAAAACTTGGAGTTGAATTTAAGTATGAAGAAGTAATTGAAATTACTGATGAAAAGGAAGTTAAAACTTCAAAAAATACTTATAAAGCAAAGAGTATAATTATTGCGACAGGTTTAAAGAAAAGAAAATTAAATATTTTAAATGAAGAAAAACTATTAGGAAAAGGTATATCATATTGTGCAACATGTGATGGTAATTTCTTTAAAGATAGAGTTGTTGCGGTAGTTGGTGGAGGAAATACTGCTCTTGAAGATGCAATTTATTTATCAAATATTACAAAAAAAGTTTATTTAATTCATAGAAGAGATAAGTTTAGAGGAGAAGAAAAATTAATTAATGATGTTTTAAAAAAGGATAACATTGAATTAATTTTAAATTCTAATATTACAAGTATTAATGGAGAAGATCATTTAGAAAGTATAGAAGTGACTGATATAGAGAATAATATTAATAAATTGGATATTGATGGGTTATTTATTGCGATTGGTAATATTCCTGATAATAAGAGATTTGAAAATATTGTTTTACTTGATTCTAATGGATATATAGTTACTGATGATAATTTATGTACAAAAACTAATGATATATATGTAGTTGGAGATACTAGAGTAAAAACATTAAGACAACTTGCGACTGCAACTGCTGATGGAGCTATTGCAGCAACTGAAATAATAAAAAAAATGGAGGCTTAATATGGAAGTAATAGAAATAAAAGAAAATGAATTTAATGATAAAATAAAGGATGGAAAAGTTTTAGTTGATTGCTATGCTACATGGTGTGGGCCTTGTAGAATGTTATCACCTATAATTGATGAATTAGCTAGTAATAGGGAAGATACACATTTTTATAAGTTAGATGTTGATGAAGCAGAGAGTGTTTGTAAAAATTATGGTATAATGTCAATACCAGCACTATTATTATTTAAAGACGGAAAATTAATTACTAAATCTGTTGGATTAAAACAGATAGATGAATTAGAAGAAATGTTAAATAATTTATAATTATTAATTTGAAAACTATTTATTTTATAGTTTTCTTTTTTTCTTTTATGGACAAAAATAAAAAACAAATGTTATAATTAGTATATAGTAAAAGGGGTATAGATATGCTTAAGAAGATACGTAATTTTTTAATTATATTAGTTATATTTGGTGTTTCAAGTGCTTTTATTGATTATTATAGAATGAATTCTGGACAAGCTCCTATTTTTAATATTAGTAAATATGATGAGAGTACTAAGATTCAAAGTTATAGAGGTTTGTTTTATCAAGCTTCACGTAAAGTAAAAGTTTCAACTAATGAATCTTTAGTAGATTCTTCTGATATTGAATATACAGTTTTGAATCAAAAGTTAAAAGTTCCTAAACAATATAAAGAACATAGTTTAGATTTTACTATTAAAACTAAGGTTGATAAAAGTTGTACTACAGGCTCTGTTTTATATTATGCTGATTTAGATACTAAGATTTATTTATATTGTATTGATGAAATTAATGTTACTTCTGAAAATAAGACTAAAAGTTTACTTGATTATTTAAAGAAAGATTCTAAGTTTATGGGGAATTTTGATAATAATCTTGCTTATAATGGACTTAGTAATGATATGAGTACTGAAGTTTTTACTGATTTATATAATTTATCTAATAATGGATTAACTATGTATAAATGTCATAGGACTAATGTTAATGATGTTTATTTAGCACCTAAAGGTACTTCTTTCCAGAATGATTTTTGTACATATAAAGATGATGATTTTAAATTTATTTGGGAGATAAAACAGGAAGATGAACAAAATAGTACTGATAATACTAATGAGGGACCTGAAGTATTTTATGAAGATGAAACTTATAGGTATGAGTTTGATAAGATTGGCACACTAGATAGAACATTTATTGTTACTCCTGAAGTTAGAGGTAAAGTTGCGACATCTACACCATTGAGAAGTGTTCTTTTAAATAATGTTTTAACAATAAAAGATCTTGAAGATAAAGGGCTTAAATTTAATAAAATTGATAAGGCAAAAGAAAAAGAAGAATTAGAGAAGAAAGCTGCTGAGGAGGCAAAAAAGCAACAGGAAGAGGCTGCTAAACAACAAACAAATCAAGCTAACAGTCAAAATCAATAAAACTTTTTAAAAAAATGCTTACACAAAAAAATTATTTGTGCTACAATGAACAAGCGTAAAAAAATAACGTATTACATTTAAATATGTTATTTTTTTGTGAGGAAGAAGGGAGTAGAAGTATGAAAGAATTAAATTTAGGAAAAGATAAGATTAATAAATTGATACTTGCATTTAGTGTACCTTGTGTTATTAGTATGCTTATAAATTCAGTTTATAATATTGTTGATCAAATCTTTATTGGTAAGGGTGTAGGTACTCTTGGTAATGCAGCAACTAATGTAATATTTCCATTAGTTATAATTTTTAATGCAATTGCTGGATTAATTGGAAATGGAGCAGCTGCTAATTTATCTTTAAAATTAGGAGAAAATAAAAAAGATGAAGCTGCTAAAAGTATTGGGCAAGCTGTAAGTTTAACTGTTTTAGTATCAGTTATTATAAGCGTATTTGCGTATATCTTTTTACCACAACTTGTATATTTATTTGGTTGTACTAAAAGTGTATATAAGTATGCAGTTGATTATGGAAGAATAATTATTATTGGTGCACCGTTTATGATTATTTATTCTTCATTATCAAGTATTATAAGAGCAGATGGAGCTCCAAAATACTCTATGATAATGTTAGTTATTGGTGCAATTATAAATATAATATTAGATCCTATATTTATATTTGGATTTAATATGGGTGTTCAAGGAGGAGCTGTTGCGACTGTTATTGGACAGGTTGTTTCTTTTATAATTGCTGTTTTATATCTTAGAAAAGTAAAATCAGTAAAATTAGAAAAGAGAGATTTTAAATTAGATAAAGATATTTTCAGAATATTATCTTTAGGTCTTTCTTCATTTATAACACAAGCAACAATACTAGTATTATTTGTGTTTATGAATAATATAATGACATATCTTGGAGCTAAGACTAAGTTTGGTGCAGATATACCATTATCAGTTTATGGAGTTATTTCTAAAATAAATAGTTTATATATTTCAACTGTTTTAGGAATTTCTATTGGATCTCAACCAATAATTGGATTTAACTATGGAGCTGGTAATGAATTAAGGGTAAAAGAAACTATCAAGAAAGTTTTAATAATAAACTTTACTGTAGGAATAATATTTAACTTGGTATTTTTATTATTTCCAAGACAAATTGCAGGAATCTTTATTTCAGCAAGTGATCCATCATATAAATTATTTATGGAGTTCGCAACACTTATGTGTCATAGTTTCTTATTAGTAATTGCACTTAACGCATTAGAAATGACTACAAGTATTGTAATTCAATCCTTAGGACATGTTGTTAAATCAACTGCTGTTACATTTATAAGACAAATAATTTTATTAATACCAATTTCATTAATACTTGCGTTTTTATTTAATAAAGGAATATATGGAGTTTTATATGCTGGATGTATCGCAGATATTTTATGTTTTATTATAACTATATTTATATTAAGCTCAGAATATAAAAAACTAGGTGTTAAGGAATTAACTGATACATATACCGAAAAACACGAAGAAGCAAATACTTATAAAGGAAAACATGTAGTAATTACAATAGCTCGTGAATATGGATCAGGTGGTAGATTTGTTGGTTCATTAGTTTCTAAAAAATTAGGAGTACCTTTCTATGATAAAGAAATAATATCTCTATCAGCTAAAAAAGCAGGTTTATCAGAAGAATATGTAGAAATGACAGATGAAAAGAAAAAATCTGCAAGTTATGAAAATAATAATGATGATAGATTATTTATTGCTGAGACAAAAGTTATAGAAAAACTTGCTAAGAAAGAGTCATGCGTTATTGTTGGTAGATGTGCCGATTATATTTTAAAAGATAATAAAGATACAATAAAAGTATTCTTATATAGTGATGATGAAAGTAAAGTTAATAGAGCAGTAAAATATTATGGATTAGATAAGAAAAATGCTTTAAAACAAATTAAAAAGATTAATAAAGAAAGACAAAAGCATTATAAATTCTATACTAATAGAGAATGGACTAATCAAAATAACTATGACTTATCAATAAATGTTGATAAGTATGGTGTTGAAAAGACTGCTGATATTATATGTGATTTTATTAAATAAGAAGAGAAATCTTCTTTTTTTCTTGCGTTTTCAAACTTTTATTTTTATGCTAAAATATATTTATAAGGTTAGGGTGTTTTTTATGAATATGAACTTAGGTCAGTTAGAAAAACTTTTTAATGTAGAAAACTTTAATATTTATAGTGATGATGAAAATTATTATTTTTTTAGATCTCTTGAAGAAGTGGATGTAGAGTCAATAAAAAATAGAAGTATAGTTGATGAATCAGGTAAAATTACAAGATTAATTACTGATAGAGAGTTCTATGGAGAAACAACTTTTACAAAAGATAGTGATATTTCTTTAGAAGAAATGACAGAACATATAAAGACAAACTATAATAAACATACTAATTGTATATCTTTTTCTAGTAATGCGAATGTTGCCTTAGACTATGGAAGAAGTACTTATAATGATGAATATATAGTTTTAAAAGTACCTAAAAAAGATTTTGAAAAAGATACTTTTTTTGCGGGAAAATATATGTTCTTGGAAGTATCTAGGGTATTAGATGAATTTTATTCTAAGTTAGATAATGAATCAGACATAAAAAAGTATTTTGATATGATTGATAAAGCTAAATCTCAAGAAGAACTTGAAAAAATAAAAGAACAAGTCCAAGAAAATCTTTCTTTAAAGAATATAACAGGATCAATTAATTATGATGCCTTAAATGAAGAACAAAATTTATTTAAGAATAAGATTATTTTAAAAGCGGATATAATGGATAAAAATATAATTAAAAAGATAGGTAATAGTTTCTTATTCTCAACAATTGGAAGTGCTTTCTCTTCTTTAGAAGTAATTCATTATAAAGATATTAATAAAAACTTATTTCAGGCAAATGCTAATATATTAGATATTTTTGGTTTACTTCAACAAGTACCAGAAACAGATGATATAAAAGAAATAAAAAATATTTTATTAAATAAGTTAAATAATAATGAATTAAACGTAGGTTATTTATCTAATGATTATAATGTTGATAATTTAAATGATAAATTAACAATAGAAAATTTATATAAGCTTGGTAAAGGACATATTAGTTATAGTGCTGCAAAAGAGATTTACCAAAAATCTTATTCTCTTGCGAAGTCTAAATTAAGAAAAGATAAGTCAATTGATTTATTAGAGTATATATTAAATGATTCTAAATATAAGAAAACTCTTGATGATTTAAGAAGAGATACTTATGGAGTAGAAGCAGATATTATTAATAGAAAGTCAGCTAAAGACTCTATTAATATAAGTGAGTCTGTTAATTTAAAAATAAAAGAAAAAGAACTATACATTCTTGAATTTATTAATAGCTTGAGTAATAGTGAATTGATAAGAGTATTGGAAGATCCGATAGAAGAATTATATGGTTTATTAGATCTTGAGTATAATGAAAATATATCTTATGAAGAGTGGATTGCAAGTAGTATTATAGATTTAATTGATTGGGATTATTATGGAATAGAAAAGTTGAGTGACAATTCAAGAAAACTATTACAAGATAAACTAATAAAATCTAATTTTATGGATATTTATAATGATTTAAAAAACAAAGATTTAAGTGATAAAGAAGTATCTAATATGACTTTGCTTAAATTAATTAGACCAAATGAAGAAATAGATAGAACTAATAAATTTACAATAGATGAATTAGATGATTATCTTGACCTCAATAAAATTAGTGGCTCTAGGATTAAATTAAAGCCATATCAAATGGATGCTTTTAAAAATATTAATAATTCTTATAAAAACTATGATTTTACATCTGTTGTTTTACCAACTGGAACAGGTAAAAGTTATGTAGCTCTTGCCCAGATGTCTTATATTTCAGAAGAAGTAAGAAAATTAGAAGAAAATAGAGAAGCAAAGATATTGTATATTGCCCCTAATAATCATATTCTTGATCAGTTAAAGAAAATAATCGTTAATAACTATAGGCAAAGTATATCTGAATCTGATGAAGAAATTATAAACAGAGTATTTCCTAATTTAACTTTATGTACTTATAGTTATTTAGTTACAGGAAATAATGCAGAAAATATTATAAATGAAAAGTATGATTTAATAATATTTGATGAATTACATAGAACTGGTGCCACTGAGTGGTCATCAAAGATTGATAAATTACTAGAAAATCAACCAGCAAAAGTACTTGGAATAACCGCAACTCCAGAAAGAGACGTAGATGGAATGGACATGACAGAAGAGTTTGCGAAAAAATATGGTTATAGTGATGAAGATATACTTTTAGGAAAACACATTTCATATTATATGGACTTAATAGAAGCAATAGAAAA
>CAKPBJ010000018.1 GCA_934140575.1 uncultured Bacilli bacterium | reverse complement strand
AAAGATAACATGATGATAGAAAATTCAATAAGAGATGAAGCAACGAAAAAAGGATTAAAAGAAGGATTAGAGAAGGGATTAGAACAGGGATTAGAACAAGGAACAGAGCAATCTAAAAACGAAATAGCTAAGAATATGTTAAAAGAAAATATGGATATTTCACTTATATCAAAATTAACAGGTTTATCAAATGAACAAATAAACAACTTAAAGTAGAATTTATCTAAATTTAGAGTATTGACACAGTTCAATACTTTTTCTATAAAATAATATTAAATTTAATTTATCTTTTGTTCCTTTCAATATACTAAATCTGCTATAATGAGAAAAAGGAATGATTATTATGAACAATTTTATAAAGAAAAATATAAACACAATAGTAGCAATCTTTCTACTATTAAGTCCAATATTAGACTTATTAACAGGATTATGTTTACATACATTTAAAATTAATTTTACAATAGGAATAATAATAAGAGTAATATTCTTGATATCTATTTGTTTAATTACCTTATTTACATTCAAAAAAAAGAAAATTCTAATTCCATACTTAATAATAGGCCTTTACATGATTTTTTATTTAATAGGAAATATTATTTATAAAGATTCATCAATTACTAAAGAAATACAAGAATTAGTAAAAGTATTCTATTTTCCAATTCTTTTAATTTCTTTTTATGCACTTAAAGATGAAATAAGAATAAGTAAAATGACTCTATTTACAATATTGTTCTTATACCTAATATTCATATTTGTACCAACTATACTAGGTATTGGTTATGAAACATATGAAATAACAAAAGCTGGAACTCTAGGATTTTTCAATTCAGCAAATGAAGTAAGTGGAATTATATCAATACTTACACCAATAATGTTTATAGTACTTTATAAATCAAAAAATATTATTCCTAAAATAATATTAATAATAATCTATTTAGTAGTAATTCTTATGATTGGTACAAAAACACCATTACTAGCCTTATTAATAACAAGCACAATAAGTTTAATATATTTTTGGATAAATATGGTAAAAGAAAAAAAATACAAAAATATAATATCCTCATTAATAGTTGTTTTAATAGGAACAATATGTTTATCTATAATAATACCAAAAACTAATTTTTATAAAAATATTGAAACTCATCTTCATTATCTAAAATTAAACAATATAACAGAAGTATTTAAAGATGAAAAACTAATAGACCATTTTATATTTAGTTCAAGACTTAAATTTTTAAATAATAAAGCTAAAATATATAAAAAAAGTTCAACTTATCAAAAACTATTTGGAATAGGTTATATAAATAATAATAAAACTACTAAAATGATAGAAATGGATTATTTTGATATATTCTATAGTCAGGGAATAATTGGATTTGTTATTTTCTTTATAATAACATTTTATGTATTAGTAAAAGTTCTAAAAAACAATATCAAGAAAACATATGAAAATTGGATGCTATATACATCATTATTATTAATTATATTTTTAGCATTCTTTACAGGTCATATTATAACTGCACCATCAGTAAGTCTTTTATCAATCATACTTATATTAGAATTAAATAAGAGAAAAAAGAAAGACTTATTATTTTCAGATGTAAATCTAGAATTAGGTGGAATTGAAAAAGCACAAGTGAATTTACTTGATAATATTGACTATAGTAAATATAATGTAACCCTTGTATTAGAAGAAAAAAAAGGAGTTTTACTAAAAAAAGTAAATAAAAATGTAATAGTAAAAGAATTAAAAGTAAGTAATAATAAAAATATAATTATAAGAAAATTAGTAAATGCAACAAGAAAACTTATATTTAAAATATTAGAGTATGATAATTATGATTTTAGTTGTTGCTATACAACATATAGTTATAGTTGTAATAAATTAGCATTAATTGCTTCTTCTAATAATTCATTATATATACATAGTGATTATAAATATGTTTATAAAAACAAAGATGACTTTAGAAAGTTTTTTGATACAAGAAAAGTTAATGAATTTAAAAGAATAATATTTGTATCAAATGAATCAAGAAATTCATTTTTAGAAGAATATAATGAACTAAAAGATAAATGTCTAGTTATAAACAATTTTATAGATACAAATGATATTATTTCTAAGAGTCAAGAAAAAATAGAATTTAAGAAGAATAAAAATAAAAAATTATTTGTCTTTGTAGGAAGATTAGATGATTCATCTAAGAAGTTAAAAAGAGCAATTAATCTTGTTAAAGAAATTAGTAGTATAGAATTATTGATTGTTGGAGATGGACCAGATAGAAAAATGTATGAAGATTTTACTAAGAAATGTAAAGTAGAAAATAGAGTTACATTTGTAGGAAGTAAGGAAAATCCATACCCATATATGAATGAAGCAGATTATGTAATACTAACATCAGATTACGAAGGATTTCCAGTTACTTATTTAGAAGCAATTACTCTTAATAAAAATATAATTACTACAATAGAAACAAGTGATGAATCTATTGATATGAAAGATATTGCATACATAATACCTAAAGAAGAAAAAGAAATGGTTAAATCAGTAAAAGAAATATTAAAAGAAAATAGTAAAAAGAAAAATATCAATATAGATAAAATTCAAAAAAATAAAATAAAAATATTTGAAGAATTATTTGACAATTAGTACTCATGTGAGTACTTTTTATTTTAGGTGTAATTATAGACTTTTACGTTAGTATTTGCTAAAATAAAAGAGAAAGACAACTTAATTGTTGTACTATGAGGTGATGTAATGCCAAAGTTTAGTATAGTAATACCAGTATATAATGTAGAAGATTATATAGAAAGATGTTTAGAAAGTATAAAAAAGCAAACATTTAAAGATTATGAAGTAATAGTAGTAGATGATGGATGTACAGATAAAAGTATAGAAATAGCAAAACAATATGATGTAAAAATTATAAAGACAGAACATGTTAGTGTGAGTGAAGCAAGAAATGTAGGCGTAAAACATACTAAAGGAGAATATTTAATATTTCTAGATAGTGATGATTATTGGGATAAAGACTTGCTTAACGAAATAAACAAATCTTTAGATAATAATCCTGATCTTGTAAGATTTCAAGTAAGAACAGTAACTGATACAGGTGAAATTACAGATTATAATGAAAAAATATTTAAAGATTTATCAGGAAAACAAGCATTTGACGAAATATGTAAATTTCATTTTGTAGAAAGTGTTTGGTGTTATGCCATAAAAAGAAAATATTATATTAGAGAAAAATTTGAATTTAAAAAAGGTATGATTCACGAAGACTTTGGATTAACTCCACTAATAATAATAAAAGCAAAAAAAGTAAATTCTATTTCCTATATTGGATACAACTATTATAGAAGAAGTGGAAGTATCATGAATACAAAAGACTATAAATGGACTCTAAAAAAAGTAGAAGACTTTTATAATCACTATAAATGGTTAAAAGAAGAAATAGAAAAAACAAATATAGATAGTAATATCTTTAAAAGCTTCATCGCAAACAGTCTAATTCAAAAGATATGTGAATTAAATAATAAAGACTATAAAATATATAGAAAAAAACTAATTACTGATAATGTATATGGTGATTTATTAACTGATACAATATCTAGAAAAATAAAAAAAGTATTAGTAAAAATAAGTCCTAAAATATATTATAAAATAAAGAAGTAGAGGTATAGTTATGAAAAAAGAAAAAATATCAATAATAGTTCCATGTTACAATGAGGAAGAATCATTGCCAATTTTTTATAAGGAAATAAATAAGATTTCAAAAGAAATGAAAGAAGTAAATTTTGAATTTTTATTTGTTAATGATGGAAGTAAAGATAAGACGTTAAATATATTAAGAGATTTATCAAAAAAAGATGATAGAGTAAGATTTATATCATTTTCAAGAAACTTTGGTAAAGAAGGTGGCATGTATGCTGGCCTTGAAAATGCAACAGGAGATTATGTTGCAATAATGGATGCTGATATGCAAGACCCACCTAGTATGATTAAAACAATGTATCATGATATTAAAGAAGAAGGATATGACTGTGTAGCATTATGTAGCCCACAACATGTTGGATATAATTTTATTAGAAAGTTCTTCACAAATTGTTGGTACAAATTAATATCAAAGATTTCTTCAACTCCACAAGTTCCTGGAGCAAGAGATTTCAGATTAATGAAAAGAAAAATGGTAGATGCCATAGTTAATATGAGAGAGTATAATAGATACTCAAAAGGTATTTTCTCATTTGTTGGATTTAACACAAAATGGATTGAGTACAATGCACCAGATCGAGTTGCTGGAGAATCTAAATTTAATTTCTGGAAATTATTTAAATATGCCTTAGAAGGAATTCTAGCATTTTCTACTATGCCTCTTGTAATGGCAGCTATTGTTGGATTAATTTTCTGTTTAATTGCTTTCATATCAGTAATAGTAATAATTGTAAAAACACTTGCATTTGGAGATCCTGTTGGTGGATGGCCAAGTCTTGCATGTATCATAACATTCGTAAGTGGAGTTCAACTATTCTTCTTAGGAATAATTGGAATGTATATGTCAAAACTATATTTAGAAGTAAAGAAAAGACCAATTTATATAGCATCTGAAACTGAAAAGGATGAGAAAAGTGAATAAAAAAGATATAAGTATTATTGTACCAATATATAATGCAGAAAAATATTTAAATAAATGTATAGATTCAATTATTAATCAAACAAAAAAAGAATTAGAAATTATTCTTATAAATGATGGTTCAACAGATAATTCAGAAACTATAATAAAAAAATATGATGATAAAAGAATAAAATATTTTAAAAATAAAAATCAAGGAATCGGAAAAACAAGAAACTTTGGAATTGATAAAGCGACAGGAAAATATATTATGTTTTTAGATAGTGATGATTTTTTAGAATTAAATGCTTGTGAAAAAATGTATGAAAAAGCAGAAAAAGAAAAGTTAGATATAGTAGTATGTGATTATTATAGATACTTTGATAATGGAACAAAAGAAGAAGTAAAATTACCTGATTTTAAAAATTCATCATTAAAAGATAATCCAAACATCATATCTGAGCACTTGTCCCCTTGGGCAAAAATATATAAAACAGACTTAATTAAGAAAAATAACATTAAATTTGTAGAAAATCTAAAATATGAAGATGCGCCGTTTGTAATAGAAGCTCTAGATAATGCCCATAAAATTGGTAAAATTAACTTACCTTTAAACTATTATGTAATTCATGAACAAAGTGAAACTACTGTTAGAGATGAAAAAGTATTTGACATTATAAAAATAGTTGATAAAATTAGAAAGTACGCAAAAAATAAAAGTTATTTAAAGCAGAAAATAGACAAGCTTACAGTACGAATCATAACAAACTATACAATTCAACAACGTATGCAGGAAGACAAGCAGGTTGGGATGACATTTATTGATGAAGCGTTTAACTATTTAAAAAAAGAAATACCAGATTATAAAAATAATAAATATTATGAGAATAGAAGTCTCTTAAAAAGAACAATAGAAAAAAATAAATTATTAACAAAAATATATGTTAAATTATACAAATAGGAAGTGATACTCGATGAAAAAAATAGAAAAATTTATAGATAAAAACCAAATAAAAATAATGTTATTATTAATTTTTATTTCTATGTTGGCACTAAATTTTTTAACTCCATTATTAGCTGATGATTATAGCTATGGGCTAAATTTAGCAAATAAAAAATTAACAGGGATAATAGATATCTATAATTACCAAATTTGGCATTATTTTAACTGGGGAGGGCGAACAATTGCTCACACGTTTGCCCAAACATTATTGATGTTTCCAAAAGCAATTTTTAATATAGTAAACTCTATAATATATACATGTTTAGTTTATTTAATTTATTTACATGGTAAACTTAATAGAAGAGAAAAAAATTCAAGGAATTCCTATCTAATACTTTTAATTCATTTAATACTTTGGTTTATAATTCCTGTTTTCGGGCAATCTTTTATATGGTTAATAGGATCATGCAATTATCTATGGACAACTGTGATAGTTGTATATTTTCTTTTGCTATTCAGGAAAAATGAAAAAGAAAATAAATGGTATAAAATAATTATTATGTTTTTAATTGGAATATTAGCAGGATGGACAAATGAAAATACATCAGCAGGTTTAATAGTTATCTTGTTTTCAACATTAATCATAGATAAAATAACAACAAAGAAATGGAATTTAACAAAAACAAAAGTAGCGGGAATCGTTGGCTCACTTATAGGCTTTGTATTGATGATTTGTGCTCCAGGAAATTATGTAAGAAATGCTGCGTTCAAAGATGATACATTTATAATAATAAAATTTATAAAAAGAGCAATAGATATAACTGGTAATGCAGAAATATATATCCTACCTTTAATAATTGCTATAATTATATTGATTTCCTTAAAAATATATCATAAGAAAAAGATTGAAAAAGAAGTGACACCTTTTATTTTAGGTGGTTTTGCAGCAACTTATTCAATGGTTGCTTCACCGCAATTCCCAGAACGATCATGGACAGGTGTTATTGTCTATTTAATAATTGCTTTAGTAATTTTAGTTTATGATTTTGAAAAGATACACAGAATATATAAATTTATTTTAGTAGATTTATGTATAATTTTATCAATAATATTTATAGGTGAATATTTAAATGCGGCAAGGGATATTAATAACTTAAGAAATACATGGAATGAACGAGAAAAAATAATTGAAAAATCAAATAAAAACCAAATATTTAAATTCTATAGATATGAGACAACTAATAATAAAAATCCATCCTATGGCTTGAGTGATATTGGTAATGATTATAAAGTATGGCCTAATAGTTCAATAGCTAAATATTATGGGATAAAAGGTATAAAATCAAAAGCATATTAGAAAAGAGGAGTACAAATGAATAAAAAGGTCTTAATAGTAATTTGTATAATTTCTTTAGTCTGCAATTTAACACTTGCAGTTCTTTTAGTTAATACAAATAGAGTAAATACACAAAATAATAAAATAAAAGAAGCATTAACAAAAAAGCAAAAAAAGAAAGATTATTCAAAAGAGAATATAGTTTTTTTGGGGGACTCAATTACAGATTGGTGTCCATTTGATGCACTTTATGATAAAGATATACCAATAATAAATAGTGGTAGAGCAGGCTACAGAACATTTTCAATATTAGAAGAGATGGATGATCTTGTATATAAATATAATCCAACAAAAGTATTTATTTTAATAGGAACAAATGATTTAAATACTCATACTGGAAAAGATCAATTAGTAAATAATATTGAAAAAATGATTAAAGGAATAAAAAAACATAGACCAAATTGTAAAATTTATGTAGAATCAATTTACCCTGTAAATAAAACTGATAAGGATAAAATTGATATGGATAAAGTTAGTGAAAGAGAAAATGATGAAATAAAAGAAGTAAATGCAAGAATAAAAAATGTCTGCAAAAAACAAAAGGTAAAATACATAAACGTTTATAAACACCTAGTTGATGATGAAGGTAATCTTACATTAGAATATACAAAAGATGGACTACATTTAAGTGATTTAGGATATTTAAAAGTAACAAAAGTATTAACTCCTTATGTTGAAGAATAGGAGCTGAAATCATGACCAAACGTATAAAATATTGTGATGCGCTGAAAGCGTTAGCAATAATATTAGTTATATTAATACATGTACTAGGAGTATATAGAGATGTATTTATAAATTCAAATAAAGTTTATTATTTCTTTTTATCATTATTAGATTCAATAGATAGAATTGCAGTACCTTCATTTTTTATGGTAACAGGAATTTTAATGCTTAATAAAAAACCAGAAAAAAACTATTCAACATATTTAAAGAAGAGAATGCCAAAACTTATCATAACATTTACAATATTTTCATTAATATATTATATTTATGAAACTTATAAAGCAAATCAAACATTATCAGTGTTTAATTTTACAAAAACCTTTTTAACATATGGAGGATTTAAATATCATTTATGGTTTATGTATGAAATAATAAGAATATATATACTAATTCCATTCTTATATCCATTTATTAAGTCGTTAAAAAAAGTAGAATTAAAGAATTTAATAATTACAATATTTGTACTTGGAAATGTATTAAATTTTGTTTACATATTTACTCTAAGATACAACCATCCACTATTTGCTGGAATTCCACTATCAAACTTAGCTATAAGCCTTAACTACCTATTCCTAGGTTACTATTTATACAAATATGATATAAAAAAAGAAAACAGAAAAAAGTTTTATATTGCTGGAATAATTTCAATAATACTAATCCCAATATTTGACTTATTTTATATAACAGACATTAGAAATGACAATATGTATACTATTAGTTCAATATTTTTAATTTTACCAGCATGTGCCTCATTCTTATTTTTCAAATATAATTATGCTAAATTAAAAATATCAGAAAATTTAGAAAAATTTATTACAAAAGTTTCTAATAATACTTTATATATATACATGATACATGTTTTAATACTAGAAATTATTATGAAGTACATTCACTTATTAATAGTTCCAAATAGAATGATTAATATACTAATATTAATTCCACTAGTACTAATAATAACATTTGTAGGATCATTTATCTGTTCAATAATAATTGATTGGTTATATAAAAAATGCAAGACATATATAAATTTACTATGTAAAAAAATAAAAAAGTAGGAGACTGGTATTATGAAAAAAAGTTTAAAAAACTTTATAGTCAAAAATAAAACAATAATATTTACAGTAGTCACTATATTTATATCGATGTTAGTATTAAATTTTATAACTCCACTAATTATGGACGACTATAATTATTCATTCGGTTTAAATGGAAGAATATCAAAGTTAAAAGATATATTTGAATATCAAATTTGGTTTTACTTTAATTGGGGCGGAAGAAATATAGCACATACAATTGCACAATTTTTTCTTATGAATAATAAAATAATCTTTAATATATTTAATTCAATAGTTTTTATAATTTTACTATTATTGATTTTGAACTTTAGTAATTTTAATAGAACTGAAGTAAAAAATAAATTTCTTTATCTGATACTAATATATTTTATTTTATGGTTTAATACTCCAGCATATGGACAATCATTTATATGGTTAACAGGATCAGCAAACTACTTATGGACATCAGTAATTGTACTTTTATACATTTTAATATTTATTAATTTAGATGAAAACAAAAAATATAATAAGCTTCAAATATTTGGTCTTTCAATATTAGGATTGTTAGCTGGATGGACAAATGAAAATACTGGGGCAAGTTTAATTGTAATGCTAGCAGTATATCTTTTTATACAAAAAATTATAGAAAAAAGAAAATTAAATAAAATTCATATATTTGCATTTATCTCATCGATAATAGGGTTTATCATTATGATAATTGCACCAGGAAACTATGAAAGAAGTAGTATGTTTAATGACAATACTTTCTTTATAATAAAATGGATAAAAAGAGCAATAGATATAACTCAAACTGCAACTAATTTCTTAATAATTCCAATTAGCATAATTATTATTTTAATATCAATCTATATTTATAAAAATCAGAAAATAAATAAGAAAATATATATATTTTTAGCAGGAATAATAGTAGCAACTTATTCAATGGTTATATCACCAACATTCCCAGAACGTTCATGGACAATTGTTTTAATATACATGACAATAGTTATAATAATGTTATTATCAGAATTAAAATTAGAAAAAAGATTGAAAAATATAATTTTATATAACATAATTATAATCTCAGTAATATTTTTCTTAGGAAGTTATTATTACACGTTGATAGATTCATATGGATTTTATAAAGCCTGGGATAATAGAAGCAAAATAATGGAAAAAGAAAAAAAGAATGGCAAAATGGATTTTGAATTTAATACATACATTACATCTAAAAAACAATCTGCATCATATGGTTTAGAAGATTTGTATCTAACCAAAGATGACTCAAATAACAAGACATTCGCAAGGTATTTTGAAGTAAATTCTATAAAAGCTAAGAATAGTTGATTGTAGTTAATTAAAATATATGATAGAATAAATAAGAACAAGAAAAGAGGTATTATTGTGGAAAAAGATACAGCAATTAAAGTTACACACGTATCGAAAGATTTCAAATTATATTATGATAAAGCTAATACTTTAAAAGAAAAGATATTATTCTTTTCTAAGAAGAATAAAAGTAAAAATGAAATCTTACATGTTTTAAAAGATATAAACTTAACAATAAAAAAAGGTGAAAGTGTTGCCCTTATAGGAACAAATGGTAGTGGAAAATCTACACTTTTAAAATTAATGACAAAAATAATTTATCCAAACAAAGGTAGAATTACTACTAATGGTAAATTAACATCATTACTAGAATTAGGTGCAGGTTTCCATGATGATTTTACAGGAAGAGAAAATATTTATTTTAATGCATCAATATTTGGTTTAACTAAAGAGCAAATTGATGAAAAGATTGATGACATAATAGAGTTTTCTGAATTAGGAGATTTCATCGATAACCCAGTAAGAACTTATTCATCTGGAATGTATATGAGACTTGCATTTTCTGTTGCTATAAATGTTCAAGCAGAAATTTTATTAATTGATGAAATACTTGCAGTAGGAGATCAACATTTCCAAGAAAAATGTTTCAACAAATTAATAGAATTAAAAAAGTCAGGAAAAACAATTGTAATTGTTACTCACAGTATGCAACAAGTTAAAAGATTCTGTGATAGAGCAGTTTGGTTATATAAAGGTGAAATAAGAAAAGACGGAAAAGTAGACGACGTATTAGATGAATACTTAAAGGTTTGTGGGTGATAAATATGAACGAATTCAAAGAAATATATAACTATCGAGAATTATTAAAAACAAATATCAAAAAAGAGATTAGAGGAAAATATAAAGGATCATGGCTAGGCGTTTTATGGACATTCCTAAATCCATTATTAATGCTTGCAGTATATGCTTTTGTATTCCCATATATTTTAAGAGTTAATGTAGATAATTATACAATATTTATGATAGTTGCATTAATTCCATGGAATTTCTTTACAACAGCAATTCAATCTGGAACAGGTAGCGTTGTTGCAAATGGAAATATTTTAAAGAAAGTGTATTTTCCAAGAGAAATAATTCCAATCTCAATAACAACAAGTCAATTAGTAAATTTCCTAATTACTTGTATCATAATGGCAGTATTTATAATATTTAGTGGAGTAGGATTCTCAGTACACGCATTAATATTCCCATTACTTGTTTTAATTCAATATATTTTAATATTAGGATTAACATTTATTTTATCTGCCTTAACAGTATTTGTAAGAGATATAGATCACTTTGTAAGTGTAATATTAATGTTAGGCTTCTATGCAACTCCAATTGTATATCAAGGAGAAATGTTACCAGAAAAATACCAAATTTTCTTAAAACTAAATCCGATGGCTCAATTAGTAGAAGCATATAGATCAATACTTTACTATCATAGATTACCAGATATGACAATGTTATTTATTTGGGGATTAGGAAGCATTGCTTTATTAATAGTTGGATATTTAATATTCAAAAAACTAGAAAAGTCATTTGTAGAGGAATTATAATAGTAGTCTAAAAAGGACTACTTTTTCTTTATAAAAAAAATATTTATGTTATTATAAATATAAGGTAGGTGTATCTATGGAATATATAATAATTTTAATTCTATCAATACTTGTAGTATATTTTTATCTAAAAAGTATAAAAAAATCAAACTATGAAAACGACATAAACAACAAATTAGAAGCAAGAAACACAGATAAAAAAAAGAGGTTTAATACTGATTTACCAGAATTAAATACACTAAAATCAAATGAATATAAAGAAATTTTAAATGATTTTAATAAAATTAAAACTATATCTTCTATACCATTAGGAAGAAATGAGTTAGGAGAATTAGAAACAATAGATTTAGATAAATTAGGTAATATGCTAATTCTAGGCACAACAGGTGGAGGAAAGTCTGTTTTACTAAATGAACTAATAATGTCAATTATTCTAAATTATACAAAAGAAGAAATAAAATTTATCACAATAGATTCAAGTATTGTAGAACTAAGTAGTTTTAACGGAATACCCCACTATATAAAAGATACAATTTCAGATATGACTGTAGCTTCAACTGAATTAGAATTAATTGTAAAAGAAGTAGAAAAAAGAAAGAACCAAGAATCAATAAAAGAACACTTATTTGTAATTATTGATGATATATATGATTTAGCATATGGTCAAGAAAAATATATAAATAATCTTTTAATTGAATTAATGGAAAAATCAAAAAATACTAAAGTACATATAATTGCCGCAACAGATACACCAAACGAAAACGAGATGTTTAAAAAATATAATAATTTATTTGATTTAAAATGCTATTTAACATTAGCTCCAGGAACATACAATGAATTTGATGAAGGAAAAACACTAAACCAAGAAGAGCTTAATTTTATCTCTACAATTGGTAATATGATATTAGTAACAAATGATGCAAAAAAGAAAATAAAGATTGCTGATATTTTAGATGAAGATATAAAAGAAATAGTTAAATACTACTCAATATAAGAACAAAAATGTTCTTTTTTTTGTATAAATTTGTAAATTGGTAATTATATTGTTATAATTTATTTAGGTAAGTATTGTGTGGAGGTAAATGATATGATAGATTACAGCCAAAAGCCAGGCCAAAAAATAGAATTAATTGGGGAATTAGAAAACAAAGAAAAACCAACTGTAAGTATTATTACACCATTCTATAATGGAGGAGAAACATTAATGGAAACAGCTAATGCGGTTTTTTCTCAAACATATCCTTATTTTGAATGGATAATTGTAGATGACGGTTCAAAAGATGATGAATCACTAAAAAAACTAGCTAAATTAGAAAAGATGGATAAAAGAATAAGAGTTTTCCATAAAGAAAATGGAGGACCATCAGTTGCTAGAGATTTTGGTATAGAAAATAGTAGTAAAGATACAAAGTATATATTCTTTTTAGATTGTGATGATATTCCAAATCATACAATGTTAGAATCTCTTTATTGGACACTTGAAACTCATGAAGATGCATCATTTGCATACACTACAATGGTTAACTTTGGAGATAGAGAATTTATTTGGGAAAAGTATCTTACAGTAGAACAAGAAATTGTAGAAAATTTGATTTGTATAGCATCACTTGTAAGAAAAGAAGATTTATTAGAAGTTGGTTGTTTCGGAATAAAAGAAAAATCAATGTATGAAGACTGGAACCTATGGTTAAAATTGTTAGCTAAAGGTAAAAAACCAGTTAGAGTAGATGCACCAATTTTCTGGTACAGAGTAAGTAATACTGGAGAATTTTCAAGAGCACAAAAAAACAATGATAATGCAATGAAATATGTAAATGCAACAGGAAAAACAATAGAAGAAGATGTTGATATTATTCAATTTCCAAGAGAAGGGAAAAAATATGATACGGTAAAAAATCATCCTGATATGGTTTTACCAGAATATAAGAAGAGTAAAAAGAAAAAAATATTATATTTATTCCCATGGATGGTAGTTGGAGGAGCAGACATATTTAATTTAGATTTATTAAAAAGAATAGATCATGAAAAATATGAGTCAATTGTCTTAACAACACTTCCATCAGATAATCCACTAAGACAACAATTTGAAGAATATTCAGAAGAAGTTTGGGATATGTCAACATTCTTGGAAAGATCTGACTATATTAACTTTGTAGATTATATTATTAGCTCAAGAAAAGTAGATGCTGTAGTAATAAGCAATACTAGATATGGATACTATATGCTTCCATATTTAAAAGGAAAATATCCTACAATTCCATTTATTGACTATATCCATTCAATAGATTTAAAAGACCCACGTGAAGGATTTGGAAGATGTTCTAAAGATGTAGACAAATATCTTACAAAAACCTATTGCTGTAACAATTTTACAAAGAATCAATTAATTGAAAGATATGGTAAGAAAAATGTTGAAACATTATATATAGGAACAGATGCAGACAAATTTAATCCTAAAAAATTTGACAAAGATAAATTGAAAGAAAAATATGAAATTCCAAAAGACAAGAAAATTGTTTCATTTATCGCAAGATTATCTGAGGAAAAAAGGCCAGAAATGTTTGTAGAAATTTGTAAAAGACTACAAGAAAAAAGAAATGACTTATACATGATGATTGCTGGTGATGGATATTTAATGCCAAATGTTGAAAAAGTGGTAACAGATGATTTTAAATTATTAGGAATGGTAAAAAATACAGAAGAAATATATGCAATCAGTGATTTAACAATAAATTGTTCCACACTTGAAGGTCTAGCTCTTACTTCATATGAATCATTATCAATGGGAGTACCAGTAGTTTCAACAGATGTTGGAGGTCAAACTGAGTTAATTGATGAAAAAGTAGGTGGAATAGTACATTGTAATATAAATCCGTCAAAAGAAGTTTACAATAACGAAATAAATGAATATGTAAAAGAAGCAGACCGAGTACTAAATAATTTAGATAAAATCAGCAAGAATTGCCGAAAGAGAATCGAAGAAGGATTTACTCTTGATTTAATGATTGAAAAATATCAAGAAATTATTGAAGAAAGTATAAACAAAGAAAAAAATACTAAAAAACAAGATAATACATATACAGAATATAATTTAGCTTTAGAAACACTTCATAAACAATATTATTTATATTGTAAAAATTATCTAGAATCAAAATTTGATATTTATTATGAATATGAAGAAGAATCAAAGATTCCTAAAGTTAAAGCCAAAGGTAAAAAATTTAAAATCAAGCAAAAAGTAAATAAATTATTAATTAAACATAATGCTAAACATGAGGGAACAATAATAGCATACTGGTTAAAATCAGTAAAAAAAGTTTTAAAAGAATTATTTAAAAGTATAAAATTATTTATAAAGTCAATCATAGCAGGAATCAAAATAATTATAAAAATAATGATATAAAAAAATATAAATAAAGGAAATGAGGTTGAATTCTATGGATTATAAAAAAACGCCAGGAAAAGAATTAGAAAATTATGGGAGATTAGTTAATAAAGAGAAAACAATAATTAGTATTATAACTCCGTTTTATAATAGCGGAGGTACAATAGAAGAAACTGCTAACTCAATTCTTAATCAAACATATCCATTTTTTGAGTGGATAATTGTAGATGATGGATCAAAAGATAAAAAATCATTAAAGAAATTAGATGAAATAGCTAAAAAAGATAAGAGAATCAAAGTATTACATAAAGAAAATGAAGGTCCATCTATAGCAAGGGATTATGGTATTGAAAAAAGCAGCAAAGATACAAAGTATATTTATTTTTTAGATAGTGATGATTTAATAGATAAAACAACACTTGAATGCCTATACTGGACACTTGAAACAAATAAAAATGCTTCTTTTGCTTATACTAGTGCTGTTAATTTTGGAACAAAAGAATTTTTATGGCAAAAATATTTTACTATTGAAAAAGAAAAAGAAGAAAATTTATTAACTATATCTGCAATGATAAAAAAGGAAGATTTATTAGAAGTTGGTTGCTTTGGAATAAAAGAAAAATCAATGTATGAAGATTGGAATTTATGGCTAAAGCTTTTAAAGGCTGGAAAAATTCCAGTTAGAGTTAATTCTCCATTATTTTGGTATAGACAAACAGGAAGCGGAGAATTTTCAAGAGCAAAAGAAAATCATGTAAAAGCAATGAAATATATAAAAGAGACTGCAAAAGATATTTCAAATGAAAGTGTCGAACCAATTCAATATCCAAGATATGGAGAAAAATATGCGATGGTTGAAGATTATAAATACATGATTTTACCAGATTATAAAAAAGATAATCGACTTACAATTTTATTTGTATTTCCATGGATGGTAGTAGGAGGAGCCGATTATTTTAATTTAGATTTAATTAAAAGATTAGATCCTAAGCAGTATAGATCTATCATATTAACTACAACACCGAGTGACAATCCAATAAGACAGGATTTTGAAGATTATGCAGAAATTTATGATATGTCTGCATTTATAGACAGAATAAATTATATTAATTTTGCTGATTACATAATTACATCACGTAAAGTTGATTTAGTTTTTATAAGTAATAGTGAATATGGTTATTACATGACTCCATATTTAAAAAGTAAATATCCTACAATTCCGTTTATTGATTATATTCATTGTATAGATATTAACGATAAAAGAAAAGGTTTTGTTAGATGCAGTAGAGATGTTACAGATTATCTATCAGGTACTTATGTCTGCAATAACGCAACACTAAGGGAAATAAAAGATGATTTTGGAATTGAAAAAGCAGAAACAATTTACATAGGAACAAATGAAAAAAAATTTGATTCGTCTAAATTCGATAAAGAAAAACTAAAAGAAAAGTATGGAATTCCTAAAGACAAAATAATAATAACATATTTGTGTAGGTTAAGTGATCAAAAAAGACCAGATATGTTTTGTGAAATTGGAAGAAGAGCCTGCTTAAAAGACAAAAGTCTATTCTTTGTAGTTGCTGGTGATGGACCATATATGCCATATGTCAGAAGCCACACAGACCAAAACTTTAAATTGTTAGGAATGATTAAAGAAACCGAAGAAATATATGCCTTAAGTGATATAACATTAAATTGTTCTTCTTTTGAAGGATTGGCATTAACATCTTATGAATCACTTTCTATGGGCGTTCCAGTTGTCTCAACTGATGCAGGAGGCCAAGCAGAACTTATAGATGAAAAAGTAGGTGCTCTAATTCATTATAATGAAAATCCAACAAAAGAAGAATATGAAAATGAAATTAATCAATATGTTGACCAAATAATAAGGGTAAAAAATGAATTAGACAAATTAGTTCCAAATTGTAGAAAAAAAATTATTGAGGGATTTACATTAGATTTAATGGCAAAAAAATTTGATAAGATTTTTAAAGAAGCAATAAATCACGAAAAAAACAGAAAAATTGAACAAATATCAACATCAACATACGAAGTTGCTCTAGAAGCTTTCTATAAGTTATATTTTGATTATACAAATTATTTTTATGAAAAAAACTTTGATATATATTTGCCAGCTTTATTAAATGGAAATAAAGAAGTTTCATCAAAATATCAAAAATTCAAAAATAAACTAAAAGTTTATCATGCGGTTGATGAAGGAAGGGACATTTTAGAATTATTAAGGTCAATAAAACGAACAATAAAAGAAGTTATATTTTTACTAAAGAAAATATTTAAAGCAATTATTTCTTTCTTTAAGTTATTATTTAAAGTATCAATTTATTATATAAAAAGAATCTTTAATAAAAATAGGGGGATTTAGTATGAAAAAAGATAATAATAAGATATTGTTTGAAAAAAATTTACATGATGGAGTATTATCAAAAAGTGCTTATGAGAATGTATTAAATGATTGCTACAAAAAGAAGGAAAAAGTATCAAGTGGTAGGAGTAATAATGGAAAAGATAAAATCTCTGTTATTATTCCTACACATAATAGATTAGAGCAATTAGATAAATGTATTGATAGTATACTTAGTCAAAACTATAAAAATGTAGAAATAATAATTATAGATGATGTTTCAACAGACAAAACACAAAGTAAATATGAAAATATTAAAAATGATAAAATAGTTTATATAAGAAATAGTAAAAACCTAGGAATGGGTCTTAATCGTCAAAAAGCATTTAATATTGCAACAGGTGATTTTATAATTTTTTGTGATGACGATGATTATTTTATAGATAATACTTACTTTTCTGACGCTATAAAAATTTTCAAGGATAAAGATATAGATGTCATTTGTTCTTCATCATATATTCATTATGAAACAGACAATACTTATCAGTACTATGAACTAAATTTTAATAAAAAGATTAATTCATTTGATTATCTAGAAAGATTTCAATTTGATTTGAAAAAGCCAACATCAACCTTCCCTGCTATTTTTAGAAAAAAATCATTAGATGAAGCAGATTTTAAAAACATGAAAATGATGAATGATTCTTCAATTTATTTAAGATGTTTGATGTTAGGAAGAAGTGCTTATGCAAATGAGAAAATAATTGGAGTATATAGGGTTCATGACAAGAATGATACATTTAATGTTAAAGCAGATTTTACTATTAAAAATTTAAAAGAAAAAAAATATATTTATAAATATTTAAGACAAAACAATGTTAATTTTGATTTAAAAAAATGGTTTGTTGAACAAATTAAAATCACGACATGTCACTTTTTAAATGGTAAAGAAAAATCAAATTACAAAAGAAATAAAGTTTTATATTGGGTTAAATATAATGTATCTAAAGACTTGTTCAAAGAATTGAAAAAACATGAAAAGGAAAAAAGAAATGCAAAAAATTAAAAATCATACTTTAGATATATTAAAAGTTGTGTGTTCAATTCTGATAGTTTTTAATCATTGTGTATTTCCAGGAACAACAGGAGAAATAATAAAAGCATTTAGTAGAATAGCAGTTCCAATTTTCTTTTTAATAAGTGGATATTATGTTTTTAATAATCCGAAAGAGAAAGTTCTAAAAAAATGTAAAAGAATTTTTAAAATATTAGTTTTTGCATGTATATTTTGGTTTGCTTATAATGTAATTAGATATTCTGTTACAGATATAGTTACACTAAAATATTATTTATTAAACTTTTTCAATATAAAAGTAATTACAAATTTTATTCTATTTAATGCTAACCCTTTTTGGGGACATTTATGGTTCTTAAATGCATTATGTTATTGTTATTTAATATACTATTTCATTATAAAGAAAAATATTAAAATAGATAAATATGATTCTATTATTTCAATATTTTTAATAGTATTCTACTTAATATTTAACTATTTCTTTGTAGATGATAATTTTAATAATATTGACTATATAAGAAACTTCTTATTTGTTGGACTACCATTTTTTTTAATAGGAAGATATTTAAGAAGAAAAGAAATTGCAAATAAAATAAGAATCAAATATGTTCTTCCTATAATATTGATTTCTTCAATAACCCTAATTATAGAATGTTTAACATACAGTAGTGAATTATATATATCAACAATCATTATTAGCATTTCATTATTGTTAATCTGTATGAAAAAACCAAATTATTCAAATAAAGTATTAGAATATATTGGCGCAAACTTAGTATTATATGTTTACATAATTCATCCAGGAGTTAAATATATCATATTGTGGTGTATGGAAAAAACTAAATTAACAAGTAATGTGTATTACTATATTTACCCAATTATAGTAGCCATAATTTCTATTATTTTATCTTACATAATTTATAAAATTAATTTAAAAGTAAATAATGTTATTTCTTGTCAAAAAAATAAAAAGCTAGATAAGAAGCAAAAATGCTTAGTAGTTGGATATGCCAATGGAAATTTTGGAGATGATTTATTCTTTCACATACTATTCACGAGATATCCCAATGTAATTTTTTATTTCTATCCACCATCTCTATTATTAAATAAATACAAAAGAATTTTTAGAAGAAACAAAAATGTGATTTTCTATGACAACGAAAATTATTATTTAAAAGTAAAAGAAAAAATTAATAACAACTCAGTTCCAATAAATATTTTTCCAATGATTTGTGAACGTGCAAAAAAGGTAGATAGTTATATAAATATAGGTGGCTCAATTTTTATTCAAGATGACAATTGGAAAAATGACGATAGATTTAAATTAAAAGAGCTAATAGGAAATAAACCTTCTTTTATAATTGGTTGTAACTTTGGACCGAGTGATAAAGAATATTATGAATATTATAAAAATTGGTTTAAAAAGTTTGATGATATTTGCTTTAGAGATGATAATTCATATAATATGTTTAAAGATTTAAATAATACTCATAAAGCAGACGATATTGTTTTACTAGACAAATATAAGAAAAAATTTCATATTAAAAGAGATAAAAAGAGTCTAGGAATTTCAGTATTACGAATGAGTAAAGAAAATAAAAATTATCATAAATATATTGATTTTATAAAAGATATTACAAATTATTTTACAAAAAATGAATTTAAAGTAAATTACTTTTCATTTTGTGAAAATGAAGGCGACTTAGATACAATAAAAGAAATAGTAGAAATTATTGAAATGAAAGATAAAGTAAAAATTATTAATTATGGAGATGATATTACCTCATTTTTAAGAAAATGGTATAAAAATGAATATGTTATTTGTACTAGATTTCATGCATCTATCTTAGCTTTAAAATATAATCAGAAGTTTATCCCAATTGCATATAGTGATAAAACAAAAAATTTCTTAAAAAATATAAGTAAAAATATAGAAGTATATGATATAAATGAATTAGATAAATTAGATATTGAAAAAATGAAATTTATAAAAATAGAAAAGAAATATAATTCAGAAGAACATTTTAAAAAAATAGATAAATACTATGAAGAAAGGTGATAATATGCTAAAAAAAAGATTTATATTAATAGTTTTATTATGTAGCTTTTTTGTTATGCCAAATGTATCAGCCAAAGGATGGGTTCAAACAGATACTTATAAATACTATGTAGATGACAACAATAATATCTTAACAGGATTCCAAGACATAGATGGAAAAACCTATTTCTTATCAAGAGATAAAACAAGATATGGTGCATTGAAAACAGGTATGATTACAATAAATGATGATATTTTCTATTTAAATCCAGATTTAAAAAAAGGTTGGTTTGAATATAATGGAAATAAGTACTATGCAAATGAAGAAGGAAAAGTTCAAGTTGGAGTTCAAGAAATAGACGGAAAAACTTATTTTTTCTCACGTGATAAAACAAAATATGGAGCCAATAAAACTGGAATGCTTTTATTAGGAGACACTCCATATTATTTTACACCAGAAGCAAAAACAGGCTGGTTTGAATATAATGGAAATAAATACTATGCTAATGAAAAAGGAGAAATCCAAGTTGGGGTACATGAAGTAGACGGAAAAGTTTATTTCTTCTCAGGAGACAGAACAAAATATGGAGCCAACAAAACAGGAATGTTTTTATTAGGAGACAAAGCATATTATTTCGCACCAGAAGCAAAAACAGGCTGGTTTGAATATAAAGGCAATAAATATTATGCTAATGAAAAAGGAGAAATCCAAGTTGGAGTACAAGAAGTAGATGGAAAAACCTATTTTTTCTCACGTGATAAAACAAAATATGGAGCTAATAAAACCGGAATGCTTTTATTAGGCGATACACCATATTATTTCACACCAGAAGCAAAAACAGGATGGTTTGAATATAACGGAAATAAATACTATGCCAATGAAAAAGGAGAAATCCAAGTTGGAGTACAAGAAGTAGATGGAAAAAACTATTTTTTCTCAGGCGACAAAACAAAATATGGAGCCAACAAAACCGGAATGTTTTTATTAGGTGATACAGCATACTATTTTGCACCGGAAGCAAAAACAGGTTGGTTTGAATATAAAGGCAATAAGTACTATGCCAATGAAAAAGGAGAAATCCAAGTTGGGGTAAAAGAAGTAGATGGAAAAATTTATTTCTTCTCTGGAGATAGAACAAAATATGGAGCTAATAAAACCGGAATGTTTTTATTAGGAGACAAAGCATATTATTTTGCACCTGAAGCAAAAACAGGTTGGTTTGAATATAAAGGTAATAAATATTATGCCAATGAAAAAGGAGAAATCCAAACTGGAATAACATTAATAAACGACAAAAAATACTATTTTTCTAAGGAAAAATCTGATTATGGTCAAATGAAAATTGGCTTCCAACAAATAGATGGAAAAAGATATTTCTTCTCACAAGCAAAGGAAATATATGGTCAAATGCGTACAGGATTTATTGAAATATATGGAAACAAAATGTATTTAAATGAAGATGGAAGCCAAGCCTTTGGTTTTACTAATATTGATGGGAACACTTACTTCTTTTCAAATGATATAATAAAGTATGGAGCCATGATAAAAGGTTGGATTACATATAATAACTTATACTATAATTTTGATGATAATGGAATAATGCAAAAAGGACTACAAACCATAAACGGAAGAGACTATAATTTTGATGAAACAACCGGTATACTTCAAGGCTTTGTAAATAAAGATGGAAAAATATATTATTATAATCCCGATGGTACACAAGCTAAAGGTGTCCAATATATGGCCGATAAATATTGGAAGTTTAATGAACTTAATGGTGAATTTGAAAAATTCGTAAGACAAATTAGAGTAATAGATATTTCATCTCACAATGAAAATGTTGACTGGGAGACTGTAAAAAAATCAAATACAGTAGATGCAGTAATATTAAGATTAGGGTATGGAGTAGGATATATAGATAGTTCTTTTATTAGAAATAAAAATGAACTAGAAAGATTAGGTATACCATATTCAGTTTATTTATTTAGCTATGCTGAAAATGCAAACGAATCATTAATGGAATCCAATTTTTTAGTAAATACTATTAGAAATCATAATATACATATTGCATCAAATGTATTGGGAATTTATTATGACTTAGAAGATTGGACAATAAATTCAACAGGTGAAAATAGCTATGGAATAAGTAAAGATACTTATGGTCAAATGATAACAACATTTATTAATAATACTGAAAAGAATCTTTGTATAAAAACAAGAGTTTATGCCTCAAAAAATTATATTGAAACAAGATTCCCAGATTATGCAAAAAATTATGCAACATGGATAGCACAATGGGGTAATAATATTACTTACCAAGGACCATATGATGGCTGGCAATATACATCAGATGGTACAATACCTGGAATTAATGGTCGAGTAGATCAAAGCATTTTCTATTATTAAAAACAAAAAATCTCAAGAATAATTTTTCTTGAGATTTTCTTTAGTTTAAATTATTTAACTCTTCAATGGATAAACCAGTAGACTTAGAAATTGTTTCTATATCAACATTATTTTTTAAAAGTTTTGAAGCAACTTCTCTAATAGCTGATTCTTTTCCTTCATTAAGACCTTCAGCATGACCTTCTTGCTTTGAAATTTCTTTTTCTGTATTTGTAACTCTTCTCATTTCTCTTTCAAAGTCATATTCTGGTAGAAAATCTTCTTCTTTAGCTAGTCTTTTTAGTTCATCCATAATGACTAATGCCTCCTTTTTGCCACATGCAATTCTTTCCATTTCTTCATAACTATTAGCAGATAAGAAAGATAGCATAGCATCTAATTCATTAGCCTCATTATAGCATAATCCCTTATATTTAGATAGATAGACTTCATATATTTTCATATAATTCTTTTTGTATTTTCCACTTTCATCAGAAATCATATAGCAAATACTTCCTACTTCTTTATTATCTTTAAAATAACCATCATTAAAGTTAATTTGAACAATTTGTTTTTCAAAGTAAGTATCTCCTTGTTTTAATGATTTACTAAGTAAACTAAAAACATATGAAAAAGATTTAATAGAATCAGTTGAATGATAATTCTTATACATTTCAATATTAATAGTCATTCCTAATCTTTCATCTTCATCATTAGGAACAAATACCAAGTCAAGTCTATAATCTTTTAAACCATTACCTGAATTAATCTCATTATCATATAAGTGATAATTAGTTAAATCAATAGTAGTAAGATACTTTGTTATTTAAAGTAGTAAATGCAAGTAATAATTTATTTTTATTAAAAGTTGCATTTAGTTTAATAATGCTTTTTAA
>CAKPBJ010000017.1 GCA_934140575.1 uncultured Bacilli bacterium | reverse complement strand
CTAATAGTTTAATAAAATCATCTCCTTCGAAAAAAGACTCTATCAAATAATAAAACTAATCGCAAATGACCAAATTATTAAATTAATATAGTACAAAGCATAAAAAATAGAAAAACCACTTACTATAAATTTCTAAAACCACTATAAAAAAAATACCCAAAAATTAAGTTTATATAAAATGAAAAAAAGTAAGAAAAACTTACTTTTGACAATTATTACAATAATAGGTACCTCTTCCACCAACTCTTGTCTTTTCAATTAATTCACCACATTTAGAACACTTTTCATTATCCTTACCATGAACAAGTAATTCATGTTGAAAAAGTCCATGAACACCTTCACTAGATGTAAAACTTTTTATTGTAGTACCACCCGCTTCAATAGCTCTTTCCAAAACATCACGACAATTATTAATAATCTCATCACACTCTAAAATACTAACATCACAAGCACGTCTAGTCGGACTAATGCCACTCATAAAAAGAATCTCATCATCATAAATATTTCCAATACCACAAATTATACTCTGATCAAGAAGAACTGTTTTAATAGGTAGTCTCTTACTATGAATTTTACTATATAAATATTCTTTAGTAAGAGCATTAGAATCATATTCAAGACCAAGCTCAGATAAAGGTTTAACTAAATTAACTTTTTCCTTAGAAATAAGATACATTTTCCCAAACTTTCTAACATCATGAAATCTAAAACTAATCTCATTATCCAAAACTAACTCTACATGTTCATGTTTATTAATAACTTGTCCCTTTTTTCTAAAAATGAACTTTCCTTCCATCCTAAGATGAATTAGTAAAACATCACTATCAAGAGCACATACAATAAACTTTCCCCTTGTATCAATACTATTTATTTTTTGATTAATAATTTTTCTTTTAAACTCATCAACAGTAGGATATGCAATAATATTATCCCAATAAACATTACAACCAGTAATAGTTTTATTCAAAATAAGTGGTTTCAAATTTTTTACAACTGTAATTACTTCTGGTTTTTCAGGCATATACTTCACCTCTTCTATTTTGCTTCATACCAATTATTTCCATACTCAATATCAACTTTTAAAGGGACACTTAATACAAAAGTATTCTCCATTATATCCCTAACAATATTAGTTACTTCATCAAGTTCACTTTTCAAAACATTAAATACAAGTTCATCGTGAACCTGAATCAACATTTTACTCTTTAATCCCCTCTTATTAAATTCATTATATATCTCAACCATAGCCTTTTTTAATATATCAGCAGCAGTACCTTGAATTGGTGTATTAAGAGCCATTCTCTCTCCACTGCTTCTAATCATATAATTTTTACTTTTTAACTCCTCAACAACACGCTTTCTATTCATCAAAGTCTTAACATATCCATTCTTATATGCATCTGCTTTTTCCTTCTCCATAAATGCTTGAATACCAGGAAAAGTCTTTAAATAATTATCAATAAATTCCTTTGCTTGTTTAATATCTATTCCTAAATCCTCAGAAAGCCCAAAACTACTAATACCATATAAAATACCAAAATTAACAGCCTTAGCATTTCTTCTCATATCCTTAGTTACCTTATCAATTGGAACACCAAAAATTTCAGAAGCAGTCTTCGCATGAATATCTTTTCCTTCTCTAAAAGCATCAATCAAATTTTTCTCATTAGAAATAGATGCAAAAACACGAAGTTCCACTTGAGAATAATCACTGGATAAAAGGAAAGAATCATCATCAGGAATAAAAGCCTTTCTAATAAGTTTTGAAAAATCACTTCTTGCTGGAATATTTTGAAGATTAGGACTAATACTAGAAAGTCTACCAGTACGAGTTAAAGTTTGAGTAAATATAGTATGTATACGTCCATCATTTCTAACTTCTTGACTCAAACCAACAGCATAATTAGTATAAAGCTTAGATAAAGTTCTATATTCAAGAATCTTATCAACAATAGGATGTTCACTAATAATTTTATCCAATATATCTTTACTAGTCGAATATTTATTATCCTTTACTCTCTTAGGATATTTAATACCCATATCAACAAATAAAACCCTTGCAAGTTGAGAAGGACTCATAATATTAAATTCTTCACCAGCATCTTCATATATATTTTTTTCAAGTTCATCCATCTTTTTCTTAAGTTCAACCTCGACAACCTTTAAATATTCCTTATCAACACGAATACCAGTAATCTCCATATCCGCAAGAACACGAGCCAAAGGCATCTCTATATTATTAAATAAATCACTCATCTCATTATCATTTAATTCACCTAAAACCCTATCCTTAGTATCATAAATAAATTTAGCCTTTCTACAACAAACATCCATTAATAAAGAATCATCAATATCCTTAGGTCTCTTATCAGTACCATATAAATCATCATAAGCATCAATGTCATAATCAAAACTTTTAGCAACAAAACTAATATCATCCTTAACAGTATAATCAAGTAAATACATACCAATCATACCATCATAATAACAATTATTAATAGAAATGCCTTCTCCATTTAAAACAACCATACACTTTTTCAAATCATAAGTTAATTTAGGAGTTTCACTATTAAATAGATTCTTATACTTACAAAGATTATCCCTAGAAATAAAATAAGAATATTCACCATCATAAATACCAATACCAAGTATAGTACTCTTACTATAAATAGAACCCCTAGTCTCTAAATAAAAAGAAAACTCTTTATCACCTAACTCACTAATATCCTTAATAATGATTTTTTCTTCCTTAGATTTCTTCTCCGCAACAACATCACTACTAATATCAATTTTCTTAAGTAATGAATGAAATTCTAATTCTTCTAAAATGCCTCTAAACTTAGCTGCATCGTATCCATTATACTTACAATCTTCTAATGAAAATGGTAGTGGAACATCACGATATATAGTCGCAAGATCATAACTCATATATGCATTATCCTTATCATTTTCCAATTTTTCTCTCATTTTAGGTGAAATATTATCTAAATTTTCATATACGCCATCTAAACTTCCATACTTTTCAATTAAGTTAATAGCCGTTTTCTCACCAATCCCCTTAACACCAGGAATATGATCACTTGCATCACCCATTAATGACTTCAAATCTATCATTTTTATTGGTTCAACATGATATGTTTCCATAAATTCATTTCTATCCATCATTATATGACCACTTTGTTTCAAAAGCTTAACTATAACTTCATCACTAATTAATTGTAATAAATCTTTATCACTACTAACTATAGTCGCAATGAATTCATCTTCCATATCAACAGTTTTAGAAAGAGTACCAATAATATCATCAGCCTCATAATTTTCTATTTCAAAATGTTTTATTCCCATCGCATCAAGAACTTCTTTTGCTTTCGGAAATTGAAGGCCTAAATCTTCTGGCATAGCAGCACGTCCTGCTTTATAATCATCATATTTATCATGTCTAAAAGTTTTACCTTTATCAAAAGCAACCATTATATAACTAGGATTTTCCTCTTTAATAATTTTATTCATCATATTTATAAAACCATATAATGCATTTGTAGGAAATCCCTTAGAATTTCTCATAATAACACCTTGATAAGCTGTCGCATAAAAACTTCTAAATAATAAATTATTTCCATCCACTAATATAATTTTCTTCATAATTACCACCTAGTATTTAGTATACCAAAATAACAAAATGAATACAAAAAAAGTTAATTAAATAACCATATTTTTTTCAAAAAGAAAACATTTGTTTGACACTAAAATATAAGAGTGATAGAATAAATACCATAAGGAGGGATTATATTGGAAAAATTAACTGACAGACAAAATTACATTTTACAAGTTCTGAAAAAATTAATAGCAAAAAAAGGATATCCACCAACTGTTCGAGAAATAGGAGAAGCAGCTCACCTATCTTCACCTGCAACAATCCATTTTCATTTAAATAAACTTGAAGAAAAAGGATACATAAAAAAGAGAGACAATAAAAATCGTACAATTGAAATTCTAGTCCCTAATGAATACTTAGAAAAAGATGATGGTATTGTAGAAGTCCCACTACTTGGAAAAGTAACTGCCGGAACACCAATTGAAGCAATTGAAACACCTAATGAATATTTTTCATTACCTGCAAGTCTAATCACAACAAAAAATGAAGTATTCACATTAAAAGTTAGTGGAGAATCAATGATTAATGTAGGAATTTATGACGGAGATATACTAATAGTAGAAAAAAGAAATACAGCAAGAAATGGTGAAACAGTTGTTGCAATGAATGAAGAAAACGAGGCAACTGTAAAAACTTTTTATAAAGAAAAAGATCATTTTAGACTACAACCAGAAAATGATACTATGGATCCTATAATTTTAAAAGAAGTAACTATTTTAGGAAAAGTAATTGGCTTATATAGAAAATTATAAAATACAAAAACTGATATCAGACAAAATCTAATATCAGTTTTATTTTTCGCCATAAATAAATGTTCGTACAATATAACTAGCAATTAAAAGACCAGCACTACTTGGAACAAAAGCTGTTGAACCAGGAGTTCTTCCTTCAATCTTAATAGGTAATTCACTAGATGATAAAACCATTACCTTCTTGTTTATCTTTTCATCTTTTATAAATTTTCTTAAAATCCTAGCCAGTGGATCATTTATAGTTTTTCTAATATCGCAAATTTCTAACTTAGATGGGTCAAATTTATTACCTGTTCCCATACTTGAAATAAATTTAATATTTCTATTTAAACAAGTCCTAATAAAAGCTTTTTTCGTAGTAGTTGTATCACATGCATCAACAAAAAAATCTATTTTATAATTAAAAATCTCATCTAAATTATCTTCATTTATAAAACTATCGATTTTAATTACATTACAATTCGGATTAATATCCATTATACGTTCATAAAAAGCATCAACTTTCTTCATACCTACAGTAGACTCAAGTGCAATGATTTGTCTATTTATATTTGATTCATCAATCACATCATAATCAATCAAAATAAGTGTCCCTATACCAGAACGAGCAAGAGCTTCAATAACATATCCACCTACTCCACCACATCCCAAAATCGCAACACATTTGGTACTTAAATCATTTATTTTTTCTTCGCCAACTAATCTTTCTAGTCGACAAAGCCTTACTCTATTTTCACTATTAAGCTGCTTTTCTTTCATTATTTACCTCTTCTTTATAAACTTCATTCCTAGTCTTAACAAGTTGTTTAGCATTTTCACGTTTTAAAGTTAAAGGCTTATTATATAATATACTACTAATATAACTTAATTTCATATATATATCAGTATTACTTTTCGCAATACGATAATACTTATTTAAATTTCTATATTCACGGGTATTAATACCTGCCAATCCTCTTAAAGTATCTTGTAAACTTTCCTCTGGAATAGTAGTATCCGATAAAACAACACATTCAAAATTATTAATAAAGCTAATAGTATCTCTTAAATCAGCAATTCCAGCATCCTCAAATAACTTAGGCCACTCAGAAGTATCATCAACATCTCTTACTATTCTTTGTAACCTTGCAATTTTATCATCAGTTAATTGCTCAGCCAAACCTAAATCTTCAAAAGAAATATATTTTCCTCTATTTCTTCTATTAGGAATTTCTTTTCTCATATCAGTAATAGCCATACTATAAAGCTTATCAAGTCCATTACTTACTTTCTTAGGAGGTTTAGGTACTTTATAAACATCATATAAAGTAGAATCACTCTCTTCTCTAGTAGTAACTAAGAAATCTCTCGAATATAAAATAGACTTACTTCTAATAAAATTGACATCTGCTAAAGCATCTCTCGAATCATTAAAACTAGACTCACTAAACTTCTCACGATTAACAATTATATCGCTCTCATTCGCATCTCCATAAGAAACGCCTTCTTTTATTCTTTCAACATTTTGAAGTTTAATTTGTACATTCATCACTTTTCTTTTATAAACTAATGGTAACAATAACATCCGTACATCACCCCTGTAAGGCATATTATAACATAAATCAAGCTATTAAACAATAAAAAAGCCAGAAGAATGTGGGCAACGATAAAACCTGTACATTTGTCCAGGTGGGTGTTCATACGTTATCTTTAGGATCCTTAGTGAATCACTAAGTCTTCAACACCGATAACTGATCCGAACTCCCGTATCGTTATTTTAGTCGGTTTTAAAAAGGCCAACACATATCTATCTGACAACTTAATTATAGCATATAAAAAATTCATAATCAACACCTTTCAAACCGTAACAAGCAATTAAAACAAACATAATATACACTAGGTGATTAACATGTACATAAAATTTAAAAATAAAAATATTTATTACGAAAAACATGGAAACAAAAACAAATATATAATAATATTACCAGGTTGGGGAAACACAAGAAAAACTTTTTCTAACATGATAGAATCATTAAAAGAAAATTACACAATCTATATATTAGACTACCCAAACTTTGGAAATAGTGACACTATAAATGAAGAATTAACAATATATGACTATACAATAATAATAGAAAAAATTATCAAAAAAGAAAAAATAATAAATCCCACAATAATAGCCCACTCCTTTGGAGGAAGAATAGCTTCAATCTTAATCGGTAAAAACAAAATAAAAATAGATAAATTGATACTCATAGATGTCGCAGGTATTAAAAGAAAAAAAACATTAAAAATATTCCTAAAAGAAAAGATATTTAAACTAATAAATTATCTAACAAAAAACAAATACAAAGAAAAATTAACAAAAATATTCGCATCATCTGACTATAAAGAATTACCTGTAACAATGAGAAAGACTTTTCAAAATATAATAAATGAAGATCTAACAAAATATTATAAAGAAATAAAAAATGAAACATTAATTATTTGGGGAGAAAAAGATATAGATACTCCACTAAAGGATGCAAAACTATTAGAAAAAATAATAAAAAACTCAGCTCTAATTATTTATAAAAATAGAACCCACTACTCTTATTTAGAAGAACCATATCTGACAAATAAAATTATAAAAATATTATTAAAAAAAGAAGATTAATCAAAATCTTCTATTTTTACAACTTTAAAATATCCATGAAAATGATAATCTTCTAATTTAGATACCTCATCGCTAACCCACAATCTAACATCATATGACTTACTCTTACCACTTTTTAATGTTCCAGTAACAACAACAGTATCACCATTACTATTTTTATTTAATAAGGAAACATCTCCACCATCAATACTATATTTAATATTTTTTATATCTAATAACTTGTTTCCACACTTACATAATCCATTTACTTTATCAGTTCTAATAAGCTCCACTCTATAATTTATATCATTACAAGTATTATTATTAACATTAACAACATATGGAGAATCCTTTTTTCCAATATCATCACTTTTAATATACGTATTATTTAAAGTAACAGACATACTAGATGCAGATAAAACATTTCTATAAAAAGATTGATCAGTATTTATTAATAAACTATTATCAACCCTAAAATTGAAATATCCAATAACCGCAAAAATAATCATAAAAACACAAACAAGAATAATTGTATACTTTCTCTCATTAGCCTTGATACCTTTAATAGTATGTCCCAAATCTTGATTACTACTTTTATTAATATCATTAATTTTAAGTTTCTTATTCATCTTCTTCTTAATAATTTTACCCATATCCAACACCTTACTATACGAATAGTATATCAAATAAATAAATCAAATAAAAGTAAAAAATCACTTTTTATAAATTAATAAAAAAAAGAAAAAAAGTATTAATAATAGCAATATATTATCAATACTTTTTATATTATAAAACTTATAAACTTCTCTATTTGAAAAGCCAATATATCTTTAAAATTATGAAATTTATTCTGACTCTAAATTAAGGATTTAATCTATTTGGTCCACGGAATAAGAATTGTGATTCTTTTACACTAGGTATTCCAAGTAACAACATTGTAAGTCTATCAACACCAATTGCAAATCCACCATGTGGAGGACATCCATGTTTAAAGAAATCTAAATAAAATTTAACATCTTCTCCTAAACCTTTTTCTTTAGCATTTTTAACTATTTCTTCGTATCTATGTTCTCTTTGAGCACCTGTTGTTATTTCAACACCTCTCCAAATTAAATCATATCCTTGTAATACTCCATTTTCATCTCTCATATGATAAAAAGCTCTCTTCTCAGCTGGAAAATCTGTAACAAATAAAAACTCTGAATCAAATTTTTCTTTAGCAAGCTTATAAGTTAATCTTTCAGCCTCAGTAGTTAAATCATTCTTTTCACTATCATCTACTTTAAAATCATATCTTTCTTCTAATTCTTTATAAATATCTGCAAGTTTCATCTTAGGAAATGGTACCTTAGGCACAACAATCTCAGTATCAAATAATTCTTTTACCTGTTCTCCATATAATTCATTAGTTTTCTCTAATGCATATTTTAACATTTCAGCTTCTAAATTCATTACATCATTAAAATCATCTATATAAGCAAATTCAACATCAAAAGAAGTAAATTCAGTTGCATGACGTGAAGTATTAGAATTTTCTGCTCTAAAACAAGGAGCAACTTCAAATACACTGCCAAATCCAGAAGCAAGAGCCATCTGCTTATAAAACTGAGGACTTTGTGCAAGATATGCTTTTCTATCAAAATATTTTACTTCAAATACTTCAGAACCAGATTCACTAGCAGCTCCAATCATCTTAGGAGTATGAATTTCAGTAAAATCTTTACTATATAAATATTCTCTCATATATCTAACCAACGCAGTTTGAACTTTAAACATTAAAATATTCTTATCACTTCTAAGATCAATATATCTATAATCTAATCTTGTATCTAAATTAACTGTACTTAAATCCTTATAATTAAATGGTAATTCTCCTTCATTTCTACTAGTAACTTCAATATTCTTAGGAATTAACTCCATTCCATTTAACTTAACCTTAGGACTTTCCATAATAGTACCAGTAACTTTTAAAGTAGACTCAACAGTTAACTCATCAACTAACTCTACCATTGCTTTATTTGCTTCTTCACTCTTTTCAATAGTAATTTGAACCTTTGAAGTAGCATCTCTAAGTACAATAAATTGTACCCATTTTAGATTTCTAATTTCATCTACAAAACCACTAATAGTTACTTCTTCATCATAATGTTTACTTAAATCTTTAATTGGTATACTTTTCATTATTCTTCCTCCTCATGATGACAATGACCACAACAATCATGCTCTCCTTCATGGCAATGACAATGACCATCATCTAAATTATAATCTCCATCAACATCTTCCATTGTATTTAACTTCTCATCTAAATAATAAATTAAAACATCTAAACTGATAATTTCTTCTTCTTTAGTCTTATTATTCTTAATCTTAACTTCATTATTATTTAAATCCTCACTATTTAAAACACAAATATATTTTGCATTTAATCTATCTGCTTGCTTAAATTGTCCCTTTAATCCACGACTAGTATATTCTGTATCTACAATAAATCCTGCAAGTCTTAATTCTTGAGCAAGATAAGCTGCATACTTCTTCTCATCTTCGTTAACATACATTAAAAATAAATCAACATCTTCAACTATTGGCATTTTAACCTTTTCAAGTTCAAGAGCCATTACAAGTCTACCTATACCACTTGCAAAACCAACACATGGAGTTTCTGGACCATCTAATTGATTAACAAGTCCATTATATCTTCCTCCACCACCTAAAACATTATTAGAACCAAATCCATCAACCTTTGCTTCAATCTCAAAAACAGTATGATTATAATAATCTAAGCCTCTAACAATTTTAGGATTAATCTCATATTTTATTTGCATAATATCTAAATAGTCTTGAACCTTCTCAAATCTATCACGACTTTCTTCATTCAAATAATCTAGTGTAGTTGGAGCATTCTTTAATATTTCATTTTCTGCATCTACTTTACAATCAAGTATTCTTAAAGGGTTTTTCATTAATCTTTCTTGACAATCTTCACAAAAATCATTAATATGAGGTTTAAAATATTCAATTAAAGCTTCACGATAATTTGATCTACTTTCATTATCACCTAAACTATTTAAGTTTACTTTAATTTCTTTTAATCCTAACATTTTATATAAGTTTACTGCTGCACTAATAATTTCCGCATCACTAAGCGGATCATCACTACCAAGTATTTCCATACCAAATTGAGTAAGTTCTCTATCTCTTCCAGATTGAGGTCTTTCATATCTATACATTGTACCGTTATAGTAAACTTTTACAGGTTGATTAGGATCACCATACATCTTGTTTTCAATATAACTTCTAACAACACCAGCAGTACCTTCTGGTCTTAAAGTAATATTACGTCCTCCCTTATCTTGAAAATCATAACTTTCCTTAGTAACGATATCAGTAGTATCACCTATACCTCTATGAAATAATTCAGTTGCTTCTATAATAGGTGTACGAATATAATTATAATTATACTTTTCCATTAAAGCATCTATTACAGATTCAACATACTTCCATACTTTCGCATTACGTCCCGTAATATCATTACAACCTTTTTGTCTTTGTATCATTCTCTTATCCTCCTAAACAAAAAGATGACACCCCCCTAAGGACGAATTATCTTCGTGGTGCCACCTTATTTTTTTCTCATAATACTTTTATCGCAGTAAGCGCTTCCAATAAACTGGATGTCTTCATTTTATCTAAATTAGTATTTCCACCAACCATACTATCTCTATAAATATCAATAAAACTACTCTTTCCAAAGAAGTTATCTATATTATAAAACAAAAAGATACCTAATACAATTATTTTTTTATTAATTTAAGCCTTTTTTCATATAATTCTTGATACTTACTAGGAGAAAATCCATTAGATTCCATAAAATTATAGCTAAACTCTAAAAATCTCTCATCCATAAATTTATTAAATAAAAAAGAATTACTAAGACTACAATCTCTAACATCATCTTCTAAAAACAAAGAAATAATTTCTCCATATGCATAAACCGCATTATCAATTAATAAGAAATCATTATTTTTAATTGTATCATAAACTTCCTTTTTATCTTCAAAATATTTACTAACTAAATCTAAAAGTCTATCTTTAGAAATATCCAAATATCTATCAGAATCTATATATCTATCATCAAGTAAAGATAAAACATAAAGTGAATATATATAATCATGTTCAACTATAAAACTATCAATTAATTTATCAATCACTACATTTTTCTTTATATTATTATCAATTAAATAATCTAAAAGTAATTTTTCAAATAATTTAGAAAGAACCTCTACATTTAAAGATTTATACATATAATCATTATACTTTGAAATATTTAATTTAGAATCAAAGAAAGATACATCATATACATGTCCCATCTCATGAGCTAAAGTAAACATACTATCTATATTATAAGAAAAATCATCTACTAATATATGTGACTTACCATTTAATGGATTATGTATCATTAATCCTAAATAATTACCATCAGTTATTTTTCTATCAAAACTAAGAATTTTTCCATCAACCACATTATCAAATAAATACCCAATACCTAATTTATTACAAAAATCACAAAAAATATCCAAGAATTCTTTTTCACTTAACTCATCATTTTCCAATGAATATTCATTATCTTCAATATATTTATAAAATAAAGGTTCAGTTCTTACTAAAATATCATTTAAATAATCTGCAAAAAAATCTTTATAAAAACAGAAATTATCATTAAACATCTTTTTATATAATTTTTCTTGTTTCTGAAATTTTTGATACATTTTTAAATCTTTAAAAATATCACTTTTTCGCATCGTATAATTACTACCAATTTCTCTTAAAACTCTTAGTAAATTTTGAATATAATTATATAAAGCAAATCTTACATCACGTTCTTTTTCTTCATTTAAGCATTTTAAACAAAAATCTAATTCTTCTAATATTTCTTTTTCACTACCAAGCTTCATAAAACACCTCAAATTACATAAAAAGAAACTATTAAATAGTTTCCTTCACAATAACCATACCCTTTTTTAAATCTCTTCTAAAGAATTTATATGTTGTCCTAATTAATAGATAAACAGGTAAAGCAACAATAATACCTGTCATTCCTGCAAGAGTACCTCCAACAGAAACTGCCATTATTGTTATAAGAGGATTAACATTATTAGTCTTACCATAAACTTTAGGTGAAATTAAATATCCATCAAGTTGAGGGAATATTAAACAAATTACAGTAGTCGCAATCATTAAAGGAACTGACACAACACTTGCTAAAATTATCGCAATGATATTAGTAATTAATCCTCCAAAATATGGAATAACAGTTGTTACACAAGCAAGTATTCCAAGTATCAACCAGTTTGGATGTCCAACTATAAAGAATAATAAACTATATTCAAACAACTGAATAATCATAAATATTTCAAGTCCTTTTAAATAATTGGTAATTTCAGTATCCATAAGTTTAAAATATTCAAAAATTCTCTTATTAATAGAAGTTAACAAATCTTTTAAATAACTCCTTATTTTATCCATATCAGCTAAAAAATAAATAAAGCCAACAAATCCAACAATAAATTTACCAATAAAATTAAATGATCCATTTAATAAGTCAAAAGTTGTTGCAGATGCAGTTGAACCTATACTTTGTAACATAGAATTTAAATAATCAGTAATCTTTATTTCAAAACTACCTAAATTTATATCAAATTTATTATCAAAATTATTTATAACTTTCATTACCATCTTTATCAGTAAAGATAATTGTTCATAAATAAGAGGAAGTGTTATTGCAAGTATACCTCCAATAATTAGAATTATTCCAATAACAACAATCACAACAGAAAAGTTCTTACTTATACCTTTTTTATTTAGCCATCTAACAAGAGGTGTAAAAGCATATGCAAAAGCAAATGCAACAATAAAAGGTGCAAGAACACTTATACACTTACAAAGTATTCCCCACCAAAGTCCAATATTTGACAAAGTTATATATAAAAGTAACATCAAAGCAGTAATATTAATAATCTTATAATTTAACTTATTACTATGCATAAAATCATCTCTCCAACATTATAGTAGTAGGTCCAATATTAGTAATATTAACTATCATATCAGCCCCAAATATTCCAGTCTCAACATGTATTTTTTCACCTAAGACCTCATTAAATTTATTATATAATAAGGAAGAATATTCTCCTTTTAAAGCATTAACATAACTAGGCCTATTACCCTTCTTAGTATCCGCATATAAAGTAAATTGTGAAACAGATAAAATACTTCCACCATAATCCAAAATACTTTTATTCATTACTCCATCTTCATCAGGAAAAATTCTTAAGTTTATTACTTTATTTACTAAATAATTAATATTAGAAATATCATCACCATCAGTAAATCCAACAAACAAGACTAAACCATTATCTATCTTTCCAACAACCTTATTATCTACTAATACACTGGCATTACCACTTCTTTGAACTAAAATTCTCATCGCATTAATCTCTCAACTTTCTCAATATAATCATTTTTTGTAATTGTCAAGATAAGTTTATTTAACTGTTCAATACCAGTAACATAGCAATTAATTTCATAAACAGATTTAGCTCCCCTATTCATAGACTTGATTCCTTCAACACTAACATTCATCATAGAAGAAATTTGTACTAAATCAAGCATATGATTTTCACTATCACTAGAATAAATAATTAAACTAGTTAAATATCTTTTATTAACATTAGTATTCCACTTAACATCAACTGTTCTATCTTCAAGCATAGATAAATTATGACAATTCATTCTATGTACAGAAATACCACTACCCTTAGTAATATATCCAACAATATCATCACCATATACAGGATTACAACAATTAGCTAAATTAACTTTAACTTTATCAATACCACTAACAATTATATCTGCATCTTTACTTTTACTAGTAACCTTAATAACTTTAGGAGCAGCAACATTATCAATAGGTTTATCTATAATATTAATTATTCCATTAACAGTACACTTACCATTACCAATACTAAAATAAATATCTTCTAAGTTTTCTAGTTTCTCAACTTCACAAATCTTCTTAACATTTGCATCACTTGTAAACTCACTAATAGATAATTTTCTCTTACGTAATTCTTTTTCTAAAGAATACTTACCCCTCTCAATATAAACTTCTCTTTCATTCTTAGTAAAGAAAGATCTAATCTTATTTCTAACTTGTGTAGACTTAACAAAATTAATCCATTCTTTAGAAGGTGTAGAACTTTTATTAGTATTAATCTTAACTATATCATTATCTTGTAATTCATAATTAAGTGGAACAATATTATTATTAACAATAGCCCCAACAGTAGTTTCTCCAACTTTAGTATGTATTCTATAGGCAAAATCAATTGGAGTAGCTCCTCTTGGTAATTCAATAACATCACCCTTAGGTGTATAACAATATATATTATTATTTAACACTTCATCTCTAACACTATTAACAAATTCTTCACTATTTAAATTCTCATTTCTAAGATCAATAATTGATTTAAAAAATTGTAATTTCTGTTCTGTAGTATTTTGAAGATTTGCAGCACTATTACTTCCACCATTTTCTTTATAAGACCAATGTGCCGCAATACCATTTTCCGCAACTTCATCCATCTCATGAGTACGAATCTGTATTTCAAATAAATCTCCGCCTATTCCAAACACAGTAGTATGTAGTGACTGATACATATTAGGTTTAGGCATTGCAATATAATCTTTAAATCTCTTAGGTAATGGTCTAAATTTAGAATGAATTAATCCTAACGCTAAATAACATTCTTGCTCAGTATTAACAATAATTCTAAGTGCAAGTAAATCATATATATCACTAAACTTCTTACCCTTATTTAATTTATTATAAATACTATAAATACATTTAGCTCTACCCTTTATTTCATGAGGAATATGATGTTCATTTAATAAATCAGTAACTTCATGTTCCATATCCAAAACATATTTATCACGTTCAATTTTTGTCTTATTTAAATGTTCCGCAATATCATAAAAAACATCTGGTTTTAAATATCTTAAAGATAAATCTTCAAGTTCACTCTTAATTTTATGAATTCCTAAATGATCTGCAATAGGCGCAAGTATTTCTAAAGCCTCTTTAGCCTTAACCTTTTGTCTATCCTCTGGAGTAGCCCACAAAGTACGCATATTATGAAGTCTATCCGCAAGTTTTATAATAATTACACGAACATCTTCACTCATACCAACAATAATTTTTTTATAATAATCAATCAAATATTCATTTTCAGTTGAAAAATGAATTTTAGATAGCTTTGTAACACCCTGTACTAACTTAGTAATATCACTACCAAATTTTTCTTCCATTTCCTCATAAGAGCAATCACAATCTTCTAAAACATCATGCATAAATCCTGCAGCAATTGTTTCATAATCTGCATAAATAGTAGTAAGAATTAAGGCTACATTCATCGGATGATAAATGTAAGCCTCCCCACTCTTTCTAAACTGACCTTGATGCTTTTCTTTTGCAAATAAATAAGCATTTTCAATCACACTAATTTGATTTTCATCTTCAATATACTCTCTAACCTTATCAAGTATATCCTCAATTTTAATATCATCTAAACTCTTAGTTTTTGACAAAGGAATCATCTCCCCTCAATTAGCAATTAACTCCCTTTACAGCTAATTCTTCATAATCGTCTTTATAAACCTTCTTAGGTTTTTCTTTCTTACCAATGCTCTTCTTTTCAATCATCATAAATATAACAGCAGCAATAAAAATAGATGAATAAGTACCAGCAATTAAACCAAATAACATTGCCATATTAAATGTAAATATTCCACTTGAACCTAAAATCAATAATACAATAACCGGTAACAATGTAGTAACACTAGTATATATTGTTCTAGTAAATGTTTCCTGTACACTTAAATTTGTTATCTCTTCTAATTTAGAAGCTGTAAGTTTTTTACTATTATAATTATTTAAATTCTCACGAATTCTATCAAAAAGTATAATAGAATCATTAATAGAATATCCAATAATTGCAAGAACTGCTGCAATAAACATTGAACTTACTTCAAGTCTTGTTAAAGCAAATAATGCAAACATAATACAAACATCATGAACTAATGCAACAACTCCACCAACAGCATAACTAAATTTAAATCTAACTGAAATATAAATAATAATTCCAAGTAAAGCAACAAACACAGCAAGTACAGCATTCTTAACAAGTTCTCTTTGAACAAGATTAGATACAACACCAATATTTACTTTAGCCTCATATTTATCCTCAAAATAATTAGTAGTATCCTTTACTTTATCACCATCAAGTGCATCATCTATTCTAATATCTACTTCATCAGAAGATACTGTAATAGAACTACTCTTTAAACCTAATTCTTTTAAATCAGAATTAATTGATTTCTTAGTAATGTTCTTATCACTAACAATAGTAATTTCAGTACCAGCTCTATAATCAATACTTAAATTAAATCCTTTTAATCCAATAAATATAAATCCTATTAAAATAATAGCTACTGAAATAGATATATATAACTTCTTATGTTTAAAGAAATTAACATTACTAAACATATTAGGTTTAGCTTCTTCATTCTTAGAAACATCAGGAATATCTTCCTTCTTAACATTAATAAATAACTTAGTTTTATCATTAAAGAAATCAGTATTTACAAATATCTTTAATAAAGATCTAGTTAAGAATACCATAGTTACCATAGTAACAAGTACAGTAATAATTAACATAGTAGCAAATCCCTTAATACTAGATTCTCCAAAAATAAACATAATAATTGCAACAATTAAAGTAGTTAAATTAGAATCAACTATTGCACTAAAACTTGACTTAGAACCAGCCTTAAATGCAGCAGGTAAACTCTTACCCTTACGCAATTCATCTTTAATTCTTGCAAATGTAATAACATTAGAATCAACTGCCATACCAACACCTAATAATAATGCCGCAATTCCAGGTAAAGTTAAAACTCCACCAACTAACCAGAATATTGCAAAAACTAAGAATGTATAAATTAACATTGATACAGCTGATATAAATCCAGCAAAATGATAAATTAATACAAGTAAAATAACAATCGCAATAAATGCAATAATACCAGCAGTTAATGTAGTATTAAGTGTATCAGAACCAAATGATGCTCCAACTGTTTGAGAAGAAACCTCACTTAATTTAGCAGGTAAACTACCACTATTAATCAAATCAACTAAATTTTGAACTTCATCTTGAGTAAAACTACCTTGAATAATAACATCACTTGCAAACCCTTGAGAAACTGTAGCTGCACTTAAACAATTAGACTCACTTGTTCCACACTTGCTACCTTCATTAGCGTAACTATCAGTTAACTCATTATAGTCAAGCCAAATAACAATAGACTTATTAGTTTGTTCACTTACTTTTTTAGTTACGTTATAAAACTTATCTTTATCCTTAACACTAAGTAACACAGCAGGATTACCGCTAGAGTCTTGACTAACTTTAGCACCACCAGCAGTTAAAACATCACTACTCATAAGTAAATTATCATTAGTATCTCTAAATGATAAAGTAGCAACTGTAGCTAACTGACTACGAGCCTCATCTGGATTTTTAACACCAGCAAGTTTTACACGAATCTTATCATTTCCCTCAACAGTAATTTCCGGTTCACTGACACCTAAACTATCAATTCTCTTACTAAGAGTCTTATAAGTAGCAGTCAACTTTTCATTAGTCATTTTAGAACCATCAATTGACTCAGCTTTATAAAGCACTTCAAAACCACCCTGTAAATCTAACCCAAACTTTAAGTTACTAAAAAGAGGTATAAATAAAAAGCAAATAAAAGCTACAAGTAAAGTAAGAATAATTGAAGTTATAATAACCCTTTTCTTTCCATTTTTCTTCTTTTTCATCAAACTCACCTCTAAATAATTTCTTCGTTATTTATAAATTTTCTATAATATGACTCAATACAATCTATTGAAGTATTCAAAATATCATCAACAATATCAGAAAGCATCAATCCATTACCATACTTCCATTTATTATAAACAAAACACTTCCATAAATCCTCTTTAGAAATAGAATATCCCAATTTCTTAAGTTCCCTAACTTTAGAATTAAGAGCAGGTTCAACTCTTTTATATAATTCTTCTAAAGAAGTAAATTCATCTATCATAGAAATCCCTTCCTTACAACGAACTAATAATATTATATCTAAATATAAATAAAATTTAAAGTATTATTAAAAAAAAAGGACTAATCATCCTTTTTAGCCCTAGGAAAACTCCTAAAATAAACCTCTTTTAATCTATCAGTAGTAACATGAGTATATATTTGCGTAGCCTTAATACTTTCATGCCCTAATAACTTCTGTACAGATAACAAATCAGCACCCTCATTAAGTAAATGAGTTGCAAAAGAATGTCTAATCATATGAGGAGAAATATTTTTTTGAATACTAGTATGTTTAATAATTCTATCAAGAATATACCTAACACCTCTATCAGTTAAATTCCCACCATTATTATTAAGAAACAAATAACAACTTTTATTAGTATTTAACTTCAAATAACCATCACTTAAATATAAATCAAGTATTTCACTACAATAATCACCATAAGTAACATATCTTTCTTTATTACCTTTACCAAGAACTAAAATACTGTGTCCTGCTTCATCAATATCACTAACCTTTATATTAACAAGCTCAGAAACTCTAACACCAGTAGCATATAACATCTCAAGTAATAACCTATCCCTCTGTCCTAAAGAAGTACCTAAATCACAAGCATCAAATAACTCCTCCAACTCATTATATTCAAAAAATCTAGGTAACCGCTTACTCTTCTTAGGTCCACTAACCAAAGAAAAAACATTATTTTTAACAACCTTATTATTGGCTAAGTATTTATAAAATCCACGTATTGCGCTAAGTTTCCTATCAATAGACGAATTATTATCTTTCTTAGTATCTTTTAAATACATTAAATAAAATCTAATATCACTATATAAAATATTTCTAAAATCTAGTCCCTCACTATCAATATAATCTAAATATTCGCAAATATCATCATTATAATTAATAATTGTATTGTTAGAATAATTCTTCTCATAACATAAATAATCTAAATAATCATCAACTATTTTTCTTTTCATATACTTTTAAGAAATCATCTCCAAATAAACTTAATTGTCCCGGCATATAAGAAGGATCTGTTACCTCAAGTAAACCAGGGACTATAGCTTTCCTATCCATTTTATACTTATTTATCATATAAATGTTTCTATTATTAGCTTTATAAAAATTATATCTATTAATTGCCTCCACTACATTTCTAATAGCTTTATAATTTGTTAAAAACCATCTACTACCACTAAAAATTTGATTTTTATATTTTAACTCACTCATAGTAGTATCAAGTAACTTATTATATATATCACTATTAACACATGAATTACCATACGTAATATATTGAAAAAATTCTTTATTATTGTACATCTTAGATGCTAATTCTTTAAATATAAAACTTCCAAAACTAGCATCTTTAAGACAACAATTTGAACTTAATTTACCAATATCCCTCAATTTATCTCTAAAACAATTATATGAATTATAAATTGGTTCTAAAAAAGTAATTTCATCTTTATCCTTATGATGTTGTCTACAAGCAATAAAAATATCAGAATCACGACTTTCAGTCATACAATTAGTACATAAATATTCATTCAACTCTTCTGAAGAACCAAAATTCATTGTAAAAGAATCAATCTTCTCCAAACTATTTAATCTAATACGTACATCATTTTCATTACATAATTCTTCAGCCATATTATACCAAATAGGACTATAACTATTACTAGATTTATCTCTTACAATTAAAACATAATTATTTTTTTTCATATTCATCACCAAACCTAAACATATAATAACAAATATATATTAATTAAGCAATTTCCTCATCTTCCATAAAATCTATTTCTATAAGTAAATTTTGTGTAACATTACCAACTTCATACCTTGTATCACTTAAATTATAAATTAAAGAATCAATTGCTTCCCATAACGAAAAAGAAAACAAAAATGCAAAAATCTCAGTAAACATAATAGATAAATTATTTCCATACAAACATAATAAAATATAAATGATAAAAGAAATAAAGCCAATTATAGCCAAACCAATAGTTTTATTTCGACATCTACTATAACTTTTCTGAATTTTATACAACTCAATTGCAAAATGTTCTTTAAATATATGTTTAACATTCTCCTTATCATAATTATCAAGTTCAGGGCATCTTAAATGAAGTATTATTTTTACATCATTATCAAGCATAGAAGTTTTATCATCAATAAATTCATAAATATCGTTATTTAGAGATAATTGTTTTCCCATCGTTCTATAATCAATTAAATCACTCTTATCATTTAAATATAAATATAGATGAGCTTCTCCATTTTCCATTTCAAATTCATCTTCAAAAAACTTATCAAGATATAATTTATTAGAATAAATTTTTATTTTTTCATGCATCCTTCTTTTAAATTCATTCATACTACTATCACCATAAAAATTATAACACAAGAAAAGAAGTATTTCTACTTCTCATAATCACATTCACTACATTTGATTTTATCTTTTTTTTCTAATAATAATTTGCCACATTCTGGACAAACTTCACCTGTTGGTTTATCCCAAAAAGCAGTTTTACATTTAGGATAGTTATTACATCCATAAAACACTTTTCCTCGTCTGCTCTTCTTTTCAATAATTTTTCCACCGCAATTAGGACAATCGCAAACTTCTTCTTCCTTAACTTCTTCCTTCTTTATATATTTACATTCAGGATAATTAGAGCAAGCAACAAATTCGCCATATCTTCCCTTACGAACAACCAACTTATTTCCACATTCTGGACATATTTCTCCAGTTTCCTTAGGTGCCTTCTTCTCCATGTCACTAAAAGCATCTTTAACTCTAGGTTCAAACAAATCATAAAATTTCTTTAAAACTTCATTCCAAACTAACTTACCATCTGCAATTTCATCTAAATCAGTTTCCATATCTCTAGTATAATCAGTATTAATTAAATCACTAAAAAATTCTTGTAATTTATCAGTAGTTTCAATACCAATCTCAGTAGGCTTAAATTTTTTTTCTTCTAGAGTAACATAATCACGACTTTTAATTGTATCAATAATTGTTGCATAAGTAGAAGGTCTACCAATACCAAGTTCCTCTAAAGTCTTAATAAGTTTAGCCTCAGTATATCTTGCTGGAGGTTTTGTAAAATGTTGACTACAATCAACATTATTAGTAATTGCAATCTCATTATCCCCTATCTCAGGTAATATTTTATCTTCATTTGATTCATAATCTTTATAAATTTTTAAATAACCATCAAAAATCAAAATAGATCCAACAGTCTTAAACTTATAATCATTATTATCAAAAATAATAGTAGTTTGATTAACACAAGCGTCAGCCATAAGTGATGCCAAAGTGCGTTTATAAATTAAACTATATAATTTAAATTCATCATTACTTAAATATTGCTTAATTTTCAAAGGTTCTCTCAAAACACTAGTAGGTCTAATTCCTTCATGTGCATCTTGAACATTATCCTTCTTTTTAGAATGCTTAACATGTCCTAAATATTTTTTACCATAATTTTCTTCAATAAATTTCATTGCTGGTCTAACAAAATCATCACTTAAACGAATTGAATCAGTTCTCATATAAGTAATCAAACCAACTGTTTCATTTCCCAAATCAATTCCTTCATAAAGTTTTTGTGCAATACTCATAGTCTTTTTAGCAGGAAAACCTAATTTAGTAGATGCTTCTTGTTGTAACGTAGAAGTAATAAATGGAGCTTTACTTTTTCTAGCTCGTTCTTTCTTTTCGATTGACTCAACAGTATACTTATCTCCAAGAGCATCAAGTACATGATTAGCTTCTTCTTCACTATGTAATTCTATATCTTCAGTTTTGTATTTAAATAATTCAGCTTCATAATCTTCAAATATAGCAGTAATAGTCCAATATTCTTCAGGATTAAATGCATCTATTTCTCTTTCTCTATCAACAATCAATTTCAAAGCAACACTTTGAACACGACCGGCACTCTTAGCACCAATTTTACTTTGTAATAATTTAGATAACCTAAAACCAATAATACGATCAAGTATTCTTCTAGTTTCCTGACTCTTTACTAAATTTTCATCAATTACAGTAGGATTTTTAATTGCTTCTACTACTTTATCATGAGTAATTTCATTAAACAAAACTCTCTTATAATCATCATCTTTTATTCCTAAAGCATCTTTCAAATGCCAAGCAATAGCTTCTCCCTCACGGTCTGGGTCGGATGCTAAATAAACCATATCAGAATCTTTTACATCTTTCTTTAATTCCTTAATAGTTGAACCCTTTCCCTTAATCGCAACATAACTAGGTTTAAATCCATTCTCAATATCAACACCAAGGCCATATTGACCAGATGTTGCCAAGTCACGAATATGTCCCTTTGAAGAAACAACTTTATAGTCATCCCCTAAATATTTACCAATAGTTTTACTTTTACTCGGACTTTCCACGATAACTAAATTTTTTGCCATCTAATCCCTCCAATTACTTAATAATTTATACATATTTTATAAAGTCTTGTCAACTCCTACATATATATTATATTAATTTATTTTATAAATTTACAAAAAATTAAAAATTAATTAATAGTTTTATCACCATGTTCTAAAATATAATCTTTTACAGGACCAAAACTTTTACGATGTTCCTTTAATATTCCGTACTCATGAATTGCCTCAATATGTTTCTTAGTAGGATAACCAACATTATCCTTAAAATCATACATAGGATATTTTTTATCTAAATCATACATCATCTGATCTCTTGTAACTTTAGCAATAACAGATGCTGCACTAATAGTAATACTAAGTAAATCACCCTTAATAATAGAAGTAGTTGGAATATCTAAATCAAGCTTCATTGCATCAATTAAAACATGCTCAACAGGACAACTCTTCTTACATTCATCAACGGCTCTTTTCATAGCAATTTTAGTAGCATTATATATATTATATTCATCAATCTCTTCCGGACTACACATTCCAACACCGATACCAAGAGCTTGTTCTTTAATTTTTTCATAAAGCAAATCTCTTTTCTTTTCACTCAACTTTTTGCTATCAGTAAGACCATCTAAATCAAAATTCTCAGGTAAAACAACACATGCAGTAACAACAGACCCAACTAATGGTCCCCTACCAACCTCATCAACTCCAGCAATATACTTAACACCATTAGCATGTAATTCTCTTTCATACTTATAATTATCACTAGAATCAATCATCAATCTAATCTTCTTACTCATTTTTTTATCATCCTTAGTAATGAAATAATCAAAACAAGCTTCTAAGTCTGCAACAAAAATACCATCAACTTCCTTAACTCTTTTCAAATCAAAAAAATCGGTAGTTACATTAATATTGTCAAAACTAATATCTTTCTTTGTGCTAATAATTAAATCAGTACAATTCCTTTTAGTTCCAAGTAAAACTAAAGCACTCTCTCCTATTACAATAAATTTATCTTTACTAATATCAATTTTATTTAAAATATCTATAATATCCTGTTTCTTCATCTTATTCACCACAAAAATTATAACACAAAAAAAGAATAAAAATAAATTTATTCATTTTTTATAATTTGCTTTATGAGTATTTTTCTATCATCCTCAAAATCCTTTAAATATTTTGTAATATGTTCCGGAAAATTTAGATTTCTTAAATCATAACTAAATATAGCAGTATCTACCAAATCAATATCTAAATAGCTTTCTAGTTCTTCTCGTAATCTTGGATATTTATGCATAAACTCTTTAAAACTATCAATATCTTTAAATGTATGTAAATCATTTTTATAAATAAAATCTGAATCAATATAAGTTGATTTTAAAGAAATTTCAAAATCATATAAGTTTGCTAAATGAATATTTCCCATTTCATCACTTGAAAAAATCATATTATTAAAATATCTATCTTGTTGTCCCATAAAAACATCAAGTGCAAACATCTTTATTATTTCTTCCATAAGTTCATTTTTGTTTTCTTCAGAAGGACAAAGTCCAAGGATTAATTCCAATCCATTAAATGGTTCTAAATTAGTTCTACAATTTACAGAAAAATATGTATGTTCACTATCTTTGAAATCAGATGATGCAATTTTAATATCATAACCTTTACCTTTTATATCAGAATAATTAGCTATTCCGTCTTCTTTCTTAAGGCCAACTCCAACAACAAAATAATGAGCACATTTAATATTCTTCATATTACATAAAGTTTCTCCAATAAACTCAGCATGATTAAAATTTTTAACAAATATTCTAGGCTCATCTGACCTAGAGAAAAAGTGTTTTCTACCACTTTTCCAAGGTTCATCTCTTATTAAATAAATCCCAGTGTCATCTCTTAAACACTCATAAATACTAATCATTATATTCTATCAAACGTTATATTTCCTAAATAGCCATTTTTCAAATCTCTAACTATAATATTAGAAACTTTTTCATAATCGACTATTCCTCCCTTTGATATTGCTCCTCTCTTTTTAGCAATCATTTCATAAGCTTCTATATAATCATCATCAAGTTCAGTTATACCATATCTTTCCTCTAACTTTTCAGGATATAAATTATACAGTTTTCTTAATATAAAGCATGCAATTTGATCAAGATTTAATATATCTTCTTTAATTGATGAAAGTGCAGCTAACACATGAGCATTTTCTTGATTTTCCATCTTTGGCCATAAAATGCCAGGAGAATCAAGTAATTCAATATCTTTATTTACTCTAATCCAAGTTAAACTTTTTGTAAATCCTGGCGTATTTCCAACTCCTGCCGCCTTCTTACCTACAAGCCTGTTAATTAATGTACTCTTTCCGACATTTGGAACACCAACAATTAATACACGTGCTGCCCTAGGTTTCATTCCCTTTAACTCTCGAGTTTTATTAATATCTGTCATCAATTTCTTAGTCATATCGATTAAAGAATTAACATTTTCCTTCATCAAATCTACTGGCACAATATTGTAACCTTCTTTTCTATATTTTTCAAGTATTTTATCCGTTTCCATTTTATCACATAAATCATATTTAGAAACAACTAAAACTCTTGGTTTGTTTTTTATCAAATCATCAATATCAACAATTTTAGAAGAAATTGGCATCCTAGAATCAATAACTTCATAAACAATATCTATAAGATTAAGTTTTTCTGCAATTTCTCTCTTCGTTTTAGCCATATGTCCCGGATACCAAACCAAATGAGTCTCCTGGACATACGGTTGATTTCCTTGATTATTATTTTTCTTTTCTTGTCTCATTTTTCTTTTTTGATACATATCCATAAAAATTCACTTCCTTCTTCTTATTTATAAGCAAATAAATATAGCATATTATATCACAGATTATGTCTTTTTAGATAGTCCAATGCCTCATTATATTGATTTTTAAACTTTAAATCTATTTTGATTTCTTTATTATTGCCTATTCTTATTTCATCTATAAAATTTATTACTAACCTTCTATCTACTTTTTCAAATTTTTTTTACTTTAAATTGCTCTAACCAAAGTAAATTATTTTCAATATCCTTAGTATTTAATTTATCACTTTCTAAATTTAATTTATTGAACTCATACAAATATTTTTCTTTAATCATTTTGTTTATCACCCATTAACTTTTTATACAATTTTTTTCCTTCTTCAATATTTTGTTTTTCTTCTTCAGTAATTGGATGTCTTCTATCCTCAAATATAGAAAACATGTTATATAGTTCTTCTGTATTTTCTAAAATAATATGTTCACTCTCTGGATAAAGATTAAACCATTGTTGAAAGGTAGCGTGATCATCATAGAATTTAGATAAAAGTTCTATTCTACATCCTGACATACAATCATGATAATTTTTAACTATTCCAATATATTTTTTTATTTCCATAATTTTTCTTCCTTAATTTTATTTCATATAAATAATTTCCTTATTAAGGCTTTTAGCATATTCTATTTCTTTTTTAGTACTGCTCCCTATATATTTGTCTTTATTAACCACATATATAGCATCTGAAAGCTCTATTTGTTTGAAATGAGCGCCTTTTAAGTTATTAAGATCACTTTTAGTTAAGTTGTTAGCATCACCAGCAAAGAAAACCGGTGTTAAAACACAATCACCTTTTAAAGATAAAGACTCTGCCATTCTCATCATCTCAGACTGGTATTTTAAACTTCCACATAATGTTATTACTCTTATGATATATCACTCCTTTCATTTATCCTATTATTAGTATGAAAAAATATCATTATTAGTTAAATCATTAAATTCATTTATAAATTCTTCAGTAAAATTGTAAGGATTACTCAAATCAACATTAAATAGTTTTAAAACTTCTTGAAATGTCATATTTTTTGCATTATTTATATATGCATTATAAAAGTCTAATTTCTGTTTTTCATCTAAATTCATACTATTAAATTTCGCAACTAAACAATTTGCATAAATAAATCTTGCTTCATTTGAAAGATGCAGACCATTTCTTAAATCATAATTCTTTACCCCTACATAATTATGGACTTGATTATCACCAGGATAATATTTATCAATAAACATATCAATTTTTAAAATTATATCTTCCATTGGAATATTCATAGAAATAGATAATTTTTCAATAATTTTTTCATCTATGTTACTGATATTTTTACTAACCAATAATTTTTTAAATTCTAATTCATCTATAGCCCTATAAGAAGTATGAATTACATCTTTATATTTATTATATTTTATATCATTAATAATACCTTCATCTAGTGTTCTCACTTCTCCACTATTTTTTTCTATTATTTGTAAATTCGTATTTTTTAGATATTCCAAAAATAATTCTTCTGTAAGCGCAGATTCTACTTCTGAAAGTGATTCAACATCTTTGCCATCTTTTAATTCTAATTTATCATTTAAATTCGAAATCCCATGACTTAATTCATGCGCTAAAGTTACTAAAGATTTCAAATCATTTTTATAATATAGTTTTATTCCTTGTGAAGTAGTAACAGATCTTTGTTGATTACTCGGTATATTTTCATCATATTTTATAAAATTTGTTTTAGATAGTATAAATGCAATTTTATTACTTAAATTAGGATTTACTTGCATATAAAAATCAATTACAATTTTTTTCATTTGTTCAATATCAATATTTGGAATTAAATAATCACTCATATCTTTTTTATTAGTAAAAGAATCATTAATGTTTTTAGAAATATCATTTGAAATATTTAGTAAAATATTATTTTCTGATAATTGAAAATGTTGACCATTTATAATTAAATTATATATGTGATTATAACCCCAATACATATTATTTTTCACAAATTGGTATTTGTAATTCAATTTACTTATTTTTTTCTCTAAATTCATTTATAGCACCTCATTTTATACGTTATTAACTTATGTAATAATTTCCCTCAAAAAACAAATATTTATAATTTTTTTAATATATAAGTACTTCACTATCTAATTTAAGTAATCTTATTTAATTTAATATATATTCGCTAAATTATTGTCCCAAAATTATAAAATACAATATTCATATAATCTCTGTTTTTATTTCAAAATAAATTTCTTATATATGACTACATATTTTTTATAATTTTTTCTAATTTTTTCAAATCAGTTTTATCAGGATGTGATAATGCTTTATCAAAATTTTTTATTAAATTTTCAATTTTTAATGATTGACTATTTTCCAACTTCATATTTTCATATCTTTCCCTTACAGATAATGGCATTTTACCTTGACACATGAATTCCCCAATTATTATATTACTACCATCAATATTTTTCTTTACATTATTAATAATATTTTCAAAATATTTTTCACTTTCTCCATATCCTGCAGTTCCAAATAAAAATATTTTTTTATCTTTTAATTGTTCTAAAAATCTCAATGTTGAAGAGTCAGCATTTCCTTTTTCAGTCCAAAAACCAAGATAAATTGTTTTACTTAATTCATTGCCAATATTATCTAACGTTCCATAATAATCACACTCATCCTGAGATAAAGTATTATAAATTGTTTCTGCCAACTTCTTTGTATTACCTGTTTTACTACTATAAATTATTGAATATCTTTTATCTTTCATGAATTAAACACTTCCTTTTAATTTTATTATTTAATATTTTTCTAATTTTTGCAACTTATTTTAAATATGTTACACTAATTATCCCTAAATAATAAATTTATTATCATTCTATTTAAATATTAATTATATTTATATATCATTTATTTCTAATATTAATTATATTTATATATCATTTATTTCTAATATTAATTA
>CAKPBJ010000016.1 GCA_934140575.1 uncultured Bacilli bacterium | reverse complement strand
CTATTTTCTCTTCATAATTAAATTTTGACATATAAAAACCTCGTTTCTATTTTGTCCAAGAAACGGGGTTCATATCAATATTTAGTCTTTTTTATATTATAATTATAAAAGAATAGAAAGGAAGATACATATGAATGAATTTGAATACTATTATGATGAACAAAATAACATAATATATATATCAAGAGAAATATTAGAATTATCAAGAAAATTAAATATAGAAATTGAAGGTATACCAAAAATAATTAATAATAAAAACTGTTACTCAATCCATTACAAAGACTTAAAAAAAATCGAAGAACAAGCAAATATCAAAGGTATAGAAAATAAAATAACAAATAAAGAAAAAGAAAAAAATATAGTTATAGTTTACCATCTAGCAAATACAAATGAATTATATCTAACAGAAAACATAAACCTTAGTAATGATACTAAAGAAATAATGAATAAAGTATGCTTTAAAACAACAGCTAAAGAGCTTGAAAAAACTTTAAATAAGAAATTTGTAATAGTAACTGTTTATAAATATAATGAAACTACTACACCTAAAAAAAATGAATTAATTGTTTGTAATTATAATAATGTTTTATTTATTGAAGAAAGTATATTAGAATCTTTAAACCTAGAAAAAACAAATAAGAAAAAAATAAGAGTAAATAAAGTAATCTATATTGAAGTAACTGAAGATGAACTTAATAAAATTGTAGAAAAGACAAATTCTACTATTATAAATAAAGAAATAAAGCCATTAAAGGCTAATTAGGAATTAATATGTTTTGTCCAAAATGTCATAGTGATATACAAGATTCTAAAAAGTTTTGTCCAAGATGTGGTGAAGAGTTAAATAAAAAGAAAAAAAATTATAATTTTTCTCACATAAATAAATTTTCAAATATTTCTACATTTAATTATAAAAGTGACATAAAAGAACTAGAAGATAAAATTGAAGAAGATAAAAAAAATATTGAAATAACAGAAGAAAAAGATGAAAATATAAACAAAAACGATCATAACGAAAGTCATGAATTGCAAGATAACTATAGTAGAAAATACAGTAATACAACAAAAAATGAACATAATATAAGCCACAATGATCAATATAACTATAGTTATGAATATAGTAATATGAGTAATGAAACAATAAACAGTGATGAAGATTACATAAAAGCATATGTTGGTTCATACTATAATCAACTAAAAAATGAACAATTTAATATCTTCGCATTATTATTTGGACCCCTTTATTTAATATATAGAAAATTATACTTTAAAGCATTTATAATAATATTCTTAGAATTTATCCTTCAAAATATTTATTCGCCTCTAAATACTTTCATATCATTGGTAATAAATATTTACTTATCATTAAATTTCAAAAAAATATATTTTAATGAAGTTGAAAAAAAAGTATCAGAAATTAGAACATTAAATGAAAATAAAACTTCTGCCGAAATAATAAAAATATTATCAAAAAAAGGTGGAACAATAGAACTTAGTTAAATTTAAGTTCTTTTTTTATAAAATTAACTACCCTATCAATTCCAAGACCAATAATTAAAAATATAAATATATCTAGAATATAAGCATATCTTGGAGAAATTTCAATAAACATATAAACAAAATAATAAACTCCAATTAATATCTTAATAAGCAATGACTTATCATCAGTTTCACTATTTTTTCTAGGATACAAACTAATAACAAATAAAATTAATACTAAATTTAAAAAACCCTGATTAAATAACAATAAGAAATTATAAAAAGTTTCATTAAAATTATTACTAATACGTAAATCATAATTTGTTTGTGTCCATAATATTACTTCTTTCTTTAAAAACAATACTGGTAACTTCAAAGGATTATTGGTAATTCTATCAATAAGTAATTTATTTTTATCATCACTATTAAAAAATCTATTATCATCATCTACATTATAAATCCCATTAGTTTCATAATTTAATCCACAATAAAATTTCCACAACCCACTATTATTACTTAGATTTGTATTTATTGAAGAAATACTAAATAAAAAACTAATAATAAAAGTGAAAATAAAATAACTTCCTACTAAACTTACAATTAACAAACTGTTTCTCTTTATACTTTCTTTCTTAAACTTACAAATAATATAAAGAATTATACCAAGAATAATAACAATACTCTCAGTCCTAAATACATTAGAAAAAGCAAGAATTAAAGAACAGATAAAAATAAGCTTATAATTCAATTCCCTACTAACCAATAAATAAATAACAATAAGAACTAGTAAAGCAGGCAATAACTGATTTGTTAGAACAGAATTTAAATATAATGGATATAAATAAAATAAGTAAGAAAAAGTTACGAACCTACTAATATTTTCACTAAATATTTTTCTAGTTATTAAATAAATAAAAATTACAGTAAATGAAGTAATAATACAATTAATTATTTTTAAAAACATCACACTATTAATTATTTTTAATAAAAGTGCTTGATAGACAACATGCCCTAATTGATAGGAAAAATAAACAAAATAACTATTCTTAAGAAAAGATAAATTTCCATTAATCAAATCTCTACTAGCCATATACATCGTTTTAAAATCATCACAAATATCTACTTTTAAAACAAGAACACTAATAATTCTAACAATTAAAGCTACTAAAAATATGAAAATCCCAAAATGTTTAATCTTTGCCTTCTTAATAAAAAAATAAATAACAATAATCAAAGGGATAATCATAAAAGCAGATAATTTATTACTCATAAAAAATAAAAGTACAAAGAATAGTACAAATAATATATATTCACATATCTTAATAAATCTACTCATAATATCACTTCTTTATACAATAAATCATATCATAGAGACCCTTTATTTTCAAATTTATTTATGCTAGACTAAACTTGGCTGGTGATAACATGAAAAAACTATTAAATAAAAAAAATCAATCAATAATAATATTTACATTTATCTTATTATTTTTAATACATCTTCCATTAATGACAAAAAATATTATATCAGCAGATATATTATTAAATAATTACTTTTATAATGGTTATTCATGGGAAATATCACTTGGAAGATTTGGACTATATATAGTTGGAATTATTAAGTCATTCATAACAATTCCACATATTGATTTAATAATAAGTTACATATTAATTTCAATAACTATAGTCTTAATAATAGATCTATTCAAAGTTAAAGACAAAATAAAAATAATATTAATTGTTTTAATAATTACATTAAATCCAATAACATCCGCAACACTTCTATTTAACTATTGTTCAATAGGATACACACTTGCATTACTTTCAAGTACACTCGCAATTTATTTATATAAAAATATAAAAAATAAATATTTAAAAATACTATTCCCAACAACACTAATAGTAATTGCCCTATCAATGTACCAAGCTTACTTATCACTAATAGTAACACTATTTATAGTTTACTTATTATTTGAAATACTTAACAAAAAAGATATAAAAGATACTCTAAAATATCTATTAGTAATAATTCTTGGAATAATAAGCTATTTTATAGTAATGAAATTATCACTACAAGTATTCCACATTAATATGTCAAATTATAGTAATGCAAACAATATTGACATAAAAATACTATTAAATATACCACAAAAAATAATAGATTCTTATAAACTCTTCTATCAATTTTATTTCACAAACAATATAATCAAAAATACATTTATTCATAATGACATGATTAACTTATTAATCATTATCATAATACTAATAGAATTAATTTATAAAACTGTTAAAAATAAACTTTCCACAATCAATAAATTACTTATTTTATTAATAATATTATTAATACCAATCGCTTTAAACAGTGTAATATTTGTAATAAGTGATACAAAACTACAATTATTAATGGCATCATCTTACCTATTAATACCAATCATCATGATATTACTTATAGAAAACAGCAAAAAAAATATTTCATTATTAATACTTATTCTACTTTTTAGAAATAATATAATACAGACACAATCTACATATCTAACATTAGAAAATACTTTCAATAAATATAACTTAGTAATAAGTACTGCAATAAAAGAAAATATTAATGATTTAGATAAACCATATGCAATCATTGGAAAATCACCAAAACAAAAAGACAATATAAGTAAATTAAATTATGGATTTATAAGTGATGATAGTATTTTCTGGAAAGAGTATAATTTAAGAAAACTAGGTTTGACTAGATTTTGTAAAGAATACTATGGACTAAATATAAACTATGTTGATGAAAATAAAGCAAAACATTTAGAAGATAATAAAACAAATAAATTAATAGAAACTAAAGACAACACCATAGTAATAAACCTTGATTACTTGAAATAATACCATTTTTGGATTATAATTAACCATGTTTATCGAGGTGAATTAAATGAAAAAGAAATTAATAAAAAATATATTAAGCATTATAGTACTAATAATAGTACTATTCACAACATATGAAATACTAAAACTAAACATACTACCAACTAAATATCTAATTCCAATATTAGTAACAGAAATAGTTTTATATTTATTAGGTCTTATTCTATATAATCTAAAGAAAAAAGCCCTTATCATAATAGGAATTATTATATATATAATAAGCATTATTGGAAATATATTTGGATATTACTATTTAAGTAAAACAAACAAATACATTTCAAAAAACTTAGAATATAAAACATATAAAGTTACAACAAAATACTATGTTCTAGCAAGTAAAAATGATAACATAGACAATATAAAAAACATAGATAAAGAAAAGAAAATTGAATACTACAAATATAGTCGTTCAATAAATAAAGCACTAAAGTCACTTGGAAATTATAATTTTGAAGCAAGTGATACAGCATCTAAATCCATGGAATATGTAAACAATGAAAATGGATACTTCGTAATTGCAAGTGCTAATTATGATTACTTAATGGATTCTACAAATTTATATTCAAGAGATAATTATAAAATAATTAAAGAATTTGAAGTATCCGAAAAAATAAAAAGAAATGACGAAATAAAAGATACATTTAATATTTATATTAATGGACTTGATTTTACTGGTATAATGCGTGATTATAATTTAATTGCAACAGTTAATTTAAAAACTAAAAAAGTAATATTGACATCAATTCCAAGAGATTATTATATTGATGTACCAGCATACAATATGAAAGATACATTAATGTGTCTAGGATCATTAGATTCAGAAGTTTCAAAAGAAGCTCTTGAAAAATTATTTAACACAAAAATAGATTACACAATAAACCTAAATACAAATAGTTTAGTAAACATAGTTGATACACTAGATGGTATAGATTTTTGTTCAGACTATGAATTCACAACAACACATGCACTTGTTACAGATACATATAATGACAGTACTGGTAAAAAACTACATGTAACTAAAGGCTGTAAAAAATATAATGGTACAGAAATACTTACAATTGCCAGAGAAAGAATGGCACTTCCAGGAAGAGATAGATATAGACAAAAAAACTGTAGACAAATATTAATATCAATCGCAAAGAAAATCGCATCAACATCATCACTTAAAAATTATGATGAAATATTAAAATCATTTGATGGATTATATACAACAGATATGAATGATAAAGTAGTAAAAAATCTAATAAAAAAAGTGCTTGAAGACCCTGACTTTGAAATAATTGAACAAAGTGTAGATGGTACAGATAGTATAGGAGTTGGTCATTTAGGAACACAAGAAGCCTGGATTATGACACCATCAATGGATACTGTAAATGATGCTTCAAATAAAATAAACAAATTATTAAAAGAAAAATAGAAACAATATCAACAATATTGTTCTTTTTTTTTAATTAAAGAATATATTTTTACTAGTATAAGGAGAATGCTATGGAAAAATATGAAATAATAAAAAATATTGCCCAAAGAAGTGGCGGAGATATCTACCTAGGAGTTGTAGGTGGAGTAAGAACAGGTAAATCTACATTTATAAAAAGAGTGGTAGAAACCTTAATAGTCCCTAATATTGAAGATGAATACGAAAGAAAAAGAGCATTAGATGAAATTCCACAAAGTGCTGCTGGAAAAACAATAATGACAACTGAACCAAAATTTGTACCAAATAATACTGCAAATATAAAAATTGATGATATAAATTGCCATATAAAACTAATAGATTGTGTTGGGTACATGATAAACAACGCAATCGGCGCAACAGATGAAAATGGTCCAAGAATGGTAAAAACACCATGGTACAACGAAGAAATCCCATTTACAGAAGCAGCAGAAATAGGAACTGAAAAAGTAATTAAAGAACATTCAACGATTGGTATAGTTGTCACAACCGATGCATCAATTGGAGACTTTGAAAGAAACGATTACATTGAAGCAGAAACAAGAGTAATTACTGAATTAAAAAGTATAGGAAAACCATTTATAGTTGTTTTAAATTCAACACACCCAACACATCCAGATACAGAAAATATTGCGAAAACAATAAGAGAAACGCATAATGTTCCAGTACTTCCAATTAATGTAGAAGCAATGAACGAAAAAGATATGTATAACATTTTAAGAGAAGCATTATATGAATTCCCAGTCTTAGAAGTAAAAATAAATATTCCAGAATGGATAAGTATATTAAATCCAGATAATAAAATAAAAAAATCATATATTAATTCAATTCGTGAAAGTGTAGTAGAAATAGATAAAATTAGAGATGTTGAAAAAATAACGGAACATTTCTTAGAAAATGAATATATAGAAAAATGTTATTTATCAGATATAAATACATCTACTGGAATCATAACCGTAAATATAACAGCCCCAATGAAACTATATAATGAAACACTTAATGAACTAATAGATAAAGATATAAAAAGTAAAGCTGACTTATTATCACTTTTTCAAGAATATAATGTTGCGAAAAAAGAATATGATCAAATAAAATATGCTCTTAATATGGTTAAACAAACAGGATATGGCATCGCAACTCCATCCATTGAAGACATGAAATTAGACAATCCAGAAATAATTAAGCAAGGTCCAAGATATGGTGTAAAACTAAAAGCAGTTGCCCCATCAATACACATGATAAAAGTAGATGTCGAATCAACATTTGAACCAATAATAGGAAGTGAAGTTCAATGTAAAGAATTAATTGATTACCTAACAAAAGATCAAGAAAAAGATAAAAACGAAATTTGGAGAAGCGAAATATTTGGAAGAAGCTTAGACTCAATAGTTCAAGAAGGAATTCAATCAAAAATAAATCTTATGCCAGATAATATCCGTTTCAAACTACAAAACACTCTAACAAAAGTAGTAAACAAAGGCTCAAATAATGTAATTACCATAGTAATATAAAAAATGAATCCAAAAAGATTCATTTTTTCATGTAATAATTAACTTCTACTAATATTAACCTTACTTATCAATTCATTATAATAATTATACAAATTATCATTCTGAAATTTAATCTGATTATCTTCAAGTATCCAAGAATCTTTATATAATACTAAAAAATTTAAAACCTCAATACTTGTATCTAAAATATTATTAAATCTAGTCTTAGTATCCTCTAATAAAACTTTAGTATCACTAAACTTACTTTTCATCTCTTTACTTAACATTAAATCATTATATAAAGAAACATAATAAGAGTCATCCGTCTTTTCATAAATATAATTCTTAACAGAATCACTATCCATCTTATTAATAACAGAATCAATTTTATCATTAAAATTATCCTTAGAATTATTTAAATACTCAAGAGATGTCGTAAATGAAGGTCCATCACTAGAATAATTGTCATATGATAATATCTTACTCAATTTATCATCATTAATAATCTTAGAAATATCCTGTATTTCTAGAGAACAATCATTTAAATATCCTTTCATAGCCTTTTCAACTATTGCATATTTTCCTCTAGTTTTAATCTTAGTATTAAAATCATCTTTAGTAATATCAAGTTTTTGAATATCTTCCATTTCATTCTTTAATTCATTTTCCATAGTAGCATCTCTAATAACTAAAAAACTAACTAACATAAACATATTCAAAATAATAAAACCAAATACTAACAAAAACTTTTGTCTACTACTCACAGTATCACCTACTTATATTAAAGTACTATTCTTAATTAAATCATTAGTACCATAACCAAATATAAATTTACCAAATTCAACCTTATTAAGTATATCATCAAAATAATCATCAACTATGCAATAAAAATTCCCATCAACATACCTAATATTATTTAATTTCTCAATAATAGAATAATTATTAGTCATATAATAAACCTCATTATCATCATTTAAAATTATCTTTAAATCTATAGAATCTTTATATAAACCTTCATCAATTTTTATTAGATTTAAAAATAGTCCTATACTTCGATAATAAACATATACGCTATAATAACCACGCAATTTTAATTCATATTTTAATCCATTAATTATATTCTTTACAGCATCTCTAATATCAATACTATCATCAATCTGTTCATAAACATATATTTTTATATTATCAGAAGAAATAAATTCAATTTTCATATATTCACCTAATATAAATATATGTTTTTATTTTTCTCCATAAACTAAATCTTCGATTTTTCCTATAACTTCTTTTACACCAAGACGTGTAACACTAGAAAAAACAACTAAATCATCTCCAATAACCAAATCTAAAGTATCCATAATCATCTTAAGATTCTTATTTTTCTTACTACCACCAACTTTATCAGCCTTAGTCGCAATAACAGTTACAGGCAAATTGTAGTACTTTAAAAAATTATACATAAGTAAATCATCTTCAGTTGGCTTAATTCTAAAGTCAATTAACATAAAGACTCTTTTTAATTGTTCACGTTTTTCCAAGTATTCTTCAATCATCATACCAAATTTTGCTTGTGTTTTTTTATCAACACTGGCATACCCATATCCAGGAACATCAATCAAATAAAAGTCATTGTTTACACCATAAAAATTAAGAGTTTGTGTTTTTCCTGGCTTTGAAGAAGTATAAGCCAAATTTTTTCGAGATAAAATTGAATTTATAAAACTACTTTTTCCAACATTACTTCTACCAACAAGTAAAAACTCTGGTTTATTCTCATCAGGATATTGACTTCTTCTAGTAGCCATTACATCTAAATTAGCTTCTTTTATTACCATACTATATCTCCTCTATTTCTTCATTATATATCTTTAACTCGCTATCTAAATCCCTCATAACACTTAATGCTTCATCTAAAGACTTACATTTAACACCACTTGCCATCTTATGACCTCCACCATTATGTCTTTCAGCAATCTTATTTATTTCTGGACCACGAGACCTAATTGATATTCTATATTGATTATTCTTTACATCTTCAGTAATAGTTGCCCAAACAAGTATTTCCTTAATGTAATTAAAATCATTTACCATATTACCTGCAGAAGCACTATCAACGCCATACTCATTAATTATATCATTTGTAATAATGACATACCCAAGTTTATTTTCAGTAACTTTCATATTTAAAGAAATGTATCCTTCTAATCTAACCTCAGAAAGTGGTCTTAAATAAAGTTTATTATAAATACTACTTAAATCAAAATCATAATCTCTTAAATAATTTGCCACTCTTTGAAATGTATTACTAGTCGCACTATTAAATAAAAATCTATTAGAATCTGATACAAGTCCCATATAAAGAAGTTCAGCAATTTCCTTACTGCACTTTAACTCAGTATCCTCGATTATCTTCATTATAATTTCACAAGCAGAAGTCTTATCATCTTCAATCACTTCCAAGCCACCGAAAGATTCAATAAAAGGATGATGATCAATCTTAATAATATAAGAATAATCATCCAAAACTGCTGTATCAACACGTTTTTTATCCGGAGTATCACAGACAATAAGTAATGCATTATCCAACTTTTCATACTTATCAAGTCTTCCAAAATGTGCAAATTTTTGACTACCAGTACCTATAGCTAAAACTTTCTTTTCTGGATATGTTAATTTAATTGAATCTCTAAGTGCTAATTGACTACATAATGCATCAGGATCCACTCCAACATGTCTTGTTATAACTATGTTATCATACTCTTTAATTTTATCTACTATTTCGTTATACATAAATCATTTCCTATCTATTCACAATCAACTTATACGCTTCATTTGCAATCATTAACTCTTCATCAGTAGGAATTATATAAACATCTACTGAAGAATCATCAGTACTAATCTTAACTAACTCACCACGTTTTGTATTTAAATCTAAATCTATCTTTACACCAAAACAAGAAAGTCTTTCACAAATTTCTCTTCTAACAGAAACACTGTTTTCACCTATTCCAGCAGTAAAGGCAATAACATCAACTCCACCAAGTAAAGCATAGTATTGTGCAATATAGTCAACTACTCTTCTAACAAACTTATTTTTGGCAACCAATGCTCTATTATCACCATTATCACAAGCCTCAATTATATCACGCATATCACTACTACATTTACTAAGGCCAAGCAATCCACTATTCTGATTTAAATCTTCAATTACTTCTCCAACGTTTTTTCCTTCACGCTCCATTACATATGGAATAATTGAAGGATCTATATCTCCAGACCTAGTTCCCATCATAACACCAGACAAAGGTGTAAAACCAGTACTAGTATCAACAGCCTTCATACTATCAATAGCAGTAACAGAACCACCATTACCCAAATGACAACTAATAAGTTTAAAATCATCTCTATTTAACAGCTTTCTAACAACATCACACACATACTTATGACTCGTTCCATAAAAACCATACTTTCTTACACCATAATTAACATACCAATCATATGGAACCGAATATAAATAATCCTCTTCCTTAATAGTCTGATAAAAAGCAGTATCAAAAACGGCAACCATCATTATATTAGGAACAACTTCTCTAAATGCTCTCATAACTTTTGCCTCATTACTATTATATAAAGGTGCAAGATCACTCAATGATTCAACATCATCTATTACCTTATCATTTATAAAAGTACTTGTTGAATAAATTGAACCTCCATGAACAACTCTATGTCCAATACCCTTAATTTCATCTGCAGATTTAATAACATTAAGTGTAATAAGTTTATCAAATAAAACTCTTACAGCTTGAACAAAATCATTTATTTCAACAGCCTCAGTTATTTTTTCAGAATTAAACTTTATAGAAAAAAAACTTTCTTCAAGACCTATACGACTAATATTACCATTAGCTATAATATTATTATCTGGAACATCATACAAAGTATATTCAAGTGAATTATTTAATGCATTAATAGCCATAATTTTCATAAAAATACTACCTCTTTCTACAAATCTATTAATATTATACTACAAGATATAAATTAAAGAAAGAAAAAAGACTGGCTAAGCCAATCTCCGATTACTTACATAATTCATATGTATCTTTAATAATCATTATCTCTTCATTAGTTGGAAGAACATAAACTGGAACACTAGAATCATCAGTAGTTATAATTCCTTCATTTACATCCTTAAATCCAGCAATTGTATCATTAACATCTGCATCTAACTTTAATCCTAAGCAAGAAAGCTTATTAACAATATCTGCTCTTGTTTCAGAACCATTTTCAAGAACTCCTGCAGTCATAACAATTGCATCAACATCTCCATCTAATTCAACATAGTATTGTGCAATATAACGAACAATTCTATCAACATACATATCAAGAGCAAGTCTTGCTTTTGCATCTCCATCAACAATAGCATGTTCAACATCTCTATTATCATTAAATCCACAAATACCAAGTAATCCACTCTTCTTATTCATTGCATCATCAATCTCTTGAACACTCATTCCAGACTCTTCTGAAACATATTTAATAATAGAAGGATCAACAGCTCCACAACGAGTACCCATCATTAAACCATCAAGTGGAGTAAGACCCATTGTTGTATCAAAACATTTACCATCTTTTACAGCACTAATACTAGCCCCACTACCAACATGGCAAATAATTAAATTAACATCTTTCTTAACAAGTCTTTCTTGCATTTCACCAGTAATATACTTATGACTTGTTCCATGGAATCCATACTTTCTTACTCCATATTTTTCATACCATTCATATGGAACTGGGTACATGTAATTAGCCTTTGGCATTGTTTGATGGAAAGCAGTATCAAAAACAGCAACATTAGGAACATTTGGTAAAGCTTCTCTCATTGCTCTAATTCCAGTTAAATTTCCAGGAATATGAAGAGGTCCTAATTTACTTAAACTTTCAATATTTTTAATTACTTCATCTGTAATTAAAACAGAATCTTTATAAATTTCTCCACCATGTAAAACTCTATGTCCTACACCTTTAATTTCATCTAAAGATTCAACTGCACCCTTATCAAGTAATTCATCTAACATTACTTGAACAGCCTCAGCATGATTCTTTAATGCCTTTTCTCCTTTAATTTTTTTACCATTAACTTTAGTATTCCAAAAACTATCTTTAGCACCTATTTTTTCAATATAACCACTAATAATAACTTTTTCTTCAGGCATTTCAACTAATTGAAATTTTAAAGAACTACTACCTGCATTTACACATAAAAACTTCATTTTGCATCTCCTTTTTCTAAAATTTAAAATATCAGAATAGTACTAATTTGTCAATACTATTCAAAATGATACCCCCTAGTATTTATACCACATTTATTTAATCTTTTAATACGTTTATTTAAAGGTAAATCCAATATATCAGGATAAACAATTTTGACTTTCTCACTAGAAGTAAAATCAATTAAATTATCTATAACTATATCTTTTTTATCATCAACACATCTAAATGGTTCAAATACCTTATTCTTATATAAAGACCAATAATACTTATCAGACTCTGTAAGTAATATACAATATAAATTTTTATTATTTTTAATTAAAAATAAATTATCTATTAAATCTTCTCTATTCTCATTTAATAAATTACAATTATTACTAATAAAACTATAAATACTTTCTATTTCGATATTCTTACTAAACAAAAATTCAACTACATCACTATATTCTTCTATAATTTTGATTTTCTCCATAATTATCACCCTTCATATACTTATTAATCTCACTATTTATATAATTTAAATTATTTTTATACAAATTAATTATATAAAAATAAACATCATTTTTCATTGTAACATTATATTTATCTTCTAATTTCTTTATAGTTTTTTCTAAATAATCAACATCACAAATCTCACACATAGAAGATAAAATAGATATAAAATCAACATCTTCTGATTCTAACATTTCCTTTAAACAATCAACATTAGAATTATTACCACTATAGTTATATAATAAATTAAATCCTTTATATTTTTTTATTAAATCTTCACTTTTTAACCTTTTATAATCCTGCATATCTCTAAAATAATCAGTACATCTTTTATTCATATCAAAATATTCTAATCCAAAAGAACTGTTATTGTCGAATATAGGTGAAAATATATATTTACCATCTCTTTTTATTAATCCATAATTATTAGGATGCCTATCTTGCTGCATTGTAATCATATCAAAACATAAAAGTATTGCTAAATTATACTTAATAGATTTCTTCTCTTCTTCGTCAAACTCTAGACTCTTATTGACTATTTCACACATATCTTTAAAATTATTTAATTTTTTAGAACAAGTTATTGAAACATTACCTTTATTTTCCCTAGCAATAATCCCTACTTTTTCAGTAATCTCCTGTGAAATATTGTTATCTATTGCTCTTTGAATAAGTTCATTTCCATGAATTAATTCATCATTTTCTTTAATAAATGATTTTGTTAAAAAACCTTCTTTATCATCAAAACTAGCGAGACTATATTTTGCACATTTTATTCCTAATTCATCAGCAAATTCTTTTGATAATAATTCTCCCCACATATTATATTCAAATTCTTTTATTTTCTTAAACAAATATCTTTCAATACCATCATCTATCCAAAATAAAGCATTAATTCCGTTTCCTTCAAATTCTATAAATTTTTTATTATAAAACTCATCTAAATCACCATTAAACGAATAATCAAACTTATCTTTTAGATACTTTTCTATATCGACTATACCATTATCTATCATTTAATCACCAACCTATATTAATTATAAAAAAAAAAGAAGAATTATTAAAGTATAATTCCTCTTTTTAGTAAACTATTTACTTCTATTATTCTTTTTAGAAGTCGATTTTCCTTTACCATTTTGAACTAATCTTTTAGTCATTTCACCACCAACACTACCGTTAGCACGACTAGAAGCATCAGCTCCTAAATTAACACCAAATTCATTAGCAATTTCATATTTCATATTATCCATTGCTTGAACCTTATTAGTTGTCTTAGTACTAGTTCTTTTCTTTGGTCTTGCCATAATCTCACCTCCTAATTATAGGTTGTGACATTATTCAAATTTTATACAAACTTTATAATAAATCTTCAAATTCAGAATCAACCTTATTAGTGATCTGAATTGTATTAATATCTTCTATTGCTTTATGAATCAATTCTTGATAATTAAATTTATTTTCTTCTCTAATTGCAGTATCAATCTTAGGATTAATAGCTGGATGTTTTGGTACAAATACAGTACAACAATCTTCATAAGGTAATATACTAGTTTCATATGTATCTATATTTCTCGCAATATCCATAATCTCTAATTTATCCATACATGCAAGTGGTCTAATTACGACTTTATTTGTGACACTATTAATAACATTCATACTTGTCAAAGTTTGAGAAGCAACTTGTCCTATACTTTCCCCATTAAATATTGCATAAGCATTATATTTTTCACACAATCCATCCATTATTCTATACATCATTCTTCTCATAATAGTAATACAATAGTCTTCTCTACAATTTTTATAAATTTCTTCCTGAATAGGGGTAAAATTAACTACATGAAGATTAATGTGATTTGTATATGGAACTAGTTTTCGACATAAAGCGATTACCTTTTCACGAGCTTCTAAACTAGTATGAGGTATAGCTTCAAAATAAACAGCATCTAAACTAACTCCTCTTTTCATTGCCATATAACCACTAACTGGTGAATCAATACCACCACTAAGCATTAATAATCCTTTTGGTTGAGTCCCAACAGGATATCCTCCACATCCTTTAAAAGATTCATGATAAACATATGTATTCTCATCTCTTATTTCAACTTTTAATAACATGTCAGGATTATGAACATCTACACTACATCCAGAAACATTTTTTAAAATAAGTCCTCCAAGAATATTATTTAATTCTCCACTATGAACAGAGAATTTTTTATTAGATCTTTTTGTTTCAACCTTAAAAGTAGAAAACTTACTATTTCTAACAACATCAAGTACACACTCTTTAATTGATTCCAATTCACTATCACAAACATAAGCAATATGATATGTATGAATCCCAAAAACCTTATCAATTATATTTTTAATACTATCTAAATCACAATCATTAAATTCTATAAGCATTCTAGCTCTATCCTTATTAATAGATACATCATAATCCTTTAATTTTGTTCGAACATTATTATATAGCGTATTAATAAAAAAGTTACGATTTCCCTTTTTTGTATTTAATTCACCATATTTAACAAGTATTACTCTCATCTAATCCCCTCCAATGCAAACATATTTTATCAAAATAAAAAAAATTTTACAATAAAAAAAGGAGCTTTGCTCCCAAATTTACTAATATTAATTATACTCTACCATAGTTCTATAAAATGTCTTTGAAACTACATTACATTCACTAACATCACTTGCATTATAATTAGAAGCACTATATTTATCATTTGTTTTATAAACAAAATAAAATTCATCTAAATAATCATCAAATACATCCTTACCATTTTCAGTACAATTATATAAAACCTTCTCCTGAATATCATCACCACTAGGCTTATTAGTAGTCCACTTTCCAACTTTATAAACTTTAATATCAGCCTTATTTTCAATAGGAGCCTCATTAATTATATAATCTCCACACTTTAAAGTAACATGTACACTACCATTAATCATTGTAAACTTAGACTCTGACTCATCACAATAACCACTACTAACTGGACTTTTTATCTTATTCATAAGTCCATTTTCAATAGCCTCATCTAAATATATGTTATCAGGATTAGGAAAAGAATTAGTATCACCAGCAACAGTTTTACCAAATGTAACAGCATTATCTTTCATAGCGCTAATTTTTTGTTTACTAGCTCCACCAAGTAATGAATACATTAAATAAGCAAAAATAGCTAAAAGTAACACAATAATAGTTAAAACCTCAAACTTTCCAAATCCTTTTTCATTCATCATATACACTCAACAACTTTCTATAAATATTTTTATCTACCAAAGAAGTTACCTTAATAGAAGTATCTAAAGATTCCTTATACTTACCCTTATAAAATAATTTCTCCGCATCAGTTAAACCAGCATCAACCTCAGTATATTTAAATCTATATCTATTACCATATACTATTGCCATCTCAGCAAGTTGTGCTGTTTTAATCATTTCATTAGTAGTATTATATAACTTTAAAACTAAATCCCTAGCTGTATCAACACGAGTATTCAACGTCTTAATAACTATAGGCTTCTTTTCAAGCTCCTTAATAACTTCTAATATAGCTTCATTTGCTTCATTTAATTGAACAAAATAATTATCAGTAATAACAGGTAACTTATAACTTCTCATTTTATTTTTACATGTTTTCAAAAACTCTTGAATTTCATCAAGCTGTTCTCTAGCTCTAACTTCATCATCATACATATTACCCAAAGACTTCAATGCCTTATCAAAATCTTCTTCCATAACACTAAGTCTATTAGTTAAACTTTCCACTTCTTCATTTAATGCACTATAAGGAGTAGACTTTGCATTATCTTTTTGAATCATTTTTTTATAATCATCATTTATTATAACTAAAATCTTATTAACCTCATGAATAATATTAATATCATCGTCATTTAAATCATACATACTCTTAATATCATCCAACTGATCATAAACATCACTTACTAGTTTATTAGTCTTTTCAAGTCTCTTAGTAAAAGCATCTAATTCCTCTTCATAAACTTTTCTGCTTAAAACTTCTTTTTCAAAATCAATAAACAAAGAATCATAATACTCTAGCATTGTCTTCAAATCAAACATAGAACCTTCAAGATTAATTACCTTCACTTTATCAAGAATTCTCTCAATATTCTTTTTTGATTCATTAATGTTATATTCAATATTCAAATAATCAAGTACATATCCTTGAGACTTCATATCATTATAAGTATTTTCAATTTCTTTCATTCTATTAGGAATAACTACATTACACATAAGAAGAACATCAGGTAACTCATTAACGATTATTTCCATATGTTCAATCATCGCATCAAGCGCCTTACAAATATGAACAACTTCATTATAATCATTTGATTCCATTACTTTTTCGAAATCCATAAATCGTCTTTCGATATTTTCTAATTGTAATTGAACAGCATCTTGCATAAAATCATATGACTCAGCATGATTTTGAAATTCATTATTTAATTTTCTATACTTACTTTTTAATTTAATTACTATACTTCTATATTTTTCTTCACTTAAAGTAATATCTTTAATCTCATCAAGCAAATGCTCAGCAGATTCTCTTACCTTATAAATTTCTATTTCCGTCATAGCAATCTTATAACCACATGACTTATAATCTCTTTTATCTATGTAAACGTCTAAATCAATCAACATATCATCTATAACTGTTAAACGTCTTTCTCTTATATCATTAAACTTAGTTTGCCACTCGTTATACTTCTCTTCCATTTTATCATTTTTAATAATTGGTTCTACCTTAGAAAGTTCAACCAAAACAGGAGTAGAAGCGACCATATTACGTTGTATTTCAAGATTTTTTACTTTACCACGATAATATTTCATTTCAATCTTTTTAACAAAGTGCAATATAACAATAACAATGATTAGAGCAATAACAACTGCTGAACCTAAAATAAGATATTGTCCTTGCATACATACACCTCTATTCTAACAAACTTATTTTATCACAAAAATATCACATATTTCTACAATTTTAGAAAATATTCCATAATAATTATCCTATAAAGTAACAATTCCTTGACTTATCAATGTTTTTATCATATAATTAAAACTGCAAATTCCTTGAAACAGCATGTTTAGAATATTTTAAAGTGTTTTTCATAAATTCAAGTAACTATTGCTGTTTACGCGAAAGAATAAGAAAAACTCCCTAAGATATGACTAAACAATTCAAGATTTGTAAATATGAAAGGAGAGATATTATGTCAAGATATACTGGTTCAAGTTATAAACAAGCACGTCGTGTTGGATTCTCAATCAGTGAAACTGGTAAAGAATTAGCTCGTCGTCCATATGGTCCAGGACAACATGGTAATGACCGTAAAGGTAAATTATCAGATTATGGTAATCAATTAAAAGAAAAACAAAAAGTAAGATTTATGTATGGAGTAAATGAAAGACAATTCAAGAAAACTTTCAAAGAAGCTGAAAAAATGAAAGGTATTCAAGGTACTAACTTCCTTAGATTATTAGAATCAAGATTAGATAACTTAGTATACCGTGCAGGTTTTGCAAACACTCGTCGTGGAGCAAGACAATTAGTTAACCATGCACACGTAACAGTAAATGGTAAGAAAGTTGATATTCCATCATACAGATGTGTACCAGGTGATGTTATTTCATTAAAAGAAGATGACAAGAACTTAAAAGTTGTTGAAGAAGCATTAGCTAAAGTAACAAAAAGAGTTGAATTCATTACTTATGATGAAAACAAAAAAGAAGCTACATATGTTAGATTACCAGAAAGAAATGAATTAAATGCTGATATCAATGAAGCATTAATCGTTGAATTCTACAATAAGTAAAAAAAACCACTAGTCAAACTAGTGATTTTTTTTTGTAAATTTTTAAATTTTATTATATTCAAATTCTTCAATCATTAAATTTGGAATATCAGTATCCAATAAATGTCCTTTCAAAGGAGTACCTTTTATTAAAAATCTTAAAGCTCTATAAGGAGAACCATGCGTAACTATTAAAATACTCTCATCTTTATGTTTCTCACTTATATAATCAAGAAATGATTTACATCTTTTAAAAACATCCTGAACCGGTTCTACTCCACGACTATCACAATTTAAATCATAATCCCAGTATTTATACGCATTATATTCTTCACGAGGTCTTCCCTCATATTCACCCAATTCTCTCTCTATTAATCTATCATCTCTAATCATCTCAACACGATCTCCTATTAATATAAAAGCTGTTTCAACGCATCTTACAAGTGGTGACATATAACAATAATCATACTTTTTATCTTTTAATTTCAATCTTATATTATTACATTGTCTTCTTCCAGTATCATTAAGCAAAATATTCCTTTTTCCCTGCATGTTACCTTTAAAGTTTTCCTCGGTTTGAGCATGTCTAACTAATGTAATCTTCATTATTCAACCTCCAATACCTTAAGCGCCTTACTATAACTAACAAATTTACTCATATAACTACCATCTTCATATGAAGAATAAGAAGATACAACATACTTATTATTAATAAGCATTACATCTGTAAAATAATCATCTCTCTCATCACCATAAGTAACAACATCTTTTTCCACTAAATCAGAATCATACTTTGCAATTATTCCATCATAATTATACTCATCAACTGTATTATGATTATGCTTACGAACTGTATACATTGTACCAATAGCAATAATGTTATTATCATCATCTAAAATTAATTTATTAAACCTTTCAGTACCTTTAGCATCATAAGTAACCTGTTTTATATATTTACAATCCATTGTATACATAACAATCATTGCATCAGTTAAATCATTACCATTTCTATTAGCACCACTAATATAAATACGTCCATTGTAACTAATAATGCCACTAAAACCTATATTATCAGTAGACTTATAATCATTATATTCGACCAATTCACCATCTAAATTATACTTACATAGTATTCCCAAATAATTTTCATCATTACCCACAACATAAATATAATCATCCTCAATAATTAAATCATTATAAATACCACTCTTACTACTTCCATAAGTTTTACTCCATACTAAATTACCATCTTTATCATATTTAGCAATTAAAGCACCTCCTGCTTCACTACCAATCTTAGTACTTTTATAAACACTTTGTCCAGTAACATAATAATAATCACCATACTTAACAATACTAGTAAACTTAGAATTATCAAGTATACTTAAATCCTTTTCAAAAACAACATTACCCGACTTATCATATTTAACAAGTAAAGCTTTTCTAATAGAATTATTTCTATCTTCATCAGTCTTTTCATAACTACCTACACAAACAACATCACTACCATCTAATATAACCCCAAAAAAAGCACTATTAAACCCAACATTATATATCTTTTCATAAGTCTTTTCCTTCTTCATATTATAAAAAGAAATCTTAGCTTTTTCATAATGCATATCATTATCATTATTACTACCAACAGCCGCATAATATTCATTATTAGAAACAACAGCATTTATCCCTTCAAAATATACTGATTTTTTCTTTTCAAATAAATGATGATATCCTATAAAAATTATTTCTCCAATCAAAATAATTATTAAAATAATAGCCACAATTTTTAATTTTTTTACTAACTTCTTGTTCATATAATCCCTCCTGTCAATCTTCAACCTCATTTTATCAAAAAACTAAAAACAATTCTATAGAGAATAGAAAAATTCATATAATTAAACAAGAAAAGAATACTATAAATAGTATTCTTTAACTAATTTTTTATTCATATATACCAATAAAATATTTTTTCTTACCACGTCTAATTACAATATATGTATTTTCAATACATTTTTCTTTAGTAAGAACAAAATCTAAATCTGTAACCTTTTCCCCATTTAAAGTTATAGATCCATTACTGATAAATTCTCTTGCTTCCCTTTTACTAGAACATGCTCCACTATTAACTAGTAAATCAACTATGTTTAAATCACTTTCCACATTGAACACATCAAGTCCTTTAAATGCAACTTCAATATCTTTCTTAGTAAATGACTTAATATCACCATTGAATAAAGATTCACTTATATTAACTGCATTTTTATAGCTTTCTACTCCATGTAAATCAGTAATTATACATTCAGCTAACTTTTTCTGAGCAAGTCTTTTCTCTGGAGTTTTACTATGTTCATCCATTATATTATCAATTTCTTCTGGACTTAAGAATGTAAATACTTTTAAATATTCATATACTTTAGAATCATCTGTATTAATTAAATATTGATATAACTCATAAGAAGAAGTCTTCTCTTCATCTAACCATAAAGCATTTCCCTCACTCTTACCAAACTTCTTACCAGTAGAATCTAATATTAAAGGCATTGTGAAACCATATGCTTCCTTACCAAGAATTTTTCTAATTAAATCAATTCCAGTAGTAATATTACCCCATTGATCAGACCCAGCTGCCTGCATTGTACAATTCATTTTTTTATACATATTTAAAAAATCATAACCTTGAATTAACATATAACTAAACTCAGCATAAGTAATACCAGTATCTAATCTTCTTTGAATAATATCTTTATTTAACATATAATTTACATTAACATATTTTCCAACATCTCTTAAAAAATCTAGAAATTCATATCCCTTAAACCAATCATAATTATTAACAAGTTGTGCTTTTCCATCAAACATCTTATCTATTTGTTTACGTAAACACTCTACATTTTTATTTAACACATCAATTGGTATTATTTGTCGTTCAGAAGTAGGTCTAGGGTCTCCAATTCTACCAGTAGCCCCACCACATAAAATAATAGGATGATGTCCCATAAGCATTAATCTCTTAGCAGTCATAAAAGAACTATAATGCCCTAAATGTAGACTATCAGCTGTAGGATCTGTTCCTATATAAAAAGTCATACCACCTTTGTTGATTTTCTCTTCTATATCATCTCCAGCTGTATCTTTAATCAAACCTCTCCATTTTAATTCTTCCCAATTTGTCATTTTCTTTCCTCCTCACAAAAAAACGAATAACCATCCCTAAGGACGAATTATTCGTGGTACCACCTTACTTTATGTATAAATATACACCTCAAATATCTTAACGCGATAAAACGATTTTTCTCCAAACAGTGTAATTCAAAATAATTATCAACTAATTTTCACCAACCATTAGTTCTCTACAAATAAATAATTATTTCTACTAATCAGTTTATCAACAAAAACATAAATAAAATATAACATAAAAAAATTCAAAATTCAATAAAAAAGCTAATTACTTAGCTTTTTCTTCTTTACCATCTAACTTTTTAATAGTATCTTTAGATACCTTTACAACATTTTCAAGTACATCTTTAGCTGTTTTCTTTAATACAGGAGTTCCCTTCTCAACAGCTAAATCATACAATTCTTGTGACTTAATTTTTAAATCATTCGCTTTTTCTTTAGCAATATCTAAAGCTTTTTCTTTATCTAAATCAACAAGTTCCATTCTAATTTCATTTACTTTTAAGTCAAATTCCTTTTTTACTTCATCAACATCAATGTTTTTTACTTGTTCAACTAATTCATCTAATTTTGCTTTTAACATTGTTCTTGTTTCACTACCTTTTTTAGGTGCAAATAAAACTCCAAGTCCTGCACCAACAGCAGCTCCTAATACAAACTTTCCTAATCCAGATTTTTTACTCATCAAAATCACTCTCCTTTTTCTTATTAAACCTATTGAATATTTTAGATATTGCAGAAGATATACTAAACAAAACAGTATCAGAAATACTTGCAATACCATCAGCAGCACCTTTAACTATAGATAATGCCCCATTAAAAGTATTTACTTTTTCCTCAATATTATCCACTAAAGCATCAATTTTATCTAGAACTTTAATAGCTCTGATACCCAAAATAATTAATATAACTAATAATATAATAGCTACTACATATAATATTATAGGCAAACACATACTTAAAAATTCCATATATCAACTAAGCTCCTTTCTCCTCATACATTGAATCTATTAAATCGAACAGATTATCATCATCGTCATCTTTTTCTTCTTTACCACCAGATTCATCCTTTATAACAGTTGTTTTAGCATCAGATTTTACCTTTTTTTCAGAATTCTCATGTTTTTCAGAAGATTTTTCCTCACTATGTCCTTCTTCCTTTTTTAAAACATCTGTAATAGAAACTTTAGGCTTCTCTACTTTTTCTTTTTCTTCATGATTAATATCTACTCTTTTAGGAGTTTGTCTTTTATTATTCGCATCAAGATAGTCAACATTATATTCTAAACCAAGATCTTGGAAATATTCTAATGCATCTCCCATCGTTAATTCTTTAACCTGTGGTTTGTCCTTATCATCAGTTAAGTCAACCATCAAATCCTCGTCATCATCATCAACTTCAAAAGTAGTATTTACAATTTTTTTATGTTTACTCTCATCTTCTACTCCTAAAGCTTTATTTCTAATATCATCAACACTAACATTAGATCTTGTATAACTACTAGTAAGTCTAATTTCTTTCTTTTGAACTACATCTTCCTTTTTATAATTCTTATCTAAAATACCATAAATAGGAGAAATAATTGGACTTGGTTTAAATATAGCCTTTTCCTCTTTTTTCTCATATATACCATATTCTGGAACAGGTACTTTATAATTACTATCCATTCCATATGGCTTACTTTCATGGTAATTACTTTTTTCATGCTTTTCTTTTACTCTATCATTATTATTAGATGTATACCTATTATTTAAAGATTGATCATTATAACTATCCTCATATTCATTATAAGAATCTCTATCTTTACTATTATAATTATTTCTAGTTCTACGCTTCTCAGACTCTCTCTTTGGAGTATCATCAATATTTCTAATTATTTCTGGTTCACTATTTTCTTCTGCTCTAGCATAATCATCAGACTTAAAATCTTTATCATCCATAAACTTAAATTCTGAATGACTTTCCTTTACAGTTTCATCTTTTGGTCTAACTTCAAAATTATCATCTTTTAATTCTTCTTCTTCAAGTTCTTCTATCTTAGCTTCCTTCTTGCCAGGTAATACAACCTTTTTAGCAATTGGTTTTACTTCTTCTTTCTTTTCAACCTTTTTTTCAGGTTTAAATTTCTTTTTTTTCTCAGGTTTAACTGGCTCATCTACTTCAACATACTCCACTTCAAAAAGAGCATTCTTAATTTTATCAACAAATCCCATGAGTTCACCTCTTCACATTAATTATTTAAATCAATCTTTTCATCTTCTAAATCTTTTTTATAATCATCTGTCTCATACTTCTCAACAACACCCAAGAATGTCTCATTAGAAGAATTTGAATCAAATAAAGAATAGTTTTCTTCTTTATAATCTAAAGTATTCTCTCCAATTAAACTATCAAGAATCTTATCATTAAATTTTACAGATCTTAAAATATAACACATATTTGAAACAGTAGAAGTCAAATCTTTCTTATCAACTAAAGCCTCTAACTTAGCGTAATTATATACAAATTGAATATAATATGAAGAATCAACTTCATCTATTTGAATATAACCAGTCTTCTTATTGTAATCTAACTTCTTAGAATAATGTGACTTATTATTTACTTTATAAGTATTTTCAATTTTATTATAATAACCAATCGCATCAACATATAAGTAGTACTTATTTCCAACACTATCTTTTAATACAGCATTATAATCATCTTTAGTAACAAAACCTACACCCTTAGGTAAATAATACTTATAGCCATCATAAAACACATTATACAAACTAGATTTTTCAGACAAAAGAATTTTAACATTCTTTCCAAGATCACTACTATCTAATTTGGTAACACTACATCCTGTCATTAATAACATGATTGCAGAGAGTAAAACAACTATTTTTTTCATATTTCACCTACTCTTATTACATTATAACATTTTTTTTATAAATGTAAAAATTTTTTATAATTATTTACGAGATTTAGACATATCCTTAGTACACTCTACAAAATAAATTGGCATATCCAAATTAGAAAACTTATCCTCATACTCAGTAGTAATTAAAGGCATGTCATCCTTATGTAAATCAAGACTTAAATCTCTAAGAATATATCCATTCTCACTAAAACTAACTAAAGAATATTGAAATAATCCCCTATTATCAGTCCTCATAAAAATAGATGCATCATTCTTAAACAAACTATCATATTTATTTAAAAACACTTTACTAGAAAGTCTACGCAAATGATGTCTGTTTTTAGGCCAAGGATCAGAAAAATTAAGATAAATCCTATCAATCTCTTTATCAAATATATTATCAATATCCAAAGCATCAGCTCTAATCATAATAAGATTATTAAGTCCGTCCGGTATCTTTTGTAGTCCTTTGCAAATAACACTATCAAATTTTTCAATACCAATAAAATTTACATCAGGATACATTACAGCATTCTCAATAATAAATTTACCCTTTCCCATTCCAATCTCTATATAAATTGGATTATTGTTTCCAAATAGTTCATTCCATTTTCCTTTATAATTAAAATAATCCTTAACTAAATACTTAGAATTATTCATAATTTCTTCTTTATTTTTTACATTTCTTAATCTCATATACTTCACCTACAAATATTTTATCACACTAATAAAAATAATACATAAAATAATACGAAAGAAGTTGATTTTATGAACAATTATTCTTATCCATTTATTCCAAATAACAACTTAAATATATTAGAAGAACTAATAAAAATAAATGAAACATTAAAAAGAATTGAATCAAAACTTTCTAAAACCGAACCAAATAAAACAATAAATAACTATCTAGATAAAGATGATAATTTTTACATGGTCTAATAAAAATTAGTAGTTTTCCTATGTCTTACGTGATATACTATTTGTATAGAAGGTGAGGCATTTTTATGTTAAAACTTAAAAATATAGAAAAAGAAAAATTTGATAACTTCGTAAAAAACCATAAAACAAAATCACATTTTCTTCAATCATTATCTTGGGGAGAATTTGCAAAAGTAAAGAAGAATTTAACACCATATTATCTAGGCTTAACAACAGATGAAGATGAAATAGTAGCAGCAACACTATTACTTGAAAAAAAACTTCCTATGAATATGTGTTATTTTTACGCTCCACGTGGCTTTGTAGTTGACTATAAAAATAAAGAATTAGTAAGGACAATGACTAAGAAAATTACAGAGTTTGCAAAAAGTAAAAAAGCAATCTTTGTAAAAATTGACCCAGATTTAATAAAACAGTCAACTAACTATCAAGACATAACTGTAAAAAACAAAGATTATGAAGAAATATTTGAAACACTAAAATCATGTGGTTTCAAACATCAAGGATTTACTAAAAACTTTGAAACTATGCAACCAAGATATACATTTCGAATTGATTTAACACAATCATTAGAGGATATTGAAGCACATTTTTCAAAAACAACAAAACAGCGAATCGCAAAATCATTAAAATTAGACACAGAAGTCACTATTGGTACAAAAGATGACTTAAAAGAGTTTTATCACTTAATGACATTAACAGAAAGTAGAAAAGATTTTATTTCATACAACGAAGACTACTATGAAACCCTATATGAAATATTTAATGGAAATGAAAACAGTAAAGCTACTCTATTCTTAGGAAAAGTACATTTCAATAAAACAATTAAAGCATTAGAAAAAAATTTAAAAATTATCAATGATCAAATTTCAATATTACCAATTGATAATTTAAGTAAAAGTGCCAAAAACAAATTGAAAGAATTAACAAATCAAAAACAAAATATTACTAAAGAAATAGAAAAATATAAAGAATACAAAAAAGAATATGGAAATGACATAACATTAAGTGCCCATATGATTATTGAATATGGAGATAAAGCATGGGTCCTATATGCTGGAAATCATAATGACCTAAGTGAAACATATGTAAATTACAATACATACTATGAACATATTAAATACTGTAAAGAAAAAGGCATAAAGATTTATGACCAATTCGGAACTATTGGAGACCTTTCTAAGACTAATCCAAGATTAGGTCTTCATGAGTTTAAGAAAAAATTTGGTGGTGACTACGTTGAATTCATTGGAGAATGGGACTATATTCTAAATCCTTTTATGTACTTTGTATTTACTAAGCTGGTTCCTATCTACAGAAAAATAATTAGAAACAAGAGCAAAAAGGAGTTACAAAATGAAGTTAATAAAACTAAATAAAAAAGATTTTAAAAGCTTTGCAGATAAACATCCACAAATAACATTTCACCAAACAGAAGAATGGGCTAACCTAAAAAAAGTAAATAATTGGCAAGCACACTACATTGGTCTTGAAAATGATAATGATGAAATTGTTGCAGGAGCAATGATTTTATCAAAAACATTACCCATAATAAAAAAGAAAATGTTTTATTCACCTCGTGGATTCTTAATTGATTACAATGACAAAAAATTATTAGAAACATTCACGAATGAGTTAAAAAAATATATTAAGAAAGAACAAGGAATCTTTGTAAAAATAGATCCATTTGTTGAATATCAAGAGCATGATAACGATGGAAACATTGTTAAAGATGGATACAACAACAAAAGTGCAGTAGAAAATTTAAAAAATTTAGGATACAAATTCTTCGGTTTCAATTTAATGCAAGATACACTACAACCAAGATGGATGCATGTAATAGAAACAAAAAACAGAACACTAGATGATGTTATGAAAGACATGGAATCTAAAACACGTCAAATATTAAGAAAAAATGAAAGATGTGGAATCACAACAAGAGAAATTACAAGAGATGAATTACCAATTTTTAAAGATATAATGAAACATACAAGTGATAGAAGAGAATTCGTTGATAGACCACTTTCTTATTATGAAGCAATGTGGGATAACTTGCACGATAGTGGAATACTAAAAATATTAATTGCCGAAATAGATTTTAATATTTATGAGAAAAATACAATTGAAGAAAAAGAAGAAGCTGAAAAAAGTTTAAAAGAAAGAATATATAAAAAAGATAAAGGCATTCTTAAAATGAATGAAAAAAAATTTAATTCAAGTAATAAACAGGATGAAGAAACAATAAAGAGATTAGAAAAGCAATTAGAAAAAATTAAAGAATTAAAAGAAGAATATGGAGATAAAGAAATCCTTGGAGGAATACTTTTCCTAATATATGGAAATGAAGTATTATCACTTCATGGAGGAAGTCATGCTAAATTAATGCAGTTCCAATCAGCATATACAATTCACTTTGAAGGAGTAAAAATGGCTGTAGAAGGAAATTATAATAGATATAATTTTTATGGAATAACAGGTGACTTTAGAAAAGAAAATCCTTTATATGGACTTTATTTATTTAAAAAGAGTTTCGGAGGACACGTTGTCGAATTAATAGGAGAATATGATTTAATCATATCAAAATTCTGGTATAACACTTACAATATTGCATTTAACTTATACCATAAACTAAAAAACATAAAGAGTAGCTTAAAAAAATAAGCTACTCTTTTTATAATTTTATATATTAAATAATTACTCTACTATCCATTGACCTTCAGGTTCTGGAATAATTGTATATTTATCAAGCTCAGTATTAACATTTCTAAGATTTACTACACATGAATTTTTAGAAGAAAATAACTTTGAAAGATTAGCAGAATCAACTTTCTCTTTAGCACTTTCACTAATTATAAGATTATCATATCTAGCAATTTCATTCTCATAACTTTCTTTATCAGAAAGTAACTTTTTATACTCATCTAAATTAGATTTTAATTGATTGTAATATTCATTTACCTCTTGTAATCTAGAAACAATATCTCCAACAATCTTTTCACATCTATCAGCTTGTTCATTAATATGCTCTGTAATAGATTCAAATTGAGTATTAAATTCATCTGGAAGAACAATTCCTATATTTTTACCATCAATTGCGATAAACTTTTCTCCCCACTGCTCATTTAAATCAGAAAGATTTTTGCTAAGTCCATCACAATGATTAACTTCTTTAATATTTTCACATACATAATCTATCGAACTGGAAACATCCCCAACATCATAAGGCTTATAACTATCAATACTTTCGCACACAGTATATTTTGTCACATTTCCAGCAATTGGTAATTTATATTCTCCATATTCATTAATATTAACAAAACTCATATAATCACCCTATTTATCACTTAAAATTTTAAAAAATTCTGTACATTCTTCACTTTCATATCCAGTAAATATTACTTTTTCAATATTTTCCTTATCAAACAAAATAAAAGTACTACTATTTATTAACCCCTCTGGATATAAAACTGCACAATAATCAAAAACTTTATTAGTAATAGTTTCTTGTCCATTTACGGTATAAGTCTTATCAGGAGATGACATCTTATACCCAATAACCGCAATCGGTTTCTTCCCATTTTTTAATAAAACAACACTACCTACAGGTAAATTTTTTTCCATAATATCCTCCTTAAATTACTTACAATGATTTAATAATCGTTTCTTCACCAATAGTCTTAACAACATCCATCGTTTTATTAGCAGCTTTTTGTGCCGCATAATCCTCTATTGTAGATTCATTTCCATCATTAGAAACTAAATTATCAGTTTTAGTTTGAGCTTCTTTTATACCATATTCCGCAACTTTTTTTGCTCCTTCCTTTGCAACATCAGAATGTTCTCCAAAAAAAGTACTTGCAGCATCACCAACAGTACCAATAACAGTTCCAACTGTTGAATTACTAAGATTTTCAGCAACTTTCGAACTAAGATCAGGAGCAACATACTTATCAATAAGATGTGTAGAAACAGCACCAGCACCTGCAAATATAACTGCATCACTAAGAGACATTCCTCTTCTTAAATTATCACTTGTATCACTACCAAATGTTCCAGCCGTAGTACCAATCTGTCTAGCTTTAGAAGCCTGAGCAGCAGTACCACTACCAATCCAGTTAGACATAACATGACCACAAACAATTCCAGCTGTTGCTTTACCAGTAATCTTAAATATACTCGCATACACACTATCTTTATCAAAATAGCTATTTTTATTTATCTTTTCGAATATTTCATTATCCTCAATAAAACTCTTCGAATAATCTTTTGAAGCAAAGCTTTTAATGCTATTACTTAAATCCTTATTAAAAAGTCCAGTAAACAAACTTCCAGCTACAAGAGCACAATCACCTAAATCCTCAAAAAAACTCATAAATCCTTCTGTAAACATTGCTCCACCCATTAAACCAGTATACAATAACCTAGAAAATTTATCGGGTTCTACAACATTCTTATATGCATTCAAACGAGTTAATAATATATTCATATCATCTTCAGTCTGACTACCATTAGAATAAGCTTCACATGCTATAGCAACATTTTTAGCAACATTAGTAACATCTACTAAATAATTCTTAAAAGTAGAAACATCAGTATCAAAATCATCCCATTTGATAGTCTCACTTAAATTAATTTTCTTATCCATTGCAGTATTAGAAATTCTATTAAAAGCATCTTTAATATTACTACTAACATCATCAATATTTTCATCTATAGAAGAAATGATAGCTTCCCCAACCTCTAATTGTTCTGGATTGAATACCAATTTCATATAAAGACCTCCATCAAAAAATTATATCACTTAATAATAACTTAAGAATGAAATTTTATTTATACTATACATTTATCTACACTTTTATACACTATTTAACAATTTACTTCTTAAACAATAACCTCTTAATTCTCTTAGAAACCATATTACCGAATAACTTATCAATCAATCTACTTTTATAAACATAAATAAAATAAGTAATCATTCCAATAAAACCATATAACAAAATAATAAATATATTAAAAATTCTATTATCAGAATATATAGGAACAATCAATTTAACTAAAAATAAAACAAATATCATTAAAATAGAACCACATAATATATCAATAAAATTTTTTATAGTATCCTCATAATTAACTTTATATTTAACATGAAAAACAATCATACAAATAATAAAAGTTAAGAAATATCCTAAAATAGTTGCGGTAATAATACCATAATATGGTGGCAATCCCATCTTATTAAATGCAACAAGTAAATTTATATTTAAAAGTAATTTTAAAAATACACCTCCAAATAAACTAATAAAAATCCATTTATAATTCTTATAGCATTGAAGAGAAGTAACCATACTTGTAGCCAAAGCAATAAAAAGACCCACAAAAATATAATAACTTAAAACATCATAACCATATACACTCTTTCCATAAAAAAGCATCCATATAGGCTTAGATAGAAAACTAATTCCAAAAGTAATAGGTATTGCTAAAAATAAAATAATATTTAAAGCCTGAACAACCTTACTATTAGCACTCTTAAAATCTTTTTTTATAATATTAGAAGTTAAATTTGGAATTAAATTAATCACAATAGCAGAAGAAATAGAAAGTATTATCATATTAAATTTATTTCCCCAAGTAGAAAGTATAGAATAAATTGACTCCGCATCACCTGTACTAAGCCCAACATTAGTAAGTCCTCTGACAACCTCAAACATATCTATATAATTATAAAGTGATTTAAATAAATCTATCATTATAAATGGTACCGCATAAGTAATAATTTTTCTAACAATTGCTTTATTAGTAACGATAGGCTCATTAACATTTCTAATTTTTTCATTAAATTTTTTCTTATTTTTATTTATTTTACTAACTAAATATATATATGAAACAAAAGCACCTATTGTCGCTCCAAAAAGAGCTATCCCAACCGTACTTTTTAAATCTAACTTAAATACTTTAACTGCTATTAAACTACCAAATATAATAATTAATACCCTGATTAACTGTTCTAAAACTTGAGAAACAGATACAACATCCATAAACCTATGTCCTTCAAAATAACCTCTATATACACTTAATACTGGTACTATTAAAATAGCACAACCAATAACTCTAATTACAAAAGTAATATCAGATATACTATTACCTCCACTTACACCACCAATTATTAAAGAAGCAATTAAAGGTGCACACAAAATAATAATTAAAAAACATACAATACTAAGAATTAAAGAAATTTTTTTTCCTAAAGTAAATACTCTTTTCTTTACATTTGTATATCCTAAAGTCTGATACTCTGAAACAACATTACTTATAGCCAAAGGAATACCCGCAGTTGAAATAGACATGAAAAACAAATAAATAGTATAAGCATATCCATATAAAGCTCCACCCTCCTCACCAATTATGGCATGAAAAGGAATAACATATAAAATACCAAGCAATTTAGTTATAATAATACCTAAAGTCATTATAAATGTTCCTTTTACAAATGTACTCTTCTTTAAATTTCTATTCTTTTTCATTTTCATATCCTCCACTACATAAATTTTATCACATCAAAAAAAAAAAGACTATAAGTACTAAATTAACTT
>CAKPBJ010000015.1 GCA_934140575.1 uncultured Bacilli bacterium | reverse complement strand
TCTCTAGAAATAGTTGATGATTCACATTCAATTATATTTGATATATCTTTTAGTTTATAATTTAATTTTAGTAAATTCTCAATTAGAATTCTATCTTCAATTGTTAATCTTTTCTTCATATTAAAACCTCCTTCGTTCTGCAAAAAAAAACAATTGATTGAGATATATTAAAAAGTATTATTAAACTAAATGCAACTTTTAATAAAAATAAATTATTACTTGCATTTACTACTTTAAATAACATTGTATTTATTTATCCTTGCAAAAGTAATGAGCATTTGTTATAATACTACCGAGTATTTAAAATGCTCCTTGCTATACATCCGAGTATAGCCTAAAGTCCAAAAGGAGGTGTAAAAAAATGAACAAATATGAAGTTATGTTTATTGTAAGACCAGATATGGAAGAAGCTGAAATCAAAAAGACAGCTGAAAACATGAAAAAAGTATTAACTGATGCTGGAGCAAAAGTTATGGAAGAAAAAGCAATGGGTCAAAGAGAATTAGCATATGAAATCAAGAAATTCACTACAGGATATTATTTCTTATATGTAGTAGAAGCTGATAGTAAGACTGAACAAGAATTTAATCGTGTTGCTAGAATTAATGAAAGTCTACTTCGTCACATCGTTGTTAGAGTAGAAGATTAATAAGAAAAAGAGGTATGTTATGAACAAAGTTGTTTTAATAGGAAGATTAACAAGAGATCCTGAATTAAGATATACAGGAAGCAATACTCCAGTAGCATCTTTTACATTAGCAGTTAATAGAAATTTTTCTAACCAACAAGGAGAAAGAGAAGCAGATTTCATTAATGTAGTAGTTTGGAGAAAACAAGCAGAAAATGTTAAAAACTATCTTACACAAGGTAGTCAAGCAGCTGTTGAAGGAAGAATTCAAACAAGAAGCTATGATGATCAGAATGGTCAAAGAAGATATGTCACAGAAGTAATTGCCGATAACGTTGAATTTTTAGGATCAAGAAATTCCTCAAGTAATTCTAATAATATGAATAATAGTGGTTCAACACATAATGCAGAACCAACACCTTATGATTTTGCAGATAATAATAGCAATAATCAAAAAGGTACAGACGTAGATAGTAATCCATTTGCTGATTTTGGTGCAAATATTGAAATCAGTGATGATGAACTACCTTTCTAATATAAAAAAGGAGGATTAACATGGCAGAATTCAATCGTAGAAAGAAAAAAGTATGTGCTATGTGTACTGGAAAAACAGTTGATTGGAAAGACACAGAAATACTTAGAAGATATACAAATGAAAAAGGTAAAATCTTACCAAGACGTGTTACAGGAAACTGTGCTGAACATCAAAGATATATTTCAAAACAAGTTAAAAGAGCACGTGCAGTAGCACTTATGCCTTATTCAAAATAAAATGTAGTTAAAACTACATTTTTATTTTTTTTTAGGAAAGCCTTTTATTAGACAAACCATATAATTTATTATATAATGATAATGGGACTTTATAGGAGGAAATATGGGAATTATTAAAGAAAGACGAAAATTAAATAAAGCTATACGAAATGCAAAAAACATATTTTTAATGGCACATAAAAACCTAGATTTAGATGCTCTTGGAAGTCAAATTGGAATGTATATGATTCTTAAAAAAAAGAAAAAGAATTGTTTCATTATAATAGATGATAAAGAACACGAAGCTGGAGTAGAAAAAGTACTAAGAGAATTAGATGGTGTAATGAATAGAATCAAATCATCAGAAATAGAAGAATATATGGATTCAAGACAATCTAAAAACCTATTAATAATTCTAGATACAAATAAAACAGAACTTGTTCAAAGCAAAGAAGTACTAAATAAAATAGATAAAAAAATAGTAATAGATCATCATGATCTTGGAAAAACAACTATAAAAAATGCTGAGATAATAGATGATTCTAAAGTTTCAAGTACATGTGAAATGATAACAAGTTTAATAGAATTTTATGATGTAGAATTAGACTCATACTATGCAACTATACTTCTATCAGGAATTGTATTAGATACAAACAATTATACACTAAACACATCAGCTGAAACATATTACTCTTCATATTATTTAGCTTCATTAGGAGCAAGTGCAAAAAAAGTACAATATTTATTAAAACAAGATATAAATGAATATACAGAACGTCAAAAGTTGATGGCAGATATTGAAACAATAGATGATAAAATTGCATTTACAAGAGCTTCTGCCAATACAATTTATAGAAGAGAAGATCTAGCAAAAGTTGCAGATACGTTATTATTTTTTAATAATATAGAAGCATCATTTGTAATAGGAAAAATTGGAAAAGATACAATTGGGATAAGTGCAAGAAGCTTAGGTAACTATGATATAGGAAAAATACTTACTAAGCTAGGAGGCGGCGGTGATAACAATGCCGGAGCAGCAACAAAAGAAAATACAACATTAGCAAAAGTAGAACAAGAACTTAAGAAGATATTAAAAGAAGGTGAATAAAATGGATGTAATATTCATAAAAGATTTAAAAAATCAAGGAAAAAAAGGACAAGTAAAAACAGTAAAAGATGGATATGCTGAAAACTTCTTAATAAAAAATGGTTATGCAGTAAAAAAGACTAAAGAGAATTTACTAAAATTAAATCAAGAACAAGCTAAGAAAGCAAAAGAAGACCAAGCAAACAAAGAAGAAGCTTTAAAACTTAAAGAAAAATTAGATAAAGTTACATTAGAGTTTAAAGTAAAAACAGGAGAAGGCGACAAAGTATTTGGTAGTATCAGCATAAAACAAATAAAAGATGAACTAGCAAAAAAAGGATATAAAATAGAAAAAAGTGCAATTGAATTAACATCATCAATTTCTTCATTAGGATTTCATGATGTAAAATTAAATTTATATCCAGAAGTAACCGCAAAAATAAAAGTACACGTAATAAAATAGGAGTGATTTAAATGCCAATTAGAACATTACCAAACAACTTAGAAGCTGAAGAATCAGTCCTAGGATCATGTTTTCTTTCAAAATATGCTCTTCAAAAAGCAAATGAAAATTTAACATCTGATTCATTTTATAATGAAAAAAATAGTAAAATTTTCGAAACAATGGTTGCTTTAATGGATGAAAATACACCTATTGATATAACTACAGTAACAAGCTATTTGAAGAAGAAAAATGAATTAAATGCAGTAGGCGGAGTTGAATACTTAACAGAAGTTTTAAACTATGTTCCAACAGCAAGTAATATTGATTACTATATAAAAAGTGTAGAAGAAGCAGCTATATTAAGAAATTTAATAGCCACTGCAGAAGAAATAGCATCAGAAGGATACAGTCCAGACGAAACTGTAAACGAAATATTAGATAACTCAGAAAAAAAGATTTTAAACATAGTAAAAAATAGAAAAGCTAGTGAATTTAGAACAATAAAAGATGTATTAATTAAGACTCAGTCAGACCTCGAAAGATTGTCAGAAAACAAAGGCGAAATAACAGGACTTGCAACAGGTTGGTATGACTTCGACAAGTTAACTACTGGACTTCATCCAAATGAATTTATAATTATAGCTGCTCGTCCAGCTATGGGTAAAACTGCCTTTGCATTAAACTTAGCAACATATGCTGCAATGACACAAGAAAAGTCAGTAGCCTTATTCAACTTAGAAATGAGTGCCGAGCAATTAGCGATGCGTATTTTATCTAGTCTTGGACAAATAGAAGGTTTTAAATTAAGAACAGGAAACCTTATGAATCCAGATTGGAAAAGAATTAATGAAGCATCATCACAATTAGCTAATACTAACCTAGTAATAGATGATACTCCAGGTATAACAATAGGTGAAATTAGAGCTAAATGTAGAAGATTAGCAAGCAGCGAAAAGGGTCTTGCATTAGTAATAATCGACTACTTACAGTTGATATCAGGTGGAAAAAACTATGGTACTAATAGACAACAAGAAGTTTCTGATATTTCAAGAAGCTTGAAAACACTTGCTATGGAACTAGGCGTACCAGTAATTGCCTTATCACAGTTATCACGTGGTGTAGAAGCAAGAGAAGACAAACGACCATTAATGAGTGATTTACGTGAATCTGGTTCAATAGAACAAGATGCCGATATAGTAGCTTTCTTATATAGAGATGATTATTATAATAAAGAAGCAAGGACAGAAGATAATAACAGTATAAGTGAATTAATAATAGGAAAACATCGTAATGGACCAACTGCAACAATTGAATTATTATTTAAAAAGAATACATCAACATTCTTAAATTTGAGAAAAGAAAGAAATATGGAGGGACAAAGCAGTGAGTAAAAAATTAAAAATAATATCATCATTTATTTTGATTTTGACACTTCTTTTAGCAACTGGATATTCAAAAATTCTATCAAGCCCAAGAACTCTTTATAGAGTGTATTTAAAAGGAGAATCACTAGGATTGATAGAATCAAAAAAAGAACTAGAAAAGTATATTAATAAAGAACAAAACGAAATAAAGAAAAAATACAATGTAAAAAAAGTTTATGCGCCAGAAGATCTTGATATAGAAAAAGAAACAACATATTCAAATAATGTTAAATCAATAAAAAGAATCTATGAAGAAATAAAAGATATATCACCATTCACAATAAAAGGATATATTATAAAACTAAAAGGAATAGATACAACAGATTCATCAACTGGAAAAAAAATAAAAGGAAAAACACAAACATTGTATGTTATTGATAAAGAAGTATTTACAAACTCAATAGAAAATACAGCAAAGTCATTTGTATCAGAAGAAGATTATGATAATTATGCAAATGATACTCAAAAAGAAATAAAAGATACTGGGAAAATTGTAGAAAATATTTCAATTAAAAATAAAATAACAATAAAAAAAGGAAATATCCCAGTAGATAAAAATATTTATCAAACAGAAGAAGAATTAAGCAAATATCTTCTATTTGGAACGACAGAAGATCAAAGTACATACACAGTACAAGCTGGAGATACTATATCTGATGTAGCATTTAATAATAAAGAGTCAACACAAGAGTTTTTGATTGCTAATCCAGATTTAAAAGATGAAAATAGTTTATTGTCTCCAGGACAAACAGTGAAAATTGGTATATTAAAGCCACAAATAAGTGTAGAAGAACAAGACCATGTTGTAGAATTAGAAACACAAAATTATACAACAGAAACAAGATATGACAACGATAAAAATGTAGGATATGAAGAAGTTATTCAAAAAGGAGTAGCTGGACAAAATAAAGTAACTAAAAAAGTCCAAAAAATAAATGGTGAAACAACAAGTACTGTAAATGTAAACACTGAAGTTATTAAAGAAGCGGTAAATGAAATTATAGTTAAAGGTGGAAAACAATCATCATATTCTGGAGGTGGATATGGTTCAGTAGTTCCAACAAGAGGACAATGGGGCTGGCCAGCAACATGTTCCTCAGTATCAAGTCCATTTGGTTATCGTTGGGGAACACTTCATGATGGAACAGATATTGCCGGTTGTGGATACGGTTCAAATATATTTGCTGCTCAATCAGGTACTGTTGTTCAATCGTCTTATAAATATGATAATGGACAATATATAACAATAGACCATCACAATGGTTACTATACTATGTATGCTCACCTTTCAGCACGATATGTTAATGTAGGAGCTTATGTAGAAAAAGGACAGGTAATAGGAGCAATGGGACAAACTGGATTCGCAACAGGAGTACATTTACATTTTGGTATGTGGTATGGATATCCTTACCGTGGAGGAAGAGCGCAAAACGCTATGAACTTCTATTAAAATGAAAGTAAAAACAATAGCCAGTGGTTCTAAGGGAAATTGTACAATAGTGTTATGTAATGAAACTAATTTAATAATAGATATGGGAATTTCCTACATGACTTTAAAAAATAGTCTTGAAGAAAATTCCCTTTCTTTTGATAATTTTAGTGGAATATTAATAACACACTGTCATAAAGACCACACAAAAGGATTGGCCTCCTTAGTAAAAAAGACAAACATACCAGTATATATACCAGAAAATATGTATGAAAGTATAAAAGAATATGTCCCATATCCAAAATGTATTATAATTCCTGATGAATTTAATATAAATGATGTTGAAATAGAACTTCTACATACATCACACGATGCTCCATGTTCAGTAGGATTTATAATAAAACAAGATAATAAAAAGCTATCCTATATAACAGATACAGGATACATTAATAGAAAAATTTTAAATAAAATAGTTGGTATGGACTGTTACATAATAGAAAGCAATCATGATGAAATAATGTTAATGGATGGTCCATATCCAAGATTTTTAAAAGAAAGAGTAATAAGTGACAAAGGCCATTTATCAAATAAAACAACAGCTAAATACTTAAAGAAAATAATTGGTACAAATACAAAAAACATTATTCTAGCACATAGAAGTGAAACTAATAATACAGAAGAAAAAATAAAAGAAGCCATAGAAGAAGTAGAATTAAGAAAAGATATAAATATTTATATCGCAAAACAAAATGAAGAAAGTTCATTAATAGAGGTTTAATATGATAAAGTTAATAACAGTAGGGCAAATAAAAGAAAAGTATTTAAAAGAAGCCATAGAAGAATATAAAAAGAGAATATCTAAGTACACTAATATTGAAATTATTGAAGTAAAAGATGAAGGATTAGTAGAAGAGGAAAAAGCAAAGAATAAAGAAGCAGAAAAAATAAATAAACATATAAGTGATAGAGATTATTTAATAACTCTTGAAATAGAAGGACAGCAGATGACATCACCAGACTTCGCAAAAAAAATAGATAATATACTAATTGAAAATAGTAATATAGTATTTATAATTGGTGGAAGTTATGGTTTATCAGATGAAATAAAAAATAAAGCAAGACTACATCTATCATTTTCAAAGATGACATTTCCTCATCAATTATTTAGAGTACTCCTTTTAGAACAAATTTATAGAGCTTATAAAATAAACAATAATGAAAGTTATCATAAATAGGAGGAAATATGATAGGAAACGCATGGGATGAAGAATTAAAAGAAGAATATAAAAAAGAATATTTTACTGAACTTATGAATTTTGTTAAAGAGGAATATAAAAACAAGATAATATACCCAAAACAAAATGAAGTATTTAACGCATTTAGATATACAGACTTTGATAATGTAAAAGTGGTAATATTAGGTCAGGATCCATATCATGGACCAAACCAAGCTGAAGGACTATCATTTTCTGTCAGTGATGATGTTTTAAAACCACCTTCATTAAAAAACATTTTTAAAGAACTAGAAAGTGATTTAGGAATCCCTTTTCCAAAACATAATTCACTAAAGCCATGGACTAAACAAGGTGTACTTCTTTTAAATGCAGTCTTAACAGTAGAAGAACATAAGCCAGCTTCTCATAAAGGAAAAGGCTGGGAAATATTTACAGATGATGTAATTGAAATTTTAAATAAAAGAGAAAAACCAATAGTCTTTATTTTATGGGGAGCATTCGCAAGAAGCAAAAAAAATTTAATTACAAATAAACAACACTATATAATTGAGTCAGCTCATCCATCACCTTTTTCCGCAAGAAACGGTTTCTTTGGAAGTAAACCCTTTTCAAAGACAAACAAATTCTTAAGAGAAAAAGGCTTAGAGGAAATAGACTGGAGAGTTGAATAATAAACCAATAACACTTTGATAAAATAGCTATATAATAAGAATCATAAGTTAAGTAAGTCTTAACTTTTTCTTTACACTTTTTACAGTAAAAGATCCTTATAATCTTTTATAAATTATATAAATAAGATATATTAAAGATGGAGGAATGTATATATGAATAAAGAAAAATTAGATGTTGTAAAATTAAGAAAAGGTTTTATTGCAGCACTAGATCAATCAGGAGGCAGTTCTGCTAAAACACTAGAAAAATATGGTATTTCTAAAGACTCTTACAAAACAGAAGAAGAAATGTTTAACTTAATTCATGAAATGAGAGCAAGAGTTATTACATCGCCTTCATTTACAAGTGAACATATTTTAGGGACAATTCTTTTCTATAAAACAATGATGGGAAAAATAGAAGGAGAATATACTGCAGACTATTTATGGAACAAAAAGAAAATAGTTTCGTTTTTAAAGGTAGATAAGGGTCTAGAAGAAGAATATAATGGTGTCAAATTAATGAAACCAATAAATGACTTACAAGAACAATTAGAAGAAGCAAACAAGAAACATATCTTTGGTACAAAGATGAGAAGTGTAATATATGAAGCAAATGAAAAAGGAATTAAATCAATAGTAGACCAACAATTCAACTTTGCTAAAGAAATCTGCAATATGAATCTAGTCCCAATAATTGAACCAGAAGTAGATATTAATGCTCCGGATAAAACAGAGTGTGAAAAAATATTACTTCAAGAAATTAAGACTCATCTTGATAATTGGGATGAATCTGATAAGATTATGTTTAAGTTTACAATTCCAACAGAAGAGAACTTATATGAAGAATTATATAACTATGATTGTGTTGTAAAAGTTGTTGCCTTATCAGGAGGTTATGATATTAACACAGCTTGTGAATTACTAAGCAAAAATAAAAATATGATTGCAAGTTTCTCAAGAGCATTACTTGAAAATTTAAATATAAATCAAACAGAAGAAGAATTTAATAAGGAATTAGATTCTGCAATTACAAAAATATATAATGCATCAGTAAATTAAAAAATTTTCATACAAAAAAATCCACATAATTTGTGGATTTTTTTAATTATTTTGTGCTTGTACTGCAGTAATTGCAATAACTCCAACAATATCATCAGCGGAACAGCCTCTACTCAAATCATTTATTGGAGAAGCAATTCCTTGTGTAATTGGACCATAAGCTTCAGCCTTAGCAAGTCTTTGAACTAATTTATAGCCAATGTTTCCTGCATCTAAATCTGGAAAAACTAAAACATTAGCATGTCCTGCAACCTCACTATTAGGAGCTTTAGATTTAGCTACACTAGGAACTATTGCTGCGTCTAATTGAAGTTCTCCATCAATTTTATATTGACTATAGTTTTCTTTGGCAATTTTAACAGCTTCAACGACTTTATCAACATCAGCATGTTTTGCACTACCCATAGTAGAATGTGAAAGCATTGCAACAAGTGGCTCTTTTTCAACTAGTAATTTAAAGCTCTCAGCACTACTAGCAGCAATTGCAGCAAGTCTTTCAGGTGTTGGATTTTGTTCAAGTCCAGAGTCAGCAAAAACAAATGTACCATCACTACCATATTCACATTCAGGAACAACCATTAAGAAAAATGCAGAAACAAGCATAACTCCAGGTTTGGTTTTAATAATTTGTAGGGAAGGTCTAAGAGTATTAGCAGTAGAATGACATGCACCAGAAACAACACCATCAGCTCTTCCAGTTTTTACAAGCATACAAGCATAATACATATAATCAGTTAATAATAAGTTTTTAGCATCTTCATAAGTTAAACCTTTATTTTTTCTAATTTCAACTAGTCCATTAATAAGTTCTTCAGTTAACTCACTAGTATTTGGATCAATTATAGTTGCATCACTTATATCAAAACCCTTAGAGTTTTCCTCAATCTCTTCAGGAGTACCAATAATTATAATATCTGCAATTTTTTCTTTTAATGCCTTATCAGCAGCTTCCATTGTTCTTTTATCCATAGATTCAGGAAGAACAATCCTCTTCTTATCCTTCTTAGCTCTTTCTTTAATAGTATCAATAAAATTCATAACAAACCTCTTTCTTTAATTATTTTTCATTTAATATTTCAAAAATTTCTCTTTTCTCATTATTATAAAATTCTTTTTTCTTATATCTTCTGAAAAAACCAATTATATTAGAAGGAAATGCTGTTCTAAGTTGATTAAACTCAACAACTGTATCATTGTAGAATTTAATAGCTCCGACAATATCCTCCTCATTGTCATTTAACTCTTCTAATATTGAAACTAAAGCCTCACTCTTGAATAACTTTTCATTCTCATCTAAAGTTTTAAATAGTTCATTATAAGCTTTCTTCAATATATCGTGTTCATCAAAATTATTAATATCTTCAAAAGAATTATCTAATTCATCTAAAAAACTATCCAACTTTAATTCTTTTTTTATAATAGGTTTAGTTCTATCTAATAGTTCCTTCTTCTTATCTAAATATATACTAATATCTTCCTCGGCTTTATCTATTTTAATAATTACCAGTTGGAACTTATTATTATACACTACAATTACAATTAAAAGTAGGCAAATGACAACTATTACACCTAAAATAATTTCTAACATATCACACCTCCATACTACATAAATTATAGCACAACAAGAAAAAAGAGAAAATAATTTCTCTATATCAATTACTAGTAATTTCATCAAATGTTGAATCCGTCTCTTTTGGTTCAGTTCCTTTTAAAAAGTAAACTAATTTTTGATTTTTATCATTACTAGTTGCTGGTTTTCCAGATATTGGTTCAACTAACATTCCCACGACATTTTTGGGCTTTTCATACCAAACATCCTCATCTTTCATATCTTTTTCATAGTTTTCAACTGTTTTATACCAAATATTTTGTGCATATTTATAATCTTTAGTACTTAGTTTACTATTGTCATCATATCCAACCCATACAGCACAAACGCACTTTTTATTAAATCCGATATTCCAATTATCTCCACTAGTAGTACCGCTTTTTAGGGCATATGTATGAGTGAGTTTACTACTTAAACCAATACCAGTTGGATAATTATAATCAATGTAAGAAGAATCATAAGTAGCAGTTAATATATTATTTAATATAAATACAAGACTTGAATTAAGAACCAATTCTTTATCATCTTTATATTGATATATTACCTCACCATCTTTATTTTCAATTTTCTCAATCAAATGAGGTTTTACTTTATATCCACCATTAGCAAAAGCAGCATAACCACCAGTCATTTCCATAATATTAATTTCATTAGTACCTAAAGGAAGTGAAGGGACACTTTCTAACTTTGAAGTTATACCAACTCTTCTCGCAACATTAATTAATGCATCATACCCTAAGAACATATGTGTTTTAACAGCATATATATTATCACTATATGCAATAGCTGTAGCCATACTTATAGCCTTATTTCCATACTTATTATTATAGTTAATTGGTGAATAAGTTTTACCATTTTCAACAGGAAAAGTAGTTTTCTCACTAGTAAAAGAAGTACTAGCAGTAAAACCGTTTTCTAAAGCAGCATAATATAAATAAGGTTTCATAGTTGAACCAACCTGTCTTTTAGAACTAACAGCTCTATTATAAGTTGATTTATTATAGTCTCTTCCACCAATAAGTGCCATTATTCCACCATTGTCAGGATTCATCATAACGCTAGCACTCTCAAGATTACTATTATCAGGAAAAGTCTCTTTTATATTATTTTCAAGATTACTTTGAACATCGTAATTAAAATTAGTATATATTTTTAATCCTTTAATTTCGTTATAGTTACTAGGAATACTCTCAATATTTTCTAATTCATTCATAACAGCATCAACATAATAATTAATACTAGTAAGAGTATCTCCTTCTTTTTCACCAATTATATTAAGTTTTTCATCATAAGCTCTTTCTTTTTCTTCATTTGTAATTATCCCATTATTTTCCAAACTATTAAGAACAACTAACTGCCTTTTTTTAGCACTATTCATATCAATGATAGGAGAATACTTACTGGGGGCCTTAGGAATACCAGCAAGTAATGACGCTTCTGAAAGAGTTAAGTCTTTACTACTTTTATTAAAATAGAACTTAGAAGCATTTTCTATACCATATTTTCCATGACCATAGTTTATTGTATTTAAGTATCCTTCTAGAATTTCCTTTTTTGAATAGTTCGCCTCTATCCTCATTGTATACCACATTTCATCCCATTTTCTTTTCCAAGTTTTATCAAAATCTAAAAACAAATTTTTAGCATATTGCTGAGTAATAGTAGATGCTCCTTGATTATTACTACCACTAGTAATATTATTAATAAAAGCTTTCCCAATTCTTAAAAAATCAAATCCAAAATGTTTATAAAAGTTTTTATCCTCAGTATAAATTGTACTCTTAATTAAATAATCAGAAATATCATCTAAACTTACCCATTCCTTAGACTCATTACCTTTAAAAAATATATTTTTATCAATATCATATAAACTAATATTATTTGCACTATTGATAGTAACTTTAGGAGACAATTTAACATATAAGAAACATCCAAATATTAAAACGATAATAACAAGCATAAATAACTTTATAATTTTAAATAATTTTTTCAAAGTAGTATCCCCTCCACTACTAGTATTAAAAATAATAGAAAAAATATGTACAAATTAATTAATTTAGTAAAATAAGGTATTATGTGATATAATCATTACTATAAATTTGAGGTTGGTGGTAATATGCCCAAAATTAACATTAATGTAAGTATTTCAAATAACGAAATAAAAGATTCTTATAAATTAGTGTCAATTATATCTGATAATATAATAAAATATAAAGAAAAAGATAATACAAAAGTACTATACAATTTAGATAAGAATACACTAATAAGAGAAAATGATACACTGCGGATGGAATATTTTTTTGATAATTTAGAAAACACTATAGGAACTATTTATTTAAAAGACTTAAAAAGAACAATAAATATAGATATAGAAACAACAAAATTAGAGAAAATAAATAATAATATAAATATTGAATATAAAATAGATAATGATATATTTAGATATAGAATAGAGGAGATAAAATGAGTTTATTTAGTGAATTAAAAAAAGATTTAAAAAACATAGTTAAAAATGCTGGTTATGATGAAGAAACAATAGCCTTAGAAACATCAAATAGAAAAGATCTTGGAGAATACCAATTAAATGATGCAATGCAATTAGTAAGGAAATATCATACTAATCCAAGAGAAATAGCAGCAAATATAGTAAAAGAATTAGAAAAAGATGAAAGATTTACAAATATAAATATAGCAGGACCTGGTTTTATTAATTTTACTTTAAGTGATGATTATAAAAAACAAATAGTTAATGAAGTTAATAAAGATATATTTAGTAATATAGACAAAAGAGAAAAGAAAACAATTATTCTTGACTATGGTGGAGCTAATGTTGCCAAGGCATTACATGTAGGTCACTTAAGGAGTGCAAATTTAGGAGAAGCATTAAAAAGATTAGGTAAACTAATTGGATATAACGTAATAGGTGATGCTCATTTAGGAGATTATGGAAGACCATTAGGGCTTGTAGTATTAGAAATAAAAAAAATGTATCCTAATTTAGCATATTTCGATGAAAATTATACAGGAGATTATCAAGAAATAGAGTTACCAATCTCAAATAAAGACCTAGAAAGAATCTATCCTCTTGCAAGTACGAAATCAAAAGAAGATGAAGAATACTTAGAAGAAGCAAGGGAAGTAACTAGAAAAATACAAAGTCATGAAAGAGGATACTATGACTTATGGAAAAAAGTTGTTGAAATATCAAAGAAAGATATTAAAAACGTATATAATAGTTTAAATGTAGATTTCGATTTATGGTATGGCGAAAGTGATGCTATGGAGTATTTCCCTGAATTAGAGAAAATATATAGAGAAAAAAATATATTAGTAGAAAGTAATGGTGCAGAAATAGTTGAAGTAAGTGAAGAAAATGATAAGGCAGAAATTCCACCACTATTATTTATTAAATCAAATGGTACTATTTCATATGAAACAACAGATTTAGCAACACTTTTACAAAGAAGAAAAGAATACGACCCAGATGAAGTATGGTACGTTGTAGATGGAAGACAAGAACTTCATTTTGAACAAGTTTTCCGTGCTACTAGAAAAGCTGAGTTGGTAAGACCTGACACAAAACTAGAATTTATTGGTTTTGGAACAATGAATGGTCAAGATGGAAAACCTTTTAAAACTAGAGATGGTGGCGTAATGACACTTAAAAGCTTAATAGATTTAATCCATAATGAAACAAGAAAAAAGATAACAAATGAATCTATTTCTGAAGATGAAAAAGAAAAAATATCAGAAACAGTAGCAATAGCAGCTTTAAAATATGCAGATTTTTTGCCATTTAGAGCAACCGATTATGTATTCGAGCCAGAAAAATTTGCAGATTTAGAAGGTAAAACAGGACCATATTTATTATATTCAACTATAAGAATGAAATCATTGCTTAACAAAGCGTCAGGATTAAAATATGAAAAAGTACATAAATTCAAAGGTAAAACAGAAGGAGAATTAGCACTTACAATACTAAATCTTCCAAATATAATAGAAAAAGCCATAGACACAAAATCTATGAATGAAATAACAGAATACCTATATAACATCACATCTTTATATAATAAATTCTATTCAGAAAACAAAGTATTAACAGAAGAAGATACAGAATTAAAAGAATCATGGTTAGTTTTAACAAAAGTAGTTTATAATATAAATACACTTCTTTTAAATACCCTTGGAATAGAAGTTCCAGAAAAAATGTAAAAAAAGTATTGTCAATATAAGAGATATATGTTATAAAATTTATTGGTAATTTTCTACCATACTTTATATAGAAAATAAATAGGAGGACTACCTATGAGTATTAAAATGAAAAAAGAAGAATTAGAATTAATTTCAAACAAAGATATTGCCGCTATGATATTAGAAGATAGCAAAAGAAATTTAAATACAGCAGAGCTATTTAAAAAAATCATCAAATTATTAGAATTACCTGAAAGTACATTTGAAGCTAAAATTGCAGATTTTTATACAGCTTTAGCAACTGATAAAAGATTTATCTTATTAGATAATGGAAAATGGGATTTAAGAAGTAATCATACATCAGATAAAGTTGTAAAATTATCTACAGACGACGATGATGATGACGAAGATGAAGAAACAGAAGAAGATAAAATTGAAGATATTCAAGATAATGAAGATAATTATGATGATACAGATGATGACTCAGACTATGACGATGATACTAACGAAGAATTAAAAGATTTAGTAGTTATAGATGAAGATGAATTAGAACTAGAACAATAATCTAGTTTTTTTCATTAAAAAAATATGATATAATAGGACTGATTTACGAAAGATTAGGTGAAAATATGATAGAACGTTTAGAAACAACTCTTCAAAAATATAATGAGTTAGAACAAGAATTAACAAAACCAGAAGTATTAAGCGACGTTAAAAAAACACGCGAGTATTCAAAAGAAATGTCATCTCTAGAAGATATAGTAGTATGTTATAAAAAATATAAAAAAGTACTAGAAGATATTGCAAGTACAAAAGAGATGGTAAAAGATCCTGAATTAGGAGAAATGGCAAAAGAAGAATTAAAAGAACTAGAAGCAGAAAAAGAAAAGCTAGATGGAGAACTTGAAATTCTATTGATACCTAAAGACCCTAATGATGAGAAAAATGTTATTATTGAAATTCGTGGTGCTGCTGGTGGAGATGAAGCTAATATATTCGCAGGAGACCTATTTAGAATGTATACAAGATATGCTGAAAAAAAAGGCTTTTCTTATCAAGTATATAACTCAATAGATGGAACTGCTGGAGGATTTAGTCAAATAGAGTTTATTGTAAAAGGAAAAGGAGCTTATTCACTACTAAAATATGAATCAGGTTCACATAGAGTTCAAAGAGTACCAGTTACAGAATCAAATGGAAGACTTCAAACATCAACTGCTACTGTACTTGTAATGCCAGAAGCTGATGAAGACTTAGAAATAGAAATCAATCCTAATGATTTAAGAATTGATATCTATCGTTCTAGTGGCTGTGGTGGACAGGGAGTAAATACAACAGACTCAGCAGTAAGAATTACCCATCTACCAACAAATACAGTTGTAACTTGTCAAAATGAAAGAAGTCAAATTCAAAATAAAGAACAAGCCATGAAAGTACTTAAATCAAGACTATATGAAATGCAAGAGCAAGAAAAAGCAGAAAAAGAAGGAAAAGAAAGACGTAGTAAAATAGGTACTGGAGATAGAGCAGAAAAAATACGAACTTATAATTATCCACAAAATAGAGTAACTGATCATAGAATTGGTTATACAACAAAAAATCTAGATAGAGTAATGGATGGAGACTTAGAAGACTTACTAAATGCCTTAATTCAAGAAGACCAAAAAAGAAAGCTTCAAGGAGAAGAATAATGACTGTTGAAGAGTTACTTTGCTACGGAAAAAGTCATGTTCACTCAGACCATGCAAAGATACTTTTAGCTGAAGATTTAAATAAAAATCCATTAGAACTTTTAAATTATTTAGAAGAACCAGTTTCAACAGATATTGTTGAAAAATATAAAAAAGAAATACTTGCTCTAGAAGAAGGCAAACCACTTCAATATGTTCAAGGATATGTAAATTTTTATGGAGAAAAGTTTTATATAAATGAGAATGTACTTATCCCTAGATTTGAAACAGAAGAACTTGTAGAAAACACAATAGCATACGCAAAAAAATATTTCACACAACCTGTGGATATTATAGACTTAGGTTGTGGAAGTGGAGTAATTGGTTTAACATTAGAAAAAAAGTTATCAACAAATTCTGTGGATTTAGTAGATATTAGTAAAGATGCACTTACAGTTACTGAAAATAATAAAAATATATTAAAATCAAGTGCTAATTTAATACAAAATGACTTTCTACAGGGAATAAATAAAAAGTATGACATTATCATAAGTAATCCACCATACATAAAAACAAATGAAGAAATAGAAAGTATCGTAAAAAATAATGAACCACATCTTGCATTATATGCAGGAGAAGATGGACTAGATTGTTATAAAAAAATATTAAAAGAGATAGATAAAAACTTAAAAGAAAAAGCTATAATTGCTTTTGAAATTGGATATACACAAGGTAATGAAATAGAGCTACTTGCTAAAGAATATTTAAGTAATATAAAAGTAGAAATAAAAAAAGATTTATCAGGAAAAGACAGAATATTATTTATTTTTAAAAATATTGAATAAAAATTAAATAAAAGCCTCACTATTATTATGAAAGATGAAAGTGAGGTTTTAATATTAAAAAATTAATAATAGTATTATCAGTATTTATAATGATTTTATGTATAAATAAAGAAGAAAAAGTAATTATCCCAAAAGATGCAATACGTTTTAGAATAATAGCAAACAGTAATACAAACATAGATCAAACAATAAAAAAGCAAATATTAAAAAACTTAGGAACAGAAATTGTGGAAACAAATAATTTATCAACAATAAGTGAAACTCGAAAATTTATAAAAAATGAATTACCAAAATTCACAGAAATTGTGGATAAAACTATTAAAGAAAATAACTATAATAATACATTCAACATTAACTATGGAAAAAATTATTTCCCAAGAAAAGAATATAAAAATGTAATTTATGAAGAAGGAGAGTATGAGTCACTTGTAATTACTTTAGGCGATGGTAAAGGAAAAAATTTTTGGTGTATTCTCTTCCCACCACTATGTAATATTGATGAAGAAAATATTCAATATACATCTTTAATTAAAGAAACTCTAGATAAGTATTTTTAATAATTAATTAGAATAGAATATATAAGAACATATGCTTATATATTTTATTTTACGTTAAATTTTACAGGTTTTATCTTATTTAATTGACAAAAAAAGCTATATTACTTATTATAAGATTGAGAAAGAAGAATATTATTATTTAATAATAGAAAATATAAGTTTTGAGCGGAGGAAAATCTATGAAAATTATGGAAATAGAAGGTAAAAAGGAACTTTCTGGAACAATAAGAATTAGTGGTGCAAAAAATGCAACAGTTGCCTTAATTCCAGCAGCAATATTAACAGACGAAGAAGCTACAATTTGTAATATACCAGAAATTACAGATACAGAAGCACTATGTGAAATTTTAAAAGGCTTAAATGTTGATGTTAAAAGAGCAAGTGAAAGTATAATTATTAATCCAGAAAATATGAAAAATATGGAAATAACAGAAGAGTTTTCAAAAAAATTAAGAGCTTCATATTATTTTATGGGAGCCCTATTAGGTAAATATAAAAAAGCAGTTATGTATTTTCCTGGAGGATGTTCAATAGGAGCAAGACCTGTTGATTTACATTTAAAAGGTTTTGAAGCATTAGGGGCAAAGGTAACTAGTGAGAAAAACAAATACATTGTAGAAGCAGAAGAGTTGCATGGAGCAAACATTTACTTAGATATAGCATCAGTAGGTGCAACAATAAATATTATGTTAGCAGCAGTAAGAGCAAAAGGAAAAACAATTATCGACAACGCAGCTAAAGAACCTGAAATAGTAAATGTAGCGACATTCTTAAATAATATGGGAGCAAAAATTACAGGAGCTGGAACTTCAACAATAAAAATTGAAGGAGTAGATTATTTACACAAGTGTTTTCATGAAGTAATACCGGATAGAATTGAAGCGGGAACATATATTATTATTGGAGCATTATGTGGAACACCACTTAAAATAGATAATGTAATACCAGAACATATTGACTCACTTCTATCAAAGTTAGAAGAAATGGGAGTAGAATTAGAAATAGGACAAGATTATGTAATAGTTTCAAACCAAGGAAATAGAAGAGCAACAAGTATAAAGACTGCAGTTTATCCAGGATTCCCAACAGACTTACAACAACCATTCACAGTATTACAAACACAATGTAATGGTAAAAGTAAGACAACTGAAACAATATTTGAAAATAGATTTATGCATGTACCATATTTAAAAGATTTAGGTGCTGATATAACAGTAAAGAATCAAACAGCAACAATAATAGGAAAAAGTGATTTAAAAGGTTGCCAAGTAGTTGCAACAGACTTAAGAGCAGGAGCAGCGATGGTAGCAGCAGCACTAACAGCAGAAGGAACAACAACAATAACTAATATAGAACACATATTAAGAGGATATGAAAATATAGTAGAAAAATTAACAAATGTAGGTGCTAAAATAAGAATAAAAGAAATATAATAAATAACAAAGAAGTATAATAATTATATTTCTTTTTTTTGGAGGAATAATGAAAAAACTTCTTAAATTACTGTTTCTAATATTCATAATACTATCAGTTTTCTTTATATACATAAAAACAAAAGATAGTAAATATACAATATTATCATTAGGAGATAACCTATCACTAGGAATTGATTCATATGGAATAAAAGGCCCATCATACATAGATTTCTATAAAAATTATATTTTAAAGAAAAAAGAAACAGTTATTAAAAATGATCAATATTCAAGAAAAGACCTAACAATAAACGCTTTATTACAAGAATTAAAAGAAAACAACAATTTAAAGAAAGATTTAAGTTCAGCAAATATTTTAATTTTAACAGTAGGGTACAATGATTTGATATATAAAATAAATTTGAATGAAAATATAAATTCAGATATATTAAAAAAAGAAGTACAAGAAATACAAAAAGATTATTTAAATTTACTAAAAGAAATAAGAAAATATTATAAAAATAAAATTGTAGTAATAGGTTATTTTGCATCAAATAAAACAGACTATTATATTAATACAGGAATTAAAGAACTAAATAAAACATTGCAATCAGCAAAAAATATAACATACATAGATACATATGACCTGTTGAAACCTAAGAGAAAATACTTCTCAAATAAAAATAGTTATTATCCAAATTTACAAGGATATCTAAGAATATCAAAGAAAATAATTATAAAAACACTTGAAAAATAATAAAATGTTTGATATATTAATAACGCGATTTATATCTATGGCAAATTATTTGTCATGGCGGAAGGAGAGATAATATGAAAAAGGGAATACATCCAGAAGTTAAAGATTGTACAGTAACATGTGCATGCGGAAATACATTTACTTGTAAATCAACTAAGTCTGAAATCAATGTAGAAGTTTGTTCAAACTGTCATCCATTCTATACAGGAAAACAAAATAGAACTTCACGTACAGGACGTGTTGATAAATTCAACAAGAAATATGGATTTGATAAAGAAGCAGCTGAATAATTTCAGTTGTTTTATTTTTGTAAAAACCAAAAATTAGTGTATACTAAAGATAAATACTATAATTTAGGAGGATTTATGAAAATAGGAATTGCCAGTGATCACAGAGGTTATAAATTAAAAGAACAATTAAAAAATGAATTAGCAAGAAGAAACTTTGAAGTAGAAGATTATGGAACAGATAGTGAAGTATCAACTGATTATCCAGATTACGCATTTAAATTAGGAGAAAATGTTCGAGATAAAAGAGTTGATTTTGGAGTAGCAATTTGTGGATCAGGAATAGGAATAAGTATTGCCTGCAACAAGGTAAAAGGAGTTAGATGTGCAAAAGTATCAACAAAAGAAGAAGCAAAAGTAACAAGAAATGATAATAATTCAAATATAGTTGCTTTTGGAGAACAAACCCCTTTAGAAGAAGCTTTTCAAATAGTTATAAATTTTATAAGTACACCATTCTCGCAAGAAGAAAAACACCATAGAAGAGTTGATAAAATAACAGAATATGAGGAGAATAATTAATGAGTGTAAAATTCTTTATATATTGTTTAATAACAATATTAGTAATATGGGCTATGGACTCAGTAAACATAAATGGAATATTTAAAAAAAATAAAATCTTACAAGCAAGAATCTTTTATTTTCTTTTAGGTATATCAATGATTTATTTAATAACAAACTTTATATTCGATATATTCACAACGGTAAAAATAGTATAAGAAGATTTATAAAAAGTGTATAATCTTCTTTTTTTTTGTAAAAACTTATACTGAGGTGAAAATAATGCAAAGAAAGGTAAAATTAAAAAAACTTCCTTTAATAGTAGCAATACTTGTTCTAATACCAGTTCTAACAGTGATTATATTTAGTAAGGAATCAATGAAAAAAACAAATGACTTAGTAACAACTGATACTATAAGTGATACAGTACCAGTTATTAATGAAACTAGGAAGATGATTAATCCATATACTGATACATCAGTTACTATATCAAAGTCATATTATGATTATAAAGGTGAAGCAACAGAACAAGAAAAATCAATCACAGTATATGAAAATACATATATTCAAAATACAGGAATTGATTACGTAAGTACAAATACATTTGATGTTATATCAGTACTTGATGGAACAGTAGTTACTGTAAAAGAGGATGAATTATTAGGGAAAGTTATAGAAGTAAAACACGATAATGGACTAATTACAGGTTATCAAAGTTTAAGTGAAATAACAGTACAAAAAAATGATAAAATAAAACAAGGTCAAGTAATTGGAAAAAGTGGAACAAATGAATTAGACAAGGAAATTGGTAATCACTTGCATTTTGAAATCTATGAAAATGGTTCAAGTGTAAACCCACTAAACTATTTAAACAAGGAAGTTGACAATTAGAAGAAAATATTTCTTCTTTTTTTTATTTAATTGTAATATAATAAATAATAAATTAAATTATGTGGTAAAATATTAAAGGAAGGAATGAAGGATATGCTAGCAAAAGATATTGGAATAGATTTAGGAACAGCAAATGTTTTAATATATATAAAAGGTCGTGGAATTGTTTTAAACGAACCAAGTGTAGTAGTTGTTGATACCGAAACAAATAAAGTAATAGCTGTAGGAGAAGAAGCCAGTGAAATGTATGGTAAAACACCTGAAAAATTAAAAGCTATAAAACCTATGAAAGATGGAGTAATTGCAGATTTTGAATTAACAGAAATAATGCTTAATCATTTTATAAATAAAATAAAAGCTAGAAGTTTATTTTCAAGACCAAGAATTCTTATTTGTTGCCCAACAAATATAACTCCTGTTGAGAAAAATGCTATTAGAGAAGCAGCAGAGAGAACTGGCGCTAGAAAAGTCTATATAGAAGAAGAACCAAAAGTTGCTGCAATTGGAGCAGGAATGGACATATCAAAACCAACTGCTAATATGGTTTTAGATATTGGTGGAGGAACAACAGATATTGCGATTTTGTCAATGAATGGAATAGTTTCTTCTTCATCAGTAAGAATTGCTGGTAATGTATTTGATCAAGACATTGTAAAATATATTAGAAGTAAATATAAATTATTAATAGGTGATAAAACAGCTGAAGATATAAAAATAAACTTTGCAAACGTATATAATCCAAATAAAAAAGAAAAGTTAACAGTAAAAGGTAGAAATCTTATCACAGGATTACCTGATTCAATAGAATTAACACAAGATGAGACACAAGAAGCATTAAAAGATAGTTTATCAAGAATCATTAAAGCCACAAAAAATGTTCTTGAGCAAACTCCTCCTGAATTATCCGCAGATATTGTGGAAAAAGGAGTAATATTAACAGGTGGAGGAGCAAAATTAACAGGACTTGTGGAATTATTAGAAGAAGAATTAACAATACCTGTTCTTATCGCAGAAACACCATTAACTTGTGTAGCTGAAGGAACTGGAATACTTTTAGAAAATATAAAATTATTAGAAGAAGACCAATAAAAATGTTTTTTTCTTTTTATTTGTAAGGAGATTTGCTATAATTTATGTAGAAAGAAGTGAATTATATGCATGAACAATTATTTTCTGCTTCAAAAATAGTATTAACGACATTTATATTTTCTGCATTAATAATGTTCTTAATGAGAAAAGTTGCAGTACATGTTGGAGCAATTGATATGCCTCGAGCCGAAGAAGGACACAGACACGTTCATAAAGAACCAACTCCAAAATTAGGTGGCGTAGGAATATTTCTAGGATTTATGTTAGGATATATGCTATTTGGAGAACAAAGTGTGAGAATGAACTCAATTCTAATAGGAAGTTTCATAATTATACTTACATCAATTATAGATGATATAAATTCGATTAAAGCATCACAAAAAATGTTAGGACACTTAGTTGCCGCTGCAATAATAGTATTCTATGGACATATCTTATTAGATAATATAACAGCATTTGGATACTCATTTAATTTTGGAATATTAGCTTATCCAATAACAATATTATTTATTGTTGCCTGTACAAACATTATAAATCTAGTAGATGGATTAGATGGCTTAAGTGGAGGAATTTGTTCAATATTTTACATAACAATCGCAATAATAGGTTTCTTCCAAGGAAGATTTGGAAGTTTAGTAATGGTTTTAACATTAATTATGCTAGGATCAACCCTAGGCTTCTTAGTACATAACTTTAGACCATTTAAAAATGCAAAAATATTTGCAGGAGATGCCGCTACTTTTATGGGATTTATAATTGCAGTAATAACACTACTAGAATTCAAAGGACCAGCGTTAATTTCGTTCTTCGTCCCAGTAACAATACTTGCAATTCCAATATTAGATACATTATTTGCTATTATTAGAAGATTGCTAAAAGGAGAACCTCCATTTAAAGCAGACAAGCAACACCTACACCATCAACTTTTAGGAATGAACTTTTCAAAAACAACTACAGTTTTAATTATATATGCAATTGACATATTATTCGCAATGGCTTCAATCTTTTATACATTAAAATTACAAGAGCCAATAATAGCCCAAACAATATATATAGTATTATTTATTCTAGTATTATGGTTTGTAGCTCATACAACAATAATTACAGATAAACATCCACATATATTTACTAAACTAAAAGAAAAAATCAAAAAGACTAAATAAAGTCTTTTTTTTATTAGCTCGAAGTGTTAATCTAAAAAAAAGGCGTGATAAAATGATAAATTTTATAATTGAAGATATAAATTTAAAAGAAATAATAGAAAAAATAATGATGAATTACAATTTAGAATATAAAATAAATAAATATAATGATAAAAAGAAAAAAGAACTAAACAGTATATATATATTAAATTATGATACAACAAATAAAGCAGAAATAAATAAATTACTACATATAAGAATAAATGAAGATGACTGGTCATCAATAATAATATTAATATCAGATAATTCGAATATTAAATACAGACTAGTTGATAATAAACTATTAATATTAGATGTTATTGATAAAAATAAAGATATTTATAATCAATTAATAGAAAATATAAAAATAAGTTTAAAAATACTAACTGAAACTAGTAATAGTATTTGCTATACATACAAAGGAATACTCTATAATATCCCACAAAAAGATATAGTATATATAGAATCGGACTCTAAAAATAAAAGAAGTGTTATAAAAACAGAAACAAACGAATACTGTATTCCACTAACTTTACCAAAAATAGAAAAAATTCTTAATGAAAACTTTGTAAAATGTAGTAGAAGTTATATTATAAATATAAATAAAATGAGAGAATATAACACAAAAGATAATATAATAACATTAAACGGAGATTTAAAGATTTATGAAATATCAAGACAAAAGAAAAAAGAAATTATCAATTTAATAAGAAAAACAAAATTACTAAATTTGTCGAATTTTGTAGTTAAAGAGCAAAAATAGTAATGTAGAAATGCATATTTAAGAAAAAACGTAAATAAAATAAAATATCTGCTATCATAAAGATACCAAGAACAAAGAGTTGGTAGAATGTGAGGTGTAAAGAATGATGACCGGACGCGTGAAATGGTTCAATAATGATAAAGGGTATGGCTTTATCGGGTTTAAAGAAAATGAGGACATTTTCGTTCATTATTCTGCAATTGAAATTGATGGGTATAAAACATTAAAAGAAAACCAATTAGTAGAATTTAAACTTATTGAAACAAGTAAGGGGTTTCAAGCAATTAATGTAAGATTACTTCAAGAACATGCAATTTAGCATGAATAAATAATTAAACACAAACAGAATCAATAATTCTGTTTTTTTAATGTCTACTATATGATAAAAATATGGTTTTTTTTATATATAAATGTTATAATAAAAATATAAAGGAGGAGATATTATGGAAATTATTATTCATGGAGACAAAGTAAAAGTTACAAAAGCTATGAGCGACTATATTGAAGAAAAATTACAAAGATTAGATAAGTATTTAGAAAATAGCGAAAATGTTCGCGCTAGTGTCATAGTAAAAGTAAAAAATCATGAACAAAGAGTTGAAATAACAATCCCATTAAAGTCATTTATTCTAAGATCTGAGGAAACAAAAGATGACTTTTATGCAGCAGTTGATAAGACAATTGATAAACTTGAAAGACAAGTTAGAAAAAATAAGACAAGATTAATGTCAAAGAAAGTTAAACAAAGTTATGATTTTAACTTTGATAGTATTGTCTTAGACAAAGATGAAGAAAAAGAAGATAAAAAAATTGTAAAAAGAAAAACAATTGAAGTAAAACCAATGAATGAAGAAGAAGCAATACTTCAAATGGAATTATTGGGACATCAATTTTATATGTACAAAGACAGTGAAACTAATAAGCCAGCTGTTGTTTATAAGAGAAATGATTCAAACTACGGTATTATTGAATCTGAATAGATAAAAAAGGGAGATAAAGCTTCAATAAAGCTTTTATTCTTCCTTTTTTTTTGGTAAAATAATAAATTGAAGGAGCTGATGAATTTGAATATTTTAAAAAAATTATTCGATCATGAGTATAAAGAGTTAAGAAGATTCAATAATATTGCCAATCAAGTTATGGCTTTAGATGAAGAATATTCAAAACTAACTGATACAGAATTACAAAATAAAACAGAAGAATTTAAAGAAAGACTAAGCAAAGGGGAAACACTAGAAGATATTTTAGTAGAAGCATTTGCAACTGCTAGAGAAGCTGCATTCCGTGTAATTGGAGAAAAACACTTCTATGTACAAATTTTAGGTGCATTAGCAATCCATTATGGAAATATAGCAGAAATGAAAACAGGTGAAGGAAAAACATTAACATCAGTTTTACCTGCTTATTTAAATGCATTAAGTGGAAAAGGAGTTCATATTATTACAGTTAATGAATACTTAGCTGGACGTGATGCTGAATGGATGGGTGGAATTCATAGATTCCTAGGATTAACAGTTGGAGTAAATAGAAGAGACATGTCTCCAGAAGAAAAGAGAGATGCTTATAATTGTGATATTTTATATTCAACAAACAATGAAATCGGATTTGACTACTTAAGAGATAATATGGTTGTTAGAAAAGAAGAAAGAGTTCAAAGACCATTAAACTTTGCAATTATCGATGAAGTAGACTCAGTTTTAATAGATGAAGCAAGAACACCTTTAATTATATCTGGTGGAGAAATGGCAAATCAAAATTTATATGTTAGTGCAGATAAATATGCTAAAACGTTAAAACAAGAAGAAGATTTTATCTATGATGAAAAAACAAAAAGTGTTAATTTAACAGAAAAAGGTGTAGATAAAGCAGAATCAATGTTTAATATAGAAAATTTATATGACGTTGATAATTCAACTTTATTACATTTTATTAATCAAGCATTACGTGCAAATTATGCAATGAAAAATGATGTTGATTACGTTGTTCAAGATGGAGAAATAGTAATTGTTGACCAATTTACTGGTCGTTTGATGAAGGGTAGAGCATACTCTGATGGATTACACCAAGCAATAGAAGCAAAAGAAGGCGTAACAATAAATCAAGAAACTAAGACATTAGCAACAATCACATTCCAAAATTTATTCAGAATGTATAAAAAATTATCAGGTATGACTGGTACTGCAAAGACAGAAGAAGAAGAATTTAGGGATATTTATAACATGTACGTTATCGAAATTCCAACAAATAAACCAATCGCAAGAATCGATGAAGCCGATCTAGTATATGCAAGTAAAGAAGCAAAATATAAAGCAATCATTGAATTTGTAAAGGAAAGATATGAAAAAGGACAACCTGTTTTAATAGGTACAATTGCTATCGAAACGAGTGAACTTATCAGTAGCTTATTAAAACAAGCACATATTCCACATGAAATATTAAATGCTAAGAATCATGAAAGAGAAGCAGAAATTATTTCAAAAATTGGTTTAGGTAAATCAGTAACAATCGCAACAAATATGGCTGGTCGTGGAACTGATATTAAATTATCAGATGAAGTAAGAGCTTTAGGCGGTTTATGTGTAGTGGGAACTGAACGTCATGAATCACGTCGTATAGATAATCAATTACGTGGTCGTTCTGGTCGTCAAGGAGATCCAGGATATACTCAATTCTTTGTATCAATGCGAGATGATCTTATGGTTAGATTTGGATCAGACAGAATTGGTGCAATGATGGAAAACATGGGAGTAGGAGACCAAGCAATTAGAAGTAAAGCTTTCACAAGATCAGTAGAACAAGCCCAAAAAAGAGTTGAAGGAAATAACTATGATATAAGAAAGAGCTTACTTCAATATGATGATGTAATGAATAATCAAAGAGAAATCATTTATGGAAAGAGAAATCAAATCTTGGATAATGAATCAATTCATGAAATGGTATTAAGTTCATTTAGACATCATATAGAAGATGTAGTTAAATCACATTTAGTACCAACTGATGAATTAACAAAAGATGATTATGAAGATATAAAAGAAATGATAAATGAAAATTTACTAAAGAAAGATTTAACAGATAAAGAAGTAAATGGAAAAGAACCAGAAGAATTAATAGATTACATATGTAAAAAAGTAATTGCAGAATATGAAGAAAAAATAAAAGATATTCCAGAAGAAGTAAGCCAAGAATTCGAAAAAGTAATTACACTTCAAGTAGTAGATAATTACTGGATGGAACACATAAATACAATGTCCCATCTAAGAGAAGGAATTCACTTACGTGGATATGCTCAAGAAGATCCACTTCGTGCATATACAATGGAAGGATTTGACTTATTTGATTCAATGTTACAAAGAATAGATAAAGACGTTTCAATATTCTTACTTAAAGCAGAAATAAGACAAAATATTGAAAGAAAAGAGAATACAAAAAACGTAACAACAAATGAATCAGAAGAATCAGCCCCAAAAAGAAAACCTAAAAAATCAAAAAAAATAGGTAGAAATGAACCATGTCCTTGCGGTTCGGGCCGAAAGTATAAGCAATGTTGTGGAAAGTAAGATAAAATAAGGGGAAAAGCAATTTTAGAAAAAATGGCAAATTTGTTATTTGTCAACAGATTAAATAGAATGTGGACAAAATCCATTGAAAATAAAGGATGTTAACAAAAATAAATTTGTTGACATCTTTTTAATTGAAAGGAGTATTTAATGAGAAAAGTTTATATAAAGGGATATGTAAGTTATGAAGATGAGAATTACACATTTATATATGAAGAAGGAAAATTAACATTGATATCAGTGAATAATCATCAAACATTTTTTAGCGAATATAAATTTGTTGATGAGTTTAAAGGATTTACTATAGATGGGTTTGATATTATTTTTTATATAAATAATAGTGTTTATTATAAAGATGGTTCATTTATTTGTTCACCAAGATGCATCTTTATTTCTAGAAATAAGGAATATAAACTTATTGGTATGAAATTCGATACCTTAAGATTTTCTGGTGGAATATTAAATAGATTTTATACTAATAGGAATATGATTGAGTTTGACCTTAAAGAAAAAGATTATTTTAAATTTAAAGAAGTAGAAGAAACTATTTCAGAAGAATATGTAAATTTAAATGGCGATAAAACTCAATTTGAATTTAGTATAATGAAACCAGGTTGGAAAGATGATGGAGCAATAACATTTAATAATTACGATTCATTATTAAGAATTAAATATGAAACGGCAAAAGATTACAAATCCATAATAAAAGATGTAAATAGTGTTGATAAATTTTTTAAATTCTCTGCTAATAGAGTGGACATTTCTTTTGATGAGGCTTTTTTGGAACTAAAAAAAGATGATGGCAAATTTGAAAAAACTGTTGAAATAATAATTCCATATATGACTAATAATGAAATAAATAAAGATTTGCTAGATTATGTTATATTTAAAGATTATTTAGATCAAATATTTAAATTTCTAGATAATTGTGACTATATCTTTAGTATTATACCTGATAATAATAAATCATTTGGAAATATATCAAATAAAGATTATTGTGCTGGATTTTCATGTTTTGAATCTATATATCAATATGTTCATGGTAATAAAAATGAATTAGGAACTTCGAAAGAAGAATTAGCATTAGGAGAAGTTAAAGAAGAAATATTACCTTTATTAAGAACACTTGATGACAAGTACAATGGAAATAATAAAACAAAGAGAGATTTTATAAAAAGATTTATTAAGATTATTTCTACTGCTAATTTGAAACTAGAAAAATGTATATTTAATGAATTGGGGAAAAAAGATTTTATACTTGAAAGCATATATTATAAAAGAAGAAACGAAATAAAAGAATATGGTTTATTTGCTTCAATAAAAAAAGCAGTAGATGATAGAGATGACATCACACATAATAATACTGTTAGATTAGATGGTATTTCAATAGGAATATATGAGATGCTTTTGAAGTTAAATTATGCAATGATTATGGATTATATTGGAGTTTCTGTTGAAACATATGGAGATAGGATACAGTATTTAAGTTTAAGAAATATTATTTAATAATAGGATACTATGAAAGTAGTATTCTTTTTTTGATGTAAAATAATAAAAAGAAATGGAGAGTGATATAAATGATTAGTATTAGAAAGAGGGACAATGTATATCAATATTGTTTTGATGCAGGTAAAGTAAATGGAAAAAGAAAACAAATAACTAAATCAGGTTTTAGAACTAAAAATGAAGCATATATAGCAGGTCAAAAGGCATATAATGAGTTTATTAATGGAGATAATACAAAAGAAAGTAATATGTTATATTCTGAATATTTAGATTATTGGATGAGTGAGTACTTTGAAATTAATTATAAGTATTCCACAGCAAAAAGATATAAAGAATCTTTTGGTAATATAAAAAAGGAATTAGGTAATTATAAATTATCAGTGATAACTTCATATATGCTTAATCAAGCATTATTAAGGTTATATCAAACATCAACTACTAAAGAAGCATTAAGAAATTATCAAAAAGTAATTAAAAGTTCATTAAGAGATGCGACATATTATTTTGGATTTATTAAAAATAATCCAGCAAGTGATTTACAAATCCCTAGAGTATTGTCATTTGAATTAAAAAAAACGATGTAGGACATGTCTATACAAACGAAGAAATAAATATTATTTTAAATAGATTTAAAAATAATAAAGTGTTTATATGTGCATTCCTTACTGCCTGTTATACAGGAATGAGAACAGGAGAATTATTTGCTTTAACTTGGGGAGATATAGATTTAGATAATCGGGTTATTAAAATAAATAAAACGGTATATGCAAAAGATAAAGCAGAAAATGGTAGATGGTATTTAGGTACTACTAAAACAATAGGTAGTCAAAGAGAAGTTTATATATGTGATACTTTATATTCAGTTTTATTGAATTATAAGAAATTACAAAATAATTATAAGAAACAACAAGGTAAAAACTATAAGAAATATGTTTTAGAAGAAGTAAAAAATAAATACGGTAAGTTAGTAGAATATAAAATTGTAGAAAATAATTTAAAATGTAAAAAAGTTGAAATGGTATTTACTCGAAAAGATGGAACTTATTCTGGAACAGATATTATAAAATATCCTTTTAAAATAATTCATTATGAATTAGGAATCAACTGCAGATTTTACGATTTGAGAGGTAGTTTTGCTACTATTAGTTTAAGAAGTGGATGCGAAATAAAAGACATTGCTGAGATATTAGGGCATAAAAGAATAGACACTACTGAAAAATATTATATTTCTAGTACTTCCCAAGATAAAATAAAGGTTATTATTAATTTTGATAGAAATTATGTTGATATTTCAAGTGATTCATTGTTGAAATAAGTAAATAATGGTATAATAAACATAATTATTTAACTTAAGGAGGTAAAAAATGGCAAAGGATTTAACTAATTCAGTTATTGATAGACAAAACATATTAAATAACGATATGGCAATAGAAGAAATTAAAAAGAATATTTCTGTACCAGGAATTATGGTAGATGATAAAATATATTTCACTGTTGAATATGTAGCCTCATTTTATGAAGTTGATCCTAGAACTATTAGGAGATATATTGAAAATAATAGTAAAGAATTTAATGAAAATGGATATGAGGTACTAACTGGTCAAAAATTAAAAGACTTTTTAAATAAAATAGAAAATTCTGGTAAGGACATTAATGTCCTTACCAAGGAAAAAATTACAAGATTATCAGTTTTTGATTTTAGAGCATTTTTAAATATAGGTATGTTGTTATCTGAAAGTGAGAGAGCTAAAGAAGTTAGAAAATTAATTCTAGATATAGTTATAGACTTAATTAATAAAAAAACTGGTGGTGGAACAAAGTATATCAATCAAAGGGATGAAGATTATCTAGAATCGTGGTATTGTGAAGAAAATTATAGAAAATTATTTACCGATGCATTACGCGATTACGTGGTAGAAGGAAAATATAAGTATGCCAGATATACTGATAAAATTTATGAAAGTATTTTTAAGGAAAATACAAAAGAATACAAGGCAATACTTAATTTAAATGCAAAGGATAAAGTTAGAGATACTTTTTATTCAGAAGTATTAGATTTAATTTCATCATATGAGGGTGGGTTTTCAGAAATATTAAAAAGTGAGTATTTGAAAAAAAATGCAAGATTAGAATACTATGAAGTAGATAAATTGTTTGATGATTTTTCAGAACAAAAATTATATGAGCCTTTAAAAAATAAAGCACGAAATAAAATGGCAAGTAGAGATTTGGCATTTCGTGATGCTTTACACTTAAGATTAACTGAATATATTAGTCCATTAGATAAATCAGAATTTGAAAGATTTCTAGGATTGAAGAGTCAGGAATTACTTGAACGAATGAAAGAGACAGAAGAAGTTTTTAAGAGGTTGAAAGATCGTGAATAAAAGAATTATATATATACCAGATGAATTAATTGAACAAATCCATTCTAATACAATTGATGTTAGTGGCGGCGGTGACAAAGGAATTATAGATATAGGAAGACTAAAATCTGTATTGGCACATATACAAAATGATGATTACTATCCTAACTTTGTAGATAAAATTACGCATCTTTTCTTCTGTGTTTGTAAATTTCATGCTTTTGTTGATGGAAATAAAAGGTTAGCCATAACCTTATCTGCACAATTTTTAATTTTAAATGGGTATGGTCTAATATGCGGAAAATTTATTGAGGAAATGGAAAATATAAGTTACCATGTGGCGGCAAATAATATAAATAAAAATTTGCTACATGAAATACTTGAAAGTTTTCTTGATGGAAATTATGATTCTGAAGAAATAAAATTAAAAATATATAAAGCAATTTCAGAAAAAATTTTAGTAGAAGTATAGAATCGCATATTTGATAAAATACAAAAATATGATATACTCATATTAAGTGAACGGATGTGGGCAATGTCCACAAATTGTCCACAGTAGATAATACTTATAGTACAGACAATACGTATAATACAAATAATACAGATGATACCTAGTCTTAAAATACAATAAATACAGATAGTACTATAAATACTAATAATACTGATAATATAGGGAAATCAACTTCTTGTGGCTCAGGAAAAAAGTATAAAAATTGTTGTGGTAAGTAGTTTTAAGCTCGTATTTACGGGCTTTTTTTAATACCAGTTTTTAATTA
>CAKPBJ010000014.1 GCA_934140575.1 uncultured Bacilli bacterium | reverse complement strand
AATCATTATTCTTTATGCATATTTACACCAAATATGAATATCATTAATTAGGTATCGCTTTCGGGTGGTACAATATTAAATGTACTACCCGGTTCATATGATGACCAAATAGGCAAATTACGTGATAAAACACTTGTCCCATATTCTTTATACTTATTAGGGTCATATGATGGAGTAGACCCCATGCCAAGAACCTCCCCATTATTAGGATTGACAACAATAGCCAAAGCCATATCCGGATTAAACATCTCCTCTATATTATCAAGTTCTCTCTCAATAGACTTTTGAATATTAATATCAATTGTTAAACTAACATTCATTCCAGACTCAGCCTCTTTATAAATATCACTTAAACTTAACTTATTTCCATGACTATCAGAAAAATATTTAATTACCCCATTCTCTCCCCTTAAATATTTATCATATTGTAACTCTATTCCAGATAATCCTTGATTATCAATTCCAACATATCCTAAAACATGAGATAAAAAATCTTTATATGGATAATTTCTTTTTGCTTCTTTTACTAAATAAACTCCATCTAATTTTAAATCACTTATTTTCTTCGCAACTTCATAACTTAATCTTCTACCCTCAGGATGAACTCTTTCAATAGAAGTATTTTTATAAACATGCTTTTTCATAGATTCATAACTAAGACCAAGAATATTAGCCAACTTTTTAGTAGTATCTTCCTTATTCTTAATTTGATTTGGAATAAGCACTAAAGAAGAAGTAGTCAAATTATCAGCTAAAATCTCTCCATTCCTATCAAGAATTTCACCCCTATCAGCCTCAATTTCTAAATTCCTACTCCATAAAGAACTCGCAAGTTTATTCAACTTTTTATACTCAAAAACCTGAATATAAAATACCCTAATAAATACTAAAAATAATATAGTAATTATTATTAAAAATACAATCTTAATTCTTTTATCAATTTTCTTAGTAAACATTTTATCACCTTTATATAAAGATATGAAAAAATAAAAATAAAAGACAAAAAAAATAGATATTTCTATCTATTAATCCACATCACTCTTATTTGTAAGTAATTCAATAAATTTACTAGATGCAGCTGTTAAAAAATCATCTATATAAACACAACATATATCAACATCTGGTAAATTATCATCAAACTCTATAATTTCAAAATTATCACTATCATTTTGAGAAATAATTAAATTCTTAATAAAATATCCAATTCCAATACCTTTTTTTACTAATTCAACCATCATTTCATTTGTCCATGATTCAACAGTTGGAGTTAAATTAATGTTTTTTGACTCCATATATTCATCTAATTTAAATCTAATTGAAGAAGTAACTGTTGGTAAAACTAAAGGGTATTTTTGTAAATCTTTTTCAGTTTCAATAGTAACGTTCTTCATACTATTTTTATTATAAGCAAAGCAATTTTTTAACTTAGCAACGGTTATCTTAGTAACCTTTTTTTTACTATCTATTGGTAAAGTATCAACTATAAAATCAAGTTTACGAGTTTCCAACATTTCCACCATATCTTTAGTAGATTTTGATATAATTTCAAACTTTATTCCAGGATATAGTTTTCTAAACTCAGCAATATAACTAGATAAATAAGAAACTCCAATATGTGAAGGAGTACCAATCCGGATACATCCTATATTTAAATCATTTAAATTTTTAATATGTTCCTCTGCATCTTTAAAAATATTAAATGCAGTTGATACATAAGAATATAGTTCCTTAGCTTCATTAGTTGGTTCAATACCCTTAGAATTTCTATAAAACAATGTATACCCAAGCTGACTCTCTAATTCCTTTAAACTATAACTAATAGCAGGTTGTGAAACATATAATTTAGCCGCTGTTTTTGAAATACTTTTCTCCTCAAATAAATATAAAAATATCTTATATAAATTATAATCAATGTTCATAAGCTTCGCCTCGCGACATATTATATTATAAACTTATGTTAAAGTCAAACATTATAAATGCTTTTTATAAAAAATATAACAAAAAAAGTAGACCAAAAGTCTACTTTAATAACTACATATAATGTCCTTTTTCATTTTCTTCTAACTCTTGACCATAACCTTCCATTATCATCTGAGAAAGTTCCTCTGCATACTTTTCTCTGTCTTTCTTTCTCATTGACTTTGAAACTCCAGATGCTAAAGCAGCACTACTTGCAGCAGCAATTAATGAAGAATAAAGTCCAGGCATAGCAGTTAATGGTTCAAGTTGTTGAAGTGTAACATCAGCTAAACCGCCACCTAAGTTAGTAACATCAACCATAGATTGATTCATATTAGCAATAGCATCAGTATGATTAACTAAATAATCAATTGATCCTTGAACTGCAGACAAATCAAATTGTGGATGACTAGCAGTATAATTTGATAAAACTTCTTTAGACTGAGTTACTAAATTCATAAATGCATTATTAGAAGATGATGAAATTTTAGCAATTTCTTGTAATGCTTGAGCATTTGTAATAGTTCCTTGTCCGTATTTACTAACAACATCATTAAGTTGAGAAGATACATTAGCAAAATTATCAGAGCTTATTTGATGGAAATGCGAATCTAAACTTCTATATGTATCAGATCCTAAATGCCAATTAGAACCATCAAGTGAATATCTTTCACCTAAATTAGCAGTACCAAGAGTATCTCCATATCCTTGAGCTTTCATTCCCTCAGCAAAAGTCTCTCTTCTACTAGCTATATCATTTCCAGTTTGGTGTACATAATCAATTGTTGCTTGATTATTACTATTAGCTTGTGAAAGTTGTTGATTATGTTCATTAATCATCTTTTGAGCACTTAAAGCTCTAAAAGCACTAACAGTTGCTGAAGTAACAGCGATAGTTGTAAATAAATCTTTAATAAAAGGATCATCTTTATAATTTAACTCTTCAGCAAGAGGTGAATAACATTTAGCACCAACACTTCTTCTTCCAACTATACTCTTCTTAACTTCAGTATTTTTACTATATAAAGCCTCTAATTCCAAGAATTTATCTACAGTTGCTTTAGGCTCATCAGCAGCAATTGCTTGATTCATTCTAAGTTCTGTTTCGCCTAATCTTTGTTGTAATTCTGAATCGAAGTCATCAATTTTACTAAATCTTAAACCTACATAATTCATCTTAGTAGCAGCAGCCTTGAAATCTTCTTCCTGACCATGAATACCACCAGATAATAAACTATTAGCATCTTTTCTAGAATCTAAAATATTCTTAACAAATACAGATGCTTTTGCATATAGTTCCTGTTTCTTAGCAATAGATGCCTTATCAGTTTTATTATCCAAAGCATTTATTTGACCAACTAAAGTAAATAATTCAGAATAATTTTTCTTTATATCATCATTTAATTTCTCAACCTTAGCTAATCCAAATTCCTTTAATTTAGCTTGTAATAAATCGTTTATTTGTAAGTTCATATCTTGAACAATAGCATTACCACGATAATTATCAAATAAGAATTGTAATTCATCTTCACTTAAATCATTAATTCTAGATTTTAAAGTTTCAACCATCTTCTTAGCATCATCTTTTAGCATTATCTTAGCACCTAATTTTCTAAAGAAACCAACTGTAGTTTTAAATATAGTAGGAACTACATGAACTACATTATATAAAACATTTCCAGAATGTAATTCTTCTTTAAACGTATTTCTAACCTTAATATTAGAAGCATTATAACGTTTAACATCCTTTTTACCAACATCTAAATCCTTAGTCAACTTAGCAAGTATACTTTGAACACTATAAACTGTTGGTTTAGTAGTTTTCTTTGGCGCAGTTGTATGACTAGCTGTATTTGGTGCAGTCGTATGACTTGCTGTATTTGGTGCAGTCGTATGACTTGCTGTATTTGGTGCAGTCGTATGACTTGCTGTATTTGGTGCAGTCGTATGACTAGCTGTATTTGGTGCAGTCGTATGACTTGCTGTATTTGGAGCAGTTGTATGACTAGCTGTATTTGGTGCAGTTGTATGACTAGCAGTAGTTGGTGCTACTGTTGGTTGTGTAGCCTTTTGCTCTTCTTTTTCTCTTCTAGCAATTTCATTATCTATAGCATTTAATCGTTCAGCAAAATCACTGATATCTTTTTCCTGAGCTTGTCCTATCATTAATAGATTATGTATATTTCCTCTGTAATTTCTTAAATCATCAAGATCCATTTCAGAAATATCAAAGTCTGGATAACCAGGTTTAGGAGCTGCTGTCTTTTGATCTTCTTTTTCTCTTCTAGCAATTTCATTATCTATAGCATTTAATTGTTCAGCCAAATCACTAATATCTTTTCCTTGAGCTTGTCCTATCATTAATTGATTATGTATATTTCCTCTAGAATTTCTTAAATCATCAATGTCCATTTCAGAAAAATCAAAATCTGGATTACCAGGATTAGGAGTTGTTGGATTTAATGTCTTTTGTTTTCCTTTTTCTCTTCTAGCAATTTCACTATCTATAGCAGCTAATTGTTCAGCTAAATCACTAATATCTTTTCCTTGAGCTTGTCCTAACATTAATTGATTATGTATATTTCCTCTAGAATTTCTTAAATCATCAATATCCATTTCAGAAAAATCAAAATCTGGATTAGGATTACTAAGATTAGGATTTATATCTTTCTTATCAAATTCTGAAGTAGCACGCTTCAATTGCTCTTCTAAATCAGTAACATCTATACCTTGTGTTCTTCCCATTGCAATTTGATCTTCTAATTTTTCTATTTCTTTCTCTAATTCTTCCTTTGTCATATCAGAAAAATCTTTTTGACCATTCTTATCATCTTTACCTTGATTAGCTTTTGCTTCTTGATAATAGTTTTTAATATAATTTTCAATTTCGATACGAGCTGATTCTACCTTATCATTAGCAGCCCCTATATCTTCACCAGTATAATTTCTAGCATTAGAAACCATATCTCTATAATCATGATATGCCATTGCATATCTATTTGCTAAAGCTCTAATTTCTTGTTCATTAACACCAGGTAATGTACCACGAATACTATCAAGGAATTCTTTTGATTCTTCTCCAGTATATCCCTTAGTATCATCTTTACCTTTCAAAACATGATAATTTTTACTATAAGTATAAACAGAATTCATAGCTTTATCAATAATTTCACCTTGACTAGATAAAAGCATATCATCAGGAGCCTTTAATGGCTCTTTCTTTTCTTGATATCCAACAAATCTAACAACGGCACCATCAGATGAATTAACAATATTCTTTAACTCTTCTAAATTCATCTTAACTTCTCTAGGTTTCTTTTTAAGAATCATTTCAGTATCTAAACTATATAAAATTTCAATTGATTCACTAATAGATGCTCCCCTTTGAATCTCTTCAGAAATTTTCTTAATAATTTCTTCTTTAGCAGCTTTAATAGCTTTTCTCTCATCAGGAGTTTGCTCTTTATATGGTTTCTTTATAATAGATGCTAAATAAGGATCCTGTTCCAAAATTGAAATAACTATTTTTCTTTTTCTAAGAGTATCAGTAATTTCTCTATATTGACTTGCCCCAATATGTAAAGAATCAGATAACTCCATATCCTTTTTCAATTTATTTCTTTTTCTAACTAAAGCAGCAAGTGTCTTCTTTCTCTCCAAAGTATCTCTTTTTACCCTACCATAGCTATCATATAAACCAGATAATTTTTCATATTTCTTTTTTCTTTCATCATCATTTTTAGCAAAATCTTCTACTGAAAAATTCCCAAGATTTTCTGAAGCAGAAATATCCAACATTTCATTATGTATCTCCAAAAGTTTATTAGAATTTTCTTTATAAATCATTTGATTTTTCGCAATCAAAGCTTCTACTTGTTCTAATTCTTGATCAAAACTATCACTAGTAGTATTAGTATATACTTCATTTTCCAATCTTTCTATTTCAGTAGAAATTGCCTCTATATCCTTACTTTTTCTAGAATTTGAACTTTTTACCTTCTTTAAGCGACTTCTTAATTCGCTAATCTTCTTTTCATATTCACTCATATTACTATCCATCTTCATTCACCACCTAAGAATTACTCTCTGCATCAATTTTTTCTAAAACATCATTAATCATAGCTAATTCTCTCTCATCAGTTATATTTTGAAGTTCAGCTTTTGGACCAAATGGATCATAACTAGAAACAAATATATTTTTTCTACCATTACTAGCAATTGAATGATCAGTATATCCAACATAAGATTTCATTGTATCCTCTGAATCAAAAGTAAATAAAACCTCTCCCTCAACAACTTTTCCATCATGTTCAAAAGTTATTTTATCATTTTCCATATCAAAAACCATATGCATTCCTCATCTTTCTATTCTACTTATTAAGTATACCAACATAAAAAAAAGAAGTCAATTGAAAACACTTCTTTAACTATCAATCCTAACAACTATTTTCTCATCTTTTTTAACCTTAGAATAATCACTAATTCTTATATAATAATAAACATTTTCTTTAATATCTTTTCTTAAACTTTCATTCTCAATAATAGTATTCTTATTATCTACCATTAAGTTATCCTTACTGTTATTTTTTAATACCTTAATACTTGAACTAGTACCATTCAATACATTAACACTATAATTAAGTTTAGTTTTATTAATAGAATCACTTCTATAATTTGTAACCTTAATAATATAATCACTACTCAAATTATCCGCATTTATTGTAACACTACTAGAAGAGCCTTTTTCAAACACCGGAATAACAATATTAGCCTGAACCTTACTACCAGATTCATTATCCTTCTTAACAACCATTACTCCAAGAACAATAACTACTATAAGTAATACAAAGAAAATTAATTTTAAAAGATTATCTACACTAAATAAATTCTTTTTCTTATTATCTTTCTTCTCTGCTTTCTTATTTCTTCTACCATTAGAACTTTTCTTTTTAATTTCCTTATCCTCTACCTTTTTAGAATCAGTTCTACTCCTTTTACTACCTTTTCTATTAGTAGTCTTTCTACTACTCTTCTTAACTTCTTCCATTAGTATATTTCTCCTTTATAATTTTCTAAAACATCTACACAAGACTTATCAATAATCTCATGCTTTTCCAAAATATTATTCTTATTATCTAAATAATTATAAATTGCATCATCTCTAAACCCAGCATTAGCTGCATCATACCTAGTAGCTCCATAATACATTGTCTTAATATTTGACCAAATAATTGCTGATAAACACATAGGACATGGTTCACAACTACTATATATTATACAATCAGATAAATCATGAGTACCTAACTTTTCACATGCCTCTCTAATTGCCACAACCTCAGCATGATTAGTAGGATCATGACTTGATAATACCATATTATGACCAACCGAAACTATATTACCATCTTTATCAGTAATAACAGCTCCAAAAGGACCTCCATCATTCTTAGAAACACCAAGACTAGCTTCCCTAGCAGCCTCCTTTAATAACTCTTCCTTCATTACCTAAAAAACCTCTCCTTCACTAAACTAAATTGCTTATCACGAGCTGCAACTTGTTCATTACTTAAACTACTATTTAAAATAGCATTAGATGTATCCTCATGAATAATAGCCTTATTACTAATCTTATTATTCATCTTAATATTACCACTAAGAATAGTAACCAAATTATCACTAATCTTCATAGACATATTAACCTCATTAGTATAACCAATCTTACTATACTTAACAAACTTAGAAGAAACAACACCATCATAAGTCCTATTATTAAAATTAAAAAGTAAATTCAAATTAAAGCTATTAGAACTCTTCTCAAACTTAAATGTCCCAATATCATTATTATTTCCATCACTAAATTTAATACTTATACTATTATCATGAATTATAGTACTACCAATATATTTTAAATTACTATCTTCCATGTAATATAAAGTTCCAACATCAGAATTACTCTCATAAGAAACTATTTCCTTCTTATCATTATTCATATGAATAAACTCATACATTAAAGGCTTATACATACCCTTACTAACATAAATATTAATAACATAACTCTCATTATTCCTTAAATATTTCCTATTACCAACATGAGTCTTATTAAAATTCTCATTAATATTAGTTAATATCTTATCAGCAGTCTTATCATTTACTAAATCATTAAATATACCACCAATAATATTATTCATCCTATCATTATCAATACTTAAACTCATCTGATATACTTCTTCCTCTGAAGAAGAAATATTCTTCTTAACCTCATGTCTTTCAAAATAAGAATCATCTAAATTATTCTTCAAACTATTAATAATGAAATTATATAAATAAGAAATATTATCTCTAGTAGTAGTCTCTTCACTTAAATTCTCAAAATAATTACAATTACCATTATTTACATAATTATTTAAAACCCCACTAACAAAATAATACTCAGTAGAATTCTCAACTAAATACTTATTATGAAATACTTCTTCATTTAAAATAGAATCATTAATATCTACTAATAATTTTTTATTTTTCTTATCTTGAATAAAACTATAATTAAAATTAGATTTATTTAAATTATTAATCATATTAAATGTCTTTAAATCATTAACATTAGTACTATTAAATACATATTTTTCAGAAGAAAGATCAAACTTAACATTACCATTAACAGTAAAATTATCTCCTAATAAATACTTAGAATTAAAACTAGTATAATTAACCATTTTCTTACTAATATTATCCATACTTATATCAAAAATACTCTTAGGTTTAGATAAATTATTAAAATAAAATCCAAAGTAAAATAAAACAGAAGCAGTACTAATAAGTAATAAAATTAAAAAGACTTTTAAAGCTTTTTTACCCCTATTCAATCACACCACTTCCTATCCTAAATTAATTATATCAAAATACATAAAGTTGTCAAATTAAAAGGAAGCTAAGCCTCCTATTTTCCAAGTAATCCAATTTTATAATTAAAACTTCTTACTCCAGTAACTGTTGAGTAATTATAAATAACACTTAGTTTTAAAGTTGTAGTATCTCCTGGTTCTAATACCTTTCCACTAACATCAGAATAACTAACAGTAATTGGTAATAAACTATTTTTAAAATTACCGTTCGCATATTCTGGACTTTCTATTAAATCAAGAATAGTTGCGGAAATTGTCCCATTATTTTGAATAGTAATATTGTAATCTAGTTCATCTCTTGCAGAATATAAAGTAAAATTCATATCAAGTAATCTTCCTTTTTCCTTTATCTTTATATCTCCAGTAGGACTCATACTACCACCAGATACAGTAGAAATATTATTAACCTCAACAAAAGCTAAATCATAAGTATTTTTACCACTTTTTATACCACTTAACTCCATCGATAAAATAATAAAACCAATTCCTAAACAAATAATTGTTAAACATAACACAACAATTATAATGTTACGCATCCCTACAACTTTCTTCATCTAACATACCCCATTTTTAACTTCATCTATACTACCATTATAACAAAAACTATAAATTTTACTAGTACTCTTAAACTCTATATAAGCATATATATGACTATTTTCAACATAATACCAACTATTCTCATCAGGATAATATCTATCATTCGCATCAGCCGGTATTAATTGAATTAAAAACTTATCATCATCACGATCTTTATTAATTATATTATTAGTCGACACATAATCCTCAATTCTTCTATAAACACTCTTACTAAGTGAAAAAGAAGTAGTATCATTAAGAACAACATTCTCTTTATTTAAACTATTCTTATTATGATTAACTAAAGTTTTAGAATAATAATCAATATACCTTAATCTATCCTTATCATCAGTCCCTTTAACATTAAGTCTATTAGCTAAATCACTAATTGTACTACTCTCTTCAACATAAATATTGCCAATACCATACTTACTAAAAGTACTATTAATAATATTTATAAAATGACTATAATAAACATCATCATATCTAACTATCTTAATATATGAATCACTCTTTAATAAATCATTCTCTATTAATATTTTCACAATACTATTAATCTTTTCTTCATTATTATCAAGAAGTTCAATATCCTTATTATATAAAACCTTAGAATTCTCATCCAAAAACATAATATGATAAATCTGATAAGTATCACTTAATAATAAAGTAAAATCAACTGAATCATTTATCTCAATCTCATACATATTCAAATACTTTTCAGCATTTAATAACCTATCACTTGAACCTACACTTGATTTAATCTCTGGATAAATAGTCTTTATAAAATAAACTATCACAATTACTAAAAATAAAATAATTTGTAATCCAAACATTAACCATTTTTTCTTACCACTATCCATTTCCATCCTCCAAAGAATACTTAGGATTAAGAGTAAGCATTATTTCCATACCATTAGTAATAGTAGTTCCCTCAGACACAGACTGACTAGTTACATACCCAACACCATCTAAATTAACTTTAATACCAAGATTTTGTAATACACTCTTAGCAACTTTAGATGATAATCCAACAACATTCGGAACCGTAATATTAGTATCATTTGTTATTAAATAAATAGTATCATTTGTAGTAATAACATCTCCCTTACTAGGACTTTGTTTTACTACTTTATCTCCATTACCAAGTACAACATATTTTATAGAACTACTATCAAGCATACTCTTAACCTTATCCAACTTTTTATTAGTAAAATTAGGAACAGAATAATCATTTATTTTTAAAGAATTATCATTTTCTTCATTATCATGACCATAATATTTAGAAATATTATTAACAATCTCTTTAATAGCATTACTAATAGGTTTTTGAGAACCACCAGATGGTCTTTTTACAGAAGCATATATTATAACCTCAGGATCATCTTTAGGATAAATTCCCGAAAATGAAGAAATTATATCTTCTTTTCCAGATAAATATCCTCCACCTTTTTCATTAGCAATCTGAGCAGTACCTGTCTTACCAATAAGCTTACCACTATCTATTCTATATCCACTACCAGTATTTCCAATACCATTAACAGTATCATCCATTAATTGTTTCATCTTATTAACTGTATCAGTAGATGCAACCCTTTCAATCTCAGTACGTTTATTTTCAATAACAACCTCGCCTGTTTCACTATCTACAATCTTAGAAATAACAAATGGTTCAAGTAACATTCCATCATTAGTAAGAGGAGTCATAGCCTTAACATTTTGAATTGGTGTCGTAGTAATACCTTGTCCAAACCCAGCATTATAAATCTCTGTTTCATATTTAAAACCTAAACTACCAGTGCTCTCATTAGGAATAGAAATACCTGTCTTCTTTCCAAACCCAAGCTTTTTAAAATACTGTCTAAGCATTACACTATCCATATGATTTTTAATTAAATTAATAACACCAACATTACTAGATAAAGCATATCCCTTATCATAAGAAATAACACCCCATCCATTTCTATTCCAGTCACCAATCTCAGTACCATCATTCGTTACATAAACACCAGACTTATATGTTTCAGATCCATTATAAACACCATTTTCCATAGCAGCCATATAAGTAAAAGTCTTCATAGTAGAACCAGGTTCATATGGACTCTGACACATCAAATCCAAATAATTAGTAATATTTCTAACATTAGGATCAAAACTAGGACTAGAAGCAGTCGCAAGAACAGCCCCAGTCTTCGCATCCAATAAAGTTATATGAAACCATTCCCAATCATAATCTTTATCACTATTATTTAATGCCTGTTCAACAAAAAATTGAATATTAGAATCAATAGTCAAATAAATATCTTTTCCCTGCTCTGCATCCTTAGTCATAACAGGAGTATCAGCTATTTTATATCCTTTTCTATCCTTCTGATAAGTAACGTAACCATCTTTTCCCTTTAAAATAGAATCATACTGTTTCTCAATTCCCATCTCACCAGTAATAGTAGAATCCTCATCACCATTACCCTTAGCATACCCTATAGTATAAGATGCAAACTGTCCCTTAGGATAATATCTTTTAAATGTTTCAATAAAATCTAATCCTGGTAAATTTAAATCCTCAATCTTCTTTTTAGTAAGTTCATTAAGTCCCTTACCTTTACTTCCAAACTCTACTTGATAAACTCCCTTCTTACTAAGTATTGAAAGAATCTCATCCTTCTCCATTCCAAGAATAGGAGCAAGTAAATCAGCAGTCTTTTCCTTATCAACAACATGTTGAGGCTTTTTCTTATTAGTAGTACGACTACTATCCAAATAAGCAATAAGTTTATAAGAAGAAACATTTTGAGCAAGAGCATCCCCATCACTAGAATATATTGTTCCACGCTTAGCAGAAATAACATCAGTTTTAGTAACTCTTTGACTAGCAAGTTTCTTTAAATTAATACCATCTATATTTGTAGATAATCCAAGTTGAACAACTCTAAGTATCATAAAGCAAAATAAAAGAAGAGAAATAAATACTATTACTCTAGAATACTTAATATTATTTCCCTTCTTACGTTTTTTCAAGATATCACTTCCTACTAATTATCTTCTGTTACAGTCTTTATATTATCATTATTATAACTCAAACCCTGTTGTTCTGCAACTTCCTGAATCTTAGTCAAAGAAGCCAACTCATCAATTGTCATTGCAAGTGACTCATTAGTCTTTTGTTGCTCTTCTATTTGTTCTTTCTGTTGCTCAACCTCAAAATTTATCTGTGACAAAGTAGCCTTAGAAAAAACAATTGAAATTGGAGAAATTACAAGTAAAAAAACAGCTAACGTATAAATAAGTCTTTCAAACTTTGAAACTTTATATCTCTTTTTAACTTTCCTTTTCATTCTTTTCATCTCTCCTATTTTATTCTCTCAATTACTCTAAGTTTAGAACTTCTAGCTCTTGGATTATTTTCAATCTCACTATCACTAGGAATTATAGCTTTATTAACAACTAATTTAAAATCAGGTAAGTACTCATCTGGAATATTAGGCATTCCTTTTACCTTATCATCTATTTTAGTCATCTCTTTAAAATAATTCTTAACTAATCTATCTTCTAATGAATGAAATGTAATAACCGCAACTCTTCCACCAACATTTAAAAGTTCTAATGCTTGTGAAAGTGCAGGTTCAATAACATCTAATTCATGATTAACCTCAATTCTAATAGCTTGAAATATCTGTCTAGCTGGATGTTTATTAATCCTATACTTCATTGGAACACCACTTTTAATAACTTCTACAAGCTCAAGCGTTGTTTCAATTGGTTTTTCTTTACGATATTCAACTATTCTTCTCGCAACACTCTTAGAAAATTTATCTTCACCGTACTTATAAAATATTCTTGCTAAATCCTGTTCACTATATTCATTAACAACTTCATAAGCACTTAATTTTTGATCTCTATCCATTCTCATATCAAGTCTAGCATCGTTATGAAACGAAAATCCTCGACTTTCGTCATCTAATTGCGGAGAACTAACACCAAGATCAAATAATACTGCATCAACTTTATTAATACCTCTTTTTTCTAATTCTTCTTTCATATTAACAAAGTTACTTTTTATGATAGTGAAGTTAGTACCGATAGAACTAAGTCTATCAGTACTATACCGAATAGCTTCACTATCCTGATCAAAGGCGAATAAATACCCCTTACTTATTCTCTCCAAGATGTTACTACTATGTCCACCATAGCCTAGAGTAGCATCCACCACAACACTATTTTCTAATAAATTTAGGGAGGAAATAGATTCCTGAAGTAAAACGCTCACATGTTTTGTCATAAACTCACACTCTCATTAAATAAATTCTCAGCTATGTCAGACATATTGTCCTTAGAAGAATTGAAAAACTCATCCCAAGCTTCTTGTGACCAAATCTCTAATCTATCTCCAGCACCAATTATTACACAATCCTTTAAAAGATTAGCATATTCAATAAGTGGAGAAGTCACATTAACTCTTCCTTGTTTATCCAATTCTACACAAGTAGCACCTGACATAAAGAAACGATTAAAGTTTCTCGCATCCTTCCTAGTAAAAGGTAAAGAATTAAGTTTATTGCAAATACTATTCCAACTATCACTAGAATAAACATAAAGACAATTCTCAATCCCACGAGTAATAATAAAACTATTACCAAGCTCATCTCTAAACTTAGTAGGAATAATTAATCTTCCCTTATCATCAATAGTATGATGATATTCACCAATAAACATATTAATCCCCCACTTTTCACCACAATCAACCACTACTTATTATTATATTACAATAACATCAGTTTAAAAGTAAATAAACATAAAAAATATTTCACACAAATTTACAAAAATTTACAAAAAAATAATCATTTTAACTTGACTATTTTATATTTATAAATTTTTATTTCTAATTCTAATTTTTAATTTTTTATAAAAAGATATTAGTCTACAAAAATAATAATATGATATAATTAACACGTATATTTAGAATACCAAATATAACAAGCTGTTATATTAAAAGGAGTAAACTATGAATATTAATTTAGAATTATATAAAATATTTTACTATGTTGCGAAAAACGAAAACATATCACGTGCCGCAAATGAACTATTAATTAGTCAACCAGCTATTAGTAAATCAATTAAGACATTAGAAGAACAAACTAATACAAATTTATTTATAAGAAAAAGAGATGGAGTCGAATTAACAGAAACTGGAGAAATGCTTTATAAAAAAATAAAAGATTCTATGGAATTAATATATTCTGCAGAAAATGATTTAAAAACACTAACAAACATGGAAGTAGGAACATTAAGCATCGGTACAAGTAAAATTATACTTCATGAAATATTAATGCCCTATATAAAAGAATTCCATGAAAATTATCCAAAGATAAAAATACAAATCACAACAGGAAAAACACAAGACTTGATAAGAAAAACAAGAATGGGTCTAATAGATACCCTAATAACAACACTTCCAAATAAAATCCCCCCTAAATTTAAAACATATAAGTTAACGGACTTACATGACTGTTTCGCAGTAAATAATTTAAATGAATATAAAGAAACAAAAATCAATAATAATAGTCTAGAAACTATACCACTTCTTCTCCTATCAAAAGGGTCTACTACTAGAAAAAGACTAGATGATTACTGCATACAAAATAATATAAAACTACATCCTAAAATGGAATTTACTGGAGAGCTTATTGTTAAAGATTTTACTCTTAATGGTTTTGGTATAGGATTATTTACAGAAGAGTATATAAAAAATGAATTAGAAGAAAAAAAACTATTTAAACTAGAATCAAATATTAAATTAAAAAATAAATATCTAGGCCTAGTATGGGACTCTGATAATAAGAGTCAGGTTGCAAAAAACTTTATAAATTTTATCAAAGAAAAAACAAAAAACAGATAAAAAATATCTGTTTTTTTTATAGCTTAAATTAAACTTCTTCTTGTGTATACATCTATATCTTTATCAATATAAACATCAACTATACCCTTATTAACAATCTTAACAAACCCTAATCCATTTATAACTAAATCTTCATCATACTTCATTTCATAAGTAAATTTATTTTTATCTTTTAATTCATCATTATTAAATAAATTAAGTAACCTCTTAACTTTTAAATCATTAGATACAAATAAAGTAAAACTATTCTTTTCCCCTTCTACATAGTCAATTCTAATTAAATCTTCAATAATAATAGATTGATTTTTTCTTAATTGATATGTACGTGGTTTAATTTCTTTCCTAGGAGATATTTTCTTAACCATAGAAGCATCTACTCTATTTAATATAGAACCATTATCTACAAGTCCTGGTGTATCAATCAATGTTAAATGATCATTTATATCTATTTTAACCAAATTAAGTGTAGTTGAAGGTAATGGACTCATTGTAAGTTCCTGATTATTAGAAGAATAATTACTAATTAACTTATTAATTAAACTACTCTTACCCGCATTAGTATGACCTACAACATAAACATTTTTACTTGTTTGATAATACTTAATTCTTTTTAATAAATAATCTATATTTAGATTCTTATTAACAGAAATTACAATGACTTCTTCAAAATTAATCCCTTTATTTTCTAAATATTTAATTAACTTCTCTTCCTTTACAGATTTAGGAAGAACATCTTTCTTATTAAGTACTAATATCATCTTATTAGGAATAAGTTCTCTAATAGTTTCAATATCCTCTTCTAAATTTAATAAATCCGCAATATATAAAACTAAATCCTTAGTCTCTCCAACACCCTTTAATATATTCAAATACTCATCATTTGATTTAGTAACAACTTGATATTCACCATAATTTTTCATTCTAAAACATCTTTGACAAATATCATTTTCCAAATTAGTAGTATAACCTTCTTGTAAAAGATTCTGATCTTGTAATACAACACCACAACCCTTACAACGTTTTAGAACATCACTCATAATATTTACCTCTCTCGAATATTTCTTTCTTCTCATATCTCTTAACAATACGAGCTTCTAACTTTCTATTAATTCCTGTAATCTTTAAATCCTTAGTACCTAAAGGATCAACTAGAATTGTCATAATCTTAAATCTATTTCCCGCAAGTATATCAGTAACAATCTGATCCCCTATCATACACATTTCTTTTTTCTTAAGATTATAATTCCTCTTTATCTTTCTAAGTCCACGAGTAGAAGGTTTCATACTCCAAGCTACTCCCCCTATACCTAAATCCTCTAAATAAGGAGTAATTCTCTTACGAGTATTATTAGAACTTATTAATATTAAAAAATCTTCTTGTAAACTTTTTAATAATTTTTTAGTATTTCTAGGACATTTTTTATGATCAATTAAACCTAAAGTATTATCTAAATCAAAAACTAAACACTTAATTCCTGCTTCTTTAAGTTTATTATAATCTATCTCAAAAATGTTTTTTTTATACATTTTAGGTTTAAATAATCCCATAACATCACCACTACCATTATATAATAATTTAATCATTCTGTCTAATTATTTACATGCTGAGTTACCATATCAGTATTCATATTTATAACATCAAACATATATCCATTTTCTTTTCCATACTTAATTATATCTCTCAAAGCATCTCTAGTATATGGTTTAATATCATGCATTAAAATAACATTAGTTCTATCTTTTCTTAAACCATGAATAACATTATTCTTTATTTCATCAGCTGTATGTGGTCCTCCCTCAGCATCTCCTGATGATAAATTCCAATCATAATATTTAAATCCACGAGCTACTACATCTTTAGTTAAATAACTCATTATACCTTCACTATATCTTCTACTAATAGTATTACTAGATCCACCTGGAAACCTAATAATATGTGACTCATATCCAGTAATTCTTTTCACTCTATTTTGTACAGAATATAAATCATTATAAAAATTATCACTTGATGTATAAATTATACTATAATCATGACTACTAGAATGAAGTCCAATACTATGCCCCTCATCAAACTCTCTTTTAATTAAATAATCAGGTCCACTATTAGTTACAAAGAAAGTTGCTTTAATATTTTCTTCTTTTAAAATATCTAAAATAACATTAGTAGTACCTTCACGAGGTCCATCATCAAATGTCAAATAAATTGTCCCATCAGCATTAACATTACTAACTACAACATGTTGTATAGCATGACTTTTATTACCAGACTTATCTGTCGCAATATACGTAACATCATAAATTCCAGGTTTACTAGTATCAACATTACCCTTCATCTTAACAGAAACATCATCACTACAATTATCTACTACATTATAAGACTTATGATAAACATCCCCAACATGTAAATATAAATAATCCCCATCATTTAAAGTAATAGAAGGACCTTCATTATCCTTATAAATTAACTTCTTAGTAACACTATTCTTATTACCACTACTATCTAAAACATAATAAGTAATTGAATCTTTTGAAATATCATATTTAACTTTATTAGATACATCACCATCATAATTATCAAAAGCCTTTACTTTACTAGGCACAACATCACTACCAGGGCATAAATAAATATCACTAGAATCAATATCTAACTTAGGTTTTTCCCTATCAACAACATTAACAACTCTAACTACTTTCTTAGTAAAATATCTAGTCTTTAAAGTATAAACAACTTGATACTTACCCAACTTCTTAGTATTAACACTTCCACGACTAGTAACATCCTCAGTCAAATCTCTTCCCATAAAACTAGCCTTAAACCCATTTTCACTATATTTATCTTTATAATTAATAAAAATCTTCTTCCCACCATTTAATTTTATTTGTGGCATAAGTAAAAAATTAAAAATACTAAAAGCAATTAAAATCAACACAAAAATAAAACACCACTCAACTGTTGCTTTATTAATATATAACTCAATAAATCTATTTATTTTTCTCTTAAATAATAATTTTCTACTCATATCATTCTCTCCAACTACTAATATTATATGTTCTATAAATATTTTTGTAAAGAAAAGAAAATAATATTCAAAATAAAAGTAGATTTATTAAATAATCTACTCAATTTTACATTATAATTTACCATTTTTAATAAATTCTCTAAGTAATTTAGTAAGAGCTCTCTTCTCTATCCTAGAAACATAACTTCTACTAATACCTAACTTATTAGAAATTTTTCTTTGTGTTAATTCTTTATTCTTATTAAGCCCATATCTATTAATAATAATTTCCTTCTCTCTAGGAGTAAGTACATCTAAATATTTATATAATAATTTAATATTATCTTTTAAATCTATATCTTCTAAAAAATTATTATTATCTGTCTTAATAATATCCTGTATCATTATCTCATTACCATCTTTATCAAATCCAACAGTATCATTAATAGATATATCACTATTATATTTATTATTCTTTCTAAAATACATTAGTATTTCATTCTCAATACATCTAGCACAATAAGTAGTAATACGAACTCCCTTATCAGGAGAAAAAGTATCTACTCCCTTTATAAGTCCAATAGTCCCAATACTAATTAAATCATCATTTAAATTAGAATCATTATCAAACTTCTTCACAATATGTGCAACTAATCTTAAATTATGTTCTATTAACTTATTTCTACAATTAATATCACCAGTCATCTTCTTTTTTATACACTCTTCCTCTTCTTCTAAAGATAAAGGTTCTAAAAAAACATCATTCGAATAACTCCCAGTAAAACATAATAAATTTCTAATAATAGAAAATAAAAACATATAATCACCTAAGTAATTATATGTCTAATTAACCCTTAATTTTACCAATAATAGTTTTATAAGTAGAACTTAAAATTCCATAATTAGTAATAAAAGCATAAATACAAACAAATACTAAACAAATACCTTGTAGTATTAATGACTTCTGAAAATATATAATTAAAGTAATTGTATACATAACTATACTTTCTATTATTAATTTCTTATCAATAGTAATATTAACATATTTCTTTAAATCAAAATGTCTATATACCATCATAATTAAATAACTAATCATAGTAGAAATAGCCGCAGCATAAATACCAATATATTTAATTAAAACCACATTAATGACTATGTTTATTATTGCGCCAACTATTGCCGTAGATGCTACTTGTTTTGATAATTTTTTAGCAAGATACACTTGACTATAAAGACATATTGCTACATTGAATACTGTTGCTATAACTAAAAATGGAATATAGTTATATGCTTCATTATATTTTGAATCTATCATTAATGGAAATACAAATGGCATACAAGCAAGCATTCCTACTCCTAAAGCACTAAAAAGTCTAAGTACAGTATTAGTTATATCTGAGAAAAATTCATCTCTATCTTTACTATTAATATGAAGAGCAGCTGACTCACTCCAACTTAAATTAAATACTCCCGTTAAACTAGATATAATTGTAGGAAATTTATTACTGATTGCATAAAGTCCATTCGCAGAAGCCCCAAGAATAAAACTAATAATACTTCTATCACTAACATTTATTATCCACCAACTAATTCCATTAGGTATTAATGGTAATGAATACTTAAACATCTCTTTCATCTGATTAAAGTCTATAATTTTAAAGTCTATTTTATTATATAGTTTTAATCTAATAAATAAATACAAACTACATACAAAATTAGCAAGAGCCATACTAATAATCATACCTTCAGCTTGCATTCCAACAAAACAAATAAGTATTATATTAGATATAACCGTAGTAAGACCAGTTAAGATACAACTAATTGCATAATCTAATGTCTTACCAAAACCTCTCGCTACTTGTAAGAAGTTACCTGATAATACACAAACAATAATATCAATCATGATAACCCATCTATAAGGAATAGTTACAAAACTAGATATAATAATATATAAAATACTAAATATAAATAAACTAACACCTAGAATAAAAAAATTATTACTTACAAGTTTCTTTGTATCTTTTTCCTTTCCACGACAATCTATTAAATATCTAAATATACTCATTTCAAGTTCCAAAGTTATAATAGGAACTAAAAGAGTTACATACGTCTGAATTAAATCAACTGTACCATACTCACTAGTAGATAAATATGATGTATATAAAGGTAATAAAAAGAAAGATATAAGTTGTGTGCACACTCTTCCAAAAAATATTATTACTGTATTTTTAGCTAATTCTTTTTTCTTATTCATGTTTTCTTCTCCTTAAACTATAAAATAAATAATATATGCAACTTCCAACAAATCCACCTGTAGAATCTATTAAAACATCTCTAAATTCACAACTTCTTCCACTAACAAACAATTGATGGAACTCATCACTACAAGCATATAAAAAAACTATAAGTAAACTTAAAAAAACACTCTTCCAACTAATAATCATATATTCTTTTAAAAGACTAATTACAAGCAACCCAAGAATTAAATATATTGTAAAATGAGCAGTTTTTCTAACTATAAAAACATACTTATTTATATATTTATCTTTCTCCGAATCACTAAGTTTCTTCTTAGAAAATACATCTGCTATTCCAGTAATAATAGAATTACTCTTCCTTGAAGACTCATAATCTTTATCTGATGAAAACATAAAAATTGTAATCATACATAAAATAACTAATATAAGCTTAATAACTTTTTTTTGCATTAAATCACCTTTATTTAATATACCACAATAATCATTTTTTTTAAATAAAAAAAGTCAATACACATGTACCGACTTTATCAATTCAACTTATTTAAAAATTTCTATCTCTTAAGAATGAAGGCATTTCAATATCAACATTTCCACTATCACTACCATCATCATCACCTAACAATTCTGGAGTGTTATATGAATAGTCATCTCTTGAATTACTTCTTCTAGATTGATTATTTCCATTATTATAAACTGGAGTTTCTGGAACATTTTTCTTCTTATCAAAACCAGTAGCAATTACAGTAACAATAACTTCATCATTTAAGTTTTCATTAATTACAGAACCAAATATTGTATTAATATCTGTATTACTTGCACTTCTTACAACTTCTGCTGCTTGTTCAGCTTCAAATAATGTTAAGTTAACTCCACCTGTAATATTAATAATTGCATCAGTAGCTCCTTCAATTGAAGTTTCAAGAAGTGGTGATGAAACAGCTTGTTTAGCAGCTTCAAGAGCTCTATCTTCACCCATACCGATACCAATACCAATGATAGCACGTCCACTCTTTTCCATAACAGCTTTAACATCTGCAAAGTCAAGGTTAACAAGACCAACAACTGCGATCAAATCAGAAATAGATTGAACACCACGACGTAATACATTATCAACTTCTTTAAATGCTTCAAGCATTGGTGTAGACTTATCAATAATCTCTCTTAATCTATCATTTGGAATAATAATTAAAGTATCTACATGTTTCTTTAATTCTTCAATACCTTGAAGTGCATTTTCCATTCTTCTCTTTCCTTCAAATGAGAAAGGCTTAGTAACAATTGCAACAGTTAATGCGCCAAGCCCTTGTGCTATTTCAGCAACAACACCAGCAGCACCAGTTCCAGTTCCACCACCCATACCTGCAGTGATAAAAACCATATCAGCTCCAGATAAAGCATCTTCAATTTCTTTTTTAGACTCAACTGCAGATTCTTTACCAATCTCAGGTTTTCCACCAGCTCCAAGTCCATCAGTTAAAGTTGCTCCTATTTGAATTTTAACATCTGCTTTAGATGTATTTAATACTTGTAAATCTGTATTAGCAGCAATAAATTCTACTCCCTTAACACCAGATTCAACCATTCTATTAATAGCGTTACCTCCGCCACCACCTAAACCGATGACCTTAATCTTCGCTAATTGGTCCATTTCAAGTCCGCCTATCATACCTATTCCTCCTTAATCTACGAAAAAGTGCCCAAACACTTTACTAATAACATTTTCATTTGTTGTAACAATAGAATCAGATGATGAAAGCTTATCAACATCATCATTACTAATCATGTTATAATGCTTTCCTCTTAAATCTAACTTATCATTAAAATATTTAATAGTACCATAACAACTACTATATTTATTATGCCTAATACCCATAGCATTAATATTACATACCTTAGCAACAAAACCAAACTCTTGTTCAACTAAATATGAAAAACCAGCTAATTCGCTCAAGCCACCTGTTATAATTATATAACGTATTTCTCTATTTGTTAAGTTTTTTATTTCATTTTTAGCAAGTTTTAAAAGTTCTCTGACCCTAGCCTCAACAACCTTAGAAACACCAACCTGATTAACTTCTTTAACATTATTCTTATCAATCTTAATACTATAAGTATCATTACTATCCGCAAGAGATGCTAAACTAACCGCAAAAGTCTCCTTCATTTTACGTGATTCACTAATTTTTGATTTAAAAACATAAGTTAAATCCTTATCAACATTATAACTACCAACAGGTATTAAACTATTTTTAATCTGAATTCCCTTATTAAAAACAGAAATATTAGTACTCTCTTCTCCAATATTAATAATAGCTCCTACTTCATCATCATATTTTTTCTTCTTTACAGTATAATAATCACCAAAAGAAGTAAAACTAATATCAACAGTCTCAATACCACATAACTTCAATACCTCAAGTATTCTATATAAAGGTTCCTTTGGCACAGTACTAATAACAACTCTAGTATCCAAAACACTCCCCTTTAACCCCTTAGGATCACGAATATTTGTCTCATCATCAACAGTAAAACTAATAGGCATAGCAGTAACTAATTCCATCTCACTAAAATCTTGTCCCTTTAAAGCGTCAAGTAATGCATTAGAAACATCCTCACCAGTTATTTCATTATAATCAATTATATCAGTACTACCAATAACTATATCCATATTACAATTAGCCGGAGGAATACACGCAATTACCTTAGTAACCTTTATACCAAGCATCTCATTAACCTGTTTCAAAGCACTACTAACACTACTAACAGCAGCCTTAGTATCAACTATAAATCCATCTTTTATTCCCTTAGAAATAGAAGAACAAGAAGCCAAAACATGATATTTATCATTTAACTTTTCACATACAATCACTTTTACACTATCAGTACCTAAATCAATTCCAGTATAAATATCACTCATCGCATTTCTCTCCTATCTTTAATTTCAATTATACTATAAAAGATATTTTTTGCAAACTTTTTTATTTAACTTTAAAGATAACAACCTTCTTATCAGAATAAATCAAATCATATTCACTATTCTCATTTAAATATGTAGAAAATCCACTCTTCTTAGGCATTAAAATATAATCAAATTTATATTTTTTTAATAACTTATCATAACCATAAGAAAGATTATCAATATCTAAATAATCTTCATAATTATATAAAGAATAAAGATCAGCTCTACCATCAATAAAAACAGGAATATCATTATAAATTAAATAACCACCATAATCATAATAATTAAGTAATCTCTTTGGATTTTCTTTTCTTAAAACACTAATAGCTTTATCGCTAATAATCTTCTTAGGACTAGTCCTTAAATTAGATATATTAAAAACAAATAATGATATAAAAGTACATATTAAAACACCAAATACTAAACAAGTTCCTCTATCTATCTTCCTATCTTTAATATAATAAAAAATCGAATGAGACATAAATATATACACAAAAGGCCAAAATCTTAAACTCTTTAATCCTAAATATAATCCAAATAAGAATAATAAAAAGTCAATTAATCTTATTTTCTTTTTACTTAAAAACATAAAAATAAATATAATAAAAGCAAGTATAAAGAATGGATAATCAACAACTAAATTTAAATCACTACATTGCCACTCACTAATATTAGAAAGCATTAAACTATTACCCATATTTTCATAAGGATAAAGTATCATCTTATACCCATGTGGATTAATAAATAAAGGAATAAATGCTAAGAAGAAACAAGCTATAAACTTAACTAATTGTTTTTTACTATATTTAACCCCTTCTATCTTAGAAAAATTAAAAGGAATAATTCCACTAATTATAAATATTAAAGGTAATATATAAACTAAACTACTACTCCCACCATGCATATTTACCCATATAAGAGAAATAATAGGTATAAAATAAATCTTTAAAGAATTTTCATTTTTATATAAATCAAATAGTATATATAAAAGAATAGAAATTAAACAATAAGTAATTAAATGAGGTCTTGCTTGTAAAAAGAAAAATATAATTGCAGAAAAAGCAAACCACAACATACAAAATGGTATATTTTTTAAATACTCTTTTCTATTAGGAATAAAAATACTAAATAATAAAATCATAAAGAATAAGAAACAATAAACATATATATGAAAATTACCAAATATCTTTAATAGATTATATAAAAATATTTCAAACAACCATTCATGAGAGAACCAATATTTCCCATTAACAAACCAAGAAAAAATATCATGAGTTAATATTGTATTATTATTAACCATATATTCTCCTGCTTTTATATGCCAAAAATAATCACATTCATAAAAAACAAATCTCATTGAAAATAAACACAAACTAATTAACACTAAACTAAATAAAATAATATATTTATTCTTTTTTAATTTTTCCATCATAATTTCACCTCTATTTTTCTAATACATATACATCGTATAATCCTACACTATTAATCTTTTTACCATTTTTAATCACATATTTAATTGCCCTTCTATCAATCTGTCTTTGTCCAACAAGATCACTACTACAAACAAAAAACATTGTATTACTAGGTAACTTCTTAATAGCCTTAAGTAACTTATCAGAACCATTATATCCCCAATTACCCATATTAATTAAATCTAAATAACTAATATGTTCATCATTAATAATTCTAAAATAATAACCATTAGAATCTAAAAACATATATTTATAATTTTTATTCTTCTTAATAAAAGTATTAACTTCATTCGTAAAATCAATTTGATTTTTAGATAAAAGCCTGTATTCAAAATGATTAATATTATTCGGATATTTACTATTAAAAGTAATATTTTGATAATATGCAAAACTAATACATAAAACAACCAAAATAAATATAACAAAACAATTAATTGGAATCTTCTTATTAAAGTTTAATAAACATATAAGTACAAAAGCAATTAATTGTAATTGAACATGATAAGCATCAAATAAAGGTATACTTACACTATAAAACATAAGTGCATAATAATTATAAATATTCTTTTTATCTTTAATTATAAAGACAATTGTAATTATAGTCATTACTAAAAAAATATAAAAACATAAGTTATTGTAATTACCATTACTACCAGCAAAATCAAATAATCCAAATAAACATAAATCTAAAAAATTCATAAAGGACTTTGTAATAATTAAATATATTAAAAAGATACCACAAGAAATTAAACATCCAATAATTCTAGAAATTAATTTTTTCTTATCTTTTAAACAATAAAGAAGTCCTGGAATTAATACAAGTCCACCTACAGTTTGTTTAGTAAGAATTAAAAGTCCTAATATAAATCCTATTAAATAATCACTTTTATTCATCTTTTCTAAATATATCAAAATTAAAAATAAAAGTAATAAAAATAAATTATAACTAGGATATAAAATAGAAAAAGGTGCCCAAAATACAATCATACAAAGCCAAGCTTTTTCACCTAATAATTTATATAAAATTAAAAAACACGAAATAATTATAAAAACATTAAATATATGAAAAACTAAAATATTATTTCCAAATATAAATAATGGAATTGTCATAATAAAAGAATAAAGAGGTGTCAAAACCATATTAAAATCACGATAAGGTAAAACTCCATTTAATATATTATAAGAAAATCCATAGTTCCATATCTCATCTAATGTAGAAGGATATAAAAATAAATTAAACCCTAAAATAATTATGAATAAAAATATAGAATATATAACACCTTTTCTCATAATAAATCCTCTCATACTATACTAAATATATATCATAATAATATACAATTTACAAATACTTAATTTCTTTTCTAAATAACAAGATAATTTTATAGAACTAATAATATTACTCTTTAATATATATTCTATAATTAGATAAACTTTTTACTAATTTACAACTCTTAAGAACAGATAAACTATCACAAATAAATTGACTATTACGATTATTATTCTTATTACATAAAGTAGAATCAGTAACAATAATACTATTAGGTGAAATATTACTTATCATAGAAATTACCTCTTCTTCTCCATTATAACCAAAATTACCATAATTCAACAAATCATAATAAGTAATATCTTTATCATTATTAATTTTAAAGAAAAAACTATCAGAACTACTAAATAAATAATAAACATTATCATATTTCTTAGTAAAATCATTAATAGATTTAACACTATAATCATAATTATATGTTTTCATATATAAAGTAAAATGCCTATAGTTATTAAAATGAAAACCATTAAAAGCCTTATATTCAATAAAACCACTACTACTGAATAAAACAATTATAAATACAATTAAATATTTGTATACAATATTCCTAATATTAATATCACGGCATACTAAATAAAGTATTCCAATTAAAAATAAAGATACATGATAAAAATCAATTATTGGTAAACTAATAAAACTATATAATAACAAATAATATAATTCATAATCTTTTCTATTTTTTATAATTCTAAATATTAAGTAAAAAATACCTCCAAGAAATAATACAAAATAAAATAAAGAAATGCTTTTATTATTAGAAGCAAAACTAAATAAACCTAAAAAACATAAATCAATAAATTTAGTAAAACTACCAGTAGCAATTAAATAGAAAGTCATAATTACTATTGGTATAAAGTAACCAATTAATCTTTTAAAAAATATCTTTCTATCAAAAATTAAGTAATATAAACTAGGAATAAATAAAACCAGTCCAACAGTTTGTTTAGTACAAAATATAACTCCAAGTACAACTCCAACTAACATATCACTCTTTTTATTTTTTAATATATAAAATAAAAAAATCAATAACAAAAAAACAATAAAATTATATCCAGGAAAAATTGTACTACATAGTCTTACCGGATAAAACATACATATCCCAAGAATAAATATAATATAATTTTTTCCAACTAATTTTTCTAAAAGATAAACTAATATACAAAGTAAGATACTCTGTTCTATATAAATCATTAATATATCATTAAATAAATGAAGACCCAAGCTATATAAAAATGGACTAAATAAAGGTACTACCATATTAAAGTTTAAATATGGTACCTCTCCTCTTAAAAGAGCATAACTAAACCCATAATTCCAAACACTATCTCCTTGATATATGTTGTAACAAAATACTAAGAAAAAGAAAAAAAAGAAAAATAATACAATAAATTTTATAATACTTTTATAATTATCTCTTATAAAACTTATCATATAATCTCTCCTACTCCATTATCTTAAAATGATTTCCACTGTCTAAATATAATACACCTTTATGATTATCTAATTGAGTTAATACCTCATTATAATGATTTATCATTTTAAACTTAGTTAAAGTCAAATACACCATATTACCATCATCCATATATAATAGAAATCTATCCTTATCATAATCATTAGGTTTATATTCAATATCACTAATTTTTGATAAAGTATCTGCCTTAACACTATTCATACCATTAACAAACTTTTTATATTTATTATCCGGTACATAATTGAGAAGTCTAGGTACTCTAAAATTATGACTAATAGTATCATCTCGAACAGTACCCATATTGCTTAAAACATATTTATTATCAGATACACTATAAAATAAAGGCCTATTTTCAGAAACATCTAGCAAAAGAATAAATCCCCATTTTTTACTTATAGACACACTATTTATATATTTGGAGTTCTTAAGTCTTTTCTTAATATCACTAGACTTAGTAAGTACAAAGCTAGGATAATCTTTAATACCTGCAAGTTCTAGTATATAGTCATCATTTAAATAATTTGTATTTTTAACAACAATATTCTTAATAGGAACATTAATTAATGTATACACACCAAAAAATAGTCCTCCTAAAACTACTAGAACTATTAAAATATTAAATAATTTTAGTTTTCTCTTCTTGACTATTTTTTTTGCCATGTTTACTCCCAATTAACAAATTCTTGTTCTATTTTCATATCAATTCCATATTTTTCTAAAACTGTATCATGTGCAAGATCAATTAAATATTTAATATCACTACTAGTTGCATCTTTATAATTAACTACAAAATTAGCATGCTTATCACTAATCATTGCTCCTCCACGTTTCATTCCCTTTAAAGAACAATCTTCAATAAGCTTACCCGCAAAATTACCCTCTGGATTTCTAAAAACACTGCCTGCACTTGGATATTCTAAAGGTTGAGAAGCGATACGACGCTCTCTTCTTTCCTTAATAACTTCTTCAATTGCATCTCTTTTTCCAACCTGTAATTTTATTATAACTTCTAAACATATATAATCTCTATTCTTTTGCAAATAAGAAGATCTATAATGAAAATTCATCTCTTTATTTTCTAAATTGATAACTTCATAATTTGGAGTCAGTACCTTAACACTTTCAACAACATACCCCATATCAGACTTATATGCTCCTGCATTCATAAAAACAGCTCCACCTACACTACCAGGAATACCTGATGCAAACTCAAGACCTGTAAGTCCCTTTTTTGCAGTAAGTAAACTAAGTTTAATTAAAGAATATCCTGCACCAACTCTAAGCTTATTCTTACTAATAAATTCAATATTATTAAACTCACTAAGTTTAATTAAAACGCCTTGATAATCATTATCACTAAAAAGTAAATTAGAACCATTACCAAGTAATTTATACTTAACACCATTACTCTTTAATAATTTTAATAAATTAACAAGTTCATTTATATCTTTAGGATAAGCAATACATGAAGCTTTACCACCAACTCTATAAGTAGTTAATTTACTTAAACTTACACCCTCATCAATTTTACAAATATTTTCTTCTTTAATTTTTTGAATAATATCATTCATATTATCACCTAATAATCTTTTTTATTTCTTCATAAATTCTAGTTGCAGAATCATCTATTCCTAAAGTATGACTTGCACTACTCATTTTATTATAATCTTCTCTATTATCAAAAAGTTTATCTATTTCCCTTATTATTGTATCACGAGAAAAATCACTTTCTAAAATAATTTTACAAGCACCAACATCTTCAAGTGCTTTAGCATTTTTATATTGATGATTATTAGTAACATAAGGACTAGGTACTAATATTGCTGGAAGTCCAATTGCTGTAATCTCTGCAATTGTAGATGCTCCAGCTCTAGATACTATTAAATCACTATCCTTCATCAAATTAATTAAATCTTCAATAAAAGGAACAATCTTAACATTATCAGATATAGAAATATCTTTATAATCATCATAATAATTTTTTCCAGTAACTATCAAAACTTGATAATTTTTATTATTAAATCCCGGTATTAATTCTTTTATTTTTTGAGTCATAGTAGTACTACCTAAACTTCCCATAACAAATATTACTAGTTTTTTAGACTCATCAAAACCAAAATCACTTTTTAACTTCTTCTTAGCCTTAATAATTTCTTCACTTCTAGGATTACCAGTATAAACAGTTTTATTTTTTGGAAACATATCTAAACTACTAGGTAATGATACACAAATTTTATCCGCAAAATTACCAATAAACTTATTTGAAACTCCAGGTATAGAATTTTGTTCATGAATAATAGTTGGAATCTTCAATTTATGTGCTGCATACAAAACAGGTGCAGTAATATATCCACCTGCCCCAACAACAACATCAGGACTAAATTTTTTTAATTCATCAGTTGCCTTATTAATAGCCAACCTAAACTTATTCAAAACAGAAAAATTCTTAAAAATATTTTTTCTATTTAAACCAGCCATAGGAATACCAACGAACCTTATCCCAAGCTTAGGTATAATATCTTTTTCCATTCTATCAGTAGTACCTATGTATAAAATCTCTGCCTTACTATCTTTTTCTAATATTTTATTTATTATTGCAATCGCTGGATATATATGACCACCAGTCCCACCAGCAGCAACAACTACTTTCATAAGATGCGCCTCCACTCAACAAAATTATATCATATTTTTAAAAACAATTAATATATTTACCAGTAATTTAATAAACTTTACATAATATTATATGCTAATTGTAAAAAAAAAAGTAATATGATAAAATACAGGAAATAGAAAAGAGGTCTTTTATGAAAGCAATTGGAATTATCGCAGAATATAACCCATTTCATAATGGTCATTTATATCATTTAAATAAGATAAAAAAAACATATAAAGATTACAAAATCATCCTAGTTATGAATGGTAATTTTACAGAACGTGGTGATGTTTCAATAATTGATAAATGGAAAAAAACAGAAATAGCTTTAAAAGCAGGTATAGATTTAGTTATAGAACTACCTTTCCCATTCTCAACTCAATCAGCAGATTATTTTAGCTATGGAGCCATCACAATACTTGAAAATTTAGGTGTAGAAAAAGTTGTATTTGGTAGTGAATCAGACAATATAGAAGATCTAACATTAATTGCTAGAACAGAAATAAATAACCCTGAATTTGATAAATTAGTAAAAATATATTCAAAATTTGGAAATAACTATCCTACCGCTCTATCTTTAGCTCTACAAGATTTAACAGGTAAAAAAATAGATACTCCAAATGACTTACTAGGAATAAGTTACATAAAAACAATATTAAAACATAACTATAAAATAGAACCAATCACAATAAAAAGAAATAATAATTATCACAATCAAGAATTAAATGAAATTAACTCCAGTGCAACAGCAATTAGAGAAGCTCTAAAAAACAAAAAAAATATAAAAGGACATGTTCCAGATTATGTACTTCCATATCTTACAAAACTTCATTTTTTAGATGACTACTTTGATATATTAAAATATAAAATAATCACAACCAAAAATCTAGAAATATATCAAACTGTTGATACAGGTTTTGACAAATTATTAAAGAAAAATATTAAAAATGTAAAAACGATAGATGAATTAATAAAATCAGTTAAATCAAAAAGATATACCTACAACAAAATCAATAGAATGCTAATTCATATTCTATGTAATTTCACAAAAGAAAAAGCAAATAGCTTTAAAAACATTAATTATATTAGAATATTAGGATTTAATGATAATGGCAGATTATATTTAAATAGTATAAAAAAAGAAACTTCTATAAAAGTAATATCTAAAATAACTCAAAATATGGATGAGATGTTAAAATATGAATTAGAAACAACAGAAATATATGATATTCCAAATAATGAAAATTTATATAAAAAAGAATTACAAAAAATTATTTATTATAAAGGAGAATAAACATGGATAAAAAAATGTTAAAACAAAAAAAGACAGGTCAAATTATTGTTATAAGTGCACCATCAGGTGCAGGAAAAGGAACAGTCATTAATAAACTACTAGAAAAAGATAATAAAACACGTTGGTTATCAGTATCCGCAACATCAAGAAATCCTCGTGAAGGAGAAAAAGAAGGAATAAACTATTATTATCTAACAAAAGAAGATTTTGAAAATAAAATAAATAATAATTACTTCTTAGAATATACAAATTATGCTGGAAATTATTATGGTACGCCTAAAGCATTTATTAAAGAAAAAATAGAAAAGGGAATCGACGTAATATTAGAAATAGAAATTGAAGGAGCTACAAATATAAAGAAATTAATTCCCGAAGCAATATTCATCTTCATCATGCCACCATCACTAAAAACATTAGTAAGAAGATTGAAAAAGCGAGGTACTGAATCAAATGACAAAATATTAAAAAGATTCCATGAAGCGTATAAAGAAATTAACGAAGTAACAAAATATAACTATGTAGTAGTAAATGATATTTTAGAAGATACAGTTGACAAAATAGAATCTATACTAAAAGCCGAAAAATGTAGAGTTGACCGTATTGAAGAAGTTTACCTTGATACAAAAGAAGAAGAAATTCACGAACTTCTTATGGAAGACGAAGAAACATTTAATAATTCAGGCTTAGGAGATAAATTATAATGAAAATAAAATTAGAAGATTACATAAATAAGCTAGAACAAGAAAACAAAAAAGAAAAAGTAAATAAAGAATTAAAAGAAGAAGCATTACATGTAATAAATTTTTTTCAACATGAAAGATTAGTACACTTAATAGTTACTTTCTTTGCAGGAATTTCAACAATTATATTTTTAATTTCTTTTCTATTTTTAGAAAATATATTTTTATTCTTATTATTTGTAGTAACTTTATGTCTATTTATACCTTATATATTTCACTATTATTATTTAGAAAATGGTACACAAAAACTATATGATTTATATTTAGATATATTAAGAAAATAATAAAATTTTCGATATTAAAGCATAATAAAAGAGTTCATTTTGAACTCTTTTTCATTTTAAATTTCAACGATTCTAATATAATTTGTTGTTCTAGATATACCAAGAGGGAAACCTCCAGTAATAACAATTAAATCACCCTTTTGAAGATTAAATTCAGAAACAGCTCTGCTCTTTGCATCTTCAATAATTTCATCAGTAGTATTGAAAACTTTAGTAACAACTGGTTTTACCCCAAAGTTTAAAGCAACTTTTTCTGCAATATGATTTGATGGGCAACAAGCAAGAATTGTACAGTTAGGTCTTAAATTACTAATTTTTCTTGCAGTATATCCAGTCATTGTAGTAGTAACAATAAGTTTAATATCATCATATTCAACAGCATCTACAACTAACTTAGCAATAGTATCTGAAATTGCAATTTTTCTTTTATATTGAACATGTTTAGTAAAGTCAATAGTTGATTCAACATGTTCACAAATTCTTGCCATAAAATCAACTGCTTGTATAGGATACTTTCCAACAGTAGTTTCTCCAGATAACATTACACAGTCAGTTCCATCAATTACAGCATTTGCAATATCTGATACTTCAGCTCTTGTTGGTCTTGGATTAGTATACATAGAAGCTAACATTTCTGTAGCAACAATAGCAAACTTACCATGTTCACGACACTTAGTAATTATTTGTTTTTGAATAATAGGAAGTTCTTCCATAGGTACCTCAACACCAAGATCACCTCTAGCAACCATTATTCCATCAGATACAGAAACTATCTCATCTAAATTTTCAACACCTGTTTGACTTTCAATTTTTGAAATAATTCTTGCATCTCCACCAGCATCTTCAATAATTTTACGTGCAGCAATAACATCTTCTGGTGTATTAACAAAAGATAAAGCCAAATAATCACATGAATGCTTAGCAGCAAAAGTAATGTCCTTTTTATCTATTTCACTAATAAATGGTAAATTCAAATTAATTCCAGGAACATTTAAAGTCTTATGACTTTTAATTTCACCATTATTTAAAGCCTTTAATACAACGTAATCTTCTCCCTTTTCAATAACTTCTAAATCAAGTAAAGCATTATCAACTAAAACATGAGATCCAACTTGAATATAATCAATTGCCTCAGGATGATTAACACTAAAATGTTCTCTATTTCCAATAACATTTTCCTTAACCATTTTGATAGTATCATCAATTTCTACTTTAACACCATCTTCGTCCTCAAAATTCCCAGTACGAAACTCTGGTCCCTTAGTATCATACATAATAGCTACAGGAAGTCCTGTAGAATTTCTTACTTGACGAACAACATCAATTGTTTCAAGTGCACTCTCCTCAGTTGCATGAGAAAGATTGATTCGTGCACAATTCATTCCCTTCAAAACTAATTGTTCCATTACTTCCGGACTGTTAGAAGCAGGACCTATACTACAAATAATTTTTGTTTTTTTCATAACTACTCCTCCAAACGTTAAAATTTTACCACAATTTATAAAATTAAGCAATAAATATTAATAAGGAATTACATATTTTTAATACTATTTTTAAATCAAAAAATCTTTTCATTAAACAATGAAAAGATTAAATTATTTCTATAAACTATTAATTTCAGAAATTGATAAATTAGTAACTTTAGATATTATATTTATATCTATATTTTCTTTTAACATTTCTTTTGCAATCTCAATTGTCTTTGCATGTTCACCTTCCCTAAGACCTTGTTCTATTCCTTGTTTTATTCCTTTCTTAATACCTTTTTCCATGCCTTCTTGCATGCCTTTTTCCATGCCTTCTTGCATACCTTTTTCCATACCAATTTTCTCAGCATAGTTCATCTTTGAATTATATACTTTTCTCTCAACTTTCTCCGCATCATATAACCCAATTATACCTGTATCCCTGCTTATTCTTTCTAGCTCATCATATGCCTCATCCATTACTGAATCACCTCTTAAACTATTTATAGTAGTCTCCTCTTG
>CAKPBJ010000013.1 GCA_934140575.1 uncultured Bacilli bacterium | reverse complement strand
GTACTTTTACTAAATTCATATATTATTTCTAAGATGATTTATATTTTTTTCTTAGATGTTTTTTTATTTTATTTATAATATAAGTTAGCAAATAATTAATTTTACCAAATTAATTATTTTAACTAAAAAAATCTTACTACCTTTTGTTGGAGTAAGACTTTTAAATTGTTTAATTATTCTACAATTAATTCTATTCTACTATCTCTATCGAAGTTAGTATTAAATGAATATTTCTTATTATCTATAGTTGTTTTTATTTTTGAATAGTCTTTGTTTAAACTGTTTGGTAATTCTGAAATATCGGTAATATTAGCACTTGTTGTGATATAGATTGTATATGTACCTTTTGGTATTTCTTTTAAATCTATTGTTTTATCATACCATGCTTTTTCTTTTGATAAGTTATCGTCATCAGGTAGTATTGCTTCATATAATCCGTCTAACGTATAATCTAACTCATAACTATATGTTTTATATGTTTTTTGATTCTCAAATATTATCTTTCTAGTTATTATTTTATTATTACCTAAATTCATTCCATATGAATAAGTTAATCCTTTTATATGTAGTTTATTATTATTAAATTCTAATGTTCTTACAGTATCATATTGATTATAATAAGATGAGGCTGTCTTTTTAGCAAGTTCATTATCTCTTATTATTAATTCTACTGGAGATTCTTTGTAATTATAGTTGTTTCTAATTACTACTTTTTTATCTCCATTATATGATGTTACTTGTTCTTTATTTAATAAATTTGAAATGATATTTACAGAATATTCATTATCTGTCATAGCAATTACTGATAATATATAATTACCATTTTCTATATCTTTTAAATTAAAGTCATATTTAAACCATGAGTAATTATAATCTTTGTCATCAGGTCCAAATACTGGTCTTGTTATTTCTTTTTTGTCTTTTATTCTATTCATTTCATCAATACTATATTCTTCAGTATCGATATTATAATACATTATATAATATTTAATATCAGTATCTAAATCATTATTAATACCATTTATTGTATTATATCCTTTTATCTGTAATTTATTATTTATAACTTTCATGTAATCTAAGTAGAATATTCCATCAGTTTCATCTAAATCATCTATGTCTAAATCTGAATCTCCTGGATTTATATTATCGTCTTTTTTATCGTCTTCTTTTTTCTCTACTGTTACTTTTATTTCTTTTGTTGATGTTTTTCCTTTAGAATCAGTTACTTCATAAATTACTTTATAGATACCTGGTGTTTTTGTATCAACTGTTGATTCTTTTACTTTTATTTTTTTTGTTATATCTCCGTCTTCTTCATCTGTTGCTTTTACTTCATCAAGGTCTTTAAATGAATCTCCCATTTTAATAGTTTTATCATTTGCTTCTATTACTGGAGCTTTATTTTCTTTTACTGTAACTGTTATTGTTTTTGTAGTTGATGCATTATTACTGTCAGTTACTTTATATATAACTTTATATGTACCTGGTGTTTTTGAATCTACTTTATTTTCTAAAACTTCAATTTTTGATGTTATGTCTTTATCTTCTGTATCATATGCTTTTACATTTTCTTTTGGATTAAAATTGTCCCCTTCTATAATTGTTTTATCCACAGCTTCTATTACTGGGGGATTATTTTCCACAATTGGTGTTGATAAAGATATTGAAACATTAGGTGCTTGAGCTAAAGTCCAACCATAAACATTATTATTTGATGTTAGGGATACTGGTACTTTATACCATGTACTTCCACTTACTACTTTTTTTTCTAGAACAGGAACATAAGAATTTGTATATAATCCACTAATTAAAGAGTACTTAGCGTCTTCCGTATTGTAATTTACCCATGTATATTGATTTCCTGAAGCAGTTACTGAAACTCGTCCATATGATGTGTTTGTTTGTTTAATTGAATCAGCACTTACCCAATGTTTTTGACTATACCAATAATCGCTTGATACTAAGTATGAAATTGTTCTACCATTATTATCATATGCTATCGCATAAATCATTACATATCTATCTTTTAATAGTGTACTTCCTGTCTTGCTTGTTAGTGAGGAATCATAATAATATGGAATATTATTTGTAGAAATTCCAACCTTTGGAGATAATTCTTTGTTATCTATTAATAAATTATATGAATAATTACTATCTTGATATTCTGTTACTGAATTTGGTGTAATATATCCATTTTTTCCTTTATTTATTTTTTTTACTTGATTTGCTTTTACATAAACGTATGCATTCCAATTATAATCATTTCCTGATTGATAATCATAATTTGAATTTACATTTAAATCACTTACTAATTTATACCATTTTTCTCCATTTGATGTTACTTCTCCAACTATTACTACAGCATCTTCTTTTTCTGGATACTTGTATACTAGTTTAGATGATGTATTTGCTTCTTTATAGGCATTTGTTGGTCCTGTTACTACTCCCAATTGATAATAATTATAATCTTGTAATCCTAGAGCTGTATCTAAAGAGTAATAATTTGAGGCCATTTTTTCTGACCAATATGTATCTGATGCATATTTAACATTCATACCAATTAATTTATCTCCAAATTGTGGACCAAAGTATCTCCAATCAACTGGATGTGCATATCCATCAGTTATCCATTTTGAAGCGTATCCTAAAATACTGCTTGCAAATGTTGGATACCAATTTGCTGCATGAATTGGATTAGAATCTACTGCATTAAGTCCAAATCCATTATTTTTTTCAACTGCAAGTTTACTTGCTCCGTTAGCAGTTTCATTTCTACTTAAACTAAGAGATAAAATTGCATTTACTCCATATTTTTGTTGAGCATAATAGAAAAATGTTCCTGAACCATATAGTCTAGATGAACCGTTGTTACTTGCATTTCCGTACGCATCTTGTTTAATTCCCATATTATTTCTTATATATTCATCTATATTTAAACTAGAATAACTGGTTTTTGTATGATTTGATAAGTACATATAATAATTATAATATTCATTATTTTTATTTACTGAATTATTATAGTTTCCACTTTTGTAATCTTTAATTAAAGTTTCTAGACTTTTATAAAAGTAATGACCATCATATGAATAGTAAGTTCCTTCTGATAACATATCTGGTTTTGGTCCTATTGTTCTACCACTACTTCCACTATAAGTATTTTGAATCTTTGATACATAGTTATGTCTTATTGAGCTATTTGTTATTGTATATGAACTAGATGATTTTATCCAAGTTATTGGAACTATTTCATATGCTGTCTGTTTAATCCAACCTGTATAATTTCCAATTTTTACTTTTGCAGTCCATACTCCTTTTGCGTTTGAATACGCAGAATCTAGATGTGCACCATCTACTCCACCATATAATGAACCAGTATCCATATATGTATAAGCACTACCTGTTAATTCACTATTTCCAAAGAAATAAGTTAAAGTATCAGGATTTACACTTAAATCTAATAAGGCCATATTGGCATCAATTATCTTTGTTTTTCCATTCACTTTAGTCATAACGGCTAAATCTTTAGCACCATTGTTTTTCATCCAGTTTTTAGCATCATTGAAATTATTTGTGCAATATACAGGATCTATTACACCATCTGAATGAAATCCTGCAACCTCATATGAACCACAAAGACTTTTGTATTGATAATTATTAGCATCAAAGGCATATGTATTTTTACTTATGAAAAAGATTGAAAATATAATCATTAATATTATTTCTTTTCTTTTCATTATTATATACCTCCTCTACTATCCTAATTATATATAATATTATAACAGGTATATTTTTTTAAAGATATATTTTTTATTTTAGAACTTAGTTATTTACATTTTTTTTACAGTACATTTTTTATATTTATACAAGTAAACTTCGTAGTCTTGTAAAAGTGATAGATTTTAGTTATAATTTTATAATAAGAGTTTTTATGTTTGGAGGAAGAATATGGCAAAAAAAGAGAAAAAAGAAGGTTCTGGTTTATTTAGTAAAATCGCATGTTTTTTTGGAATTAGTGCAATTTTAAGTAGTATTTTTGCAATATATGAATTATTATTACTTAGTTCTATTGAAACATTGATTAGATATATTGTGATAGGTATTTTTGTTTTTATAGATATTTTTATATTATTTAAATGTAAAAAGTATTTTAAAAATAATGAGAAGAAGAAAACTAAGAAAAAAACATTCTTAGTACTTGTTATTCTATACATGATTATTTGCTTAATTGTTGGTGGAGCAATATTTTATGTGTATGGAAAAATAAGTGGATTAAATAAAACTTATGTAACTTATAAAAGTGATTTAATTGTAATGAGTAATAATAAGGCAAATGATATTAAGGATTTATCTGATATGACTATTGGTATTTTATCTGATAAGACCAGTCCTGAAGGATATATTATTCCTCAAGAGATAATTAAAGAAAATAAATTGAATGATGAAAATAAAATTACTAAGTATGATGATTATACAAGTATGCTTGTTGATTTATATTCTGGAGAAATCGATGGAATGTTTGTTTCAAGTCATTATCCATCTATGTTTTCAGGAATTACAGGATATGAAAATATTGAGACAGATACAAAAGTTATAATTAGTAAAAGTAAAAAAATGAAAAAAGCTAGTAGTTCTTCAGTAGAAACTGCTTCTTCTGGTAAGAGTATTACTGAACCATTTACTATTCTTCTTATGGGAATTGATTCTACAGATGAAGTTTTAAGTGAGAATGCTATTGCAAATGGTGATACTTTAATTCTTATTACTTTTAATCCAAAAACACTTAATGCTACTATGTTCTCTATTCCAAGAGATAGTTATGTTCCTATATCTTGTTGGAGTGGAAAGCCTGAAAATAAGATAACTCATGCAGCTGCTTATGGTAATGATTGTATGATTAATACGATAGAAGACTACTTTAATGTTAATATTGACTATTATGCAAAGATTAACTTTAAAGGTTTAGTTAAATTAGTTGATGCTGTTGGTGGTGTTGAGATGAATGTTGAGAAAGAATTATGTACAGATGATTCTTCTCGTGGTAGTCAAATATGTATTCAACCAGGTCAACAAGTATTAAACGGTGAACAAGCATTAGTTTATGCAAGAAACAGAAAACAACTTGTAAATGGAGATTTTGGTAGAGCTGAGCATCAACAAGAAATAATAAAAGCATTAATTAATAAAATTAAGACAATTGATGATGTTTCTACTTTTATGGATATTTTGAACACTGTATCTAATAGTATGGATACAAACCTTACTACAAAACAAATTCTTTCTTTCTATAATGTTGGTAAGGACATATTAAAGAAGAGTTTAAGTTCTGATGAATCTGATATTGTAAGTATTCAAAGATTATATTTACAAGGTACTGGTCAAATGATTTATGATGAACGTGCTAGAATGGTCCTTTGGGATTATGTACCAAATAAAAATAGTCGTAAGGATATAATTCAAGCTATGAAAGAAAATTTGGAGCTTGCTGAACATAAAACAATTAAAAAATTCTCATTCTCAATAAATGAGCCATATGAGGTTGAAGTTATTGGAGAGGGTCCTTATAAATCAAATCACGCTTATACTTTATTACCTAGCTTCGTAGGTGACTCTGAAGCACAAGCTAGAAGTGCAGCTTCAAGACTTGGAATATCAGTTGTATTTAAAGGAACTGGTGGTCATGTAGTTTCCCAAAGTTATCCTGCAAATAAACGTATTGATTTAATATCTGGAAGTGTTACTCTTACATTATCTGGTGGTAGTACAAAGAAGGATTCTGATGAAAAAACTACTACTAAAAATAATACATCCACAAGTACTTCAAAGGATGATAAGACTGAGAGTAATGGTGATAAGAAAGAAGATGTAGATTCTAAGCCACCTATTAATTCAGGTGGTGAGAATAGTGGTTCTTCTGATGGTTCTTCTGGTGATATATCTGGCAGTACCTCTGATAAGGCTCCAACTGAATAGAAATTATTAAAAAAGACAATTTTATTGATTGTCTTTTTTGTTGTCTATAAATTATATATTTATTAAATTTGTATTATTTTTATTTCCTTTATTCTTATATCTTTGTCTTGTAGAATTTAATATACTAATTATATAAGGATATCTGTTTATTTATACTTTAATAACCTGCTAGATTAGTTCTATAGATTTATATATATCCTTCTCTATATTATGTAATTAAAATTCTGTACTAAATATTTTTCATATTATAATTTATCAATTATAAATTTTAAAGTTTTATTAGGATAAATTTACTATTGTAGATTATAGGAACAATTATTGTTTATTTGTATCTATATACACTATTTGACAAAGAATCAATATCTATAAAAAAAGAACTACTATTGTAGTTCTACTAAACATAATTTTTTTCCATCGTGAATAAATATCATTGTTGCCTCTTTTTGATAGTCAGAATACGAATCATCTGTATATTTCCATGATACATTTACTGTATACGCTGATTCATCTGTTTTTTCTCCATATGCATATTCTTCTTGTTTTACATCTTCTATTTTAATAGAGTCCACATCTACTACTGGTAAGTCTTGTTTTCTATTATTATATATATTACTTTCTACATATTTATAATATGTATCTTCTGCATTTAATAAATAATTTGCTAAAACATCACTATATACAAAGTCAACTCCACCAACATCTGTTTTAGCTGATTTATCTTTTAATGAATAGAAATCATAAATATACATTTTTGATATTTGTTTTAAGTATGCTTCCTCATCAACTTTTTTTGCCTCTAATATATCTTTTAATTCATAAAACATATTTTTATAGGCTTTTGGTTTAGTTTCTTTTAATTTATAATCATAATCCTTTATTTCACTTAAAATTTTTACTTCTTTTGTTTCTGTAGTTTTTGATACTTGTTTATAAATTATGAATCCAGCTATTAGTACTACAACAATTAATAAAATAATAAGTATTCTTTTTGCTTTCTTTTTTAATTTCATATTTATTCCTTTCTACTCTCCTGATATTTCTTTAGATTTTTTTTCATTTAATAAGTCAAATACAATTATATCATTTGATACATCAAGTAATTTATTAGTATACTCTGAATTTTTTGTGATTTCTTCTTCTGTAATTGGTTCGTCTGATAATGATAAATATGCTTCTTTTTGACTATTATAATACATTTTATTTGTAACCCAATTTCCATTAGGGAATACTACTATATTATTATTTTTGATGTTGAATATGTCATGTCCTAGTGCATATTTATTTGAGAATCCAAGCATATTTCCAAGTGTTGGCATTACATCGTACATTCCCATAACATCAGTTATTTCTCTATTTAATTTTTCATTGCCTTTTGAATCTTTTGTCCAGATAATAAATGGTACTCTTCTTCCTACTTCATATTGGAATGAATCATATTCTTTATAATTTGGATCATCTTCTGTTAGAAACTCATGTGTTTCCATGTTGTAATTATATAATTTGTTATATTCACTTCTAGGTAATCTTGCATCATGATCTCCATATAGAACTATTACTGTATTATCTAATAATCCAGCTTCGTCAAGTTCATTTATAAATTCTCCTAGTGCACTGTCTGCATAGTGAAGTGATTTAAAGTAGTTGCCTAACTTAGTTCCTTCCATGTATGGATATGTTACTTCTTCTTGTGTACCATCTTCTTTTGTTACTGTACCTTTTATATCTACATTATATTCTCCATATCTTTCTACATCTGAGAATGGTGTATGATTTGATAACATAATTGATATTCCATACCATTTATCATGCTTTTCTGATATTTTTTTAATTTTTGGTATTGATTGTTTAAAAAATTCCTTATCTGACAATCCTAATCCTATGGTATTTTCTTTTGTTACTTTATAATCTGTTTTACTATAGAATTTCTTATATCCTAAAGTATTATGCATTGCTCTTCTATTCCAGAAATCAGCGTTATTTGCATGCATACTAAATGTGTAATAACCTTTTTCTGTTAGTAACTTAGGCGTTGAGATATAAGTTCTATCTGAATAAGAAACAAATGCAGTTCCACTCTTTGTAGGCATTAATGATGTATTAAAGGTTAATTCTGAATCACTACTTGTTCCAACGCTTACTTGTGAATAGAAGTTTGAAAAGAATAAACCTTCACTGGCTAATTTATTTAAGTTTGGTGTTACTTCTTGGCCATTAAAACTTAATTCCATTGCGTTTCTCATCATACTTTCTGCATGAATAACAATTACATTTTTTCCTTCAAATATATTTGTGTACTCATTAGTTTCAACATTTTTTGAATCTTTATAGTATTCATCAAAAGTATTCTTTGCTTTTTCATAACCAAACATTGAATTTATTTTTGGTTGTATTGAAACTACTAAATCGTTTGCTTGATAAATATAAATACCAAAACGCATTACTATGTATTCTTTATTCCATTGTTTATAAAATCTTGATACATCAAGTGATGACATTGTGATTAAGAAAATAAATAATAATACTCCCGAAAAAGCTAATGTTTTTAATGTTTTCTTTTTTCTTTCTGCTTTTAATTCAAATTTTTTATAATAATTTTTCTTTTTTAATTTTAAATGAACAGCAATCAATGCAGTTGGTGATAATAGATATACTAAGTCTTTTAATTGAAGTACATTTTCTACAACTGCATCTCCTACATCACCAATATATTGTGTTAGGGATAACATTGAAACTGATGCAAATGATGTATAAAATGTATAATATACAGAATTAATCATACATATTGCGGTTAAAAATATGTTAAAGCCTAGATAGTAAGCAAATCTATTTTTAGGTTTTAACAAATAGCCAAATGCCCCTATTGCACTTACGACCACTAAATCTGCCATTATTGCTTTTATTGATAAAAAGTTTTCCAATGTATGCATACAGAAAAATCTTAGTACAGTAGAGCTTAAAACTCCCGTTAATACAAAAGTTACAAATAAAGCATTATTTTTAAAGTATTCTTTAATTAAATGTTCATTTTTTACTTTTTTGAATTGTTTAATTAAATTATCTTTTCCTTTTTTTATAGCAATTTTAATTCTTTTCATAAATTACCTCTCTTTACTTTGCACATTTAATTATAGCACCATTGTATATTATTTTCAATTATCTTGAGTGGTCCATATTATATATAATTTTATCATATTATTTATTAGTTTTGAAATACAAAAAAACAAAGAAGTGTTATTCTTCTTTGTAACTGGCATTTATAATCATTCCAAATACGAATATATATGATAATAAGTAAATCCATAATAATAATATTAAAATGTTTGATAAACTACCATAAAATATATCATATCTTGTAAATTTATCAATATAAAATGCAAATATTTCTGTTGATAAAATCCATCCTAATGAAGTGAATAATGCTCCTGTATTTGTTGTTTTTGTTTCTATTTCTTGATCTGGAGCTATTACGTATATAAGTTTTATATTTATATATAATATGACTAATATAAATGGATATTTTAGTATAGATAAAAATGATTGTAGGAACATAACTAATTTTGTATTTCCTGTTAAATTAATTATTATTTCAAATATGTTACTACCAAATACAGGTACTAAAATTAGAAATAAAAATAGTCCTACGAAGATAAATGTCATAAAAATTGCTTTCATTCTTCTACTTAAAATATTTCTTGGTGTAACTTTATATATTTCGTTTGATGTATTTATCATTGAATAAGCTCCGTTTGAAGCTAATAGGAATGCTGAACAGTAAAATATTATTATATTAAATGTAATTCCTTGGCCTGTTATTATGCTATTTAATATAGATGCTATTTGTTCTGGAACTGCATTTGATACTGCTTCTCTAACTGTTTCTGTTGAAATTGATAATGTTGCTGTCATTGTTCCTAATAATGCGACTAATGGAATTATTGTCATTACAAGAAAAAAGGCAAGTTGTCCTGGTAATATTCTTAACTCTGGGTACATTAAGAGTCTAAATATTTTCAGTATAAACTTTCTTGCCTTTTCCATACTATCACCTTTTATTTATATTCTTCTTTGTTTGTTATCATTTCTAGTGTTGCTTCATTTATAGCATCGTCTAATGTCTTTATTTCATCTGTTATCATACTATATCCTATCGCAGCACCAAATTCATGTGGAAGATTTTTCATTTCTTTTGATAGTTTCTTAGTATATGTATTAATTTGCCTATCGCTATATCCAACTAAATATATTAAGAATTCGTTACCATCTGTTCTTATTATTTCACTGTTTTCTAGTTGTGTATTTACTAGTATTCCAGCTGCTTTTACTATTAATTGGTCTCCTTCTTCATGTCCATAATTATCATTTACATATTTAACATTATTCAAGTCTACAATTACTATTGATTGAGGGAATACTTCACAATCTTCCCACTCTTGCATTTTAGCATTTAAATAATTTCTATTTTTAAGTGACGTTAACATATCTGTATATTTTTGTCTATCACTAATTTTTACTTTTTTCTTTGCTTTTTTCTTTTTCAAATATATATAAGCTATTCCTAGAATAATTAATGGTGTAAATACAATTATTAATACTATTGTATATACTTGTTCAAATGTTGAATCTTGTAATATTGAAGCACTTAAATTTTCTATTCCTGAATTTCTATAATTGTAATATGAATTAGTATTAATTATGTAATTAAATAAATTATAGAATGCTTCATCATCACTTTTAACCATGAATTTATAATCATTCATCATATTATCTTTATATAGTAATTTTAATTTTTTAAATTTGTTATTTTGGTAATATGAATATATTTCATTATCTACTACTATTATTCTTGAACCAGCATTTTTTACTAAATCATCTAAATTATCATATGTTTTGATATTAGCTCTTGAGTTATTTTTGAAGTAATTATATAGTGAATCATCTTTTAACATAGCAATATTTTCGCCTTTTAAACTTTCAAATGAACTAACTATATGATTATCTTCTTGTTTTCCAAGAATTACGTAATCTTCTATAAATGTTGATACTGTTGATAAATATTTTTTATTGCTATAGTTATAGTAATCAAAATAAATATCTACTTCTTTTTTATCAATTGCCTTTTTTAAGTCTGCAATTGTTTCATATTTTTTGTATTCAAAGTTTATATCTGCTAGTCTTGATACTCTATCAACATATTCTCCGGCAATACCTGCAACTTTACCATTAACTGTCTTTTCATATGGTGTATTTTCTACATATCCATATACATAGTTTTTAGATATTAATTTAGTTTTTGTTTTTGAATCTACTTCATTATTTTCTAAGTAATAGTTTAGATATTCTTTATTATATGCATCTACATAACTTGTTTGTTTCCATTTATTATAATATTTTGTAACTATTGTATTTAATTCTTTATTATCTTCACTTAATGTTAGTACTATTTGTTTTTGTAATTCTGTGAAATAATAATTTATAGAATACTTGTCATTTTTAATTGTATAGTTTAAATACATTATATTTGGAACTATAATCATATTTACTGTTCCATTGTCTAAGGCTTTATATAAATCTGTAATATTATTATAAGTTTCATATGATAAGTTTGTTCCACCTTTTAAGTAATAACTTATTTCGCTTTTATCTGATTCAAATATTCCAAATTTAATATTTTTCATATCTTTAATATGATTTAGTCTTTGATATTCTTTTCCTATCGCTACATAGTTATCATTAAATAATGGTATATCTTTTGAAGATAATTTTTCATCATTGTCTAATATTCTTATTTTAAAACTATTTGTTTTTGTACTTTCTGTTTTTAGATAAGATATTTTATTAAAGGTAATTCCTATTTTATCTTCAAAACTTGATATGAAGTCAAATATTACGCCTTCTCCATTTAAACCGTATAGTGGATAGTCATTTACTATTTCAAAGTCATATTCTTGGGATTTGTTATTTTCTACCCATCTTTTTTCTGTTACTGTTAATGTTGTTGTACTATCTTCTTTATTATAGTATCTATATACAAATACAAATGTTACGACTGCAATTATTAATGGTATTATGATTAATAACTTCTTTTTCATATTAATTCTCCGCTCTATCTTTTGACCATGTTATTTTTTCATTATTGTGGTGCTTATAACCAATTATTGGGAATTGTGATTTATTTTTTGTGTTTGTGATAAAAATTTGAATATCATAATATTTCTTTTCTTTTGTAGAAAATGCTTCAACACATTTATCTCCTAATTTTTTAGCTTCTTCTAATGAAGTTGTATCTTTTGCTTTAATGATAATGTTTATTATTCTTCCAGCTGTCGTTACTTCAGTTGACTTTGAACTGTCACTTACGGCTTTTACTACTTTATCTTTAGTTGATTGTGTAATTTGAACATCTTCTATTCCATCTAGTCTTGTTCCATAAATAGCTTTTCCTTCATCAGATGATATTACACTTTTCACAGCAAAAATCCCTGCTAAAACAAGGATAAATACTAATATTCCAATAATTGTACTTTTATTTTTAATTTTTAATTTTGTTTTTTTGCTCATATTTTCACATCCTAATATAAGTATAATTATACACTATGTGATTTTCTTTTTCAACTTGGAATTATTTAAGTTCTTCTATTAAAATATCCATAGCCATTTTTGGATTTGCTTTTCCTTTTGTCTTTTTCATTATTTGTCCCATTAGATATTTAATTGCTCTATCGTGTCCTGCTTTATAGTCATTAACACTTTCTTCATTTTCTTCTATTATTTCTTTTATTATATTTCTAATTTCTGTATCATTTGTTATATTTTCTATACCATTTTCTTCTATTATTTCTTTTATTGATTTGTCGCTTTCTAAAACCTCATCAATTATTTCTTTTAAGTTTTTACTAGTTATTGTATTATTTGCATAATCATTTACTAATTCTATAAATCTTTCTTTAGTAAGGGTTGTGTCAATAATTTGTTTTTCATTTTTATTTAAGTATGCTGAAATATCACCTAGTAATAGATTTGATGCTATTTTAAAATCAATCTTTTCATCTAATAATGTATTGAAATAATCACTTAATGGTCTATTTTGAATTAATTTATTTGCATTAATTTCTGTAACATTTCTTTCTAAATATTTTTTTCTTCTTTCTTCTGGCATCATAGGTGTTTCACTATTTGCATTTTCAATCATTTCATCTGTTAAAACTACAAATGGAATATCTGGTTCTGGGAAATAGCGATAATCATTACCTGTTTCTTTAACACGCATTAAAACTGTATCTTGTAATTTGTCATCAAATCTTCTGGTTTGTTCTTTAAAAGTTTCACCATTTTCATATAAATTTTTTTGACGAATTATTTCTTTTTCGATACTTAGTCCTACATTTGAAATTGAACCGATATTTTTTATTTCTACTTTTGTTCCAAATGGGTCTTTTTCATTCTTTCTTATTGAAACATTGGCATCAGCTCTCATTGAACCTTCTTCCATTTTACAGTCACTTATATTTCCATAGAATAATAACTCTTTTAATTTTTCTAGATATAATTTTGCTTCTTCTGATGATGTCATACATGGTTTTGTTACTATTTCTATTAATGGTACTCCGGCACGGTTGAAGTCAAGTAGTGTTTTTGTACCGCGGTGTGCACTTTTACAAGTATCTTCTTCTATATGCATTTCTTCTATTCCTATACGTTTTTTTTCACCATTTACATCTATTTCTACATAACCATCATAACCTATTGGGGTTCTTGCTTGAGTAATTTGATAGTTTTTTGGATTGTCTGGATAAAAATAGTTCTTACGATCAAAATGCATTGTCTTTCTTATTTTACAATTAAGTATTGTTGCGGCACGAATTGCTAAATTAATTACTTCTTCATTTAATGTTGGTAATGTACCTGGATAACCTAAGTCTATAACATTTGTTAGAGAATTTGCCATTTCTCCATAACCATTAACTGAATTTGAAAATATCTTTGTTTTTGTTTTTAATTCAACGTGTACTTCAACACCAATTGTTGGTATATAATTATTCATTATCTTCACCTCTGTTAGGATTTAAATTCAAGTTTAATTTTTTTTCTATGTAACTTGCAAGCTTATAAATTTTTGCCTCTTCAAATGAATCTCCAATTATTTGCATACCAATTGGCATATTTTCTTTATCAAAACCTATCGGTAAACTTAAACCTGGAAGACCTGCCATATTTACAGGTATTACTAAAACGTCATCCATGAATGATTTTGATGGGTCATCCATTGGATCTGTTAAATTATATGCTGTCGTCGTTGTTGTTGGGCCTATTACTAAATCATATTTTTTAAAGCAGTTTTTAAATTCTGTTCTTATATCATCTCTAATTGATAATGCTTTATTATAATATGTTTTTGCATTTTCACCACTTAGTAAATATGAACCTACCATTATTCTTCTTTTTACTTCTTCTCCAAAGCCTTCTGCTCTTGTACTTAAATATAAATCTTCTATATTTTTTGGATTTTCTGTTGAATGACCATATCTTATACCATCAAATCTTGCTAAGTTTGAGCTTGCTTCACCCATAGCAATTATTTGGTAAAGTGTAACAGCGTTTTCAATATATTTTATATCAACAAAATCAACTTCTGCACCAGACTTTTCTAAGACTTTTATTGTATCTTTTACTTTTTCTCTTATTTCTTTATTTACGATATCACTCATAAAGTAGTTTGGTACTGCTATTTTCATACCTTTAATATCTTCTCCAATTAGTCTTGTGAAGTCTTCATCTTCTTTATTGGCTGATGTTAAGTCACGTTCATCTTTTCCAGCTAAAATATTAAGCAACACTGCATTTTCATATACATTTTTTGTCATTGGTCCGATTTGATCTAGACTTGATGCAAAGGCAATTAATCCGTATCTTGATATTCTTCCATATGTTGGTTTCATTCCAACAATACCTGTATAACTTGCTGGTTGTCTTATTGAACCACCTGTATCACTTCCAAGTGCAAATAGTAAATCTCTTTCTGCTATTGTTGTTGCTGAACCTCCTGATGACCCACCAGATATTTTTTCTTTGTCCCATGGATTTTTTGGAGCACCAAAATATGATGTTCTTGAACTTGATCCCATTGCAAATTCATCCATGTTAGTTTTACCAATTATTATCATATTATTTTTTTTGATTTTTTCTACAACAGTTGCATCATATATTGGAATAAAATTATCTAGAATATGAGATGCACAAGTTGTTCTTAATCCTTTTGTAACAATGTTATCTTTTACAGCTATTGGTAATCCAAACAATAAGTTATCAACTTCTTTATTTTCTAATTCTTTTGCTGTCTTTATTGCTTCTTCTTTATTTAAAGTAATATATGCATTTAGGTCTTTATTTTTTTCTATTCTTTCAAAGCATTCTTCTACTAAATCAATTGGTTTTATCTTTTTTTCTTTTAATAAACTGTGAATTTCTTGAATAGTCTTATCTAAGTATTTCATTATGCACCTTCACCTCCACTTATTACTACTGGTACTGCTATATAATTACCACTATGTCGTGGAGCATTTTCTATTACTTCTTTTGGATTTAGCATTTCTCCTGATTCATCTTTTCTTAATTTTGTATTTTCTTCCCAACAAGCAATTAAAATTTCATCATCATAGCCTTTTACGTCATTTATTTTTTCTACGTCGTTTAATAATTGTTTTAGTTGTACTCTATATTTTTCTATTTCTTCGTCTGTTAATTTTATACGTGCTAATTCTGCAACGTGTAAAATTTCTTCTCTTGTTAATTTATCCATATCTCCTGTACTCCTTTGTTTTCTTATTATAACAAATTTTATATTATTTTTAAACTTATTTTATCTCTATTCCAATAGGACAATGGTCTGAACCTTTAACCTGTGAATATATTTTTGTATTTGTGATGTTATTAATAAATTCTTTATTCACAATAAAATAATCTATTCTCCAGCCAATGTCTTTTTCTCTTGCATTGTGCATATAACTCCACCATGTATATTTTATGGTGTCTTTATTAAAATATCTAAATGTGTCAATGTAACCTGAAGCTAATAATTCAGTCATCTTATTTCTTTCTTCATCTGTAAAACCTGCTGATTGATGATTAGTACTTGGATTTTTAATATCTATTTCTTCATGAGCTACATTTAAATCACCACAATAGATGACGTTTTTCTTTCTTTTTAAATTATTTAAATATTCTCTCATCTTGTCTTCAAATCTCATTCTTGATTCTAATCTTTCTAGGTTTCTTTTGGAATTTGGTACATAACAATTTACTAAGTAAAAATTATCAAATTCTAAAGTTATTGTTCTTCCTTCACTATCATATTCTTCATCATTTATTCCATATGTGACAGTGATAGGATTAATTTTTGAGTAAATCATCACTCCAGAATAGCCTTTCTTTTCTGCTGGATAAAGATATTCATTATAACCTAATGGATGAAATTGTAATTGTTCTTCTGTAACTTTTGTTTCTTGGAAACAATAAATATCTGCTTTTTCTTCACTAAAAAATAGATCTAGTCCTTTATTTAGACATGCTCTAATTCCTGCTACATTCCATGATACTATCTTCATCTTATTCACCTCAATAATTTTATTATAACATAAAAAATAGACATCAACTTTTGTATGTCTACTTTTTATATAACTTTAAAATAGTTTTTATTTTTATTGTTCTGCGAAACAATTATTAATATATAATTTTCCAACTTTTTTTCTAGATTTAAAATCATATTTATTTACTGTTCCAATTATAGTAACTTCTTTTCCTTTTTCTAATTTATCTATATTACTGTTTTTTGAAGCCATATTACATTCTATATCTAGTGAATATTTTTTACCATCATCTATATAACTTAATGTGATAGTATTATTTTTTTCATCTACTTTTTCTAATGTAGAAACGACTCTTACAAATTTTTTATAATATTTTTTATATGTCTTTGCTTCATTATTATAAAATTCGATTGCTAAATCAACAGATTTTATTGTTGTTGGTTCAATATTATATTTTAGGGACCATAATCCAATTTCTGTATCTTTTCTTCCTTGTACTTGATGATATTTTATAACTTTATATCCTAAACCATAATATTCTTTTGTTCCACCATCTTTATATGTATGAGTTGGTATTGCGAAGAATGGTCCAATGTTATATTTAGAAACACATATTATATCTGTTGTTATCATTAATAAAGATATTATTATAATGACAAATAATATATTTAAAAAACGAACTAATTTAGAACTTTTTTGTTTTGTATCGTTTTCTTCTAAATATTCATCTTCTGTTGAATAGTCATCATAATTTTCAGTTTCATAATCAGTCATATTATTGTCGTTATTACTATCATTGTCTACTTCAAGTTCTTTTTCTTCTTTATCTGAATCATCAATTTCTATAGCTTCATAATCATCTATATTATCTATATCTAAATTTTTATTATCTCTACTATCTTCATAATACTCTTCAGTATTTTCATTATAGGATTTTAATAATTCTGTTTCTTTTGATGCAATATCTTGAATATCATCTTCATAGGAATCATATAAATTTGTTCTTTTTTTCTTAAACATAAATACACCTCTATTCCCCTTTTTTATGGGTCATATTATACCACTTGATACCTTTTTTGTAAAGCTATTATGGGTGTAAATTCATTTTATTAAGATTACTTTTTTAGTATTATTTCATTGTTTTTTCTAAAAATAATTTTTTTGTAAATCCGCCTCTTTTTTCTCTTTTTTTATCCATAATATTTATTACTGATTGAATGTCTTCATCTTCTAGAAGTGCAAGAGCTCTTATTACTTCTAACATATCAGCAAGTTCTTCTAATCTTTCTTCTTTTCCATTGGCGGATAAAACCTCTTCGTATTCTTCTTTCAACTTTTTTTTAAGTTCTATTCTATATTCTTCATCATTTAATACTCTTACTACTGGTGTTTCTCCATCATTTTCTATTATTTCTGGAATTTTATCTCTAACTAATTTATTATATATTTTTTCCATTTTGAACTCCTATAATTTATATTACTTTAAATCTGTATTATCTAATTTTTCTTTAAATTCTTGTTCTGTCCAAATTGGTATTCCATGCTCTTGAGCTTTTCTATATTTACTTCCTGGGTTTGCACCAACAATGACTACTGATGTTTTCTTAGATACAGATCCTGATGTCTTTCCTCCTAAAAGCTCTATTTTTTCTTCGGCTTCCTCTCTTGTAAATATCTCTAGACTACCAGTTAATACGAAGGTTTTATTATTAAATTCTTCACTTTCTTTTACTTTTTCACCAGTATATGCCATATTAATTCCTAAGTTTCTTAACTCTTGAAGTGTTTCTTTGTTTTCTTCTTTATTAAAATACTCAATTATTGATTTAGCAATTATATCTCCTATATCTGGAATATTTGTTAATTCTTCAAATGTTGCGTTTTCTAAATTATCCATTGTTTCAAATTTTATAGCTAATATTTTAGCAGTTTTTGCTCCTACATGTGGAATTCCTAAAGCGAATATTAGTCTTTCTAACGAATTTTTTTTCGAATTTTCTATTGATGTTAAAAGGTTTGTAATACTTTTTTCCCCAAATCCTTCTAAAATCATTAGGTTTTCTGCATAAACATTTAAATGGTAAAAGTCTGATACTTTTCTTAAGTATCCCATATTATAGAAGTCTTCTATTATTGCATCTCCCATTCCATCTATGTTCATGGCATCTCGTGAAGCAAAATGTATTAATCCCTCAATATGACGAGCTGGGCAATTTATATTTGGACAAAAATGCATTGCATCTTTTTTTATTAATTTTGTATTACAGATTGGACAATTTTCTATCATTTTGAATGGCTCGTATTCTCCAGTACGTCTTTCAAATTTTACTTCTACTACCTCTGGTATGACATCTCCTGCTTTTCTAATTGATATAATATCATTTACTCTTACATCTTTTTGAATGCAGTAGTCTTCATTATGAAGAGTTGCTTTTGATACAAGTGAACCATCTACATGGACTGGATTAAATATTGCATTAGGTGTTATTTTTCCTGTTCTTCCTACAGTAAATTTTATTTCATTTAACGTTGTTAATACTTCTATAGCTGGAAATTTATATGCAATACCCCATCGTGGTACTCTTGCTGTAAATCCAAGTTTAGCCTCATCTTCAAGACTATCTACTTTTAGAACAACTCCATCAATAGGAAATGGTAATTTTTCTCTTTCATTACCTAGATTTTCTATAAACTTTTCTATTTCTTTGGCATTATGTGCTAGTCCATTGAGTTTATAATTTGTTTTGAATCCTAGTTTTTTTAAGTATTCTAGTGATTCATGCTGAGATTTTAGACCATATTTTTCTGGATTTGGGATAAAATATGCCATATAATCTAGTCCTCTTTTAGCTGTTATTTTACTATCTAATTGCCTAATTGAGCCTGCTGCTGCATTTCTAGGATTAGCAAATTCTTTCTCCTTATTTTTTCTTTTTTCAATATTAGCTCGTTCAAAAGATAATTTTGACATATATATTTCTCCACGAACCTCAATATCAATTTTTTCTGTTAGCTTAAGCGGAACTGATTTAATTGTTTTTACATTTTGGGTTATGTTTTCTCCTGTAACACCATCACCTCTTGTTGCGGCACGTACTAAAATTCCATCCTTATATATAAGAGATCCTGATAGTCCATCCATTTTAGGTTCTAGTGTGTATGAGGGATTTTTAACAACTTTTTTTATTCTGTTATCGAAACTTTCTATTTCATCACTATTAAAAATATCGTCAAAGGAAAGCATTGGCGTTTCATGCGTAACTTTTTCAAATTTTTCTAAAGCTTGTCCTCCTACTCTATTTGTTGGAGAATCTATTCTTTTTAATTCTGGATATTTTTCTTCTATTCTTAAAAGTTCGTTGTATAAATCATCATACTCTTGGTCTGTAATTGTTGGATTGTCAAGAGCATAATACTCATAGCTTGCTTTATTAATCTTGTCAATTAATTCATTTATTCTTTCTTCCATAAAAAAATCACCTATTATTATTTTAAACTAATATGGTGATTTTGGGAATTGTTTTTTATTTTTTAATTAATCCCATAATTTATTTGGATATTCTTTTTCTTCTACTAATTTTTTTAGTGCTTCTCTTACGCTGTCTGCATCTTCTTTATATGTTACTCCATACCATGTTGCAGTTGTTTTAATTACTTTTGCTGTTGCATAATTATCTCTTATTGTACTAAATAAAACATCTGGTATTAAATATTCACATTTATCTATATTATCTTTATTAGCGTCTAAAAACTCTGCAAAATGGTCTTCAATATATTTAAATATACTTGGTGTGAAAAGTAACATGTTCATTGATACTGTAGCATCTTCTCCAACTTCAAAAGCTGGTGTTCCATTTAATGGAGTTGCAATTATTTTTCCATTAACTCTTTCAACTTGACTTTCTGTAATTTTTAATAGTTGATCTCCATCTACCTCACAAACTCCTCTTTTTACTGCGCCATTTTCAGTAATTGTATTTTTTACATGATAAGCAATCATTCCATATGGATATGGGATTGTATCATTTAGATTTTTTAAGAATTCTGCACCTTTTTCAAACGCATCTCTTCCATAAAAATCATCAGCATTGATAATAATAAATGGTTCATGTACTTTTTCTTTACAGCAAAGAACTGCGTGTGCTGTACCTAGTGGCTTAACTCTATCTTTTGGAACTGTATGTCCAGCAGGTAAGTTATCATTTTTTTGAAAACAGTATTCAACCTTAATATGTGGTTCTACTCTTTTTCCTATTGTTTCTTTAAATACTTCATAATTTTCTTCTTTTATCAAGAAAACTATTTTATTAAATCCTGCTTTTATAGCATCATAAACAGAGTAATCAATTATAAATTCTCCGTTTGGGCCTAATGGTTCAATTTGTTTTAATCCTCCAAATCTGCTTCCCATTCCAGCTGCTAAAATAACTAATGTAATATCTTTATCCATAAATCCTCCTTGTATATGAAACCCCTTATTTATTATTTTACTATTTATCTTATATAGCAATTTTATTATATCATATAAGATTAGATTTTAATATAGCAAGTATTTTTGAGTAAATTTATATTTAAAAAAAGTTATCTTTAGTTTAAACTTTTGATAACTTCTTATGATTTTTCATTAATTTTTTAATACCATGAGGATGTTTGAAGGCAACTGTTACAAGAGTATTTGTAACTTCTGTAACACGTCCTGTTCCAAATGTTTCGTGATATACGTAATCTCCTACTTGATAATCAACATTTTCTTCTCTAAACATTTCTCCTGTATTTAATTTTTCTTCTTTTTGTGGTAATTCATCTTTTACATTTGTTTCAATTAAATCTTTATTTATTTCACCAATGAATCTACTTACTGGATTTATTTGTTCTTTTCCAAATAGAGTTCTTCTTCTGGCATTTACAAGATGTAAGTCATCTTTGGCTCTTGTAATTGCGACATAACAAAGTCTTCTTTCTTCTTCTACTTCTGAGTTTTCCATTAGTGAATTCATATGTGGAAATATTCCTTCTTCCATTCCTACTACAAATACGTGATCAAACTCTAGACCTTTTACTGAATGTACTGTCATCAAACTAATTCTATTAGGATCATCTTTATATTCTTCTACATCACTTATTAAACTTATTTCAAGTAGGAAATCTTCAAGAGAAATTAATCCTTCTCTTTCTTCAAATGATTTTGTAATTGATTTGAATTCTTCTAAGTTTTCTAATCTTACTTCTGCTTCTAAAGTTTTTTCACTTTCAAGTTCTTGTTTCATACCTGATGCATCTAATACTTTGTCAATTAATTCGGTTAGAGTTAAGTCTTGCGATACTTCTTTTAATCTTTCTATTAAATTTTTAAATTCTAATTCTTTTCCACTTGATATTGCTTCATAAATACTTATGTTTTCTAGGTCTGCCTTTTTTGTTAGATTTTCTATTGTTTTTAACCCTATACCCCTTTTTGGCGTATTTATAACTCTTAATAATGAAACATTATCTCTTGAATTATGAATTAATCTTAAATACGCAATTAAGTCTTTTATTTCTTTTCTTGAATAGAAGTAAAAACTACCTATTACTCTATATGGTAAATTTTCTTTTAACATTTCTTCTTCTAAGACACGAGATTGAGCATTAGTTCTATATAGTACTGCGATATCTTTATATTCTATATTTCTATTTATAAGTTCTTTTATTTTTCTTATAACATATTGTGCTTCATCTCTTTCGTTGTAGGCTCTATAATATTTTATTTTTTCTCCAGTACCTCTTGATGTCCATAGATTTTTGTCTTTTCTCATTTTGTTATTCTTAATAACTTGATTAGCTGCATCTAGAATGTTACTTGTTGAACGATAGTTTTGTTCTAGAAGAATTGTTTTAGCGTCTTTATAATCTTTTTCAAAATTAAGAATGTTTTTATAATTTGCTCCTCTAAAGCTATAAATACTTTGAGAGTCATCTCCTACACAAGTTATCTTTCTGTTTTTAACACTTAACATTTTTGTTAATATGTATTGTGCTTCGTTTGTATCTTGGTACTCATCTATTAAAATATATTGATATAAGTCTTGATATTTATTTAATATATCTGGATTTTTTTTGAATAGTTCTATTGGAAGTAATAATAAATCATCAAAATCTACGGAGTTATTTCTTTCAAGTTTTGTATTATATTTTGAATAAACTTCTTGAACTACTTTTTCATAATCACTTACTGCATATCTTTCATATTCTTCTGGTGATGTCATTTCATTTTTACAACCACTTATTTTATTTCTAATTCCTCTTGGATTATATATTTTAGGATCTAGGCCCATATCTTTAATGATTTTTTTTACTACTGTTAATGAATCATCACTATCCATAATTACAAAATTTTTATCATAACCTAATGCTTCATAATTTTCTCTTAATAGTTTTAATCCAAAGCTATGAAATGTTGATACTTGTAATTCTTTTGCTGTCGCACCTATCGTTCTAAAAAGTCTATCCTTCATTTCTTTTGCTGCTTTATTTGTAAAAGTTATTGCTAGTATATTTCTTGGACTAACGTTTTTTTCTTCTATTAAAAATGCAATTTTTGTAGTTAATGTTTTTGTTTTTCCTGCTCCTGCTCCGGCAATTATTAAAAGTGGCCCTTCATTATATAAAACGGCTTCTTTTTGTTTATCATTTAATTCATCTAAATTCATATTATACTTCCTCCTACCTTTTTTAAGTTAACTTTTTATAATAACTAATATCATCACCTTTTTATTATACATGAATTCATAAATTAAAAAAAGAAAAACTACTCATATTTTGAGTAGTCATTATCTATATAAATTTAATAATTCTTCATATTTTTGTTGTTCTGTATTACGTTGTTTTTTTATTAATTCATCATATTTTATTTGTTCTTCTTTTATTTCTTTCTTTATTGCTTCCTCTTGTTGTTTTTTTTCATTTTGATCTTTTAATAATTTTAAAACTTTTTTATAATCTTCTAATGTTAATAAACTATCTAATTGTTTAAGTTCTTCATCTTCTTCTGATTTTATAATTTGTGGTTGTTCTTTAACAATTACTGGTCTTTTTGGTGCATTACCATAAACATAAATAGGATTTTCTAATGGTACAAAGTTTTCTGGTAATTTTTTAACTTTTTTCTTTATTAATATTTTTTTAACTTTTGGTTTATAGTCTTTTCTTAAGTAAATTAATATTATTTTATATACTACTAAAAAGATTATCCAAACTATAAATAATGTTGATGAAAGTTCAATTAAAGCAGTTACTTTTTGGTTTCCATAAACTGAACTTTGGGTAAAGATATCTAATTTTTTTTCATTAACTATATTTAATATTAGTGCTAAGAGGTAATTCAATATTATATAAACTGTTATGTTTAGTGTCTTTATAGATTTAGAAGTTTTATAATTAAAAATACTTATCCATAAAATTATATTTGTAATTATTAGTGCTGCTAAATAAATTGCTAAATTTGGGAAATATATTACTATAAATAAATTATCCATCATATATTGAAACATTTTATTTAATGAGCCATGATATGCTAATATTAATGACACTACTATTAATATTGTTGTTGCTGAATAAATAATTTTATTTCTTTTAGAGTTTCTTTTATTTGTAGTGAAATATACAATTCCTACTATTATTAGTAAGAAAAGTATAATTATGTATAATCCTGAATTTGATGCAACATCAAAAAGTATACGTAGTTTATCTGAAAATGATAATTTACTCATATCTTTACCCCCCCTATAAATTTTTATTCTTCTTTTGTCAATTCTGCAATATAAATAGTTTGTGTTGTAGAATCGTTATTTGTACATGTTATTAATGTTAATGTTTTTTTATCATAGTTTCTATATATCGCAAGTTTTCCTGTTTTTGGTTGTGTATAAACATTAACTATTTGATATGTGTATGTTTTATTTTTATATGTTATTTTTGCGATATCACCTGCTGATAATTTATGTAAATCATTAAAGAATGCTTTCCAACCTGTTCCTGAGTGACCAGCAAGTATAAAATTTCCTTTATCAACATCTGGATAATTTGAGCCATCAACTACTAGTATGTTTTTTTCGACGTCATTGTCTTCTGATCTACTGTCTAAAAATCCTTTTGTTAAATTTATTTTAGGTATATTTAAGTAACCAATATAATCATTAGTTACTTGAGTTTTTAGTTCTTCTTGTTGTTGTTCTTCTCTGGTATTTTCTTCCTCTGTTACTACTTCGTTTCCATTGTAGAAGGCATTTGCCATGTAGTCATATGCCATTATCTTTTGAGACTCGATGTAGTTATATGATATTAAGAAACCTCCAGCAATAGTTATTATTGCTCCTATAAAAGCTACTGTTGTTGGGGATTTTTTTCTTGTATTATTATGCATTTTTTCTATTCTTGTAAATATATGTAATACCAGTTCCTGTAATTACTATACCTAAAATAGTTAAAATTATTGAGGCACTTGATGCTGTATTTGGAACGATAGTTTCCTTTACATTTATAAAGTTTATTTGATGTGATAAGTGTTCATCATCGATTGTAAATGTTATTTTTTCATCACTTTTCATATATCCTGTTGGAGCACTTTCTTCTTCTACTGTATATGTTCCATTTTCTAAATCAGTAAATACTGTTGTGTCTGTAGTTGTTGTGAATCTTTTAATAATCTTTCCATTTGAATCTTTTAAAACTAGAACAGCTCCTGCCAATGGCTTGTTTGTTTCTTGGTCAATTTTTGTAATTTGTACAACAACTTTTTTTGGCGCATTTTCATAAGTTATTTTTATATTGTTATCATTATCACTAATTGTAAAAGTTGTTTTATTTTTGTTTAGTAAATATCCAGAAGGTGCTTCTGTTTCTTCTAATGTATATGTTCCATTTGCTAGATTTCTTATTATATGTGCATTTACTGTTGATGTCCAACTTGCTTTAATGTTTCCGTTTGAATCTTTTAAAACTAATTTTGCTCCCGCTAATGGTTTACCAGTTACAGAATCTGTTTTTATAACTGTTACTTTTGATGAGTTAATAGTTAATTTAATAGTTGTGTTTACATTTTTTGTTACTTTTTCTAGTAATGCTACATTTTGCATTTTAGAATTTGTTGGTTGATATTCATAAGCTGTATAGCTTGTATTTCCTGTTGCTTTTGCATTTACTGTTATATCTTCAGCTGTATTTGCAACTGATTTTACTGGAACTTTTACTTTAAATGATTCATTTGCATTTATTGTAACTTCGTTTTTCGCATCTGTTTCTGTTCCATCTGATTTTACAATCTTAGTTCCGCTTGGTGCTCCAGCTACTGATACTTTATAACTGCTTACATTAGTTGCAGTTGATGCTTTAATATCACCAGACACATAATATCCATTACTTAAACTCATTGAATTACTTGATGATGAAAGAGCTAATGCTGAATCTGAAATATTAATTGAATCATTTGTATGTTGTTTTGCCTCTGATACTAGATTTTTAATGATTGCACGCATTCCTTTTCCGTTTGCTGTTTCTGAACCTGTACTTTTAAATTGCTCGCCTAAATTAGATGTTTTATATACTTCGTCTAGATACCACCATACTGCGGTTTGTGTAATATAATAATCTTTATCACTATTACCTGTTATTGACTTATTAGGATATCCATTTTTTAAAATATAAACTATTCCTCCGTCAATATATTTACTGTTTTTTACTAAAGTTGCTTGAGTATTTCTTGCTGTAGATTTATGGATGTTTAAACAATATAATTCTTGTCCATCTGTTGTTTGTTTATGGTAGAATCCTACTCCTGCAATGTATCTTTCATTTACATATGGCGCGTCTCCTAATTGAATTGTCTCTGATGCTGCTTTTACACTTACAATAGAACCAGCTACAAATGCTATAGCTATGACTAGAGTAAGAAATTTTTTTGTCATTTTACTTAGCTTTTTCATAAATTATCCCCCTCATTAAATTTGGCTATATTATAACACTTTTTCCTTTGATTTGCAAGAATTTTGCTTTCAATTCATATTATAATTTCTATATATAAAAAAACAAGTCCTAATTTAGACTTTTTTCAGCAATAATATTATCATTTATATCAAAAATTGTGAATTTTTTATTGTCATATATTAGGTAGCTTGGTTTGTTATTTTCTTTTGGTAATGAAATTGATCCTGGATTTATAAATAATGAATTATTTTTTTCTTTTATAAATGGTATATGTAAATGTCCATAGATTAAAATTGAATTTTCTTTATTCCAATTATTTTCATTATAAATATGTCCGTGTGTTAAATACAGATCAAGATTATCTGTTGAAATTAAACCTAATTCATTAATTATTGGAAATTTGCTTACCATTAAATCAACTTCAGAATCACAATTTCCTCTTAAACATATTAAATTATCTTTAAATGATTCTAAAAAATTCTTTACGTAATCAATATCATAGTAATCTTTCATTTTATTTCGAGGTCCAATATAATATAAATCTCCTAATACAACTAATTTATCACAATTAAGTGTTTCATATCTTTCTTTTACCTTTTCTAAATTGTTTCTTATTCCATGAATATCAGATATAAACATTATCTTCATATTTTTTTCTCCTTTATTTTTCTATTAATATTATTATAGCATAATAAAAATTTATTCATATACTACTTTTGAAGGAGAGATTTATGAATAAAAAATTAATTGGTTATATATTAACTATCTGTTTTATTTTTTTAGTTGGGGCATCTGTTTTATTTGATTTTTCAAAGAAGGAGTCTTCTGATAAGGCTAAGTCTATTACTTTAGCTGAGGTTGCACATACTGTATTTTATGCACCAATGTATGTTGCACTTGAAGAGGACTATTTTGGAGATTATGGTTTAGATATAAATTTAATACTTACTAGTGGTGCTGATAAAGTTACTGCTGCTGTTCTTTCAGGAGATGCTGACATTGGTTTTTCTGGAAGTGAAGCAACAATTTATGTTTATAATTCTTCTGAGAAAGATTATTTACAAACCTTTTCTCAGCTTACTCAAAAAGATGGCTCTTTCATTGTTTCAAGAAAATATATTAAAAATTTTAAACTTGATGATTTAAAAGGAAAAGATATTATTGGAGGTCGTGCTGGTGGTATGCCAGAAATGACTTTAGAATATGCACTTAAACAAAATGGAATTAATCCTAGAAGTGATGTAAATATTGATACATCTATTGCTTTTCCAGCAATGAGTGGTGCCTTTATTGGAGGTCAGGGAGATTTCGTTACATTATTCGAACCTACAGCATCTCAAGTAGAAAAACAAGGTTATGGATATGTTGTTGAAAGTGTTGGTAAATTAGGTGGAGTTGTACCTTATACTTCATTTTCTGCTAGAAAAAGTTATATTAATAAAAATAAAGATGTAATAAAGAATTTTGATAAAGCTATAAATAAGGGTTTAGATTTTGTTAAAAATCATACTGATATGGAAGTTGCAAAAACTATTTTAAATCAATTTCCTGATACTAGTTTAGATGATTTAGAGAAAGCTATAAGTAAATATCGAAGTATTGATGCTTGGCCTAATAATACTACATTTACAGAAGAATCTTTTAATCATTTACAAGATATAATGATTGACTATGGTGAGATTAAAAGTTATGTTCCTTACAGCAAATTAATATATAAAATTAAATAACTGCTTAGGCAGTTTTTCTTTATCAATATTTTTTTTATTACATAGAATATTGTAGTTGGGAGGTTTTTATGGAGACCATTTTAGAAGTAAAAAATTTGAAAAAATTATATCATACTGAAACTTCTGAAATAGAAGCAATTAAGGATGTATCTTTTAATGTTAATTTAGGAGAATTTATTTCAATTGTAGGTCCTAGTGGCTGTGGAAAATCTACAATATTATCTATTCTTAGTGGACTTATTGATAAATCTTCTGGAAATATTAATTTGAGAGATGGATATTCTATTGCGTATATGTTACAAGATGATTTATTATTACCTTTTTTAACTATTTTAGATAATTGTTTATTAGGTCTATCTATTAAAAAAATGTTAACTGATGAAAGAAAAAAGTATGTAATAAATTTATTAAATACATATGGACTTTCTGATTTTATTTATAAATATCCTAGCAGTTTATCTGGTGGCATGAAACAAAGATGTGCATTAATTAGAACTTTAGCAACTGATCCAGATATTTTACTTTTGGATGAGGCAATGTCTGCTCTTGACTATCAGACTAGACTAACTATCAGTGATGATATTTATAAAATAATTAAGAAGGAAGGAAAGACTGCGATTATGGTGACTCATGATTTGGAGCAAGCTGTAAGTATGTCGGATCGTGTTATTGTTTTATCTAAAAGACCCAGTGTTGTTAAAAATATTTATGATATTAAATTTTCAAATAAACTTTCTCCAATTAATAAAAGAAAATGTGACGAATTTAGAAAATATATTGATTTGATTTGGAAGGAGTTAGATACTAATGAATAGTAATGAACATATTTTATTTTTAAAGAAAAGAAAAAAAGAAAAAAGGCTTATTAGATTTTTTAGAGTAAGTATAATTTTAGCTTTTGTTTTGATGTGGGAACTTTTTGCTGAATTTAAAATGATTAATACTTTTTTATACTCTAGTCCCAGTCTTGTTTGTAAAACACTATTTGATTTATTTAAAAGTGGTGAATTATTAAGACATGTTTGTATAACTTTAGTTGAAGTTTTTATCAGTTTTTTTGTGGCATCTAGTCTTGGTATTTTTATATCTAGTATTATGTGGAGATTTAAAATCTGTGCTAAGGTTCTTGAGCCTTATCTTACTATTTTAAATTCTCTTCCTAAAGTAGCACTTGGTCCATTAATAATTATTTGGGTTGGTGCTAGTATGAATTCTATTATTTTTATGGCTCTAACTATTAGTATTTTTATAACTATTATTAATGTATATAATTTTTTTGTTTCAACGCCTAATGACTATGTAGCATTAATGCAAAGTTTTGGCGCGAATAATTTTTTGATTTTTACTAAATTAATAATTCCATGGAATATTTTAAATATTATTTCTGTTTTAAAGGTAAATATTTCTATGAGTTTAATTGGGGTAATTATGGGTGAATTATTAGTTTCTAAAGAAGGCCTTGGATATTTGATTATGTATGGTTCACAGGTTTTTAATATTAATCTTGTTATTAGTAGTGTAATTATCCTAGGAGTACTTTCGTATCTTATGTATTTAATAATTGATATTATTGAAGTTTTTATAAGTAGAAAAATAACTGGATAGTTTTAAGTTATTTAAATATAAAACAAAAGTAGACTACAAAATAGTCTACTAATCTTTTTATCACACGTTTTTTTTTTATTTATCTTTTTATTTTTCTCATTAATTATTATCAAATGTTTTTTATGAGAGGCCTCCTTTCTTTTTAAGAATAAACCTTTATTTAAATTTTTATAAGCAATTAGAAATTGCTTTGTGATTAATTTTAGATTTTCTTTTATTTTTCCTTTATTTATAACAAATAAACTTAATATTCTATTTCCCCTAGTTTAAGTGATTTTATTATTTACAATGAAATAATTATTTTAGGTGAATGATAATGATATTAAAAAAATTTGAGAGCAAGTAGAGAAGATTTAGATTTAAAACAGAAAGATGTTGCCGATTTTTTTGATTTACATTTTTCTACTATTTCTGGATGGGAAACTGGTAAGGATACAATTCCTATAGAAAGATTAATAGATTATGCAAATGAATATTCTTTAAGTTTAGATTATCTATTTGGAATTATTTCAAAAAATGAAACTTATGAACCTCTTGAATTTGATTTAGATTTACTTGCAAAAAATTTGACTGAATTAAGATTAAAAAATAAAGTTACACAGGTATTTGTTGCTAAAAAACTAAATACTTCTCAATCAGCATATTCTCATTATGAAAATGCAATTAATGTTATACCTACTACTTTTATTTATGGACTTACTAAGATATATAAACCATTTTCTATTGATGAATTGTTTGGAAGAAAAAAAGAATCTACTAAATAGTAGATTTTTTTTGGCTATATAATTATTTGAATTTTTTTGTTTTGAATATGATATTATGAATATATTTAGGAGGTGGTGTCTATTAATCTTAAATGTTGGTTTTTTTATATAGTTGTCCTGGCACTACTTTTCATTATTATTGGTTTAGTTTTTTAGACATATATATTCAAAAAAAAGGAAGATTATTCTTCCTTTAATTTTTTCCAAATGCTGTGAATGATAACATCAGACCACCACATATATTTGATGAATGTTCATTATATCCATATTCTCCGAATGCAAAAGGTACAATAAATGGAACACCTTTTGATTCTTTCAATAATAATTTATGTACTTCATCTATTCTTTTACCAATTTCTGCACGTCTTCCTCCACAATGTATTAATATATATGCAGCTGGAGATGTATATGTTTTTCTTCTTAATGCTTTTAATGTTTCTCCAGTTGATGAAATTAATTCATCTTGAGTTGCTTTTAATTGAATGATTGCAGTACCGGCTATAACTTTATTTCCTAATGTAATTGTGTCATCTGATGTGGTTCTAGTACCTTGATCATTTCCAAATATTGGTTGACGAATTACAGTTATATTACCTAGCGGATCTTTTATTCCTATAGGTTTTGTAATTGATGCCTTAAATAAATTTCTATCTTTTAATTCATTTGGAGAAACATTTATCCAATGAGCATATTTTTTTAACGCTGATACTCCATCAATTGATACTAGAGTACGATTATTTTTTACTTCTGTTATTAAACCTATATTTTGAGTTTCAGTATATGCTCCCGTAAACGTTGTTTCAATTTCATTGTCTGTATAGAAGAATGCAACTGCTACTCCATCTGAAAATATTTTATCATTACAAATAATTTTCCAATTACCTTCTAAATTGTCATCTGCAGCACTTCCACCAAACATTGGTACTCTTCCAATTACATCTTGAATACCCATTAGATACTCTTCTTCTTCTTTTGGACTGGCAACCATGTAAAAGTATGCTGGAGCTCTGGTTGTTTTTGCATTTTCAACAGCTTCTATAGCAACCTTTCTTCCAATTGCTCTTGCATCGCGTCCTGCCTCATGACATGCAACACCTACTACCATATCAGAAGCATTTAGTGACATCATTCCAGAAAATCCTGATGGGGACTCTATGTACCCTTCTGGAACAATTATTCCTTTACTACTTGTGCATCCAATTACTGGAGTTGTTGTAACACTTTGAACTCCCTTTAAATATTTTCTTACATTTTCATCTGCTGATGTATAAAGAAAGTTTATTTTAATATTATTAAAATCTTTTGTTGAAATTTTTGCTGTTTCTAATCCAGATATAAATGGATCTGGATTTATGCTATAACCTACTTTTGCCTTCAGCATCTTCTTCACTCCTTTTAATATGCTTGATTATATATTGTTATTAAATCATCAACTGTTACTTCGCGTGGATTTCCAGGGGTACATGCATCATTAATAGCTTGAGCTGCTAATTGTGGAATCATATCTTTTGGTATACCAACTTCTTTTAAGTGTTGTGGTATGTTCATACTTCTTGATAGTTCTTGTATTGCATCAACTATTGTTTCAACAACTTCATAATCGTTTAATCCTTCCATGTTTAGACCAAATGCTTTTCCCATATTTCTAAATAGCTCTGGACAAACTTGACCATTAAATCTCATTACATGTGGTAATAAAATTGAATTTGCTAATCCATGTGGTGTATCAAAGAATGCTCCCAATGAGTGTGCCATTGAATGAACTATTCCTAATCCTACATTTGAGAATCCCATTCCAGCAATATATTGAGCATATGCCATTTTTTCTATAGCTATATCATCTTTTTCATTTGCTGCTTTTGCTAAATTTTTATAAATTAATGCCATTGCATTTATATGGAACATATCTGGTATTAACCAACCTGCTTTAGTAATATATCCTTCCATTGCATGAGTTAGTGCATCCATACCTGTTGTTGATGCTAATGATTGTGGCATGCTTTGCATTAGATCAGGATCTATAATTGCACATACTGGAATATCATGAACATCTACGCATACCATTTTTTTCATGTTTGTTTCATCAGTAATTACATAATTAATTGTAACTTCTGCTGCTGTTCCAGCTGTTGTTGGTAATGCAAATAATGGTAATCCTTTATTTCGTGTTTCAATAGCACCATCAAGACTTGTAACTCCACTATGCTCATTATTTGTCATAATTATAGATATTGCTTTTGCTGTGTCTATAACACTTCCTCCACCAACTGCAACAATTGCGTCAACATTATTTATTTGAGCAAGTGTCAATCCATCTTGAACATTTTTAACAGTTGGATTTGGTTTAACATGATTAAATACAAAATATGTTAATCCTGCTTTATCAACAACATCTACAACTTTTTCTGTTACTCCTGCATCCATTAATGAATAATCACTTATAATTAATACTTTTTGATGGCCTCTGGCTCTTAATTCTTCTGCTAATTTATTGCGAGAACCACGACCAAAATATGAAGTTTCATTTAAAACTACTCTATTTATCATTTTCTAGCCTCCCTATTTTTATATTATTAATTATATCATATTTTTTATTAGAATAAATACCAATAATAAAAAAAGACACTATTTTAACGTGTCTTGAGATTTAGAATTTAATGTTAAGTCTGCTCTTCTTCCATCTAAATATGCATAATATCCAGCTGCGGCAATCATTGTACCATTATCTGTACAATATTGTATTGGTGGAATTGAAAGATTAACTTCTAATTCATCTGTCAATTCTTTCATGGCACTACGTAACCCTTTATTTGCTGCTACACCACCTGCAACTATAACATTTTTTATTTTTTTATCAATTATTGCTTTTCTTACCTTTGTTGTTATTGATTCAACTGCAACTTTTTGAAATGAAGCTGCTAAATCTGCTTGTCTTATTTTTTCTCCTCGTTGTTCTTCATTATGAGCAAGATTAATTACTGCACTTTTTAAACCACTAAATGAAAAATTATAGCTATCATCTTTTAATGGAACTGGTAATTTATAGGTATCTTTTCCTGTCGCTGCTAGATTGTCAAGCTTTGGTCCACCTGGATATTCTAACCCAACAACACGTGCTACTTTATCATAACATTCACCAATTGCATCATCTAATGTACCACCTAACTTATTAAAACTATAGTGCTTTGTCATCTCTACAATTTCTGTATGTCCACCACTAACTACAACTGCGAGTAGTGGGAATTGTAATTCTTGAACAAGACTATTTGCATATATATGTCCAGCTATATGATGAACTGGAATTAATGGCTTGTTGTAAATAAATGCTAAAGTTTTTGCAGCCTCTAATCCTATTAATAATGAGCCTATTAACCCTGGACCATAAGTTATTGCTATTGCATCTATTTGTTCCATTGTCATATTAGCTTTTTCTAAACATTCCTCTAAAACTATTGTAATGTTTTTTACGTGATGACGACTTGCTATTTCTGGAACTACTCCACCATAATTTTTATGAATATCAATCTGGGAAGATATTACTGTTGCAATTTCTTCTGTACCATTTTTGACTATTGATGCACTTGTTTCATCACAACTACTTTCTATACCTAATATATATATATCTTTCATTTATATCACCTTTTCACTTCTTTGATATTATAACATAAAAAGACTCTTAATTAGAAGAGTCTTCTGAATATTTTCTTTCATAGAGAATCCCGTCTACACCATTGTAGTATCCTCTTCTAATAGCTTTTTTTATAAATCCATTTTTCTCATAAAGTTTAATTGCTGATATATTATCTTTTTTTACTTCTAAGGTTATATCTTTTTTTACTGTATGAATCATTTTTTTTAATAACAAATTACCTTTTCCACAATTTCTGTGTAAAGGTTCTATTTCAAATTGATTTATTTCTGCTCTTTCATATATATCACTATAATATATGTATCCGATGATGTTTTTTTGTTCTTGCAATAACAGTATTTTTGCAAATGGATTTGTTTCAAATTCTTTTTTTATATATTTTGAATCAATAAAAGTATTATCTATAATATCTACATTTTTTTTTGTTAAATTTATTATCATAATCTACTTTCTTCTGCTTCAGTCAATTTTAAATATTCTGGATTAACTGCATGTGGATTAATATTTTCTCTATCCTTGTAATGCATAATTATTTTACTGAAATTAGGACTATATGCTTCTTTTATAAATTCTGTGTCAAATTCATCATTTGAAATAAATTCATACTCTTGTGATAATTTTTCAACCTCTTTTTGCAATTCTTTTAGTTCAATGTGTTGAGGTTTTAATATTACTTCATTTTCTGCTCCATAAATTGCTGCATATACATATCCGCGACGTGCATTAATCATAGGAATGTGAATTTTTTTACTATCACTTGATATAGCCATTGCTTCCAATGATTTTATAGTTGTAATTGGGATGTTTAAACTCCAAGCATATACTTTTGCAATTGTTATTCCAATCCTTATTCCTGTAAATGATCCTGGACCATCTACTACTATTATTTTTTGAATATCTTTTGGATTTAAATTTGCTTGTTCAAACAGTGTTACTATTTTTGGAAGTGCTTCTTCTGATAGGCTTTGTCCAAATTCTTCTTTAACTTCTGCTAAAACCGTTTTATCTTCTGCAATTGCTGAATACAAATAATTTGATGATGTATCTATATATAATATTTTCATAGAATCGCCTCACATAGTTCTTCATATTTTCTTCCATGTGGAGTTATGGTAATTATTCTTTTATCTTCATCTTCCATTGAACTTTTAATTTTTATATCTAATCTTTTTTCTGGAAGATAATCTGGGATCATATCTGCCCATTCAATAATTGTTATACCTTTTTTTGTATAATATTCTTCAATACCTAAGTCATCTACTCTTCCATCTAATCTATATACGTCCATATGATAAAGTGGCATTTCTCCAGATGTATATTCCTTAATAATGTTAAATGTTGGAGAAGTTACTTCTTCTTTTACCTCTAGTGCTTGTGCAAAACCTTTTGTAAATACAGTTTTCCCACTACCTAGGTCTCCTCTTAAGCATAAAACCATATTAGGAAATTTTTCTGATTCAATGTTTTGCGCTAATTCTATTGTTTCTTCTTCAGAATAAGTTGTTATTTTATAATCCATTTCTATCACCTAAAATTTATTATACCAAAAAAAAAGAGTTATACAACTCTTAGATACGTTTTTTTATTAAATTGTGTAAAGATGTTATTTATTACCTGCAATTGAAATATTTTCTATTAATAATTCTGGAGATGCAGAGGACAGATTAGTAAATGAAATGTCATTTCCTATCTCTTTTACATTTGATAGTAATTCAAATATTGTTGTTGTCATTATGCTTGGTGAAAAACCACATGTAATTCTTCCATCTTTAACTATATAGCCAAATATTTGGATTGAAATTTTTCCAGTTGTCTGGCTAATTGCCGTTGATGATGCTCCCATATAATCTGTTATATATAAACCATTATTTAACCTTTGTAACATTTCTTTAGGGCTTATGTTTCCTTCTTGAATATGCATATTTCTTGTCATTATGGATTCATAACCATTTCCAGTTGACTTTGAATTATTCATTTTAGCTTCTTTGATATTTGACAGATATGTTACTAATTTTCCATCTTTTACAATACTTTTTTCTTTTGTTTCTGTTCCTTCGTTGTCAAACAGTCTATAGCCAGGATAATTTTTATTTGTTGGCTCTTCTATAATATTAATTTTTTTATTAAATATTTGCTGATTAATTTTTTTCCCCATACACGATGTATGAAGTCTAATATTTGTTTCTGATATCATATCAACTATGTGTGATAAGATATTTCCAGCTACTGATTTTGATAAAACTATATCATATTTTTTTGTCTCTATATCTTCTTTTGTTGATATAATTATTCCCTCTTCTATAATGTTTTTTGTAAATTGTTTAAAATCTATTTTATCTTTTTCAGTCTTAATTATACTTTTGTCATAGCTTGATATTTCTCCATTATTATCAATAATTACTTCTGCGGCAAATGAATATAGATTTTTATTTGATGATATGTCAGTACCAAGATTATTTAATATTCTTATTCTTTCACTATATTCTTCGTAAAAACTTTTTATTTTTGAAATTGTATTATTTATTTTTTTTAGTTCATATAATGTTGATAATTCTTTTTCAGTATTTTTTGAACTATTTAATTTTACTTCTTCTAATGACATTGCTTTTTTATTAGTAACGTATTCATCTTCATAAGAGCTATCTGTTTCTTTTAATTTCATAATTAATAAGTCTAATATACTTTCATCTATATAATTAGTTTTTACTTTTTCAGTTTTTTTATTTTTTTCTGCCTTTATAAAATATTCTACTTGTTCAGCAATATTATATTTTTCTAAATTTTCATCTATATAATTTATTTCAAGTTTTTTAGTTGTTGTTTCTGTAATTTGTATTTTATTTATTCCTTTATTTTCTGCTAATTCAAAAAATTCTTTATATGTCACTTATTCCATTCCTCCCACTAATATTTTTGAAATTTTTATTGTAGGTTGACCAATTGTTACTGGTATCATCCCACTTTCACTTCCACAATAACCGCCAGCTAACTCCAAATCATCAGAAATCATTTCAACATTTTTTAAAACTTCTTTACTTGTTCCAATTAAAGTTATCCCTTTTATTTTTTTTGTTACTTTTCCTTTTTCTATCAAACTGGCTGTTTCAACTGCAAAATTAAATTCACCAGTTGCGGGATTTACACTTCCACCACTCATTCTCTCACAATATACTCCATATTCAATACTTTTTATCATGTCGTCTATTGTATCTTTTCCAGGTAACAAATAGGTATTACTCATTCTTGATGTTGGAGCATATGTATAGTTTTGTCTTCTGCAACATCCATTTGCTTTTTGAGAAAGTTTTTTTGCATTAATCTCATCAACTAAGAATTTTTTTAATATTCCTCTTTCTATTAGGATATTTTTTTTAGTATTATTCCCTTCATCATCAATCATGTTACTTCCCCATCCATTTTCAATTGTACCATCATCAATTAGTGTAACTTTATCAGTTGCAATTTTCTTTCCTAAATCATCCTTAAATACTGATATTTTTGGAGTTACAGATGTTGCTTCTAGACCATGGCCACATGCTTCATGAAAAATTACAGCTCCAAATCCTTTGGCGATAATTACTGGCATTTCACCACCTTTGATATTAACCGCATCTAATTTTTTTATTGCACTTTTACAACAGTCTAATACTTTTTTATTTAAGTCTACATTTTCTAAAAATTCATATCCAGTTCCAGTTGCATAGTCAGTAAATTCATTTTCTTTATTTCCATTTTTTTCAACATATATATTTGTGAGAAACCTTGTTATAATTTTATTATATTTAATATATTTTCCATTTGAATTTGCTATAATAAAACTTTTATCATTTTCTATAAAGCTAAGAGTAACTTGTTGTATTAGTTCAGAGTAATTACGAATAATTTTGTCAAGATTACTTAATATCTTCTTTTTTTCTTCTACACTAATGCTATCATGTGACATTTTTGCTTTTTGTTTCTTTTCTATCATATTATCTAATTTAAAGGATTTAATTTGCTCTTTATTTGTAGAAAATGAATTTGTCAATTTATCTATAAGATTTTTTACATTTTCAAATTTTTTATTATTTGTTGATGAATAATATACATTATTATTCTTTATTATTCTTATGCCAATTCCTTTTATATTATTTGAATTAATTGAATCTAACTTCGAATCATTAAAAATATAATTCTTTGAATATGAATTTTCATCATATATTTCTACAAAATCAGCTCCATTATTTATACCTATTTTTATAAGTCCTTCATATTCTTCTTTCTTCATTATATCTTCTCCTTTTTTTTATTATAGCAAATTTTATTAAAAAAAGAGCTCTACTTTATTGTAAAACTCTTTTTTAAACAAAAAAAATTCTTGGCAACTTCCTATTTTCG
>CAKPBJ010000012.1 GCA_934140575.1 uncultured Bacilli bacterium | reverse complement strand
CTAATAGTTTAATAAAATCATCTCCTTCGAAAAAAGACTCTATCAAATAATAAAACTAATCGCAAATGACCAAATTACTAAATTAATATAGTACAAAGCATAAAAAATAGAAAAACCACTTACTATAATTTTTTAAAACCACTATAAAAAAATCCCACAAAAAATAAGTTTATATAAAATGAAAAAAAGTAAGAAAATCTTACTTTACTTATCAGTAGACCCAAATCCACCAATTCTTACACCATCAGCTTGATCATCATCAGCTATAAGAAACTTCTGAAAAATAGCTTGACCAACTGCCTCACCCTTTTTTATTTTCACATCTTCATTTTTTAAATTAATACATTGAACAAAGATATGACCATCATTATCAGGGTTACCATAATAATCTCCATCAATAATTCCAGCACTATGTGGAAATGATATTCCTTGTTTTTTTGGTCCAGAACTTCTTGGAACAATAACTAAAACCTCATCTGGCTGCATATAAGCTTTAAGTCCAGTAGGAATAAGTATAGGTTTACTTCCTTTTTCAAAGCTTGGTAATACTATATCCTCTGCAGCTTCCAAATCATAAGCTGCAGAATATGCCGTTTTTCTAATTGGTAAGTGAATATCTTTATCTTCATACCCTTTTACAACCTCAAAACCTCTTACTTTACTCATAACTTTTCAACATCTCCTTTACTGTAATATAAAATATTTTTATTCAATAATTTTGAATACTCTATTTGATTCTTTGTAGAACTTCCAACATATCCGTCCTTATCAACCACAAAGACCAAATCACTCTGTCTTATTTTTTCCTTTTGTACGTAATCTAAAATTTTTTTATTATCTACACCACACCCAGGATTAACACCTGTTTGGTTATAAACTAAAGGAGATAGTACAATATATCCTTTTAATGATAAAGATACCTCTAACTCCCTAAAAATATTTTCAAACCTCGTACTCCCTATTAAACAAATATTAGTATGCATATTATCACTTCCTAATCACAAAATAAAGTAACCTTACCACTCTTTTTAGTTTTCTTAACATCAATAACTCTTTGATTAGATGATCCTCTCCACTTTAAAGTAGGATTATACAAATTATCATCATATTGCCCATCTACCAAAACATCAATATAATCAAATACTTCTTTATTTCTTTCCATAATGTCATCATATAAAAAGCCACTCCAAACCCAAACTGTTTTCTTTGGAAATTTCTTTTTAAATGCTCTGGCAAGTTCTACAGTTCCTTCAATATTTTTAGGATGCATAGGCTCTCCACCTAAAATAGAAAGCCCTGCAACATAATCCTTATCAGATAATTCTAATACTCTATTTATTGTATCATCTGTAAACTCTTTTCCACCTTTAAAACTCCATGTCTCTGCGTTAAAACAATTTTTACAATGAAATTCACAACCTTGCATAAATATTGATACACGGACCCCTGGTCCATTGGAAATATCCATTTTCCTTATTTTATTATATCTCATTTTTATTCATCATCCTTATTATCAATATGAACAACTCTTTCTTTTATTTCTTGAGTTCTTCCTTTATTCCAAAAATTAGTACCAATATATCCGCACGTTCTTCTCGCAACATTTAATGTATCATGATCTCTATTTCCACATTCTGGACAATACCATTCTAAACTGTCATCCAATAAAATTTCACCAGAATATCCACATTTTTGACAATAATCACTTTTAGTATTTAATTCAGCATACATAATATTTTCATATATAAAATTAATTACTTCCATTACAACATCAATATTATTTTCAAGGTTTGGTGTTTCTATATAACTAATTGCTCCACCTGGAGATAAACGTTGGAATTCAGATTCTAATTTTAATTTAGTAAAGGCATCAATTTCTTCAAATACAGGAACATGATAACTATTTGTAATATAATCTCTATCAGTAATCCCCTTAATTTTACCAAATCTATCTCTTAAACATTTAGCAAATTTATATGTTGTTGATTCAATTGGAGTACCATATAATGAATAATCAATATCTTCTGCTTCTTTCCATTCATTACATTTATCATTCATATGCTGCATTACTTCCAATGCAAATTCATGACCTTTACCATTATCAGTATGAGAATGTCCTGTCATATATTTAACACATTCATAAAGTCCAGCATATCCTAAAGAAATTGTAGAATATCCATGATGTAATAATTCATGAATTGATTCACCTTTCTCAAGACGAGCAAGCGCACCATGTTGCCATAATATCGGAGCAACATCACTAGTAACCTTAGATAAACGTTTATGTCTAATTTGTAATGCTCTATGACATAATTCTAGTCTATCATCAAATACTTTCCAGAAAAGTTCCATATCTTTACCTGCTGTTAATGCAACATCAGGTAAATTAATAGTAACTACTCCTTGATTGAATCTACCATAGTATTTACCTTTATTTTCAACATAATTTAATGCTTTAGAAATATTTCCAACATTAAATGTTCTGTCTGGTGTCAAGAATGAACGACAACCCATACATGGGAAACATTCTCCATTACCAAGTGAATTAATTTTATTTTCTTTCATTACCTTTTCTGAAATATAATCTGGTACCATCCTCTTAGCAGTACATCTAGCAGCAAGTTCAGTTAAATAATAATATTTTCCTTTAGGGTTAATGTTTTCTTCTTCAAGAACATAAAGTAACTTAGGAAATGCTGGCGTTATATAAACTCCTTTTTCATTCTTCATACCTTCCATTCTTTGCTTTAGAACTTCCTCTATAATCATAGCAAGTTCTTCTTTATATTCATCTGTTTCACCTAAATACATACAAACGCTTAAGAAAGGTGCTTGACCATTTGTAGTAGTCATCGAATTGATTTGATATTGGAAAGTTTGAACACCATCAGTTATTTCCTTTTTCAAATCTTCAGTAGCAAACTTTTCAATCTGTGCTTTTGTTAATTTACGTTCTTTATATTTTTTTAAGTAAAGTTCTTTAGAACTCCTAACAAATGGAGCTAAATGTGTAAGAGTAATTGTACATCCACCATATTGTGAAGAACTAACAGCAGTAATTAATTGAGTTGCTATAGTCATAGCAGTTAAAAATCTATGAGGTTTCTCAATCATTACTCCATTTATATTTGTTCCATTTTGTAACATATCATCAAGGTTTATCAAATCACAATTATGTAATGCATTTTGTGCAAAATAATCAGCATCATGAAAGTGAATTATACCTTGATCATGAGCAGTTACTATATCCTCAGGTAATAAGAATCTTCTTGTTATATCAGTACTAGTAATACCTGCAAGATAATCTCTTTGAGTAGTAACAACTTTCGCATTCTTATTAGAATTCTCAGTATTCCAATACTCACTCTCTCCATCAATTAATTCCTTAATAGATTTATCTGTAGTATTACTTCTTCTAACTAACTCCCTAGTGTATCTATAAGTAATATACTCCTTAGCAAGTTCATACTTACCAAGAGTCATTAATCTCTTTTCAATAACATCTTGAATATCTTCAACTAACATTCTTTTTTTATGTAGTCCCTCAATATATTTAATAATATTTCTAATTTGGATATCACTAACTCTATCTTCCTCAGCAACCTCCATATTAGCCTTATTAACAGCTTCCTCTATTTTATCAGGACTATAGTCAACTATATGTCCATCTCTTTTAATAACCTTCATACTTTTACCTCACTTTAATTTTACATCATGAACTCATTATACTCCAAATAATAAATAACCTTTGTTGCATTTGCAACATATGACATTTTTTGTTAAAATTATTTTTAGAGGTGATTTTATGACCAAACTTTTCGAAAATATTAATGATAAAAATATATTGAAATTAAAGAGAATTCTAAAGTCATCAACTGCCATCTATAGAAAAAATGTCAATGTATTGTCAAATGTAAACATGACTGATTTTATAGCTTTAATTGACACTGGAAGTGTCCAATTAATATATAATGACTATGATGGAAATAATACCGTACTAGAAGAATTACAAGAAGGCGAATTCTTTGGAAGTATTACATATAATGTTAATTCTGATGAAATAACTTGTATTACAAAAGAAGAAACTCAAATAACCTTTATAGAATATAATGAAATAACAAATGATGAAATAATAAAAACAGATTTCTATATAATCTTTATAAAAAACTTAATAAAAATTTTAAATGAACAATTACACAAAAAAAATGCAAGAATAGAACTTTTAACAAAACACACAACAAGAGATAAACTACTTGAATACTTCAAACAATATTCAAAGAAAAAAGGTTCTAAAAGATTCAAATTACCAATGACTTATACAGATCTTGCAAGTTACCTATCAGTAGATAGAAGTGCTATGACAAGAGAAATAAAATATTTAAAAAATGAAGGTTTTATAGAAGCAGAAAATAAAATAATTACAATAAAATTTTAAAAAATAACCACTAATGAGTGATTCTCCAAAATTATATTCACATCACTTATTAGTGGTTTTTATTTGTAACTATACTAGTCAATAAAATGTATCTTCTCTTCCTTAAATCTATTTTGCTGACGATGTTTTTTAGAAGGATATCCAATAGGAAATAGACAAAATGGTTCCAATCTATCATCTATATTTAAAATTTTTTTAACACTCATCATTTGTTCATCAATTGGAGCAATACCAATCATACAACCACCTAAATCTAATGAATCTGTTTCTAACCACATATTCTCAATACAAATAGATAAATCAATTAAAGCATAATCAGGTTCAATACAATCACCCCTATAACAAGGTACAATAATAATAGGTGCTTCCTTAGAAAACAAAGAATATGGTGTAACAGAAGATAACTTTTCTATTAATTCCTTATTCTTAACTATATAAAACTCCCATGGTTGTTGATTTTTAGCAGAAGGTGCTTGCATACCAGCCTTTATTATTTGAATAATTAAATCATCCGAAACATCCTTATCTAAAAAATTTCTAACACTAGTTCTTCTATAAATTTCACTTACCATAAATAATCATCTCCATAATTATTCTATCAAACAAAAAAGATACCTACAATAATGTAAGTATCATAAATTTATTCCTAATATATTTATAAAAGTACCAATAATAGCTCCTAATAAATACAATAAGATTAAAATATTAATATTCTCACTCTTATTTTTGTTAGTTCTAAAAAGTACTAATAAAGCTATACCAGAACCAGTAAGAAGCCCACCAATACATGTACCAAAAGTAATAACTCCATTTAAATACATCTCAGTAATAACAATAGACGCTCCACAGTTCGGAATAAGTCCAATAAGACTAGACACAAAAGCTGCAAAAACACTATTTTTCAAAAACAAGCTTTCTATTACATCTTCACTAACAATCTCAAATAAAGAATTAAGTAAAAAAGTAATTAAAAATATAAACACTAAAGTTTTAATTGTATGAATAGCACTTGATTTTAATATTGATTCTTCGCAATCACAATGTTCTTCTTCACATATATGAAAGTCTCCTTTTCTTTTTTTATTATGCCACAACAAGTCAATTAAAAATCCACATACCATACCAATAATGACTTTAAAAACTACTAATGAAATTATTTTAGATGAACTAACACCACTTGATAATAATATTGGTAACATTTCATCACTAGTAGATAAATAAATAGAAACTAAAGTTCCTAATGATATGATTCTCATAACATATAAATTAGTTGCTAAAACAGAAAAACCACATTGTGGAACAGCTCCAAGTACACCACCTAATACTGGTCCAAACTTTCCTGACTTTTTTAAAATCTTACCAGTCTTATCACTAAATTTATGTTCAAATAATTCCATAAGGAAAAATGCTATAAACAAAAATGGAATCAATTTCAAACAATCAATTACAGTATCAAGTAAAATGTCTAATACCATCTAACCATCTCCAAATTAAATTTTATTCTTAAATAATATCATATTTTTAACTATTCTTCTACACAATTTTCAATTAATTTTAATTTTTTGTTATCTAAATCAACTTCAATTTCAACGCCTAATGGCATAACATTCCAAAGCCAAGCATGTCCAAAATGACCATTAGAAATAATTGGTAAATCTGTTCGACTAAATATTCTACATACTTCTTTAATCACGTCATTATATTCATCGTAATATTTACCATTCTTTGGTCTTCCAACTATAATTCCTTTTATTACCCCAAGAATACCTTGTACTCCCATATTTTGTAATACTTCTTTTACAAGAGCTGGATCTGGTTGTTCATCACTTGTTTCAATAAATAAAATCTTATCCTTCCACTCATCAAGTGTTGGCCAAATCTTTGTACCATTAATAGATACAAATACATCAATACATCCACCAATAAGACTTCCTCTAACTACTCCACTTCCTTGAATTACTTCATACTCTTTATCATCATGTATATCTAAAACGCTTGTACTCCAATCAAGTGGATCATTAGCATACTTTCCACTATGTGGTAGTAATAACTCATCATTTACACTAAATATAGTATTCTTAACAGTTTCTACATCAATACTAGGAACTTCTGGTAAAGAAAATTCAACTCCAGCAGCAGGTCCATAAAAAGAAACAAGTCCTGCATGATACATCATAAAATGATTAGCTGTAGTATCAGAAAATCCCATAAAAACCTTAGGATTATTTTTAATAACATCAAAATCAATATATGGAAGTATTCTAATAGTATCATTTCCTCCAGTAAGAGTAAAAATACCTTTAATAGAATCATCCTTAAAAGCATCCATTAAATCCTTGGCACGTAACTCTGGATGTTCATAAACTTCACGACTACCAATAAGTGCATTAGGCATTAAAATAGGCTCTATCTCTAATAAATTTTTTAAATTAGTAATTGCCCTATCAAGTCTAGCCTTATTTGCCTCATCTCCAAATAATCCACTAGATAAACTAACTAAAGCAACCTTATCCCCTTTATTTAACTTTTTAGGCTTAATCATATTATCCCTCCTAAAAATTATTATAAAACAAAAAGATAAACTAAACTAGTCTATCTTTCAATTAAACTAAGAGATACTTTATTTTTCTCTAATGAAATATCATCAACATAGCAATCAACTATATCTCCAACACTAAATAAATCACTTGGATGTTTAATATAACTATTACTTAATTTACTAATATGAGCAAGTCCATCATCATGTAATCCAATATCAATAAATAATCCAAAATCAACTACATTTCTAACAGTACCTTGTAACTTATCCCCAACATGTAAATCTTTTATATCTAAAACATTACTCTTTAAAATTGGTTGTGGATAAGAGTCTCTTGGATCTAAATTAGGTTTCTTTAAAGATGAAATAACATCTTCTAAAGTATATTTATCAGTATTATATTTAGAAGAATCCTTCTCTACATCAATTTTATCAAGACTCTCAACTAATTCACTACTACCAATATCTTTAATAGTAAATCCTAAATCTTTTAACACACTTAATGCAACATCATAACTTTCTGGGTGAATTGCAGTTGAATCAAGTACATTATCACCATCATTAATACGAAGGAAACCTATTGCTTGTTCATAAGCCTTAGGTGTAAGTAACTTTTTCTTCTTTATCTCATCACGAGACATAATCTTACCAACATTCTCACGGTAATCAATAAGTTTTTTAATAGCCGCCTTAGTTACACCAGATACATAACTTAATAAAGATGCACTTGCAGTATTTACATTAACTCCAACACTATTTACACATTTTTCAACAACAAAGTCTAATGAATTAGATAAATTCTTTTGAGAAACATCATGTTGATATAAACCAACTCCAATACCTTCAGGTGGAATCTTAACTAGTTCAGCAAGTGGATCTTGTAATCTTCTACCAATACTTACTGCACTTCTTTTCTCAACCGCAAGATCAGGAAACTCCTCAATTGCTTGTGGAGAAGCACTATAAATTGAAGCACCAGCTTCACTTACAATAACATATTTACAATTAAGATTATATTTACTAATCATATCAGCACAGAACTTTTCAGACTCGCGAGAAGCAGTACCATTACCAATAGAGATAATATCAACATTATATTTCTTTATCAATTGAACAACAACTTCCATAGAAAGTCTGATACGTTCTTCTTCATTTCCTTTTAAGAAAGGTTTAATAACTGTACTATCTAAATACTTTCCATTCTTATCAACCACAGCTAATTTACAACCATTAACATATCCTGGGTCAAACGCAAGAACAACTTTTTCTTTTAATGGAGGAGTTAAAAGTAATGCTTCCAAGTTCTTTCCAAAGTTATCAATTGCAGCCTCATCACCCTTCTCAGTTAAATCACTTCTAATCTCACGCTCAATACTAGGTCCAATCAATCTCTTATAAGAGTCATTTATAGCATTCTTAACATAACTAGTAACAAAACTCTTATCATTCTTAATCATTTTCTTTTCTAAATAAGCAATTATCTCATCCTTATTAACATCTATACTAACAGTAAGAATCTTTTCTTTTTCTCCTCTATTAAGAGCAAGTATTCTATGAGGTTTAATCCATTTTACAGGTTCATTGTAATCATAATACATCTCATATATTTTATTTTCATCCTCTGCTCCTTTTTTTAATTTAGAAGTAATAATACCATTCTTATAAAAATAACTTCTAATCCATTTTCTATAGAATGCATTATCACTTATCCATTCAGCAATTATATAACAAGCACCAGTAACTGCATTATCAGTATTTGGAACTTTATCATTTATAAACTTACTACATAACTTATCAATGTCCCCTGTTGTTGGAAAAGTCATCATCATTTTAGCCAGTGGCTCTAACCCAAGAGCAATTGCCTCAGTTGCCTTAGTCTTCTTCTTTTCCTTATATGGTCTATAAATATCTTCTACTTCTACAAGCTTACTACATTTCATAATATTATCTTTAATCTCATCAGTAAGCATACCCTTCTCATCAATTAATCTAATAACATCTTCTTTTCTCTTTAATAAATTAACTTGATATTCATAAACTTCATTAATACTTCTAATTGTCTCTTCATCAAGAGCTCCAGTAACTTCTTTTCTATATCTCGCAATAAAAGGTATAGTATTCCCATCACTAAGTAAATTTAAAACAACACTTACTTGTTTATCACTTATATTTAAATTTGTTGCTATCTCTTTTATTATTGTCTCATTCATATTTTACACCTCCTATTAATGATACCAAAAACAAAAAAAGATGTAAATTACATCTTCCTTATAAAAACAAATTTATTCCTTAACCAAAGATTTACCTTTTTCATCTACAAGACTATCATAGTAATCTTTATTTATAAAATTATAGTCAACACCTTTTCCATTGAAACTCCTATCTAAAGCAACTTGTCTCATAGATATATATTTATCTAATGCTATTACATAATCAGTATGAGATGGTGAAACCTCAACACACCACATATCAGCTTTATTATGTTTCTCTAATTTATCAATATTAATAACAGTTTTTAATGTATGAGAATCAGTATACAAGCAAACATCTTTTCCAGTAACTTCACGTAATGCATTCATTTCAAAATTAACAACACTAGTATTATCAGAATTATTATTAACACAGTAATTATACAATCTACCACGTTCAGGAGATTCAACATCTAAATAAAATGGAAGCATATTAAAAGGCAAATTACCAAACTCATCTAACTTACTACTTATTTTATCAACTTCCATAATAGCCTCATCATTAGTCAAAGCTTGAGAATAATAATAGAAACCATATGGTACATGATACTCCTCACAAATAGTTATAAGTTGTCTAATATTATTATAATTAGCATTTACAAGACTTGGGCTTCCCACAGGTTGACTTAAACCATATCCTGTTGCACCTAACTTTATAATAACAACAGAAGGCTTAGTTTCTGTCTTTAATAGATAAGACCCATCATTTACAGCTGAAGAATCATAAAGATTGTCACTCTTAAGCATCATTTCAAGCGTTTGTGGACTAAATTCATCTGTTATATCTACTGCAAAGTATCCATCAACAGTATTTTCTTTCTTTTTATTAGATGTTGTAAATGACATAGAAATTGTATCACCGCTTTTTAAATTAGAAACAGCGTTATCATTACTTTCCTTCTTTTCAGTATCTTCTTCCTTTACTTCATCTTCTTTCACATCAACTTGTTCATCTTGATCAACAACATCATTATTTTCTAAAGCAGCATTTATTTCAGCTAAATAATCAACCGCAACATAACCAACTTGACCATCTAATGTAACAACCTTTAACCAATCGTGATTATCAACTTTTTCGTTCTTTAAAGAATTATCAATAATACTTTGATAACTAAATACAGAACTTCCATTCTCTATATAAGAAATAATTTCAGAATCTGTTCCAGGTGCATCTCTTAATTTTAAATCAACACCTCTATCACCACTAGTATCAACATGAAGAATTTGATAATTATCATTTTTTCCATCTGCAAAAATTGTTTCAGTATCTTGTAAATCCTCAACTATATAATGTGTATCAACGCTACCATCATCACTATATACAGTAGCCGCAACATAACCATAATCTATTATATTATCATGCTTATATGCAACATAAAGCCAATCCTTATTATCAGTATGAATTGAAGGCATATTAGGTAAAACCTCTATTTTACTACCATTTGGAATTGGACAAACAACAGATTCATTACTCATATTACCAACTTCTTCTCTAAGTTTTAAAGGTGAACCCTTAGTAGTTGAAACAATGAATCTTTTACCTTTAGCAACATCATAATCTTTTCTTAAAACATAATCACTCGCAACATAACCTAACTTCATCTTCGCATTTTCTTCGTCAATATATAAAGCTTTTACCCATGAATATGAATTATCCTTAGATGAATAATGAGCTGGAGAAGTCGCAAGGTTAGTCTTTTGAGAAAGGTGAACAGCATCATCTGTATCCTTATCTACAGTAGTATTTTCTCTTAACCATAAACCATCTTTCGCAAAAACTTCTGAGATGATATACTTATCATCTTCAAAAATATTATTTGCAGAATCTAACGCTTTATTATCCTCTAAGTATCTTCCATCCATATAACCAAAAGTCATCTGACCTTCAGAATTAGATAAAATAACAGGATAAGTTTTTCCTTTTTTAGTCTTTTCACTCTCAACAACAGCTAAATAACCATCAGAAACACTTATATCAATTTCATTTCCTTCTACATCATATATCTTTGTATCCGCATCACAGTCACTAACCTTTACTAAATAAAGCTTTTCTGACAATGCATCAACTTTTTCACATGCTCTAGATAACATTGATATAGCAATACTAAGTCCCAATATTCCCAAAAATAATTTTACTTGGGGTTTTAATCTTCTCTTAGGTTTTTCTACTTTTTCATCACCACGAACAACATTATATCTTCTTTCATTATCTCTCATATTAGAAACCTCCTTTTTTTGTCATATTATAACGGAAAATTCTATAAATTAAAAGAATTTTTTTCAAAAAAAATTAACCTATTGACTAGGTTAATATTCTAATACCCATATCTAACTATTTCAAAAGTTAAATTATATTCAGTTCCAAATTGAGAAGCTACCGAATTACTAGGAAAAAGTAAATCAAACATAAATCTTTTACCCTTACCAATTGCTCCTCCTCTATCTAAAACAATTGCATAAAACTCTCCAAGCTTACTACCCTTAACTCTTACAATAGAGCCATATGGATAACTAGCATCTCCCGCAACTATTCTAATATTACCATAAGTACTATCACTATATGTATAAGCACCGCTTCTGGCATCAAACCCTCCACCAAGTCTTCCACTACAGCCTATACAATCAGGTCCATAAGCAGACATAGCACCAACTTGTGATTCTAAAACATCAGTAATTATACTTGCACTTGTAACATTAGAAGATATTGACTCTTCCAGTAATGAAATACTACTTTCAACACTAACATCTTTACTAGTATTACCATTACTATTATCTGAAATTACTTCTGGTTGAGTTACTTCTCTAGCTTGAACATTACTAATAAATTCATTACTATTCAAAACCTTTGCTCCATAATCAACAGAAGCTGTATTAAAATCTTTATTAACAAATATCATTAAAGGAATTGCTACGATTAAAAATACATTTAATCCATAATAAAAATACTTCATAAAAAAACTCCTCAAATACATTTTACCATGTATTCAAGAAGTTTTCAAATTAGGCCTTCTTCTCGCAACTAAATCCACCTTGTAACATACTAGTCTTAATAGAATTAATATCTTCTCCAAATTCATATTTAACCATATCAGCACCAGCTTCAGTATAAGCTGCCTTTACAGACTCAAAATTATAAGCATTTAAATCAAATACTTCAGTTTCAGTTAATTTACCATTTCTATAATCGCAATCAACTTCAACACCATCAAGAGATAAGACTCCCTCTTTTATAGAATTACAACTATTATTTAACTTATCAAGAGTTAAAGCATCTTCATCAATATCTCCCTTAGTAATTGTCTCCATTGTAACTTTCTCCAATTTATTATCAGTAAAACCAAACGTTCTAACATAACTCTTATCTAAATTTTTAGTACTTGTATCAAGCTTACAAACTAAATTACCTGTAGTAATATCATCAACAGTAGTATTACTTTGTCCACCAGGTTTTAATTCACTTAAGAACGTAGTAACTTCTGGTAAAAATATAATAAACGCCAAAATTAAGATAAAGAAAAATATCATCACACCCATTTTAAACTTACTAGGAGGTTTATATTCTACTTCTACTTTTTTAAGTTTCTGATTTTCAAATGCACCTGCATTATTAGTTTTCTTCTCGTCCATTTGCATAACCTTACTAACAACCTCTGTACCTGTAATTCTAGGTTCAGAACTTGTAGTGTTAATAGTTGATGCATTTACAGTTTTTAAATCTGCTGTAGGATCATTAACTATTTGAGGTCCTGTAGGAACAGTTGGTGGCACAGTAGTAGTACCTACTCCACTATTAATTGGTGTTTGTGAAATAACTCCTGTATTTACCATTCCAGGTTGTGCTTGAGCATTAGTTGAAACTCCTACTTGTGTAGGTGAAACAGTTGAAGTAAGTCCTTGTTGTGGACTAGTTATAGGAACACTAGTTGGCACACCACCATTAGTATAATTAAATTTTACTGAAGTATTAGTATTATTATTCTCATTATTCACACTATCAACTCCTATTCTAAACAAATTATATCATATCTGTTTATCTTAAACTAGATATTTTCTCCTGAAAATTATCACTTCCAACAATATAACTTCCAGCAGTCAACATATCTGCCCCACTACATTTATCCTTTGTAACACTATTAATTCCACCATCAACATTAATTAAAATATTCAAATTGTAAGATTTGATAAGTTCTCTTATTTCATCTATTCTCTTACCACTATCCTCAATAAAAGCTTGTCCCCCTTGTCCTGGAACAACACTCATAACAAGAATTAAATCTAAATATGGTAAATATGGTATTAATTTAGATACCTTAGTATCAGGTGAAATCGCAAGACCACACTTAATAGAATAATCTTTAATTAACTCTAAATTCTTAGTAATATCCTCACTACTTTCAACATGAAAAGTAATATACTCACAATTAAGTTCAGCATAAAGTGGAATATACTTAGACGGATTTTCAACCATCAAATGAACATCAAGTCTCTTAGAAGTATAATCACTAATATGTCTCATCTCACTAAAAGGCATTGTCTTATTAGGAACAAACTTTCCATCCATTACATCAACATGAATAAAGTCAATATCTGTGTCATTTAACTTAACCAAATCCTCTGGTATATTTTTACTACTCAAAAAAGATGCACAAACTCTCATTTCTTTTCCTCCTTTATAAAACTCAGATAATTTAAATATCTACTCTCTAATATATTATTATCTTTTACCGCCTTTTTTACTAAACATTCTGATTCATTTGTATGATTACAATCACTAAAAGGACAAGGAAAATTCTTAAATTCAATAAATGCGTTACGTATATCTTCTTTTGTATAGTTTTTAAATTCAAGTGAAGAAAAACCAGGAGTATCCATTACCTTACCACCAAATAATTCAAATAATTCAACTACTCTAGTAGTATGTCTTCCACGCCCCAAAGCAGTAGAAACCTCACCAGTTTCTAAATTCCATAAAGGATTAAGTTTATTTAATAAAGTACTCTTCCCAGCACCTGTCTGCCCAGTAAAAACACTAGTCTTATTTTTAAGTAACTCCTCAATTTTATCAAGTTCAGTATTATAAACAACACAATATCCAATACCACGATAATAGTCTAAAATTTTCTCTATACTTTCTAACTCTTCTGAAGATACTAAATCACTCTTTGTAATACATATAATTGGTTTAACTTTATTAATCTCCATCAATACAATAAACTTATCAAGTAAATTAAGTGAAAAATCAGGTAACTTCAAACTAGTAATTAAAAAAGCCTGATCAATATTACTTACCTTAGGTCTATAAAATAAATTTTTTCTAGGAATAATCTCTTCTATTAACTTTTTGTCTTTATTGAAAAGAACATAATCCCCAACTACTGGAGTAATATGTTCTTTTCTAAATATACCTCGACATTTACAAGGATAAACATTATTTTCAAAGTTAACAAAATGTAAATCACTACTAATTTTAACAATTTGTCCCTTCATAAATCCCCCTATTAACTATTTGATTCACCACTACCAGTTGATGGAGTACCAGATGGTGATGGTGATGTACTACTAGATGCACTAGGTGATGGTGATGTAGTAGTCTTCTTTGGTTTAACAGCATATTGAACATTTAAACTAGAACCGTTTGAAATAGTACTTCCAACTCTTCTTGATTGTCCAATAATTGCTCCTTCTTTATATGAATTAGTTTCAACCTCAGTATAAGTACAACTTAAATTATACTCACTACATAATGCCTCAACATCATCCTTTGTCCAACCCTCAGCTGCCATATCAACAAACAACTTAGCATCCTCAGGTACATATAAAACTAAAGTATCACCTTTTTTGACTTTACTACCAGCAGCAAGTGATTGTCCAACTATCTCATCATCTTCATGATCTTTTCCATCACTAGAAACATCTTTCTTCTCAATAGTAACAACAAGTCCATATTTTGTTTCAAGTACAGTCTTTACTTCTATTGAATTTTGACCAGTATAATCTTCTAATTCAATAGTACTCTTACCACTAGACTTATAAATAGTAACTTCTGTACCTTTCTTTATACTCTTACCACTTGCAGGATCTGTTTTAATAACCCTATTTTTCTTAACACTATCAGATGCTTTTGTTTTAATATTACTACTAACACTTAATCCAGCTTTTTCAAGTTTAGCCTCACAAGCACTTACCTTTAATCCCTTACAATCAGGTACTTTTACACTTTTATTACCACTAAACATTGGAAATATCAAAAATATAAATAAAAGTAATAATACAATTCCACCAAAAACACTAGCTAAAATTATTATTATTTTCTTATTTCTTTTTAATTCTTTATCTTCTATCTTAGTAGCAACTGGTGTATCATCACCATCATTTTCATCGTCTTCATCATCTATTTCATGATTTTCTTTTTGAACTGGTTTCTTACGACGTTGCTCGCTTTCATTTTCTGGATACTTATATTGATATACCTCTTCATCCATTCTCGAATCATCAAGTGCAGTTAATAAATCTTCATGCATTTCCCTAGCACTATCATATCTATTTTTTGGATTTTTAGCTGTTGCACGTCTAATAATATTCTCAATACTTTGAGGAATACTAGGATTATCTTCTCTAACACTAGGAAGTGGATCTCTCATATGTTTAAGCGCAATTTCAACAGCATTATCACCTCTAAAAGGAAGAGAACCTGTTAATAACTCATAAAAAATAATACCCATTGAGTAAATATCACTCTTAATTGTACTTCCTTTACCACTCGCTTGCTCTGGTGGTAAATAATGAACACTTCCCATAACAGAATTTGTTTGAGTAAGTTGTGTAGCATTAAGTGCCATTGCAATACCAAAATCAGTAATCTTAATTTGTCCATCATCACGAATCATAATATTTTGAGGTTTCAAATCTCTATGAATTATATATGAATCATGAGCATGTGCCATACCATCAGTAAGTTGAAGCATAATATCAATTGCTTCACTAAGAGTAAGACTTCCACGTTTCTTTAATAATTGTTTTAAAGTCTTGCCTTCAACATACTCCATAACAATATAATATGTTCCATTATCCTCTCCAACATCATACATCTCAACGATATTAGGATGAGCAAGACTAGAAGCAGATAAAGCCTCCCTTTGAAAACGTCTTACAAACTTCTCATCATTAGATAAATCTCCTCTTAATACTTTTATCGCAACATTTCTATCCAAGATATTATCATATCCTAAATAGACATTCGCCATTCCACCTTCACCAATTGATCTTATTACTTCATAACGATCATTTATTTTTTGACCCTTTGTAATCACTTATCTTCACCTTCTTCACGAATTAAATAAGCAACCGAAATATTATCTGTACCACCCCTATTATTAGCCTTTCTAATAAGTCTAATAACTTTATCTTCAACACTACCTTCTCCAAGTAAAACCTTTTCAATTCCTTCTCTATCTAGCATTCCAGTTAAACCATCACTAGATAAAAGAATTTCTGAAATATCCATATCACAATCAAATATATCAACATCAACTTCAGTAGCAGCACCAAGAGCCTTCATCAAAACATTTTTCTTTGGATGAACACTAGCTTCTTCCTTAGTAAGTTCCCCTGCACTAACAAGTAAATTTACTAAAGTATGATCATAAGTAACCTTATGTAAATTACCATCCTTCATAACAAAGCCACTAGAATCTCCTACATTTCCAAATAATAAATACTCATCAGTCAACACAGCCATAACAAGAGTTGTTCCCATACCTTTACTTTCAGGATGACTCTTCTCATGCTTAAAAATCAATGTATTTATCTCATTAACCGCATCCCTAATCCAGTTAACTGCGTCTACTTTACTCATTTTTTTAAAAGTATCTTTAAAATGTTTACCTAAATAATTAATAGCAATAGAAGAAGCAACCTCTCCTGCAGAATGTCCTCCCATTCCATCAGCAATTGCCATCAAGCATTCACCATCTTCATTGTTTAAAATAATTACACTATCTTCATTATGATCTCTTACTTTTCCAGGATCTGTCAAATAAAAAGATTTCATACTTCCTCCTTCTTACTTCTAAGTTGTCCACAAGCAGCACTTATTTTGCCACCGAATTCCCTTCTGATTGTTACATTCACGTTATTCTTCTTAAGTATATCATAAAATCTCATAATTTGAATAGTATTTGTTCTCTTAAAACCAATATTTTCAGTTTCATTATAAGGAATCAAATTAATATAACAATTTATTCCCTTAACAAGTTTCACAAGCTCTAAAGCACAATCCAAACTATCATTAATATCCTTTAATAAAATATATTCAAAAGTAATTCTTCTATTTGTCTTTTCTAAATAAGTTTTTAAAGCAGGAATTAATACATCTATTGGATAAGCCTTATTAATAGGCATAATTTTATTTCTAATTTCATTATTTGGAGCATGTAAACTAATAGCTAAATTTATTTGTAATGGAAAATCACTAAATTCAAGTATTTTAGGAACAATACCACAAGTAGATACTGTAATATGTCTAGCTCCTATTGCCATACCCTTAGGATGATTAATAATTCTTAAAAATTTACACAAATTATCATAATTATCAAAAGGCTCTCCAATTCCCATAACAACAACATGACTAACTCTTTCATGAATAAGTTCCTCAATCATAATAATCTGTAAAACCATCTCATAAGTCTCAAGATTTCTAACTTTTTTTCTTCTACCTGACTCACAAAACTTACATCCCATATTACAACCAACCTGACTTGAAATACAAACACTATTCCCATAATCATGTCTCATTAAAACAGCCTCAATATGTTCAAAATCATTAAGTTCAAATAAAAACTTAGAAACATCCTTATCCTCTTCAACACTAACAATCTTCAATCTATCAATACTATAATCTCGACTAATAGTATCAAGTAAATCCTTCTTTATATTAGACATCTCACTATAACTCTTAACTCTTTTTTCATATAACCAACCAAATAATTGTAAAGCATGAAACTTCTTAGAATTAAGCTTATTAACAAAATAATCTTCCATTTCTTCTAAAGTTAAACCATATATATTCATAAATATCACTTCCAATTAATTATTATAACATAAAAAGATAAGCCTACTCCATAGGATTATCTATTACTTCTATCTTACCAAAGTCATCATACGAAACCTCAATAGTAAGACCAGTATTACATAACTGACTAAGTCTGCAATAACTATCTAAATTATAATTAATACTATTTGCCTTTAACTCTTTTGTTGTACCTACTACAATCTTATTAGGCACTTCATCAAAATCAGTAATTTTACCAGTAAATAACTCATTTAAAGTATTAGTAGAAATAAGCATATTAAACTCACGTCTACCATCTTCATATTTTGTAGTAGACTCATTACTAGCTCTATTAAGTATTTTTTTAACATTTTCTCCGTAAAAAAACTCATTAAACATAATTGGATTATCACAAGAATTCCAAGTACCATTATTATTTACATAATACTTATTCCCATCAACATAATAATCTAAATTATTAAATTTAAATAAAATTCTATTATTATTACGTGTTCCACTATAACTATAAACTACTCCATCTAATTTAACATTATAAGTAAATTTATAATTATTATCTCTTATCTCATTAACAGAAAATAGCTCTCTATTATTATATATTGAAGAATCAGATTTATAATTATTATTCCCAGATACTCTAACAAGAACCATTAAAACAACGAAAAAAATTAAATATCCGCCAAAGAATAATATAGATTTCCCTCTAGGAGTCTTTTTAAGTTCTTTAAAAATATCAATAACTTTTTTCATTACTCAAACACCTTACCAATAAGATTATCTCTTGAAGCCCCATTAACATAAGACTTCGCATCCATTTTCTTTTTACCAAATGGTTTAATAGAAGTTAAAACAATTGCTCCATCGCCAGTCTTCACAACAATACCATCTTTAATAATATCTACAATTTCTGAAGTAGAACCATCATACTTTTTATCTAAAATATAGCTATCATAAATCTTCATTTCTTTTGAATCTAAAATAGCATTGGCAGAAGGAATAGGACTAAGTCCTCTAATTAAATTAAATACTTCTCTACTACTCTTACTAAAATCAATATGTTCTTCTTCTCGTTTAATATTATAAGCATAAGTTACTTCATCTAAATTCTGTTTTATACGTTCATTAGTCCCATCAATTATACTAGGTAAAGACTTTATTAAAAGTTTTGCTCCTACTTCACTAAGCTTATCATGTAACTTCTCTAAATTATCATCATCTAAAATAGGAACCTCTTCTTGAGAAATAATATCTCCACTATCCATCTTACAATCCATATACATAATAGTAATACCTGTAGTTTTATAACCATCAATAATAGCCTTATGAATAGGTGCTCCACCTCTTAATTTAGGAAGTAATGATGCATGTACATTTATACAACCAAGACGTGGAAAATCAAGTATAGCCTTAGGAATAATTTGCCCATATGCACAAGTAATAATAATATCTGGATTTAAAGCTAATATATCCTCATAATCTTCCCTTATTTTTACTGGTTGAAAAACAGGAATATTATACTTAAGAGCTAACTCTTTAACTGGAGTAGACTTAAGTTCTTGATGTCTTCCAACTCTCTTATCAGGTTGACTAACAACCCCAACAACATCATAATTATCAATTAAAGCCTGAAGTACTGTAACAGCAAAATCAGGAGTTCCCATAAATACAACTCTCATAAACTACCTCCTCTAAGAATCATCAATATAGTTATAATAACACCAAAAGATATAAGTAGTGAACCTAAAATTATAAAAATAGAAGCCTTTCCATAAGCATTACTAAAACTAAAACTATTATTATAAGATTGCTTATCATCTAAATTAGATATATCTAAATTACCTAAATTACTCACAAAACAATCAGAAAAATTAATAATACCATAATTATTATATAAACAAGTACTAGAAGAAATACTATTCTTCTTACAACAAAGCATCTTATCAACTAACTCAAAAACATTACCATTCTCATCATAATAATCATTAATATTATTAGAATTATTAGAAATAGAACTCCTCCTAACAAACAACAAATTAATATTATTACTTCTACTATTAATAAATCTCCACTCATCACAAACAATACTTAAAACAGTATTCTTATCACTCTCACTAAAACCATTAAATTTCATAAACCTTTTCAAGTTCTTAGTATAATTTAAAAGTCCATTTTTTAAATATTCATCTTCTCTAAATTCATATTTAAAATAATTATTATCTAGTAAAAAGTTATAAAAGTATAAAGGAGAATACATTGAGTAGTAACATCCCATAACTAAACTATCTGTATAATATATTTCTTTTTTTGAAAAGTCTTTTTCAAATACTCCATTTATATTATATTTTTTAAATATACTATCTATTTTTTTCATCTTATCATAATTACTATTATAAACTTCTGGATTAAAAGTACCTTTTTTCACATCATCTAAATAAGCACTATTAAATCCATGAAAATAATACCCATTAACAACATATTTATCAAATACATATGCAACAATTCTATATTTACTACGACTATCATCTAAATTCTTTATATTTAATTTAAGCACAACATTCTTACAAATTAATTTATTAATCCCCGCACTCACATCATCATAATTATCAATTTTTTTATATAATTTTTCTAAATCTTTAAGATATTCTGGAAATAAAATAAAATCATCGACAACAACTCTAAATTTAAAAAGAGCATCATAAAAAGTAAAAAGAGCTATATCACGAGAAGTAGCATAACGCATGATAGATAATACTCTGTCCTTAGAATTATACCCACTATTATTTATTATTCTATTAATAAATAAATGAACATCTTTTCTATTTAAATATTCATCAAGCATATAATCCCCTCCTAAAAAAATTAACTACCTCATAGTATTATAATAAGTTATTATATAATACCCTGCTCCTACAACAATAATAATAAATAAAATAAGTAAAAATATTACAACAAAAGGATTTTTTCTATCCCAATACCCATCTAAATTAGATGAAGAATCTTTCATTAATTGTTCATAACCTTCACGCTTATTCTTATTAAATTCTAATTCTTCTTTTTCTGGTAATTGATTATTCATATCATTCACCCCTATTCTAATAAATAGAATACCATATTTTATAACATTTGACTAGGATTAAAATCCACATCAACTTTAATCTTTTTATTAGTTTTATAGTGATCAATAATTTTTTCTAAAACCTCACGTAATCCTAAATCACTCTTATATTTTAAAATAATATTATATCTAAATATATTATTAATTTTAAATAAACTACTAGAACTAGGTCCTAAAATTATAAAATTATTTAAATTTCTATCTAAACTTCTTTTTATTTTTAAAGCCTCATTAAATATATAAGCTGAATCCTCTCCACTAATTCTAATATTACACAAATAAAAATATGGAGGATATTTTAACTGTCTTCTAATAGCCATCTCTTTTTCATAAAATTTTAAATAATCATTATATTTAGTTAAACTTATAGCATAATGATCTGGATTAAATGTCTGAATAATAACACTTCCATCTTTCTTACTACGACCACTTCTACCTGCAACCTGACTGAGTAAAGAATATGTATTTTCACTACTTCTAAAATCTGGAATGTTTAAAGATGTATCAGCATTGATTACTCCAACTAAAGTTACATTTGAAAAATCAAGACCTTTCGCAACCATTTGAGTACCAAGAAGAATATCATATTCCCCATTTTTAAAAGACTCAATCATCTCTTCATGTTTTCCTTTTCTAGAAGTAGTATCATAATCCATTCTAAGAACTCTAACACCAGGAAAAGTTTCATTCAATTCTTCTTCTACCTTTTGAGTACCAACACCTAAATTACTAAGTGCCTTTTCATGACAACTTGGACATTCACTATACACACGTTCTCCATATCCACAATAATGACACCTCAAAGTATTACTGCTTTTATGATAAGTCAGTGTTATATCACAATTTGGGCACTTAAAAGTATAACCACAATTTTTACAAGTAACAAAATTAGAATAACCCCGCCTGTTAAGAAGCAAAATAACTTGTTCATGTACATCAAGTCTTTTATTAATCTCATCAATAAGTATTCTAGAAAAATGTCCCTTCACTTTTCTTAATTCTTGATTCATATCAACAATATTAATTTTAGGCAAAGTTTTACCATTAACCCTTTCAGGTAACTCCAACAACTTATAAACACCCTTACGAGCTCTAGCCATTGCTTCAAGTGATGGAGTAGCACTTCCCATAACAAGTGGACAATTATGATATTTAGACCTAATCAAAGCAATATCCTTTGCATTATATCTAGGACTAGGATCACTTTGTTTATATGAATCACTATGTTCTTCATCAATAATAATTATTCCAATATTATCAAGAGGAGCAAATATTGCACTACGAGCTCCAATAACAATAGAAGCTTCACCCCTTATAATCCTTCTCCACTCATCATACTTTTCACCATCACTAAGTCCAGAATGTAAAGCAGCTATTCTCTTACCAAACCTTTCTTGAAATCTTCTAACCATCTGCGGAGTCAAAGATATCTCAGGAACCAAAACAATACTACTCATACCCTTCTTTAAATAGTTATCAATAAGTTCCATATAAACCTCAGTCTTCCCAGAACCAGTAACCCCATATAACAAATAAGTATTAGGATCATTTTTAATAACACTATCGACACACAACCTTTGTAATGGTGTAAGTTCATGTATTATACACTCTCTACTGTCATAATTAACTCTATAATGTTCTTTTAAAACAGCTTCAAGATATCCATTTTTTATAAGTGTATTTAAACTACTAGAAGAAATATCCATTAATCTTTTTCTAATAACTAATTCTTCTTCTCTTACTAAATCTATTATTTTTCTTTGTGTATCATTTAACTTAACATTATCATCAATATTTTTTATCTTATAAAAAGTATCATATTTTATATTAACTTCCGAACCATTTTTAGCTTTTAACGCCTTTGGTAACATTACTTGATAACAAGATATTAACGTTGATAATGTATCATGACTCATAATTTTTCCAAGTTTCATTAACTCATCATTTAAAACAATCTCTCCATCAACAATTTCTAATATATCTCTAAGTTCTTTATTAGTACTTTTCTCACTCTTTATTTCTAATACAAACCCTTCAAGTTTCATTTTACCAAACGGAACCAATACTCTAATTCCAACCTTAATATCTTTAATAAGATTATCAGGAATATTATATTCAAAAATCCTATCAACATTTTTATTAGATATTTCAACTAAAACACCTGCAATCAAAGTATCACCACCAATAAACATATTATATCAGAAAAAAAGAAGAATTTTATATCAATTCTTCATCACAATCATCATCCACATCTAATGACTCAATATTATCATTTTTAGAAAAAGCTCTATTCCTTATACCATCACCAATTACAGGTATACTAACAGTATTTTCTAAACTCTTAACATAACTATTTTGAATAATTCCAATAATTACTCCAATAAAAAATAATAAACCAGCAACTACTATTAAAGTAATATATACTACATCCACACACTTCACCTCAAATTATTTCATCATCTATATATTTAGAACTATCATCTACAATAGTATTATTGATAAAATTTGAATTATTATCCTTATTAAATAATAAATATCCAACAACGCCAGTAAAAAGTAATACAACAATTATAAGTAAAAACAAAATAATCATAAAATTCCTCCTTACTCTAAATCAATTATACCCTAAAATAAAAAAGTAGTAATTAATTAACTACTTTAATATTTCATAAAATGTAAAATAATTGTACATTAAATACTAATGAAATAATCTCAAAATATCATTAAATGTTATAACTAACATCAAAACCATTAATAAGACTAAGAACACCGTATGAATTTTATTTTCAAGTTCAGGCTTAACTGGACTTCCTTTTAATTTCTCAATAATTATAAATAAAATATGTCCTCCATCAAAAGCAGGAATTGGAAGTAAATTAATAAATCCAACATTAATACTTAAAAACGCAACTAAATATAAAATATTAGCAAGTCCAGCTTTACTCTGTTCACCAACGATTGAATAAATTCCAACTGGTCCAGATAATTGATTCAATGAAATACCACCAGTAAATAAATATCCAACTGTAATATACATTTGTTTAAAAATAGAAACTGTCTTTTGATAAGTATAAGTAATAGCTCCCACAAAACCTTTTGTTTTTTCTTGAGAAATTCCTATTCCATATTTATATGAAACAGAATCTTTTACTTTTACTTTCTCAGGTTTTACTTTAATTGTTTCAACTTCACCATTTTTATGTTCAACATTAAAAGTAGTACCCTTCTTTGGATTAGCAACTGCTAAATAAAGAGTTATATCATCACTTGTACTAATTTTATGATTATTTATTTTTAAAACTTTATCATTCGCTTTAATTCCAGCATTATATGCAGCAGAACCTTTCTCAACTTGAGTAATAACAGGTCGCATTGTAGAGCCACCCCAAATAAGTGCAATAAAGAATAAAAGAATTACTGCAAGTATAAAGTTATTCATAGGTCCAAATAACATAATTAAAAATCTTTGCCATGCTTTTTTAGCTTGTAATCTTTTATCTTTTGGAATCTTCTTCAAATCATCATCATCTAAATCTTCCCCAGCCATAGCACAGAAACCACCAATAGGAATAGCCCTTATATTATAATCAGTTTCCCCTTTATGAAATCCCCAAATACGAGGACCCATACCAATAGAAAACTCATAAACATATACACCATTTAATTTAGCCAATATAAAGTGACCAAATTCATGTACAAATACAATTACTCCTAAAATAATAACAAATAAAATTAAATTTAATATTATTGACAATTAAACCCCTCCTTATATTAATCCTACAATAATTATAAATGCTAATGTAACAAATATTAAACTATCAAATCTATCAAGTATACCACCATGCCCAGGTATTAAATTAGAAAAGTCCTTAACATCATAATATCTTTTTATAGATGAAAAAACTAAATCTCCAACTTGTCCAATAATTGTAAGTAAACAAGTAATAAATATTAAAAATACTAAACTAATTGATGAATTAATTACTGTAAAATAAAATGCACTTGCAATTATAGTTCCCATTATACTTCCACCAATTGCTCCTTCAATAGTCTTATTAGGACTAATATTCGGACATAACTTATGTTTTCCAACAAGCATACCACTTAGTAAAGCAAAAGTATCAGTCATAGTAGTAATTAATAATAAATATAGTAAGTAATTCATATCAAAATTACGAGTTATTATAATTAAATTAAAACTAAATCCAATAAACAATACAGAACCAATTAAAAACAAAGCATCATTCAAATTATATTCTTTATTGTTATTAATAAATACTATAGGTACTAAAAATAAAAATATAATTAACGCCATTACTCTATAATCAAAGTTATAAGTAAATTCAATTGACCCCACATTATTTAAACAAAAACCAAGTACCATTAAATAAGCAATAACTTTTAACCATAAAGGAAATTTCTTTTTAGATTCACGTACTTTAAGTAACTCATAAAATCCAAAAAGTCCAAGTATAGACATAAATACTAAAAATGGAACTCCTCCTAGTATAAAAAATGGTATAAATACCGCAATAATTAATATCGCACTAAGCACTCTTGTCTTCATCTACAATCCCTCCAAATCTTCTATTTCTCTTATTAAATTCCAAAATTGCTTTATCAAATTCTTTCTCATTAAAATCCGGAAAATAAGTTTTCGGAAAATAAAATTCAGCATAACTCGCTTGATACATCATAAAATTACTAAGTCTCAATTCCCCACTAGTTCTAATTACAAAATCAAGTGGCGGTAAATCTTGATACATTTGCTTACTTATAAAATCTTCTGTAATATCATCTAATGAAATATCACCATTTTTATAAAGTCCACAAATTTTCTTAGTAGAATCAACTATCTCCGCATGACTTCCATAATTTAGACAAATATTTAAGACAAGACTTGTATTATCTTTAGTATCATTAACAAGTTCATCCATTGCTTCCAAAACTTTTTCAGGCAATGGTTCTCTTCTTCCAGAAAATAAAACTCTTACTTTCTTTTCTTTAATAAAATCAAACTCCTTCTTAAATGAACTTATAAATAAATTCATCAAAAAGTCTACCTCTTTTTTATCTCTTTTAAAATTTTCAGTAGAAAAAGCATATAAAGAACAGTACTTAACACCCATATCAGCCATATGAATACATAGACCTTTCAAAGTCTTAACTGCAGTCTTATGTCCCATAGTACGAACCATACCACGTTCCTTAGCCCATCTACCATTCCCATCCATAATAATACCTATATGATTAGGAATTAATAAATTATCTTTCATAATATTACCTCATAAAGATTATATAATAAATAAATAAAAAAAGAAAGTAATTTTACTTTCAAGAAAATTAAAAAAACTAATACAAAAATGTACTAGTTCTAATATTAAAATTTATCTATATTAATTTTAACATACTTATTGTCATGTAATGAACTGCTTGCTTGTACTAAAGTTCTAATAGCATTAGCAGTACGTCCATCACGTCCAATAACTCTTCCCATATCTGATTCAGCTACCATTACTTGAATTAGAATAGTATTTTCTAAATCACTAGGAAATTCCTTAACACTAACTCCATCAGTATCAACTACTAAAGAAGTTACAATGCTTTTTGTAAGTTCTACTAAATCCATAATTACTTATCCTTCTTTTTAGAATCAGCAAATTTCTTCATGATTCCTTCTTTACTTAATAAGTTCTTAACAGTATCAGTAGGTTGTGCTCCATCATTTAACCATTTTAATGCTTTTTCTTCATCAATTCTTACTTTGCATTCACCAACTGGTGCATATGTACCAATTAACTCTAAATATTGTCCATCTCTAGGACGACGAGAATCAGTAGCAACAATTCTATAAGTAGGTTTCTTCTTAGCACCCATTCTTGTTAATCTTAATTTAACTGCCATAATATCCCTCCATTTCTAAATAACAATGTTATTATATATAACAAATCAAAAGATGTCAACTATTTTTTGTTGACATCTCTCTTTTTCGTATAACTATAACCCAAAGGAAAATTACTAGACGCTAAATCACTATAAAATTCATCATAATAAAATGGAAACTCACGAAAATCAAATTCATCAGAAAACAAATTCATCTCACTAGAAGGAATAGTATAAAACATCATATGAGAACTAATAATACTACCACCATCCCCAAGAAGTTTAACTAAATTACTTTTATAATTAGAAAGCAATTCATAATTATCATAAAAATACTCAGAAATATTAGAAGTAATAATAATATCATAATCATCATTAGAAACCTTATCAGATAAATCCAAACATCTAAAATTTAAATCATTAGTAACGAGCTTCTCCTTTAGTAAATCCATATCTATGTCATATTGTCTCTTTCCCAAAGGAGTAAAAAACATTTTTTTATACATAAAAGCCGGATAAGTTCTTATAAATTTATACCAATATCTATATGCTCTTTCCTCATTTTCACTTAAAATATTAGACTCTGCCTTACATAACAAATCATTTATAAATAATCCCGTTACATTTACTGGTAGATAAAATTTATTATTATAAATAATATTCCATTTTCTTAAATAATAAAAATATTGTGTTAATCTATTTATATCAAAACAATCTACACTACTAGCTCCATTCAATAAAGAAAAGAATAACTGATCTGAAGAAGCGAGTACAGTTAAAACCTTCTTATTAGAAACATCAAATTGTTTAAATAATTCATCTAATTTTTCATTACTTCTAGTATAAATATTATCATAACTACTATCTATTTTTTTTCCTGAAATAACTTTATCCGTCATTTCAAGTTCTTTTTCTACATCAAAAAAACTATTCATAATATCCCCTCAAATGATTGTTATTATAAATAGTTATCTCTTTAAAGTCAACTAAATTGAATCTTCAATAAAATTTTCATTAACATTATCTATATCACTAGTAATCTCTGTATTATCATCCTTATCATTATTTGTATTAATACTAGTATCCTCTATTTCATCCCAAGGATCTTCATCTAAGCTTGCTTCAATCTTTACTTTAATATCTCCAACTAACTCAATACCAAGCTCTTTCTCAATAGTATAAGATATTGAATTTCCATCTATTTCAGCTTTAACGCAACTAGGTTGTTTTAAACTCCTAACAATAATATCTTCTCCACTTACGTCATCTCTTTCTCGCATATTAATTACTTCATGATAATTATTTGTTTGAGTAACTACCTGTGTACCAGTATCATTATTATTAGAATACCATATATTAACATCATAACTTCCATCTAAAATAATCTGATTACCACTTATATTCCCATTAAAATTGTGATTAATTACCCAACATCCCAAAATAGTTGACGGATTATCTACAGCTATAGAATGTGTAGTTGTAAATAATTTTTTTCCTTTTGATATCACCGCTTTAGTAACGATTTCTCTATAATTAGTCATATATACCTCCACTATAATTTATGCACTAACAAAAAGAAAAGTACAAAAAATATGCTATAATAAAATAAAGAAATATAAAAGGAGGTTTCTATGGCATCAGCAGTCATACATCTAGCAGTAGCTAAAGAATTAGAAAAACATTTAAAAATTAAAGATAGAAAAGATTATTATCTAGGATCAATTGCCCCAGATATCGCAAAACAAATAGGAGAAGAAAAATATAAATCACATTTTATTATAAATACACCACAAGATATTCCAAACCTAGAAATATTTACTAATAAATACAAAAAATTTAAAAAGAATAGTTTTGAATTAGGTTATTTTATACATCTATATACAGATAAATTATGGTATGAAAATTTTATGACAAAATTAGAATATAACAATTCAATAAAATTATTAGATGGAACTGTAATGACTTGTAGCAAAGAACAAATGACAAGTATGATTTATTCAGATTACACAAATGTTAATATTCAAATAATTGAAAATCATAATATGGACCTATCTCTTTTTTATGAAGAATTTAAAAGACCAAAAACAATCATAACAGAAATACCAATCGATAAATTAGATATTCTTATTAATAAAATGGGTATCATTATTGAAAACTCAAAACAAGAAAGAGGATACACATTCGATATATATCCTGTAGAAGACTTTATAAAAGAAGCAACAGAAAAACTAATCGAAGAACTAAAAAAATACTAGAAATAAACTCTAGTATTTTTTATTAAATAAATTATAAAAATAATCATTCAAACTATCTTTAACATACTCTATCTTTTCATTAACAACACTTAAATTATCTAAATATATTCTATATATTGGTACTTCTAATAATTCATCATTTAATTTATCTAAATCTTTTTTTACAGAAGAATCATAATTACTTTTAACATACTTTTTTTGTAATAATTTAATATCATTAATTTTCTTTTTTAATTCTTCATTAGAATCCATCTTTTTCTTTATATCTATAACATTCTTATATTCAATAGATTCTTTAATACAAAGAATTACATCATCCAATTTTTTATACAAGTTCTCCATCTAAACTCCATGTCTTAGCAGCCGTTATTTTAACATCTACTATATCTCCAGGCTTAACACCTTCTCCTACAAAATTAATAAGTTTATTAGTTTCGCTATATCCATAATACATATCCTTCTTTTCAGATACACCTTCAACTAAAACCTTAAGAGTCTTACCTTCCAATTTCTTATTATTTTCTAAAAAATATTTATTAACTACATCATTTAATCTATATAATCTTTCTTCTTTAGTCTTAATATCAACTTCGTCTTTTAATTTACAAGCAGGAGTTCCTTCTCTAGCAGAAAATATAAATGTAAATGCATTATCATATTTACAATACTCAGCTAAACTTAATGTTTCTTGGAAATCTTCCTCAGTTTCTCCTGGGAAACCTACAATTATATCTGTAGAAATAGATACTCCTGGAACAGTCTTTTTAATTTTATCAAATAATTCCAAATAACTTTCTCTTGTATATCTTCTACCCATAAATTTCAAAATTCTAGAAGAACCACTTTGTACAGGTAAATGAACACTAGGCATAATATTAGGATATTTACCAATAACTTCTACCATTTTATCTGTAAAATCCCAAGGATGACTAGTCATAAATCTAATACGAGGAATATTTCTATTCGCAACTTCTTCAAGTAAATCTCCTAAATTATAGTCATCATATAAATCTTTTCCATAAGCATTAACATTTTGTCCTAATAAAGTAATTTCTTTATAACCATCTTTTACTAACTCATCAATTTCTTTTAAGATATCTTCCTTTTTTCTACTTCTTTCTCTTCCTCTAGTATAAGGAACTATACAATAAGTACAAAATTTATCACAACCATAAATAATATTTACATATGCTTTATAATTATTAGCCCTAACAACAGGTAATCCTTCAACTAAATCTCCTTCTCGAGAAAATACTTCAATCTGTTGTTTATTATCATTAATTGCTTTATTAAGTATATCAGGTAATTGATATAAGTTATGAGTACCAAATACAAAATTAACAAATTTATAATCTTTAAGTATCTCTTCAACTACACTAGCTTCCTGTGCCATACATCCACATAAGCCTATAATTAAATCACGTTTTTCAGACTTTAAGTGTTTAAGTCTTCCTAACATACCAAATGCTTTGTTATGAGCATTTTCTCTTATACTACAAGTATTAAGTAATACTAAATCAGCATCATTATAATCATCAACTCTACTAAATCCCAACTTTTCAAGTAATGCCGCAACATTCTCACTATCATGTTCATTCATTTGACAACCATAAGTCTTAATAAAATAAGTTTTCCCTTTATATTTATTAATAACTGAAGAATCTAACTTAAAATCAATTCTATCATAACTTCTTTTATCTCTAGTTCTAGCCTCTTTATAATCAGGTAAATGCATGTATACCACTCCTTTTAACTACCTTATAATATCAAAAAAAAAAGAATAAAACAAGTAATTGTCTTATCCTAAATGACTATTAATAAGTTCATCCAATATTCTAGAATCATTATTAATTATATCTCTTTTAATAGTATCGATATTCTCACTAATATTATTAATTAAATCAGTCATAGTAGAACTTAATTCTTTCTTTTCTAAATTATCAACTATAACTTCTAAATTATTTAACTTAGAATATTTACCATAATAAACATTCTTAATACTAGCATCTACTAAATTCTTAAAAGAGAAAACATCTATAGAAGTAAATCTCTTATCTTCTAATATCTTAAATGCAGCACATAAATAATTATTATTAATAGCCTTATCTAAAATAGTTTCACCTTTATTATTTTTTATATTAGGTAAAAACTTTGTCTTTTTAACTAACTCATTAACAATTCTAATTGTATTTATAGAATTATCTAATGCCAATATATGACCAAATGTGTTTCCTTCACTATTCTGATGATTTACCTTCCAGTTTCTCTTCTTCATTAATGGAATAACTAAATCATACTCTTTTACTTTTAATAATCTGGTAACCACATCATTACCAACACTGTCCTCTAGATTGACATCTACTAAATTCTTTTCAATCATTTCTTCAATTATTTCAAACTCATTATCTTTAATAAGTTTGAAAATCAGGGACGGTTCCTCCAAAGTTGCCTCAATCATTTGTTGTTTTTTATTTAACATATTATACACCTCTTTACATGTGACATTTAACTATTCTACTAGTTCAACCAAAAAATGTCAAATAAGCATGTAAAGTGCTGCTATAAAAAATTTGTATAAGCAATAATTCCTTGAAAAATAAAGAAATAATTACTATTACAAAATGTTTTTTTAGAAAACTTTCATTAAAAATTAAATTTCTTTATCTAAGCTATATAAACAAATATTTATCTAATATAAAACATTCTTATTAAAAATCAAAAGAAAAAAACCTCAAATTTCAACAAAAACTGAGGTTAATTAAATAATAATTATGCTAATTTATTTCCACAATTTGCACAGAATTTTCCACCATTAGTAGGACTTCCGCATTCAGGGCAGAATTTTGAAGAAGTACCTGTACTAGCAGTAGTAGTTACTCCACCTTGAAGATCTTGTTGAGTAACTCCAGGAGCTTGAGCTGCAAAAGCACCAGCAGTAGCTGAATTAACAGCTCCATTTGTTGCCATATTAACCATTCCAACTCCCATCATACCATTAACTGCTCCATTTGGATTGTTTGCTGCATCTTTAAGTGCATCTGCATATGAACCAGTAAGAGTTCCTTGTTGCATAAATGTATTACTAGATAATTCATAATTATCAATCTTCTTATTAGATTCATCATCTAATGTAACAGATTCAACTACAAATCCTGTAATACTTATACCACGCTTACGAATTGGTTCATCAAATACTTTTTCATTCATTATTTTTTTAATTTCATCTGTATTACTAGGTAACTCTAAAACTGGTACTTTATATTTACTAGTTCCAAGTTCATTCAATACATTTTGGAAAGTTCCAATAACTTCAGAACGCATTTGTTCACATATTTTATCTTTTCTATATTCATCAGCAGTACCTGCAATCTCACTCATAAAAGCACATGGATCAGTAACCTTAAATGTATATTTACCAAAACATCTAACTTCTACTCTTAATGGACTCATAGTACCAGTCATTTGATTTGGAATTGGATGTGACCAATCTTGGAAAGGTACTGGTGCTGGAGTTCCAAATTTATTATCCATAATTTCTCTTGCATTTATATAAAATACAGCTTGTTCCTTATTTGTTCCACCATTATATGTAAAACGAGTCCACATTTCTTTAAATACTTCTCCAAATTGTCCAGCAAAAAAACTTGGAGATGAAGAAGCATCAAAAGTATAAATACCTGCCTCAGCTGAAGCATCTAATATCTTACCATTCTCAAAAATAACAGCAATTTGTCCAGGTGCTACTTGAATAGCACTATCTTTAGTAATAATACCATTAGGAGTACTAACTCTCTTCATTAAAATATCATTACCTAAATCCTCACATTTAATATACTCTTTCCATTGATCATGTAGAGTACTTCCTACTGCTCCAATAGCAGCCTTAATTAATCCCATAAAATTTCTCCTTTTCTATTAATATAATAATTATAACTCATTTTACTTATTTATATAAGTATTAGTATATGAATTATTTTTAACCATCAAATTACTTTTATCTACACAATCATCAAGCCTATCAGCATAAGATAATTTCTTCATAGACATAGCCTTTGAATATATAATAACTATTATAATAAATGTTAAAGTTAAAGATAAAACTACTATCTCAACCCAAGGAATATTCTTAATCAAATTCCCATTACCATCCATTCTATAGTTACCGTTTCTTTCAACATCAACTAGTGCATCTAATGAATCTACATATTTATTACAAGCACTATAATATTTACCAACCTTTATATCTTTATAAACATAATCTAAAATCTGATTTATCCAATAATCAGTATAAATAGTAAATACTTTACCCTCAGTATCTCCACTATTTCCCATATATATTTCAGGTTCATTACCACCAGTATATATAACAAATACAATACCATCTTTCATAAAATCATTATAATCATAAAAATTATATGCATAATCATCAATACTAAATCCTAATAAATCATTAGTCGTAACAATCGCAACATCAATAGTACTACTATTAACATATTTATTAATTCTCTTAACAAGTTTTTCTTCTTCACTATCAGTAAGTAAATCAGCAAAATCATAAAGCTTCTCACTACTAGAAACCGAAGGAGTCTTCAATATATTATTTATATTATTACTATCAACTACAACATCACTAGGTACTAATAAATTATCACTAGTTCTAGTATATGTATTAGTACTCGCACTAGTATTAATAGTAAATATAAAAAACATAATAAAACTTAAAACTATATATCTAATATACTTCATATACCCTCCTAAAATAACCATGTAACTAAAAATCCTACTAAAAAGATTAAAACAAAAAGTATAAAAGCAAATATACAAGTCTCTAATATTCCAATAGTAACCATTAAATTACTATTACCATTCTGACCATTCATTAAATAAATATAATTCTTATCCTTATATTTAATATTTAATAAATAAACAGGTACACATATATTAATACCACCCTTATCAGTAATAATCATCTTATTCTCAACAAGTTTCTTTAAACCATACTGTATATTATCCCTAATTATAATTAATGCATGATTCATAGTTCTCTTATTAAGCTTATCACTAACCTCATTATTATCTATATCAGGAATAATTATAGGAGTATTGCCACAAATATCTTCATTAAAGCCATTAACCATAGAAAAATTATAATCATTAACAGTATTCAAAAAAGAATCATCTATCTTAGAACAAGTATTAATATAAACATTATTATAATCAAAATTAGAAGTATAAGATAATTCAACTTTTTGAATAGTTGAAAGCTTTTGATTTTTACTAGTCTTATTACCACCTAAAAATAAAACATCTCCACTAATATTAGTATTACATATCCTAGCAGATAAATAAAGAGGTTTTATAGAAGCAATAATCTTCTTTGATTTAAATGCAAATGGCAATAATGGATTAAACAAAACTTTTTTCTTATAAGCATTAACCGCATCATCTAAACTTACTGAGAACGGAATAATACCATCATAAGTTATATTGTCTATATCACAACTAGAAACTAATGAATCACAATAAGGACAATTTGTAATTGTATCAGCTGATTTAAACTTATTCAAACAACTTGGACAACTATATCCATGTAGTTTTTCTTGCTTAATCTCTTGGTTACCATATAATTCATCATCATTTTGCTTACCAAAACCAATTCCAATGCTATCGTTCATATAACCACATCCTAATTAAATTATATCATAAAAAGGAAACAAAAAAAGAAGAAATTAATCTTCTTAATTTTTAGGTCTAATCTCAGTTTTACCACCCATATATGGTTGTAATGCCTTTGGTATTTTAATTGAACCATCTTCTTGATAATTATTTTCAATTACAGCAATAAGTCCTCTTGGAGTAGCAACTACAGTATTATTTAATGTATGTAAATAATATGTACCCTTTTCTCCCTTAGCACGAATACCTAAACGTCTTGCTTGAGCATCTCCTAATGTAGAACAACTTCCAACTTCGAAATATTTCTTCTGTCTTGGACTCCACGCTTCAACATCACATGACTTAACCTTTAAATCAGCTAAATCACCACTACAACATTCAAGTTGTCTAACTGGTACATCAAAGTTTCTAAATAATTGAACAGTTAATTTCCACATCTTCTCATACCAATCCATAGACTCTTCAGGTTCACAAATAACAATCATTTCTTGTTTTTCGAATTGGTGAACACGATAAAGTCCACGCTCTTCAAGTCCATGACTTCCACCTTCTTTTCTAAAACATGGTGAATAACTTGTCATATGTACTGGTAATTCTTCTTTCTTTATGATTTGATCCTTAAATTTACCAATCATACTATGTTCACTTGTTCCAATTAAGTATAAATCTTCTCCTTCAATCTTATACATCATTGCTTCCATTTCAGGGAATGACATAACTCCTGTTACAACATCACTATGAATCATAAAAGGAGGAATTGCATAAGTAAATCCAGCATCTATCATAAAGTCTCTTGCATAAGCAATCATTGCTTCATGAAGTCTTGCAATATCACCTAATAAATAGTAGAATCCTTCACCACTAGTTCTACCGGCAGCTTCCTTATCCATTCCATTAACTCTCGCAATTATATCTGCATGATGTGGAATTTCATAATCAGGTACAAATGGATCTCCAAACTTTTGAACTTCAACATTTTCACTATCATCTTTTCCTATAGGTACAGAAGGATCCATAATTTGTGGAATAACCATCATTTTTTCTTTTATTTGACTAGTTAAAGTTTCTTGTTCTTCTTCTAACTTAGTAATTTCATCAGCATTTGCTTGAATAGTCTTCTTTATTGCTTCAGCTTCTTCTTTTTTACCTTCCTTCATTAATTTACCAATTTCACCGCTTAATCTATTCTTCTCAGCTTTTAATCCATCAGCCTTAACTTGAACTTCACGAACTCTCTTATCTAATTCATAAACCTCATCAACTAAAGGTAACTTTTCATCTTGAAATTTTTTCTTAATATTTTCTTTTACTAAATCCCTATTTTCTCTTATTAACTTAATATCTATCATATCTTATTCCTCATTTCCTTTTTTATTTTTCTATAATGTTCTATACATTTTCTTGATGGAGAATATATATTTTCTGGCAATTCATCAATAGAAAACCATTTCCACTCATCAATCTTTGCAGGTTCCATAACTTTAATATTACCTCTAAAATCATTAGTAATAAAATCAATTGTTACATAATGTCTATCAGAAGAAATATCATCCGAGACAAAGAACAATTCCAAAGAAGAAACATCTAAATTAGTTTCTTCTTTTACTTCACGAATACCAGCATCAACCACCGTCTCATCATACTCTTGTTTTCCACCAGGAAGAGTCCACGAATCAGGCTCATAAATACCACCTGTATCCTTATAAGAAGCCACTCTATGACCAAGCAAAATTCTATTATCGTCTTCAATTAAAACTCCAATACCAGTTTTTATATGATTATCCATATTTCACCTCCAAGATACAAAAAAAGAATGATACCAAGGAGTGCAAAATGCACGGTACCATCCTTTATTTAACTTATTTAGATAACGGTATTACCCGGATAAAATATCATCTATAGAGTAGATAAATAAGTATCTAATATTCGTTTCCACCAACCACGAACTCTCTCCGCTTAAATAATCTTATTATTGGTTCTAATCATCGACTTGTTTTAATTATAGTAAAATTTATTTACTTTTGCAAGTTATTTATTAAGAAACTATTTAAAAAAGCACGTAGATGTATATGAATAATTCTTATTTATCTCACTATAATTAGTAATTGAATTAATATCAATAGAATTTGACTCAATATTTTCAAATCCTAATTCACCATTAGTTAAACTAACATAATAAGTTCTATTTCCTTGATTAACATCCATTCTAACAACAACAGAAACAGGATCAACAAAAGAACCTAAAAAGATATTAAATTCATCTGAAGCATCAGCATATTCAAAATAATATGTACCATCCTCTCCAGAATATTTTTCATCATCACACATAACTTTATAATTACCAGAACTAACTCTTTTATCTATCTCATCAACAACTGTAGAAGAAACATAAATTAAATATCTATTTTTTATATTATCAATCTTCTCATCAATAGTAGTTAAATTAGTATAAATAACACATGCTAAAGATAAAAGCATTACAAAAGTAATAGTTCCAAAAAATATTTTTTTTCTCTTATATTCTTTCTCAATTCCATTTTCTAAACTAGAAGTAACATAACTAACTCCATTATATATAGAGTCCCCTAAACCAATAACCGGAATCATAATAAAAGGAAATAAAGCAGTCAAAACCCCACTCTTACCAAATTTCTTACCTAACTTATAAAATATAATAAAGTAAAATATTACATTAACAATAGGTATAAAACCAATAAGTCCTAACCAAAAATTACCTAGAATAATCTTTGAAAAAACCAAATTATTATAAATAGGAATTAACGTTGCCCACCATGGATGATTAGTTTTCATATATAATCTTTCAGATGCAAATACCATCATAAATAGATATGAAATTAATAAAAGATTCATTGGTAAATGAGTATAAATAATATCAGTAACATCCGTAATATTATATCTAACTAATGTAGCTAAAACTAGAACAAGAATTAATAAAATATAAATGGAAAAAGTAACAATAAAACACATTCTACTATCACCTGTATTATTCGCAAAGCTTTTAGAAATAGTACCATTTTGATTTAAATGACCAATAAGTGTTTTACCAGATCCTACAACATAAATTTGTTTCTTAGGTATATATTTTTCCATAGATTTATTTTCTGGATGCTCAGGATTTAAATTACCACATTTCATACAATATCTTGCATCATTCTTCATAGGAGCTCCACATCTAGAACAATATATTGTATAAGAATTATCATTATTCATATTCAATCCTCCTATCTATTACAATTATAGATTAAGTAAAAATTTTAGTAAAGAAAAAAATTACTTCTCATCATCAAATAAGAAGTAATTCAATTTATTTTAAACAATTATCTGGATTCTATAATTATCTTTATAGCTGTACGCTCTTCTCCATCAATAGAGATATCCTGAAAAGCCGGAATACATACTAAATTTTTACCAGTCGGTGCCACGAATCCTCTAGCAATTGCAACTGCTTTAATTGCCTGATTTAAAGCCCCAGCTCCTACTGCTTGAATTTCAACATTTCCTTTTTCTCTGAATATATTAGCTATTGCACCAGCAACACTATTTGGATTAGACTTACTACTTACTTTTAACATTTCCATGTTTATTTCCTCGCTTTCTAATAAATAGTATGAAAACAAAAAAAGATTAGAACTAAAATCTAATCTTCTATATACCATGTTGTAGCAATCTTACTCTTATCAATTTCCACACCATCTTTATAAGTATGTAAATATGTAGTATAACCTCTACCACCTAACCAAACAGATTCTGTAGAATAAGTTTTTCCTTCTTTCGCATTACTATTAGACCAAAATTCAACATGAGCTTCTCCTCCAATAGCATATGCCTTTATATATATAGGATATTTATATGTATTTTTCCATTGCATATCAATATTCCACCCACTAGAATAACTAGCAACAGTAGCATCCAACCCTCCATCTACGTAAACACTCTTTTTAGCATGTGGATATCTTTTAACAATCTCTAATCCTCCAAGTAAAGCAGCATCATATACAGTAGTCGCAATCTGACAAACTCCATTTCCAACAAACTCATAATAGAAAACATACCCAGCTTTATTATATGGTCCAGCATACTTATAATAAGAAAAAACTTCTCCAGGCTCAACTATAGCTCCATTTATATAATTAAGAGCAGACCTTAAATTAGTAGCCCTTTGAGTAATACCAGCATTAAAAGTAGTAGTAAAAGAAGAAGTCATAGTATCAATAGAAGCATAATTCTCATTAGTATTAGACTTAACAGAGTCCCCTACAAGTTCTATATTAATATCATTATCAACAGCTTTCAAAAAATAATCCTTAATTATCTCTTTACTCATATCAACATTTAAAGAGAACCCATCAACTCCACTAACATACTTAACTCCATTACTAGTATCAAAATAACCATCTACAGCAAAAACATCAACAACAGACTTAATACTATTTAAAGTATTAACTAATGCTTCATCAGAAACACTATAATAAACATCAAACTTAATCTTCTCATTACTATTAATAATCATTAATTTTTTAGAAACACTTAAATTATCTTGATACTTCTTAATCTCATTAAAAGTTCTCTTATAATCAATATTAACCCCAAGATCTTTTAAAGTATATTTATACTCAGAAGAATTAATCTTAAAAACAACAACCTTATTAAGTAGATATTCATTATAAAATTCTAGTTTTGCTTTAGCTCGCTTATAAGAATAATCAGACATATCAAACTGCTCTACATAAACATTTTTTAGTATTAAATTATCATATTTTTTTAAAGAAGAATAATTAATAAAAATCAAGATAATATATAAAACAATAAGTAAAATTAATGAACTTATTAAAAATATCAATCTATTTTTATTATTAAATATCTTCTCTTTCATACTTCATCATCCTAAAATTTTATTAATTTTTTCTAAAATAGTATCATAACCCTTATCATTTAAATAAACACCATTTTCAGTATAATCAGAATTTAGTTTATCATCACTTTCAAGTACTGAATATAAATCCAAATATTCTACTTTTTCATCTTTACATAACTCTTTTATTTTATTATTTAATTCTTTAATTCTTTTATTATCAACATCTTCATCAATTATATCTTTATCATATTTAGATACATCTTTATTAATTGGATATAATGATTCAACAAACACTTTAGCATATGGTCTATTCTCTTTAATTCCTTTAATTATATTCTCCAAATTACCAATTATTTCATCATTACTCTTTTTATCATCTAAATCATTAATTCCAACATTTATAAATACATGCGATGGATTAAAATCATATATTTTTTTATCTAAATCATTAAGTAATTTTTCCGTAGTTAAATCTTTATCAACACTCTTAACATAATGATAATCTAAATCATCAAAATTAAACTTATCAGTATAAAAATCTCCTACAAATAAATAATTATCATCAATAACTTTCTTTTCTTCAACAGCTGAAGTATCATCATTAGAAGTATCTTTAACTTTATTAGTTTTATCAAAAGAATGATTTACTAAAATTAACCCAACAAGTACAATAATACAAATAAATGCTAATCCAAAAAATACATTCTTTAAAACTTTAAGATGTTCTATTATTTTTTTATTATTACCTTTATTCTTCAAAAGTTTTTCCTTATACTTCTTATTACTTTTAGGTTTCTTATCCATTCTACCTTCTAAAAAACTAGTATCAAGAGTATCTACATCATTTAATCTTTCATCATCTATTTTAATACTTAATGTTTTCTCTAAATCAATTTTCTTTTCTTTATTATTATAATTGTTTCTTCTAACACCATTATTTCTATTATTATTTTTATATTTTCTATTATTATTAGGTCTTGTATTGCCACTATAATTATAAGGCCTCTTTTTTGCCATAATATCAACCTTCCTTTTATACACTCACATTATACCAAATAACTAAGCTATAAAAAAGTCAAATTTAAAAAAAATCCAAAAAGAAAAATAGCATTAATTGCTATTTAAAATCCATTAACAAAACTAATAATATTTTCTCCTATTAACTTAAATATATTAATTTTATTAACGTCACTCTTAGAAATTAATTGAGTACTACTTACAACTTTTCCTTTATAAATAGCATCTATTTTCCCAACAACTTGTCCTTTATATATAGGAAAAGAAACATCATCTAAACTGACTCTATATTTATATTTATTTTTATTACCAATTTCTTCAACAACACCCAAATCATCCATAGTAACAACATTTAAATATTTAGAATCAGCTTTATCAAGCTTAACTTTTTGAACAATACTTCCCTTCTTTTTTAAAATATTCATTTTTGTATTATTAAAACCATAATCGAGTAAATTAATCATTTCACTATTTCTAACTTTACTATTTTCTTCACCTAAAACAATTCCAATTAATCTTAAATTATTTCTTTTAGCAGTAGCTGATAAACAATATCCAGCATTATCAGTATGGCCAGTCTTTAATCCATCAGCACCATCATAGAAATTAATTAATTTAATTGTATTTAAGTTTTACAATAAAAATATACCAAATATCAACTACTTATTGATATTATTATAACATTTTTATAAATTTTATTAAATACAATTCTATATAGTTTTAAAACTTTTGATTGTTAATACAATTCTTAATTCGTTTTAACAATCTAATTTTGATTCTTGATACTTTATATTGAGGAATATTCAATATTTCTGATATTTCATTTTGCTTATATACTTTACTATCTATTCCATATAACATCTTTATTATTTTTCTTTCATTTTCATTAAGGTAGTTATCTAGAATATAATGTAATTCTTGATTATTTTCATTAAATATAATTTCTTCTTCTATGTTAACATTTTCATCTCTAATAGTATCTTCCAATACTACATCATCACAAATTTCGACTTGTAATGAGTCATTGTAACTACCTTTATAAATAAATTTTAAAATTTCATTCTTTATACAAACAAAAGAAAATGTAGAAAATGTTATGTGTTTATTTTCATCATAATTCTTTGAGGCATATATTAAACCTATTACTCCAACTTGATATAAATCATCATAATCAAAATCATTTCCAATTTTGATATTCATTTTCTTTATTACAAAATGTACTAAATTCAAATTATTTAAAATCAATTCATTCATATTCTACACCACCTTTCAAACAAAAAAAAGAATGGATTTCTCCATTCAGTTTGCTTATATGCTATTTACTATATTTTTAATTTTTGAATTA
>CAKPBJ010000011.1 GCA_934140575.1 uncultured Bacilli bacterium | reverse complement strand
AATAAATGCACAAAGAGTATATAATCTTCTGGATTATAAACCAGAATATATTTATAAACTTAGTTCTAATATAGAGGACGTTGAAGATATTAGAATGAAAGAATATTTTGAAGATGTGATTGATTTGTTTAAAAAGATAACTAATGATATTAATGAACTGAATGAAAAAGATATTGAAGAAGAGGAAAAAGAAGATACTATAGGATTTGATGATATATTAGGGGAATTAAATTAAAAAAGAGGCCTAGTCCGCTAAAGGACTAGCTCATCTTTGTTTTTGGGTTTTATTATTTCATATTCTTTATAATTATACGATTCTTCTTTTGGTTCAGGTAATGCTTCTTTATATTCTAATAAGATAGTGGGTTTAGTTTCTATAATATTATTATTTAATCTACTGTTTTGTAATTAGATAATATTAACAATAATATCAAGTCTATTTTGATACATATGGGAATAGGTATTTAATGGTTCATCAATTTTAGTGTATCAAAGATATTTAGCAACTAAAGTTATATTAGCACCACTGTCTATTAATAAAGAAGCATAACTATGTCTAAAATCGTGTGTTCTTATATCTTTATTTCTAAGCAATATAGTTTTGCCATTTTCTTTAATTAGATTTCCTTCTGAATCTTGTTTATAACATTTTCTTTTAACTTCATTAATAATAGTTAAGAAGTAAATCTGTAGGTGAGGAGTATCTTCATCATAATGAACTTGTGCCATTACTATATTTTCTTTACCAACAATATCTTCTAAAAACTTCATACAACAATTAAAGTAATTGGTTACATTATAAGGTATGTCTTCTTTAAATTTAATATATGGCACTAGTATATTTTTACCTTTCTTGTCACTTGATTGATAAATTTTATCAGTTTTTTTAAATAGTAAACCCAGAATCATAAAAAACTCTGGACAGTTCGTAAATGTTATGCTATTTAATATATTTGTTTTAGTTTTATGAAAATATTTTATATTTCTATCTTCTAAAATAGATTTAATTTCTTGATATAAATTACTCTTATTAATATCTTTATAATGTATATTAAATTTAGTTCTTTCAAAATCATAATTACCTGTACTAATTTTTTTATTCATTTCATTACTTATAAGATATTAATCTTTAGTTTTATAATTATTAACAAATTTTAATACTTGTTTTCCATCATACATATATCAACATCCTTATATGAAAAAAACGACCTTAGTGGTTGTTAGTATTAACTTTTTTAATGATTATTTTCTTTATTTAAATATTTTTTTAAGTGTTTATTTAATATTTTTCCAAATGCAATGTGTGTTTTCATATAGATTGTTTCTAATTCTGTTGAACATATTATATGATTCATCGATTGGATTTTCTCATCAACTTCATTATTAATTATATTGCGATTTTCTTTGATATATAATTCAAAATTGTTTTTTTGAGTATCAGAGTCAAAATATAATATAATTTCATCAAAATGAGATTTTGCAAATCTTTCTTCACTGTTTTGATTATCATAAAAGAAACTTAATAGTTTACTGTTGTTACTATTTTTTACAAAATATTTATATCCTCCTTGATAATTTTCCCTTTTTAATTCTCGAATAAAGCTCCATTCAGGCGTTGGTATTAATAGTCTGCCACCATCTAAATATGTTAATTGGCATTCATATATTACAGTTCCAAAATACTTAATATATAGGTTTGAATAACTTTGATTATTGTTTGTCATAACCATTGAATAGAATTCGGGATGCATTTGATCATTATCATCTTCTATATTCATTGTGTATTCAGGATTGAAAGTATAATAATAAATTGTTTGATTGTTTATATATCTTTCTTCCCAATTTTGTTTATCTTTTAAAAGTTCAAATATTCTTTTTATTGGGCTTTCGGTTAAGAGAAAATGCTTTTTCCATAAATATTCTATTTGATTAATATCAGCAATACTATCCTTGGGTGTATTTGTATCTCCAACACGTGTATAAATTGAATGACGTCTTACGCATTCTCCTTTGTCTCTATATTCTTCTGATAAAAAATAAGGAGTATTAAATGTATTTTTGATTATTAAAATATCTACTTCGCAATTTTGTATTTCAATAGTTTTAACTTCTATATCCGGTCTAATTCCACCTATAAATTTTTTTGATTTTAGAAAATCTATAATATTTTGTTGATTTTTTCTATTTGGGTCATTTTTGATGTCTGTAATAGTATATGATTTATCTTCTACGCCTATAATGATATAAGAATCTCTATTTGCTAAATTATTAGCAAAACAAATAATATCATGTAGCAAATCAGCATTATTATCGTGCCAATATTCTTTAAAATCCCAATAATTTCCTTCTTTTTTTAATTCTATTAAATCAATTATTTCTTCTCTAAAATTCATAAGTTATCGCCTCAACATCTATTATACCATTATAATTAGTCATTTTATTACTTATCTCACTATGGCATAACTCAAAATGTGAGTTAGGATAAATCCTAAAACCTTATTCTTCTAAATTAAGTGGTTCAATAAACTTAGCTTTATAATTTTTAGATGTAGCAGGTCTATTTAACTCAACATATATACTTTCTTGTTTTAATCTTTTAATATTACTATTTAACAATCTGCCAAAGCGAGAAGGAGTAATTAATAAATTTAATTTAGCTATCATTTCAGCTGGAGTAAATATAACTTTTTTTTCTTAATTACATATCTCATAAATGCAGATAAATTAAAATCTAGTTCTGTATTATCTTCGTTCATTATTTCAAATATTAATTTATCATTTTTTGTTGAGTTAAGATTTTGTTTTTCAAAATATCTATTTATTATTTTTAATGTGTAGGTATTACCTTTGTTATTAATTAAATTTAATATACCATTCATATTTTCTTCTATACCTGTACTACCTAAAGTTTTACTTTCTTTATTTAAATGTTGTACTAGTAGAAATGTTAAATTATGCTTTTTCGATAGTTCTCTATATTTATCAAATGTCCTTTTCATAACATCACTATAGTTATTTATATCTAATTCATGACCATAATCAATACTACACATAATATCAACTATTACAAATTTACCATTATAAGTTTCTGAGAATCCTTTTAGTTCCAATTGTAAGTCATTAATTAAACATAATCTATGATTAAAATCTTTTTTTAGGAAGAATAATGAGTTAGGAACTCATAACTCGCTATATTTAATCTTTCCTTAAGTTGTAAAACTGAGAGTTCTGTGCTAATATATAAAATAGGAGTGGGATTTACTTTATTTACTTTGAATCATAAGAACTCTTTATTGTTAGTTAGAAAATTGGCAATCTGTAGAGCTAAAAACGATTTGCCAACTTTAGGTTCTGCAACTAAACAATATAATCTATTATACTTCATTATTCCTTCAATAATGTTGTCTTTTTTTATGTCTATATTTAATTGTTCTATAGATATCATTTGAGTTCCATCCTTCCCATTGTTTTTAAATAATTAATATTAATGTTTAGATTATTAACAACTTCACACATAGGAATTAATCCACAAGGTAATTTATAACTTTTGTCTTCTAAATCTGTAATAATTTCTTTTCTAATTTTTAGTTCTGAATTCCTACCAAGATTAGTTAACTTCATTAAATTAAACATAGCTTGACATGCATAAGCTGGTAATTCAAATACATCAGCATTATCAGTGAAATATTTAATGTAACTTTCTTTCCTGTTCATTATATCAATCTTCTTTCTATATTTTTCTTTACTTGTAGGTCAAGAGGGTAGAGTATTCCATATACCTGTAATTTTAGTAATTTCATAATTCCCGTACCAATAGGGTAATTGCTAGGCACCACTTGTATTTATTTTACGAGCTAGCAGAATAGAGCACTTACAATATCTGACTCTATTTAGTAGTCAAAGAACAAATTATAAGTTTCATAATGCCAAATTGCAATTTAAAATTTTTTAAAATTCTTAAATTTTTTTTTCGATATATTTTGTATCAATTGTTCCAAAATGGAAATTTTGTGTTATAATAGATTTATGAAAAAAATAGGAGGTAATTCTGTGGAAAAGAGAAAACCAATGGATGTTACTATAGGAACAAATATGAGCAAGTTAAGAAGGCAATTTAATCTAACTCAAAGGGAAATATGTTCAGTAGTAGGAGTAAATACATCTACATATAAGCACTATGAATTAGGTGATAGAATGGTACCTATTAGTGTATTAAAAGATTTGGCTAAATTTTATAAAGTATCTACAAATTTCTTTTTTGAAAATGTGCCAGAGTTATCTGACAAAGAATCATTAGAATTATCTAATTTAGCTTTAAAAGTAGCAAATGATACACCTAAGAATGTTAGAGTTACTTTTAAAGAAATGTATAATTTTTTTGATAAAGAAGAAGAAAAAAATCAAGCTAGAATTAGACTTAGAATTAAGAATTTGAGATTAGATAATAATAAATCTCAAAAAGAATTAGCAAAATACTTAGAAATAGATTTATCTACTTACAATAAATATGAAAAAGGTAGTAGAAAATTAAGTAATGATGTAGTTAAGAAATTAGCTGAATATTATGAAGTATCGGTAAGTGATATAGTTGATTAATAAATGACAGAATGATACTAGAAATATGTATAGGGTATGTCTTAACATAATGTCATAGTGTCACAACAAAGAATTAGGAGAAGTAAATATGAAGAAGAAATATAATGTTTTAGATTTGTTTTGCGGATGCGGTGGATTAAGTAAAGGTTTTGAAATGGCTGGCTTCAATATTATGGGTGGTGTAGATTTTAATAAAGAAGCTATCAATACATTTAATAAAAATTTTAAAAATGCCACAGGATTATTTGCTGATATTTCTAACTTAAATGAAGAAGATATAAAAAAACATTTTGGAGAATTTAAAAATATAGATGTGATAATAGGTGGCCCTCCATGTCAGGGATTTTCCTCTGCAAATCGCAATAAAGTTGAAGAAGATCCTAGAAATAAATTGTTTTTTCAATTTGTTAAGTTTGTTGATTTGATATCGCCAAAAGTAGTTGTAATAGAAAATGTAAGGGGAATAGTAACTCAAGATAATGGATATGCAAAAAAACAAATATATAAAATTTTTGAAGATAGGGGTTATAAAATAACTCACAAAATATTAGATGCTTCTGATTTTGGTGTTCCACAAAGAAGAATAAGAAATTTTTTCGTTATAACAAAGGGTATAGATTTCAATTTTGAAAACTTAAAAAAATCTAAAAAGAAAGTAACCGTTAAAGAAGCGTTAGCTGATTTGTATGATTATGAAAAAAATACTGATGAAGTTAAAAGGGCTAATATAGAAAGAATGTCTAGTTATGCTAAAAAAATGAATAATAAATCAGAAATATTTAATCATGAAGTAAGATATCCGGCAGAAATAGTTCAACAGCGAATTTCGTATGTAAAACAGGGTGAAAATTGGCAAGTAATACCTGAAAGTTTATTTTCTAATCAAAGAAATAATAGACATTCATCGGCGTATAAGAGATTAAATGAAAAGGATGTTTCTGTAACGATTGATACAGGAAATTCGCATAGTAATTATTTTCATCCATTATATAATCGTATACCAACAGTAAGAGAAGCAGCAAGAATTCAATCTTTTACAGATGATTTTGTATTTTGTGGTTCTAGAACAAGTCAATACAGACAAGTTGGCAATGCTGTTCCCCCTTTATTAGCATATGCAATAGCAAGTAATCTAAAGGAGTTGATGGATAATGAATAACTGCATTATTGATTTATTTTGTGGATGTGGCGGATTAAGTAAAGGCTTTGAAATGGCCGGGTTTAAGACTGTTTTAGCAATAGATTTTTGGAAAGATGCAGTTGTTACTTTCAACCACAATCACGATTCTGATGTAGCAATTTGTGATGATGTTTCTAACATATCTGATGAATATTTAGAAAATTTTTTAAAAAATAATTGTGTTTGCGGAATAGTAGGTGGACCACCATGTCAAGGTTATAGTACTGTAGGAAAAAGAGATATAAATGATGACAGAAATTATCTATATTTACAATATTGTAGGATTGTTGAAAAAGTAAAACCTGACTTTTTTGTTCTTGAGAATGTTAAAGGAATTTTAACATTAAATAAAGGAGCGTTTAAAGATGACATCATAAAAAGATTTTCAGAAATTGGTTATCAAGTAGAATATAAAATTTTAAATGCATCAGATTATGGTGTTCCACAAAATAGGAATAGAGTATTTTTTGTGGGAATAAAAAATAAAAAGTTTGAATTTCCTGAACCATATGATTATAAGGTTTCAACTTCTAATGCAATTTCTGATTTGTGTGAATATGAAGACAAATATTCTTTTGATGCACAAAATGAATATCAAGAGTTAATGAGAAATAAAACAAATCTATTATTGAATAATGAATTTACAATTCATACAGATAAGACAATAGATGTAATAAGTAAAATTCCTGATGGTGGAAAAATAACAGATTTACCTAAAGAATATTGGGAAATACGAAAATATAATAAGGCATTTCAACGTATGAATTCTTGTATACCATCAAACACAATTGATACAGGACATCGAAATTATTTCCATTATAGTAAAAATAGAATACCTACTGTTAGGGAATCTGCTAGACTTCAATCTTTTACAGATGACTTTGTATTCTGCGGTTCTAGAACTAGTCAGTATAAGCAAGTCGGAAATGCAGTACCACCGTTGTTAGCGTATGCAATTGCACGTGAGATAATGAAGCAATTAGGAGAGTAGTAATATGGAAAAAATAATTCTTAGTCAAATATCAAATCCAGGTATTAGTTTTACTAATGATGTTAATGAAAAACTTTTAGCTTTATATAATTTTTCGATACAAAAAAGTAATGATAGTTATACTTATCAAGAATTTCAAGAAGAATTAATAAATAATAACCTTTTTAGTGGTTCGTATATTAGATCGTTTATACCATTTTTGTATAATGCAGGGATGATTAATGATTATACTAATATAATTAATTTTAATAATTTGTTTACAAAAAATGGTATATTATATATAAAAACAATTCAAAATTTAAAACAAGCCTCAGAAAATCAATTAAATGTATCTGAATTATTAAATATAAAGAAAAATCTTTTATGTATGTCATTAGATTTTATGATAAAAAATAAATATAAATTTTATTCTAAATATCTGGATATATTAAAGTTTGTGAAAGTTTATAAAACAATTAATAGAGAAGAATTTTATATTTTAGAATATTGCATTCAAAACAATCTTAATTATAGAGAATATATTGATTTAAATAGAAGAAAAAAAGATTGTTTTGATATTTATATAAAAGCTAATAATGATGAAATATTGAGTTATAGATGTAATAATGCCTTTAATTATTTTGTGGCTTTTTTAGCAGATGGGCAGTGTAATTATATAAGTAAAATAAATCATACTGATTATCAATTAAATACTGATAGAGAGATTTTTTTGGATTCAGTTTTAAATGAAGGAAAAAAGGAAGGTGAAATTTATGAATAATTATAATTTATTAAAATCTGATATAGAAAAAAACATTAATAATTTAGTAACAGATTTAGATTTAACTGTTGCTGGTAATAATATGATGAAAAATAAATTTATGGATTGGATGATAAATAACGGTTTTGAACAAAAAACAATTAGTAACTATGTTAATGCAATTTCAATGGTTTCTAAGGAAGCTATAGCTGAGAATCTTCTTACAAAATCGATTTATGATATAAATAATATAGAAGAATTAGATAGATTAATGATGAAATTGAATGAAAATGATACATATTTAGAAAGAAAAATAGCTAGTCATAATACTAATTCTGCCGCTATGAACCAGTATAGAAAATTCTTAGATGATATGAATAGTAAAAATGAAACGGATTTTGTAGAAAAAAATATTCTGGAGCAATTCAAAACATATTATTTTGCAAATATTGAAAAATATAAGAATGATTCAGAAGCAATTAAAAGTATTTCATTAAGAAAGAAGTTTGTTGAAGAGTATCCTATTTCAAGATTAAAAACAATGTCATTAGAAGAATATGCTTTAGGCACAGAAAATTATTTAAATTCTTTATCATATAAATTAGAATTTGGTGAATATAAACATGCAGGTATGGGAATTGGTGGTGGTTCTGCTGCCAAACATGGAATATATTTTTCTAAAGATAATGTATATCGTGGTTATAAAAACGAGGTTCTAAATAATCCTAGTGAATATTGGAATAATTTTAGAAATCAGCTGGCAGATTTTTTGATGGAATTTGGCGAAACTAGAATTTTTCCAAACATAGTTGAAAAGTATCCTATGGTTCAAACAATACCATTAGTTGCTGCAAAATTATGTTTCTTGTATTATTCAAAATCATTTATAAATATAGGTTCTAAGGGAAGATTGCAAACTATTATTGAATTATTTGACATAGAGTCTACAAACGATAATGTTTCTTCAAAAATGTCATATGATATTTGTAATTATTTTAAAATAAATTTTTCAGAAAGACTAGATGATGATCCAGAATGGTTAGGATATAGTTTATGGGAATTTATTAATGACTTAGAAAATGAAAAAGAAATACAAACATCAGAGATTGAAAATGTTAATATTGATTTTGATGAATATAATGCTTCGAAATTTTTAGAAGAAGTATTTATCGAACAAAATAAATATGATTCAATTGTATCAATTCTATCCAAAAAGAAAAATATAATTTTAGAAGGTGCACCTGGAGTTGGAAAAACTTTTATGGCTAAAAGATTAGCATATTCAATTATAGGGAAAAAAGATCAAAATAAAGTTAAACTAATACAATTCCATCAAAGTTACTCATATGAAGATTTTGTGGAAGGATACAGACCTGTGGATAATGGATTTAAACTAGAACAAGGAATTTTTTACAAATTATGTAAAAAGGCAGAAGCAAATCCAACAGAAAATTATTATTTAATAATAGATGAAATTAACAGGGGTAATTTAAGTAAAATTTTTGGTGAATTATTAATGTTAATAGAATCTGACAAAAGAGGAGAACAATTGACTTTAGCTTATTCTGAAGAAAATTTTAGTGTTCCTGAAAATCTATATATAATTGGATTGATGAATACTGCCGATAGATCGTTGGCTTTAATTGATTATGCTCTTAGAAGAAGATTTTCATTTATTAGAATAGAACCAGCTTTTGAAAGTGAAAAATTTATAAAAGCTTTTAATGAAAAATTTGATAATAATTTTAATAATGTTATTGAAATTATTAAGAAAATTAACGAAGCAATAGAACAAGATAAATCTCTTGGTGCAGGATTCAAAATAGGTCATAGCTATTTTTGCCCTAATTTAAAAGATAGAAAAGGAAATAAAAAAGATATTGAAGATATTATAATTTACGAAATTTTGCCACTACTTGAGGAGTATTGGTATGATGATCCAGATTCTATTATTCAATGGAAAGATGCTTTAACCGGAGTTTTAAATGATTAACGTAGATAATAAAGTAAAAAACATTTATTATATGTTGTGTTATTCATTTTATGGTGAACAGTTAAATGAAAAAGAAGAAGCTGAATTGGGCTCTGAAGCCTTTGATAATATATATAATTTGTTTTCTTTGTTATTATGTTTAATTTTAAAGAAACAAATAAAAAAAGGATTACATAGAGAATATGTTTCTACAACAGATGAAATAGGAACTATAAAAGGAAGAATAAATATAAATCAAACCATAAATAATAATTCTCTAATTAAGAAAAGAATTACATGCGGTTTTGACGAATATAATGAAAACTGTTTGTTAAATAAAGTTATAAAAACCACATTATTTTATTTAATAAAATCTAATAAAATTGGTTTGGAAACAAAAGATGCTTTAAAACAACTGTTTAATTATTTCTCAAAACTAGATATAGTAGAAATAAAGTCAATAAAGTGGGATCAGATTAAATTTAATAGGAATAATATGTCATATAAATATGTTGTTGATTTGTGTAAATTAATTTTAAATGGGCTTATAGTAAGTGATAAAAGTGGAAAAAATAAATTCAAAGAATTTTTAGATGATACACGTGTTAGTGCTATTTATGAAAGTTTTATTAAAGCATATTTCCGTAAACATTATCCTGAATTGAATGCTCGTTCTAAAAAATTATATTTAACAAATAAACCTTTAACTTCATTTATTCCAATGATGAAAACAGATATCACGTTAGAATATGAAGATAGAATGTTAATAATTGATGCTAAATTTTATAATAAAATTTTAAAAGAAAATTATGTGAATCCGAGGTGCAAAACAGTATCTAGTAATAATTTGTATCAAATCTTAACATATGTTGATAATCAGGATCCTATGAAAAATGGAAATGTATATGGAATGTTGTTGTATGCACAAACTATAGATGAACCATCTATTTCATTTTCAGATATTTTAAATCAACATAAAATTATTGTAAAAACCTTGGACATGAACGAAGATTGGGCTGACATTAAGTATAGATTGAATTTAATAGCTGAAAGTTTTAAACAAGATTCATTTCAATAAAAAACGGAGGGTGTAATTTTCTTCGTTTTTTATTATAATATATACTTAATAAGTTGGTGATATTATGAATTATACAAATAAACAAATTAATAGAATACTACATATTCATGATTTTTTAGGTTCAGCTAATGTTTTATCGAAAATATATAAAGAATATGATGATAAAGAACTTACTTCTGATAATATTATTGAGAAACAATGTATATATAAATTATTTTGCTCTGCTATGTATAATTTAATAGATGCAATAAAAAAAACAAAAGAAATATTTGGTAATACTAAATCCTTTAAAGAATTTCAACAAATTATAAATCAAAAATTTGTAGCAGATAATAATGAATTTGTAGAAAAAGGAAATTATGAATCAAATCTATATAAAATATTATCTCAAATAAGACATCAAAATAATCATTTTGAAAAAGATGATAATGATGATACTATGTTATTTGAAATTTACATTGATTTTGAAATACTTGATGAATTAAGAAAAATAATAAATGAAATATTTTATGAAGTTTATAATGAAATAAACAAAAATAAAATAAAACGAATTGCTTTGTCTAAGCCCAAAATAAAGTATTCTTTTGATAAATTTGATAAGAAAGTTGATTATGTAGAGTCAAAATATCTTGAATCTACTAATGAAATAGATAAAATATTTGCAAAAGATAATGAAAGAGCGATTGAGATATTGCGTGAATATTGTAATCCAAGTAATGTTTTTGATTTAATGAATAAAGATAAAGAAGCAATGAAAAAGTATGATTTGATTGATAAAGAAATGGAAGAACTATTTAATAAACAAGATAAATATATTACTGAAAACGGAAACGAATTACAAAAGGAAACCATGAATTTGTTAAAAGAGTTTTTTGTTAATAATGAGTCAGTTACTAAAAATGAGTATGATAAAAATATGAAAGAACTTGCTGATAAATTAAATGAATTAAAAGAAAAATTAGAAAAAAGCAACTAAATTTTAGGTATACTTTTAGGTGCACAAACTCATAAATTATATTAAATTTAAGTAAATTTTAATAAACTAAAAACACAGAAATCATTATTTTATAAGGGTTTTACTATTTTATAAAATTAGACAAATTAGAACTAGGTCGCTCCCTGAAGAGAGCGAAAGCTCTCATTTTTGTTTGTTTAAATATGTGTGATATATTAATATTTCTAAAATAGTTTAAGTATAAAATATTAGTTTTTAATAGTTTGTATATATTTATTTTTTTATAGTCTTTTGTATTGGTATTTATTATTTTGTTTGGATGAACCAGATAAACTCTACGGAGAGTTTGTTGAAAAAAATTAATTCTTTTTATATACTGATTGTAAGGTAGGTGTGATGCAAAATGAATTATGATAAAATAGGTAGTTTTATTCAACAGAAAAGAAAAGATAAAGGACTTACTCAAAAGCAACTTGCGGAAAAGTTAGGAGTTACTGATAGAGCCATTTCTAAATGGGAGAGAGGACAAGGATGTCCTGATGTTTCTATTTTAGAAATATTATCTAAAGAACTTGGATGTTCTATTCTTGAATTATTAAAGGGAAGAGAAATTGAAAATGAAGTTATTCCTGTTACAGAAGCAGATGATTATGTTAGAGATAGTATGAATATTTCTAAACAAATTACTAAGGAAAAAGTTATTTCTATTATTAATAAAATTATAGTTGGGACAATTATAGTTATATTTATATTACTTTTATATTTTAATGTTATGCAAAAGGTTTATGTTAATAGAGTTTATAATTTATCAATAGATAGAGAAACTTATAAAAAAGTAGTAGATAGAATTGAGATAATTGATAATAATTTAAATATTATAAAAGAAAATAAGGGTAATTATTCTGATGATGATTACGAAAAGATAGTTAAGAATTTAGAGACTAATTATATGAGTATAAAAAAAGAAAAAGTGTTTGATTATGTAGTTAATAGAAAAGATATTAAATATACTGTGAATGATATTTTTACTTTTTTTGGTAATGGTTATGTTTTAAGTGAACAATTGGATACTGAGAAAATATTAGAAAAGTATTCAAATAATAGTTTAACTAATGGGTATAGAAATGTTATGATTGATAATTTCTTTAATATGACATTTTCTGCTGACTTTTTAAGGACTTATACTTCATATCAATATAATTTTAATCCATTTGCAAATGAAAATACTTTTTATTATGTTGATAATGAAGAAATACGAAAATCAATTTATATGTTAAAAAGTGATTTATCTCAATTAGCATATTTAACTGAATTAGTAATAGAAGTAGGTGATATGAATGAATAAAAGTTTAATGATTATTAAGATTTTGTTATTAATACTTGTTTGTTTTTTTAATATATATTCTTATTCAAATTTAGTTAATTTTGGTCATTTATTATTTTTAATATTATTATTTATAATTGTTGTTTTGACTATTAAAGATATTATAAAGAAGAATCCAATTAATAATAATAGAATGTATACATTTATTTTTATATTATCTTTTTTGATAATAAGTTATGTTCTTTTCAGATTTGGATTTGATAAGAGTTTATTTTTTAATAAATATACAAGTAATTTATATGGTGGTGATTTTTCTGAATTTAAAATGTTATATTTAGGACAGAATACAATTTATTTTAATGCTATGTTAATTCTATTATTAGTTTTTAGAAAGATAAATAGTAAAAGTAATTAGAAAATGTTTTTGTGGAATTGTTAATTGATTTTTAAGAGTGGTCGTGAGGCTGCTTTTTTGTTTTCTTAATCAAATAATTTATGATTTTATAGGAAAAATTATAGTTTGATGTTATAATATACGTGTATTTGATTTGGAGGTAGGTAATAATGATAAAGGGAAAACCATTTGTTAAATGGGCTGGTGGTAAAAGGCAGATAATTGATAAGTTATTAAAATACGCTCCTGATGATTTTAATACTTACTATGAACCATTTGTTGGTGGAGGAGCTTTATTATTTGAGTTGTCACCAAAGAAAGCTGTAATAAATGATTGTAATGAAGAATTAATAAATGTTTATAATGTTTTATGTAATGAAGATAAATTTAAAAAGATGTGTAATGTTTTAAATAATTATGAAACAAATCATAGTGAAAAATTTTATTATGAAATAAGAAATAAAGATAGAAATAAAGCATCATTTAATAGATTGGCTGATTATACAAGAGCTGGAAGAACTATTTATTTAAATAAAGCTTGTTTTAATGGATTATATAGAGTAAATAGTAGGAATGAGTTTAATGTTCCATTTGGAAAGAAATTAAAAGTTAATACTTATGATGGTGGTAATTTAATAGCAGTAAGTAATTATTTAACAATGAATGATGTTAAGATATTATGTGTTGATTTTGAGGATGCAGTAAAGAATGCTAAAAAAGGAGATTTTATTTATTTTGATCCACCATATGATTCAGATAAAGCAATATTTAATAGTTATACAGAAGATGGATTTGGAAAAGAAGAACAAAGAAGATTAGCTAGAGTTTATAAAGAGCTTTCTGATAAAGGTTGTTATGTTATGCTTTCAAATAATAATACTTCGTTGATTCAAGAATTATATAAAGATTTTAATATCCATGTAATTAAAGCAAAAAGAAATATAAATTCAAATGGACAAAAAAGAGGTAAAGTAGAAGAAGTAATTATAACAAATTATGAAAATGAAAGAGGATTTGAAGAATAGAGTTAATGTAATGCAGGTGTGCAAGTTGTAAAATTTAGATCTCTTGAAGATTAAATTTATAATGATGTTAAGGAAACTGTATTTTAGCAAAATCTATAAAAAGGAAATTGTTAAATCAACTGTCACTAATAATTTATGTTAAGTGTCCTCAAATAGAAAACTTATATAATATGTATAATAAAGAAACTATTTTGTTAAACTATAGCATTCAAAATAAAACAATGGAAAATAGTTTTTTTAATAATATAGTAACTTAATAGATTAATTAGGAGGTTTTAATTGTGAACGAAAAAGAATTAGATTCAAGTGTTAATGAATATGAAGAAAAATATAAAGCTAGTAACTATGTAAAACAATTACAATGGGATATGGCTATTGGTCTTCAAGAAGTTGATAATTTAAAACCTTCTAAATATTTAGAAAAATTATTAGAAGAAGAAATTGAAGGTAATCTAACAGTAGAAGAAGTAGAAAAAGAATTAAAAGAATATTATATAGAAAAAGAAAATAAAAATGAGATAAATTATAATGAGTTAGAATGTGACTTTGTATCCACTAGAATAGTTGAATTATTAAATAAAGATAATTTTAATTTATCAGTTGATTATTTGAAATATGTTCATAAATTTTTATTTCAAGATGTTTATGAATTTGCTGGTGAATTTAGAAAAATAGATTTTTCTAAACATGAAAAAATACTTAATAATGATTCAGTAGCATATGGAGATTGTACTACTTTAACTGCATCATTAGAATACGATATATCATTAGAAAAAGAAAAAAATTATGAAGAAATGAATATAGTAGAAGTTATTAATAACATAACTAAATTTTCTTCTAGTATATGGCAAGTACATCCTTTTAGAGAAGGAAATACTAGAACAACAGCATTATTTATTGAAAAGTATTTAATTAGTTTAGGTTATAATGTAGATAATAGTTTATTTAAAGATAAATCAGTTTATTTTAGAAATGCTTTGGTAAGAAGTAATTATTTCAATAATTATTTGAATATAAAAGAAGATAGTAGTTATTTAGTTAAATTTTATGAAAATTTATTATTAGGAAAGAACAATAACCTACATTCAAGAGATTTAATTGTTCAAGAATTGTTTGATAAAAAGTAATTAAGCTATTGCTTTTTTTTACAGTTTAGATATGTATATTAGTTATGTAATAAAAAAGTAGAAATACTTTTGTATGGGGTCTATTTTAGGATAGAGCCCTATTTTTCTTTTTATTGTGTAATAAGAGAATTTATTTTCTCTTTTTTTATTTGATTTTAAGTAATTCTAATAAATTAAGTTTATAAAGAATTTTCTAAAGTAAAATATAAATAATATAAATTATTGAAAAACGATAAATAAATATTGACAATTGATAAAATATGCATATACTTTAAGTAGAGGTGATATTATGTCAAAGATAGGGAAATTATTAAAAATAGTATTAATAATATGTATTATTGTTGCGATACCATTAGTAATAATGTTTCCATTTGTATTAAAAGGACCTATATTTTCAATGATAGTTGTATATCCTAATAGTTTGATTATGCTTTTAATTGCGATTCAATTTATTAAGTTATTTAAGAGTATTGAAGATGATAATCCTTTTATATTTAATAATTCTAAAATTATGAGAAGAACTTCTATATATTCATTTTTAATGAGTGTATGTTGGTTATTAGATATTTTCTATTTGCTTGTATTTAAAAATTGTCATTATATAAATTATTATGTAGTTATGATATTTTTTGTAGTATTATTCTTTGGTGTTGGAGTTGCTTTATATATTTTAAGTAAATTATTTTATAAAGCTACAAGTTATAAAGAGGAGAATGATCTTACAATATGATAGTTGTTAATTTAGATGTTATGATGGCGAAGAGAAAGATTGGTCTTTTAGAATTAGCTGATCTTGTAGGTATTACTCCAGCTAATCTTTCAATTTTAAAGAACAATAAGGGAAAAGCAATTAGATTTAGTACATTAGAAAAATTATGTGAAGTTTTAGAATGCGAACCAGGGGACATTTTAGAATATAGAAGTCGAGGAGATAAATAGTTATGCAATATTTGTTTATTTTATTAATTAGTATTTTATATACTATATTGTTTTTTGGAAAAGTAAAAGGATTATCTATGATTATTTTTACATTAATCTTTTTACTATTTACTTATTATTATTTGAAAAAAATAAATCTTATTAAGAATAAGAAAGCATTTATTTATATAATTCCTATTATTTTACTTAGTTTAACTTATCTTATATTTGATAATAGTATGTTTAGCTTCTTTAATTATTATGGGATTATTTTACTATATAACTATATGGTTTTATCTGTTACGAATAAGATGAAAGATTTTTATAATTTATTTAGAAATAGTATAAAACTTATATTTGATTCAATTAGAAATTCTTTGAGAAGTTTTAGTGAGGCTATGAATATTCTTAAAAATAAAATTAATTTGAAAGTTAATGATAAAGTTTATAAATATTTGAAGAGTGTTATATTAACTATAGTTATTCTTATTATAATAATTGCTTTACTAACATCAGCTGATTTAATATTTAAGTCTATCTTTAGGAATATAAGTTCATTAATTTCAGATGTTTTAGATCAGTTATTTTCTTCTACATTTATATATAAGCTTATTTATACCTTTATTATATTTATTATAATATCTGGTATGTTTTACTCTATAGTAAATGTTAAAGCAAAAAAATATGAAGTTAAAAATATTAAATTAGAAAATTTAACAGTAAAAATGATTTTAATTAGTTTAAATGTTATATATTTAATATTTTGTTTTATTCAGATTAAATCTTTATTTTTAAAAGATATTCCTAGTAATTATATATATTCTTCATATGCAAGAGAAGGGTTCTTTCAATTATTAGCTGTATCTATTATTAATATTATATTAATACTTATTAGTAAAAAGAGTAGCTCGGGTGATAAGTTTATTACTAATAATACATTTATAATGATAGTTTTTAACTCTATAATTGTATTTAGTTCTTTTTATAGAATGTATTTATATGAGTCACAATATGGTTATACTAGTTTAAGACTTTTAGTTTATTGCTTTTTAGTATTAGAAATAATTTTATTTATTCCAACAATTCTATTTATTTTTGATAAGAAATTTGATTTGATGAAGGTTTATTTTAATATATTTATTATTTGGTATGTTATTATTAATTTTATGAATTTTGATTATATAATTTCATATAATAATGTTAATAGATATTTAGATGGTAGAGTTAGTGAAGAGAAGTTTGATGTTTCTTATTTAGTTTATTCTGCTAATTCTTCTTCAGTTAATAATATTTTAAAGTTGGATGGTAAATTAAAAGATAAGTATAATATTTCTGATATAAAATATTATAAAGAGATTATTATTGATTCTTATAGTAGAGATATACTTGAGTTTAATGTTTCAAAATATATGGCTTATAAAAAGCTTAAGAAGACATATTCAAAGTAATATGTTTTTTTATTTTGTTCTTTTTCACGAATATGATATTATTAAATTAAAGGAGGTATTTTTTATGGCTAAATTTTGTAGTAATTGTGGTAGTGAAGTTGGCTTAGATGATAATGTATGTGGTAATTGTGGGAATGTAATTAATAATAATGCTTCTATTCCTGTTAATAATTTTCAATCAGTTAACAATACTCAGTCTTTTAATAATAGTCAACCTATACAAAATAATCAGACAGATGGGTTTGCAGTTACGGGCTTTATTTTATCACTTGTTTCAATTTTATGTTGTGGTGGAACATCTTTTTTAGGATTGATTTTTTCTATTGTTGGACTTGTAAATTGTAACAAGACTGGAAAAGGTGGAAAAGAATTAGCAATTGCAGGTATTGTTTTAAGTGCAATTTTACTTATTCTTATTGTTCTATTTTATGCATTAGGTATTATTTCTTCATTTGCAACTGAGATATATTAAATATGAAAAAAAGAATAATTAAAGTTATAAGTTATACAATATTATTATTTATTTCAATTTATTTAATAGTTATTTTTTTAGAAAATATAAGGTATAAATGTATTTATAGAGAATTATTTAATATTTATTGTGCTGGTTGTGGAAGTACTAGGATGATTAAAGCTATTATTCATTTGAATTTCTATCAAGCTTTTAGATATAATCCATTAATTTTTATATCTTTAGTTTTATTTATACCATATTTTATATATACAATGTATGTATATATTAGATATGGTGAATTTAGAATTTTAAGTGTAAAAATACTTATAGTTTTTGCCGGTTTTTTAATTATTTATATGATTCTTAGAAATATACCAGGTTTTGAATATTTAATTCCTACTAAGATATAATTATAAATTGTGTAATTTATTTGAAAAATAATTTTAATTATCATTTATTGATATTTAAAATTTTTTTTATGTTATAATTGGGATGTTACTTGTAGTGGAGGTTATTTTATGAATCAAGAGAAAATTGGTGAATATATTCGAAAATTAAGAAAAGAAAATAACTTGTCACAGAAAGAGTTTGCTGATAAGTTATGTGTCACTTTTCAGGCTGTTTCTAAATGGGAAAATGGTAAGAATTTACCTGATATGAGTACTTTAAAAGAAATAAGTAATTTATTTAACGTTGGAATAGATGAAATTATTAATGGTGGAGTAAAAGATAAATGTAACTGTGGAAATAAATGTCATAGAAAGTTTAATTATATTTATATTGGTTTATTTATTCTACTGGTAATTATTATAATTGTTTGTGGTTTTTATATTTACTTTAGAAGTAATAAAGATAATTATAAAATAGATGAAGTACATACTAATAATCAAGATTTTAATATATCTGGTACTGTAGTTAGGACTGATAATAGAACTTCTTTAATTATTAATAATGTTGATTATACTGGAAATGATTCTTCCTTAGTTTATAAGAAATTAAAATGTACATTGTATGAAGAAAAGGATAATGTAAAAACTAAGATTAATTCTTGTGATAGTGGTAGTAATGAAACTCTTGTTTCATATTTAGAGAATATTAAAGTTAAGATGGATCATCAGGTTGCGAATTGTCCTATGTTTAGTAAATCTAAATTAGTATTAGAAATAGTTGTTGTTTCAGGAGATAATAAAAACATTACTTATGAGTTACCTATAATGATAGAAGAAGATTGTAAATAATTTTTCAACTCGTAGTTGAGTAGTTTCAACTATGAGTTTATTTTTTTTAAAATTGGATTTATTTATTATTGATAGAGAGGTGATATTTATGCCTAAAATTTATGTAAAAATAGATGGTATGCATTGTAGTCATTGTGAAAATGTAATTAAAAATGCTTTACTTTCTATTAATAATATTAAAGATGTTAGTTTTTATAACTATATTGCTTGTATTACTTATAGTGGATACTTAAGTAAGAAAAAAGTTATTAAGAGTATTAATGATATTGGATATATTACAAATGATACATATATTAGTGATAATATTAATGATTTAAAAGATAATATTAAATTATATGAATTTATTTTGATTAGTTTTTTTATAGTAATTTTATTTTTTATTCTTTATAAGATTTTTGGGTACAATATATTTAACGTTATACCAGAAATTGATAGTAGTGTATCTTATTCTATGTTATTTGTAATTGGACTTCTTACTAGTATTCATTGTATTAGTATGTGTGGAGCTATTAATTTAATGAGTGTTGTTGGAAATAACAATAATATTAAAAGACCATTATTATATAATGTTGGGAGGGTTATTTCTTATACTATTATTGGTGGAATAGTTGGACTTCTTGGAGGAGTGATTTATTTTAATGATATTATTTCTGGGATAATAATTTTAATTTCCGCAATAATTATGCTTTTTATGGCACTTAATATGCTTGGTATTTTAAAGGTAAAAAGTATACATTATAAATATAAGTTAAGAAATAAAAATCCTTTTGTGATTGGACTTTTTAATGGGTTAATGCCATGTGGACCTTTACAAGCAATGCAGGTGTATGCTTTATCAACTGGTAGTTTTATTAGTGGAGCATTTTCTATGTTTGTGTTTGGTATTGGGACTGTGCCTTTGATGCTTTTTACTGGTCTTTTAGTAAATGTTTTAAAGAAAAGATGGAAAATTATTATTAATAAGATTGCTTCTGTTTTAATACTTATATTATCTTTTATTATGATTAGTAGAGGTATTAGTACTTTAGGATTTAATGTTAATTCAATTTTTAATAGTTATGGGGACTATACTGCTTCTGTTATTAAAGGTGGATATCAGGAAGTTAATATTGATTTATCTTATTCTTCATATGATGATATAATTGTACAGAAGGGTATTAAAGTAAAACTTATTATAAATGTTTCTAAAGAGTATTTGACTGGTTGTAATAATGAGATTGTAATAGGTAAGTATTCTATTAAGAAACATTTGAAAAGTGGTGAGAATATTATTTGGTTTATGCCTAGCGAGACCGGTGAATATACAATGAATTGTTGGATGAATATGATTAATAATACTATTAAGGTTATTGATAATAGAAAGTATTTTAGGAAGGATTAATATGAAAAAGATTATTTTAAAAATAGATGGTATGACTTGTAGTGCTTGTTCTTCTTCTTTAGAAAAGTATTTAAGTAAGCAAGAGGGGATTGATGATGCTTTAGTAAATTTAGTAATGGCAACTGCAAGTATAAGTTATGATGAAGAAAAATTAAGTATAGATGATTTGAATAAATTTGTAATTGATGCAGGATTTAAATCGTTAGGTGAATATGATGAAATGGAGGATAATAAGAAGGATAATAAAAATATATATTTACTTATCAATGGAATACTAGCAATTATAGTGTTATATATTTCTATGTCACATATGGTTGGTCTTCCTGTAATACCATTTCTTAATATGATGAAGTATCCTATTAATTACTCTGTATGTTTATTTGTATTTACTTTATATTTTATATATTTTGGAAGAGATATAATAATTAATGGAATTAAAAATATTAAATATAAATCTCCTAATATGGATACATTAGTAATGCTTGGAGTTATGGCTAGTTTTATATATAGTACTTATAATATGATACTTATATTTATGGGAAATGAAATGGCAGTTGAGGTACTTTATTTTGAGAGTTGTTGTATAATACTTTATCTTATAAAACTTGGTAGATACATAGATGGAATGAGTAAAGAAAAGACTAAAGATGCGATTAAGGATTTAGTAACAATAACTCCTAAAACTGCTTTATTAAAGAAAGGTGATAAGGAAGTTGAAGTTAGTCTTGATATGATTAATAAAGGTGATATATTAGTTGCTAAGCCTGGAATGAAAATAGCGGTAGATGGAGTAATTACAAATGGGGAGGCACATTTTGATGAAGCGTTTATTAGTGGAGAGTCAATTCCAGTAAAAAAAGGTGTAGGGGACAAGATAATTGCTGGTTCTTATAATATAGATGGAGTTATTAATTACGAAGCAAGAAAGATTGGAAAAGATTCGACTATTTCTGAGATTGTTAGATTAGTAGTAGAAGCAACAAATACAAAGGCTCCTATTGCGAGAGTGGCTGATAAAGTAAGTAGTTATTTTGTACCAGGAATAATAATTATTGCACTTATTACTTTTATATCATATTTAGTTCTTGGAATGGAATTTAGTGAAGCAATTACAGCAAGTGTCACGGTTTTAGTTGTTGCATGTCCATGTGCTTTAGGTTTAGCAACACCTCTTGCGATAGTTGTTTCTGAGGGAGTATGTGCAAAAAACGGAATTCTTGTAAAAAAATCTGAAACACTAGAAAATGCTAATAAAGTAGATACAGTTATATTTGATAAAACTGGTACATTAACATATGGATTATTAAAAATATCAAAGGTATTTAATTTTAGTGATTATAGTGATAAAGAATTATTAAAACTTGCTTCGGCACTTGAGAGTAATTCAACTCATCCAATAGCTAATGCCTTTAAAGAATATAGGAGTGATAAGTTAGTTGCTGATTTTAAAAATATTGAAGGTGTTGGTTTAAGTGCGACAATTGATGATAAAAAATATTTTATTGGAAGTAATAAAGTACTGACTAAGTTGAAGATAAAAAATACATATGAGTCTGAGGAGGATGAATTATCTTTATCTGGAAATAGTATAGTTTATGTTGTAGAGGATAATAAAGTAATTGCTTTAATTGGAGTAAAAGATATTGTAAGAAAAGAAGCTAGAAGTGTTGTTAGTAAATTAATTAAAAATAATAAAAATGTTATAATGCTTTCTGGTGATAATGAAAATACGGCAAAAATAATTGCTGAAGAAATTGGAATAAAAGAAGTGATAGCTAACGTTTTACCTAAAGAAAAAAGTGAAGTAGTTAAAAAGATAATGAGTGATAATAAGCAAGTTATGATGATAGGAGATGGAATAAATGATGCGCCAAGTCTCGCAATTGCAGATATTGGAGTAAGTCTAAATTCAGGAACTGATATTGCCGGTGACTCAAGTGATGTAATTTTAATGAATGATAATTTGAATAATATTTATAATTTGATAGATATTAGTAAAAGAACATTAATAAATATAAAAGAAAATTTATTTTGGGCATTTTTTTATAATGTTTGTATGATACCTATTGCGATAGGACTATTAAAGCCATTTGGAATTTCAATGAATCCAATGATTGCGGGTGGTGCTATGACAATATCTAGTTTAACAGTAATAATAAATGCTTTAAGGTTAAAGAAATGGAGGAGTAAATAATATGTTTAGTAAGAAAAATAAAATGATAGTTGGAATTGAAGGGATGATGTGTGTACATTGTGCTAGTAAAGTAGAGAGTACTTTAAAAGGTATTGATAATGTTTCAAAAGTAAAAGTTAATTTAGAAAAGAAAGAAGCAGTTATTACATATACTGATAAATTAAATAAAGAAGAGATTGAACAAAGAATAAATGATTTAGAATATAAAGTTACTAAAATAGAGGAGGTATAATGAAAAAAAATATTACATTATTTTTAGTAATATTATCTTCAATGTTTTTAATTACTGGTTGTAGTAATGATAATTCATCTTCTGATGAAAAGACACCAGTTAATTTAAAAGAAGCAGTTGGGAATGTTGTTGATGCTAAAGTAAATTCAGATGGAAAGATAGTAATTGATAAAAGTAAAATAACTGATAAAGTAACTTATATAAATTATGATGTTGATGGTGTGATTGTTGGATTACTTGCAGTAAAAGATTCAAAAGGTGATGTTAAAGTTGTAGTTGATACTTGCCAAAGTTGTGGAGGTTCTCCTTATGCTTATTTTGTTCAAGTTGGTGATAAGATTCAATGTCAAAATTGTGGAAATATGTTTTTTATAGATGAACTTGATAATTTAGTAGATGATGGTTGTAATCCAATTGCGATAGAAGATAAAACAGAGACAGATAATGAGATATTAATCGGTACAGAACAATTAAAAAAGTTAAAAGAAAAGTTTGAAAATTGGAAAGGACCAACTAAAGGAAACTAGAAAGCTTGATTTCTATTTTTTTGTTTTGATTTGCTATTTTTATGTTATACTCTATTTATAATATGAGGTGGTGCAGAGTGGAAAAGGTTTTGAAAGATAGTAGGCTTTTAATAATTATATTGTTTGTATTGTTAACTTTACCTTTTGGTGTGGAGGCAAAAGGATATAATTGGACTATTTGGGAGGAAAATATTGATAAGGCTGAATTTATTAGTGGGGATGATGTTGCACTTGACAATAAGTATATTCCTGTTGATAATCAAGAGTTTAAAGTACATAATGAAGATAAAGCTATAAATTTTGAATATTATATAATTGATAGTATTGATTCTAAAGGAAATATTAAATATAAAAAATATGACTTTTCAAAGGCTGAAAAACGTGTTTGGTATCCTGATGGGTATTTATTTCGTAGTTCTAGTGGTGGTAGCATAATGGATGTTTCTGGAGAACCATTATTAGAGAGCTTTAATTCGTGTAAGAAAAATAATATTTATAAAAAATATGATATTTATATATTTTGTAGAATTGTTTTACCAGCTATAAATGGAAAAATATCTAGATGGAAGTTTGATAGTATAGAATATGGTGATAAGAAAGAAATTGATGTTTGTAGATATAAAAAATATGGTAGTTATTTCTATTCTTCATGTGATAAAACAAAAGATGAGTTAGAAAATACATATATTGGCACATATGAATATTACACATCTTATGTTTATAAATTCTATGAAATACTTGATGAAAAGCCACAATTAAAAGTTACGTGTGATAATAATAAATTATCTAAAGGTGAGACAACTAAATGTAGAGTTAATTTTTCTTATAAATATATGTTAAGCAATGTATTATTTAATATTACTAGTGATAAATTAAAAATAAGTAATTTTAAAGTGGTTGATGATTTGGATTGGGATGTAAGTGAAATTGGTAATGGTTTGTCATTGAAATTCTTAAATAATAGTAAGAGTTATTATATCAAAGATAAAGAAATCGCTACGTTTGATGTTTCTTCAGATAGTGATGTAAATAATGTTTTAGCTGCATTAAAAAGAACAAATTTTAGATATGTTGATAAATTAGGGGAGAATACATTATCTGATGCTTCCTTTGATGTTGATTTAGAAAATAAGAAAGATAATATAGAAAATAAAGACAATATTATTAATCCAAGTACATTCAGAGATAATTATTATTTAGTAATTGGAATTTTAATTGTAGGATTAATTTGCTTTATTCAAATGAAAAGTAAGACTAAAAGAAAATTATAGAATTAAAAAATAAGTTAGAAATTTTTAGAGGTGATTTAAGAAAATCAAATAGAAATTTCTAATTTTTTTAATTTCGTATAAATTTTATGTTATACTTTTGTATAAGGTTGGTGTGTTTAATATGATTAAATTTTTTAAAAAATATTGGGTAATAATATTTTTATTGTTTATTTCTTTTCTTTTACCTTTTAATGTAGAAGCAAAAGAATTATATAATGAGTCTGTTTTAGAGGAACGTCTTTATGGGGCTGAACTTATTAGTGGTGATGATGTTTTTCTTAAGTATGCTTTTGGATATGTTCCTGTTGATGACCAAAATTTTTTTGTTACTAATGAGGATAAAGTTATAAAATTTGAATATTATATAATTGATAGTATTGATTCTAAAGGTAATATTAAATATAAAAAATATGATTTTTCAAAGGCTGATAAAAGTGTTTGGTATCCTGAAGAGTATATATTTCGTGACTATAGAGGTGAAATGACGGAGTTTCCAGGTGAGAATTTGGTAGATAATTTTTATTTATGTCAGAAAGATAATCTTTATGATAAATATAATAAATCATGTAGAATTGTTTTACCGGCTATAAACGGAAAAATATCTAGATGGAAATTTGGCAGTTTTAAATATGATGATAAAAAGAATACTGATTTGTGTGAATTTTCTGGGTCTCATTATTATGTTTGTAATTCAGAGCATTCAAAATATGTTGGTACATATGAGTTTTACTCATCATATGTTTATAAATTCTATGAAATCCCTAATGAAAAGCCACAATTAAAAGTTACATGCGATAATAATAAATTAGCTAAAGGTGAGACAACTAAATGCAGAGTTAGTTTTTCCTATAAATATAATGTTTCCGCACAGTTCAATATTTTAAGTAATAAATTAAAAATAAGTAATTTTAAAGTGGTTGATGGTTATCATTGTAATGTAAATGAAATTGATAATGGTTTATTATTTGGATACTTTAATGATAGTAATGGTTATATCAAAGATAAAGAAATTGCTACATTTGATGTTTCTTCAGATAGTGATATAAATAATGTTTTAGCTTCATTAAAAAGAACAAATTTTAGATATATTGACAGATTAGGGGAAAATACATTATCTGATGCTTCTTTTGATGTTGATTTAGAAAATAAGAAAGATAATATAGAAAATAAAGATAATATTATTAATCCAAGTACATTTAGAGATAATTATTATTTAGTAATTGGAATTTTAATTGTATGGTTAATTTGCTTTATTCAAATGAAAAGTAAAGTTAAAAGTAAATAGTTTTAGAATCATATGCTTTGGCGTATGATTTTTTTAGGAGGTTCAAGATGGTAGATGTTATGTTTGTTGCATCAACAGGAGGACATTTAGCAGAAATATTAAAAATACAAAAATTATTTGATAAATATAAATATGTTTTAGTTACTGAGAAAAATTCAATTTCTTTAAAACTGAAAAATAAATATAATATAGAGTTTTTAATGTTAGGAAGTAAAATAAATATTATTAGATATATTCCTGTTTGCTTTATAAATATTATTAAATCTATTTATCTTTATTTTAAGTATAGACCAAGAGTAATTTATACAACTGGTGCACATACGTGTGTTCCTTTATGTTTTATTGGACATTTATTTAAGTCAAAAATTATATTTATAGAAGTGTATGATAGAATTGATTATCCATCTTTGACTGCTAAAATAATATATAAAATTTCTGATACTTTTATAGTTCAACATAAAGAGATGTTAAAAGTATTTCCTAAAGCTAAATATATAGGTGGTGTGTATTAGTGATATTTGTAACTGTAGGTACACAAAAAATTAAATTTACAAGATTATTTAAATATTTAGAAAATATTACAGATGAAAAGGTTATTATTCAAAGTGGATTTAATGAAGTAAAAGTAAAAGATAATTATGAAGTATATAAAAGTATTCCTTTTTATGATATGAAAAAATATATTGATAATTGTGATATTTTAATAACTCATGGTGGTCCAGATAATATATTTTATGCATTATTTAAGAAAAAGAAAGTTATTGTTGTACCAAGAATGAGTAAATATAAGGAACATATAAATGATCATCAGTTGTATTTTGCAAATTATTTAGATAAAAATAATTATTGTTATGTGGCAAGGAATGAAGAAGAATTTATTAATTGTTTAAATTCTAATAATAGGAGAAAAATATTTAAGTCTAATACTGATAGATTTATAAAAAGAGTTGAAAAAGAAATTGATAAATTATTGGAGGATGTATGAAAAAAGATAGATTATTTATGATATTTATGTATATATATTTGGTTGTTTTATTATTTTTTTCAACTAGTTCTAATATTATAAATGTTTTAAGTACAATATTTTTAATTATTAATATTATTTATTTGTTTATAAATAAAGTGAAATTAGATAGAAAAGATGTGTTACTTTTATTATTACCATTAGCTTATTTACTTATAGTAATATTTAGACTTAATAAAATGGCATTTGAGGATAATTTGTATGCAATTATATGTAATGCGTCTATTGCATTTACAATGATTAATTTTAGAAGAGTTATTGATAAGAATAAGGTTAATAAGCTTTTATTAGTATTACAGATAGTTACAATGATTTCATTTATAATTAGTTTTGTTTTATATCAAAATGAAGATTTCTTTTTTAATATTGGAATGTTATCTCCTTTTACAGATACATATTATAACAGTATAGATAGATATTATGGATTATTGTGTTATTGTAATGCATCTGCTGTATTATTTTTAATTAGTATGTTTATTTCATTATTAAAAGATGATAAGAAGATATTGGATTATTTATTTTTATATATAAGTTTTATTGGTTTTAGTTATACTTTTTCTAAAATGATTAGTATATGTTTTATAGTGGCATTAGTAATTTATATAGTTTATTGTTTTGTGTATAAAAAGTATGATAAAGTAAAATTAATTATTTGGAATGTTATTTCAATATTAATACCAGTTTGTTTATCTATTACTACTTATAGAACTTATTTAATTAATTATAATTTAATTGAGTTCTTTACTAATAATTTAATTATATTTATAGTTTATTATTTATTAATTACATATGTTTTTAAAAATAAATGTGTAAAGTTAGTTAGTTCAATATTAATAATTTGTATACTTAGTTTTTTATTATTTAAACCTGTTAGTATACCATTAAAAATAAATAATGTTCATCATACAAAGCATACTAGTGATAATTATTATATTACTGAATTTATTCTTGAAGATTCACGAGAATATACAATTAAAATTGATTATGAGGTTTTAAGTGGAGATGTACATTTTGTATTGGAAAAAGCGTTTGTTAAGAATAATAAGTTTGATTCATTTGATTATATTAGTATTAATGATGAATTTAATATTACTGGTAGTAGTGATGCGGAGTATTATTTATTAAGTATAAGAGGACTTGATGAAAATACAAGTGTCAAAATAAATAAAATTACAGTTAATGGTAAGGAACAAGCTATAAATACTCTTCTTGTTCCATATCAAATAACAAGACAATTAGAACTTACTAAGTATGATAGGGAAAGTGTTAGTTATAGGTTTGATTTTTATAAAGATTCTTTAAAATATTTAAAGAAGAGTCATTATATATTTGGTGGAGGAGTAGATACTTTTAAATATTATAGATTAACTTCTATGGATAATAAATATAATGAAGTTAATCCTCATAGTATATTATTTGAATATTGGTTGGATGTTGGTGTTGTTGGATTAATATATTTATTATTTATATATTTTTATGGAATATATTTGATATTTAAAAATAGAAAGAATACTAAAAATTTAATTTATTTTTCTTTATTTGTGATTGTTTGTATGTTTTCAGTATTGGATTTTTATATGCATATATATGGAATGAGATTATTAATGCTTTTGTTTTATATAATGTTAATCTGTATTGATGATGGAAAAATTGTTGAGTAATAGTTTTAAATTTAATTTGCCTTTTGTTCCTAGTGATTATATACTATGTATATAAGGATTGTAGTTTTTAGGTGGTATTTATGAAAACGCAAAGAGCTGGTTATAGTTTAGAAGTTACTGACTATAATAAAGATAGAAATACCTATCATTGTGAAGTGAAACTTCCAATGGAATTAGGATGGTTTAATAATGTTAAATTGTTAATTCATGATGGAGAAAAAATTAATTATAGGAACTTTACTCATAAAGAGAATAAGGATGGTTATGCTGTATTTGAAAGAGATGTTACTTTAGGTACATATGCTATATATAGATACTGTTTTTCTTATGATGTAAATGGTAAGACTTATTATTTTAATAAGAACGGATTGCAAAATGATGCTTTTTTAAGTGATGATTGCTTTAAACTTAGTGTTAATTTTGAAGTGCCTAAGTGGGCTCAAGGAAAAATAATGTATCATATATTTGTGGATAGATTTAATAAGAGTAATGATAGTAAATTAGTTGATATGCCTAGACGTGTTATTCATAAGGATTGGAATGAAGAAATGCATTTGGGTCCTGAGAAAGAAATAAGTAAAATTTATGGAAAAGAAATATGGAATATTGATTTTTATGGAGGAAATTTAAAGGGAATTACTGAGAAACTTGATTATATAAAATCTCTTGGAGTATCTATTTTATATTTAAGTCCTATTGTTTATAGTCAATCTAATCATAGATATGATACGTCTGATTATGAGAATGTTGATCCATATGCTGGGTGTAACGAGGATTTAAAAGTATTATGTGATGAAGCTCATAAAAGAGGAATGAAAGTTATACTTGATGCAGTATTTAATCATACTGGAAATGATAGTAAATATTTTAATGAGTATAAGTCTTTTGGAGAAGATGGAGCTTATAACAATCCGACTTCTAAGTATACTTACTTTTATAGAAGACATTATGAAAATGGGAAAGTTTATTATGACTATTGGTGGGGATTTGATAATTTACCGGAGTGTGATTTTGATTCTCATGAATGGCCTGAATATATTACTGGAGTTGGAGGAGTAATTGACAAATGGTTTGATTTAGGAATAGATGGTTTAAGACTAGATGTTGCGGATGAATTAAGTGATGATTTTATTGAAAAAATTAGGAAAGCAGTTAAGAGAAATAAAACAGATGGATTTATAATAGGAGAAGTGTGGAAAAATCCTATGAGAATGGGAAGGGGATATATTTCTTCTGGAAAATGTATGGATACTGTAATGAATTATCCTTTGATTGATGCATTACTTAGATATTATAAATATGCTGATTGTAATAAACTAGATTATATTATAAGAGACATATTAAGAGAATATCCGGAAGAGACAATTAATTCTTTAATGAATTTTACTTCTACACATGATATTTCTAGAGCAATTAATTATTTTACTGATGAAAATGAATTTAATGAATATGCTGAATGGGCATGGGATTTAAAAAATGATGATTTGGACTATTTAAAGAATAAAAAAATATCTAAAGAAGAGTATGAAAAAGCGAAAGAAAAATATAAATCTTATTTATTTGCATTATATTTTTTACCGGGAAATGTTTCTATTTTTTATGGAGATGAAGTAGGTGTTGATGGATATGGAAATTTACTAAATAGAAAGACTTATCCATGGGGAATGGAAGATAAAGATTTACTAGAATATTTTAAAAAACTTGGAAAAGATAGAAATGATGAGATGTTTTTGGAGACGGCTGGTTTAAAATTAAGAGATATAAATAGTGATTACTTTTCATATGAAAGAATTGGGCTAAATGATAAGATGCTTGTTATTACAAATAGAAGTGGTAAGGAAGGTAGAATATTAATACCTCCAGAATACAATGATGAAAAAGCTAAAATTTATACTTTAAATAAATCAACTAAAGATATAATTACACCATATGGTGCAATAGCAATAAAGAAGGCTTGTTAGTTTTCTTTATTTTTTTGTATAATATATAAAGAGGTGGAAGTATGAATGAGATTAAATGTCCAAATTGTGGAACTGTATTTAAAATAGATGAGAATGAGTATCAATCAATTGTAAAACAAATTAGGGATAAAGAGTTTGAAAAGGAAATTACTTTAAGAGATAAACAACATGAGTTAGATAAAGAAAATTCTATTAAACTACATGGAGCAGAACTTGAAAAAGAGTATACGGAAAAGTTAAATGAAAAGAATAGTGAAATTAAAGATTTAAAAAATAGATTGGATAATAGTTCATTAGAAATAAAGAGTAAATTAGATAAAGATTATACAGAAAAATTAACTGATAAAGATAAAGAAATAGCTGAATTAAAGAATAAGATTTCTTTGATGGAGGCTCATGAAGAATTAAATTTAAAGAATGCAGTTAGTGAAAAGGAAAAAGAGATTGATAATTTAAATAATAAATTAGAAATTGGTAAAAATGAGTTTTTATTAAAAGAAAAAAGTTTAGTTGAAAGTTATGAGGAAAAAATAAAGAATAAGGATGAGCAAATTGCTTATTATAAAGATTTTAAAGCTAGACAATCAACTAAAATGATAGGTGAGTCTTTGGAGCAGCATTGTAATAATGAATTTAATAGAATTAGACCTATACTTAAAAATGTTTATTTTGAGAAGGATAATGATGCAAGAACTGGTTCTAAGGGAGATTTTATTTTTAGAGAAAGTGATGATGATGGGACAGAAGTTATTTCAATTATGTTTGAGATGAAGAATGAGGCGGATGAGACTGCATCTAAACATAAGAATGAAGATTTCTTTAAAGAACTTGATAAAGATAGAAGAGAAAAGAATTGTGAGTATGCTGTTTTAGTATCTCTTTTAGAAATAGATAATGATTACTATAATACTGGTATTGTTGATGTTTCTCATAAATATCCTAAGATGTATGTTATTAGACCACAATTTTTTATTCCAATCATAACGCTACTTAGAGGGGCTGCAATGAATTCTTTAAGTTATAAAAAAGAATTAGAAATTGTTCAAAATCAAAATATTGATATATCTCATTTTGAAGAGAATATGAATAATTTTAAAGAAGGATTCGCAAGAAACTATCGACTTGCTTCAGAGAAATTTAAGAAAGCAATAGATGAAATTGATAAGACAATAGATCATTTACAAAAAACAAAAGATGCCTTACTTTCAAGTGAAAATAATTTAAGACTTGCGAATAATAAAGCAGAAGATTTAACAATAAAGAAATTAACTCATGGAAGTGAAACAATGGCTAAAATGTTTGATGAGCTAAAGGAAAATAAAGAAAGTAATTAGTTATAAAAAAGTATAATTTAGGAATAAATTTAATTTAAATGTATATAATATAAATAATTAGCACTTTCACTTGACAAGTGCTAATATAAGTGGTACTATTATAACTGTAAGGGAGATAGATAATGAACCCTAGGTATTAATAAGTATATTAATATATGAAAGGAAGCTGATGTATATGATGTTAATGCCAAAGAATAATTTAGATTTATTTGATGATATTTTTGGAGGAAACTTTTTAAGTAAAGTTGATAATAATATGATGAGAACAGATATTAGAGAAAGTGAGAATGATTATCTAATAGATGTTGATTTACCTGGATATGATAAAGATAATATTAAAGTTGATGTTACTAATGGATACTTAAATATTAATGCTAAGGTATCTAGTGAAGATGATGAGAAAGAACACGGAAAATATGTAAGACGTGAAAGATATTATGGAGAATGTTCAAGAAGTTTTTATATTGGAGATGATATTAAAACTGAAGATGTTAAAGCATCATTTAAGAATGGTATTTTAACTTTGAATATTCCTAAGAAAACATTAGAAGATAAAGAATCTGAAAAGAATTATATTTCTATAGATTAATTATTTACTGTTTAAGCAACCAATTGGTTGCTTTTTTTCTGGCTTTTTTTTTTGATTTGTGTTATAATATGGGCGTTTGGGGGATTTATGGATAGATATGATGTTAGTAAATATAACTTATTGGAGTTATTGTACGATGAATTAAAGGAAAAAGGAAAAGATTGGACTACAAAAGAAAAGTGTGATTATGTTTATATTAGAATGTGCCAGTTATTTAATTTTAATGAAATATGGGCATATACTTCTAATAATGAATTGAGTAATATGATATTTGATAAAAAGTTTGATATTACTAATATTGATAGTAGAAAAATTGTATGCAATGGTTTTAGTCATGCTTTTTGTGATGTTTTGTCTTATTTGCCTGATTTATATGAAGACTTTGATGATATTGAACTTTTAGGTAATTTGGGTCATGTATATTCAATGGTTAATTTTAAAAATGAAGGACCTTTTTACTATGATCCTATTGGACAGACTAATGACTTTTTGAATGTAAAAAAGAAATTTCCGATTGAAGGGATTATTTATTGTGGTTCGTCTATAGATGATGGTGAAATATATCAGGAAAGAAGCTATAGAAAAATTGGATATAGACCTGAGGGCCTTGATGAATTAAGACAAGTTAGTAGTAAATTACAAGGTTCTTTTTCTTCGGCTGATGATTATTTTAAAGAGCTTATTGGATTGTCAGATTTTACTGGACTTGGTATGTATGAAGTTAATAATTTGCTTAATAAACAAACAAAGGATGCTCTTGGTATGAATTTACCTGAGTTTGATATTCGTTTGGATAAACTTGAAGAGAGTAAAGGGCATATAAGCTTTTTATATGAAGTTGGTGATAATGCTGTATACAGAGAAGATGAAGATGACAATGGAGTTAAAATATATAGAATTAGATAATAAAATATGATATTATTTTTATTGATTGGGAGTGATATAAGTGATAGAAGTTTTAGAAAATGAAAAGGTAAGAATTGATAATTATTTATCTGATAAGTTAGATATTTCACGTAGTAAAGTTCAAAAGCTTATAAAAGATGGTAATGTTTTAGTAAATGGACAGAGTGTTAATGTTAGTTATAAGGTTAAGATTGGTGATGTTATTGAATATAGTCTTGATTTAAATGAAGAAACTGATATTACTCCTGAGGATATTCCTATTGATATTGTTTATGAAGATGATGATTTATTAGTTATTAATAAGGCAAGTGGTATGGTTGTACATCCTGCTCCTGGGCATTATACTGGTACATTAGTTAATGCACTTCTTTATAGATTTAATTTAAATAGTGGTGAGGCAAATAGACCTGGTATTGTACATAGATTAGATAAAGATACAAGTGGACTTATGTTAGTTGCGAAGAATGAGTTTATTCATGAAAAGTTAAGTGAAATGATTGGTAAGAAAGATGTTGAGAGAAAATATTTAGCGATTGTTGATGGATTAATTAAACATGATACAGGTACTATAGATGCACCTATTGGAAGAGATGTTAATAATAGACAGAAAATGGCAGTTACTGATGTTAATGGAAAAGATTCTATAACTCATTTTAAAGTTTTAGAAAGATTTGATAATAATACTTTTATAGAGTGTATATTGGAAACTGGTAGAACTCATCAGATAAGAGTACATATGAATTATATAGGTTATCCTATTAATAATGATCCTTTGTATGGTAGGGGAAAAGCTACTGAGTTTGGACAGATGTTACATTCATACAGTATTAAATTTAATCATCCAAGAACTGGTAGGGAGTTAAGTTTTAGAGTTGATCCTCCGAAAGAGTTTATGGATAAGCTAGAAGAGTTGAGAAGTTAACTATATTAGAATTTTAACTAATGCTTGTAATTTTTATGTAAGTTGTGTAAACTAAAATTATTGAGGGAGTGAGTTCTTATGGTAGGAACTTTTTTAAATAATTATGATAATAAATCAGTACTTTGCAGGGATTTTTGCCCCCAAAAGTGCTGATTTTTATTATTGAAAAATAAACCATAATGTGTTATAATAAACGACAATTAAGGGGGATAGCTATGAGAGTTGGGATAGATATAGATGGCACTATTACTGATATTTTTGATTTTGAAGTTAGAGAAGGAAGAAAGTTTTTTAATAAAGAACCAGTAAATAATCATACTCTTTCTGTAAAGAAGATGTTTGGTTGTACTGAAGAAGAAGAACAAAAATTTTGGAACCATAATTTTTTAAAATATTGTATTATGGAACCACCACGCAAAGGGACTTCTGAATTTATTAAGTACTTACATGATGGTAATCATGAAGCTTTTATTATAACTTCTAGAAAATTTGCAGATGATGATTCTAAAGTTGGTCAATTGATGAGATTTATTGTTAAAGAATGGTGTAAATGCCATAAAATAGATGTTGATGAAATTTTGTTTTGTTCAGATGACAAAACAGAAATTATCAAAGATAATGATATAGATATTATGATTGAAGATGACGTCAATAATATTGAAAATTTTAGTGAATTTGTAAAAGTTATTTGTATGGATAATCCATATAATGACATTGAATTTACTAATACTTCTAATATTAAAAGAATTAATTCTATGAGTGAAGCATATCCTATGGTTCAAGAAATGGAATTAGAATTAATGAAACAAAAAGCTGATGAAAGAGCTAGCAAAGAGGTTATTGTAAAGTCCGGTAAAGGTTCTATTGATAGACCTTGGATGAAATACTATCCTTTTGAATGTAGAAATGCATCTTTGTCTGATTGCAGTGTTTATGATTATTTGAAGGATAATACTATTAAATTTTCTAATATGATTGCTATAAATTATTTTGGAAGAAAGATTACTTATAAGGAAATGTTTGATGAAATTGATAAATACGCTCAAGCATTTTCTAACAAAGGAATAAATGAAGGTGATATTGTTACTTTATGTTTACCTAATATTCCTGAGGCTATTTATATGTTTTATGGGTTGAATAAAATTGGCGCTATTGCTAATATGGTTCATCCTTTGAAAAGTGCTAATGAAATAAAAAATACAGTAAAAGAGACAGATTCTAAGTTATTAGTGACAGTTGAAAGTACTGTTTCAAATATTGTAGATATTGATGTTAGCATTATTGTAGTGCCTGCTAGTCATTCTATGCCATTAAGTTTAAAACTTATTTATGATGCTATGAATCGTAATCAGAATGTTTATGGTAATAATTTTATATTTGTAAAAGACTTTTTGACAGAAGTTAATTTAAATTCACATGTTAATTCTCCTATAGTTAAGGGGGATGATGTTTGTGTAATTATGCATACTGGTGGAACATCAGGAGAACCAAAGGGAGTGCAATTAACAAATAATAATTTTAATAGAATGGTATTTCAACAGAAATTGACGGCTAAAAATTTTGAACCTGGTGATAAGATGTTGACTATAATGCCTGTATTCCATGGATTTGGCTTATGTAGTTCAGTTCATATGCCGTTATCATATGGAATCACGACCATTTTAGTCCCAAAATTTGAAGCTGATAAATTTCATAATCTTATTAGAAGATATAAGCCTAATCATATTTTTGGTGTTCCCAAATTATTAAATTTATTTAAAAACGATGAAAATATTGATAGTATGGATTTATCATTCTTGAGATATTTAGTTGCTGGTGGAGAAAAATTAGATTCTTCAACAGAAAATGATATCAATCGTTTTTTACAAAGACACAATTGTTATTATAAGGTTAAAAAAGGATATGGTTCTACTGAATGCGTTGCTGGTACCACTTTATCTGATGATAATTGTAATGAGTTAGGTAGTGTGGGAATTCCATTGCTTTTCAATAATTTTAAAATTGTTAAGCCAACGACATGCGAAGAAGTGGATTATAATCAAGAAGGAGAAATGTGTATTAGTGGACCAACTGTCATGAAAGGTTACTTTAATGATATTGAGGCTACTTTAAATGCTTTAAAACGTCATCCGGATGGAAAGATTTGGTATCATACCGGAGATTTAGGTTATATGACAGAAGATGGGTTGATTTATTATACAGGTAGAATGAATAGAATGTATATATCTGATGGGTTCAATATTTATCCTCAAAGGATAGAAGATGTAATTAGTGGATATAATCATGTTAGGCAATGTGCTGTTGTACCTATCCAGCATCCTATTAAAGATATAAAAGTGCCAAAAGTGTTTGTTACTATGGATGATGGTGTTGATTTAGATAGTGGAATGATTGAAGAAATGAGAGAATTATGTCAAGAAAATTTAGATTTATATCACCAACCTTTTGAATTTACTCAATTAGATGAGATGCCTGTTACACAGGTTGGAAAAGTAGATTATCAAGAATTATCTAAGATTCCTCCTAAAGGAAAATCTTATGTGAAAGGAAAGTAGAATATGAAAAAAGAGTTTGCATATCAGGTTGCTAGAGTTGTCGGAACTCCGTTATTTAAAAAGTATTATAATCTTTCAATATATGGAAAAGAAAATATACCAGAACATGGTCCAATAATTTTTTGTGGAAACCATTTGCATGTTTTAGATCAGTTTCCTGTTATTGCTGCGACTGATAAGACTATTCATTGGATGGCAAAAAAAGAATATTTTGATGGAAAACTTGGACCACTATTTGAAATGACTGGAGCTATTTGCGTTGATCGTCAAGGAGATAGTAAAAAAGCAGAGCAAGAAGCTTTAAAATATTTAGAATCTGGTAGTGCCATTGGTTTATTTCCAGAAGGTACTAGAAATGGTTTAAAAAGTGATAGAATAAGAGAACTTTATAAATTATATGAAGATGAAATGGATTTTGAATCATTTTCTCATAAATTACCAGAGGATATTTTGTATTCTCAAGTTTTACTATTAGATGAGCTTTATCAGGAAGGCAAGATTTCATTAGAGGATTATAAAAATTATATTTTAAATTCAAGTGATTTACTGAAAGGCTTGAAAAAAGAATATAATACCGAAATTGTTGAGGATTCTATTTTATTGCCGTTTAAATATGGAGCGGTATCTATGGCCCAAAAAACAGGAGTTTCTATAGTTCCATTTGCAGTTACTGGAGAATATAAAAAGAATAGTGATGATTTATGTGTTAGATTTGGAGAGCCTTTTCAGATTGATACATATGAGCCACTTACTGAGGCTAATGTGAGATTGCGTGAAAAAGTTAAAACTTTGGTTTACGAAAATAAAAAGACTAATAAATTTTATTAATTAATCAGACTGTTGACAAAGTAAATTTGTTAATAGTCTTTTTATTTCTTTTAAAATAGTATATAATTGAATTGTAAGGTTGCTTATTATCTCAACAATTTTAAGCTTACTAACCTTACTTTTTTATTGGAAAAATGATATAATTATATTGTTGAGATAATAAGAAAGTAAGTGATAAAATGATAAGTATTAATAAAAATATTCAAAGTGAAATCTTAATAACTACTATGGAAGAAATTGTCCCAGAGGATAGTTTGTTTCGTAAGATAGATAAATATATAGATTTCACTTTTATTTATGATAAAGTAAAACATTTATATTGTAAAAACAATGGAAGACCCAGTATTGATCCAGTTGTATTATTTAAAATAGTTTTTATACAAGCTTTAGATGGATTAAAATCTATGAGATAAACATGCAAAAAAATAAAAGTTGATGTAGAATACAGATGGTTTTTAGGAATACCATTTGGAGAAGATACTCCTCATTTTTCTACATTTAGTAAGAATTATGAAAGAAGATTTAAAGATTCAGATATATTTGAAGAAATATTTATAGAAATAGTAAATCAAGCAATAAAATATAGTTTAGTAGATGAAACTACATTTTATACGGACTCAACACATAAAAAAGCAAAGGCAAACAAAAATAAATATAATGATGAATTAGTTAAAAATATAAAAGAAAGACGAAAATGGTTAGAAGAAGAAATAAACGAAGAAAGAATGAAATAAGGAAGAAAACCGTTTGAATACAAAGATGAAATAGAAGAAAAGCATATAAAAGTAAGTACAACAGATAATGAATCAGGATATTATCATAGAGATAATAAAGAAAAAGGTTTTATGTATTTAGATCATAGAACAGTTGATGATAAATGCAACATTATAGTAGATTGTTATGTTACGAAAGGAAATGTACATGATTCTAATCCGTTTATAGAAAGATGTGAATATATAAAAAATAAATTTAATTTTAATATAAAGAACTATGCAGTTGATTCAGGATACTTAGCTTTAGATATTAAGAAATATTTTATTGATAATGATATATTTGGTGTATTTGGATATAGAAGATATGGAACATCTGAATCTAGAACAGAAAAAAGAAAATATGAATATGTTAAAGAATTAGATATATATTATGAAAAAGGAACTGGCGAAGTATTATAATATTCAGGGGTGATAGATAAAACGGGATATAAAAAATATAAAAATAGTGATAAAACAAAAATAGTAAGAAGACATATAAAAGAAGAATGGAATGAAATATTTAATAAAAATAGATTATCTGAATTTGGTAAAGAACTATATCAAAAAAGAAAAGAACATGTGGAAAGAAGTTTTGGAGATTCAAAACAAAATCATGGATATAGATATGCTATGTATAAAGGAGTTAAAAAAAATCAACATTATACATGGCTTATTTGTGCTGCTCAAAATATGAAAAATATAGCAATAAAAAATGATAATGTAGGAAAGAAACCTCAAATATTATCATCAAATATAGAATTTTTAATAAAAATAGTTAAATTATTTAAAAAAATTTAAATAAAAAATAATGCATAAGAAAACCTCTAGAAAAAATCTAGGGGTTTGTCTACACTCTGACTAATAAATTTTATTAATTAGTTTTTTTATGTTATAATAATTATAATAGAGGTGTTGTTTATGGAGTTGAATAATCTTTTTTTTCAAATTTCTAGTTTGTTGTATATTATTATGCTTTCTTGTATTTATTTTTCTAAAAAAAGGTATAATTCTTTTGAAAACAAAATATATGCGTATATGTTAATTTCAAATTTTATTGGATTGATTTTAGATGTAGCTAGTATTTTTACTATTATTCATATGCAAGAGTTTCCATTGTTGAATTTTTTTATTACTCGTTTTTATTTATTATATTTATTGGCATGGGTATCTTTATTTACTATTTATTCTATTTCTATTTGCTATATCGGTGATAGAGATAAACAGAATAAAATATTTAAAGTGTTTTTATGGCTTTTTGTTATATTCGGTTTAGTAATCTTTTTCTCTCCTTTGAAATATTTTAATCAAAATAATCAGATATATTCATATGGTGTTGGAGCAAATGTTTCTTATATAATAGGTGGTATATATATAGCTTTATGTATTGTTTATACTCTTAAAAATATAAAAAAGATTAAACGTAGTAAATGTTTGCCACTTATTATATATTTGTTTATGTTTCCATTAGTTTTGTCTATACAGGCCTTTAATCCGGAAATATTGTTGGTTACTTCTACAGAATCATTTATTACAGTTCTTATGTATTTTACTATAGAAAATCCCGATGTTAAAATGATTGAACAATTAAAGTTAGCTAAAGAACAAGCAGAAAAAGCTAATCGTGCTAAGACCGATTTTTTATCAAGTATGTCTCATGAAATTAGAACTCCTTTGAATGCTATTGTTGGATTTAGTGATTGTGTAATGGATGCTGAAAGTTTGGGTGAGGCTAAAGAAAACGCTAAGGATATAGTAAATGCATCACAAACTTTACTTGAAATCGTAAATGGAATTTTGGATATATCTAAGATTGAGGCTGGTAAGATTGAAATAGTTAATTCTACATATAATGCTCGTGAAACATTTGAAGAACTTGCTAAATTAATTACTCCTAAGATGAACGAAAAGGGGCTAGATTTTACTTATTATATAGCGCCTGATATTCCTGATAATTTATATGGAAATCAGGCTAATTTAAAGAAGGTAATTACAAATTTACTTAGTAATGCTAGTAAGTATACTGATAGTGGCTTTGTAAGGTATGAAGTTAATTGTGTTAATACAAGGGATGTTTCAAAATTGATTATTTCTGTTGAGGATTCAGGTCGTGGAATTAAAAAAGAAAATATTGATAAAATGTTTACTAAGTTTCAAAGACTTGATGAAGATAGAAATACAACAATTGAGGGAACTGGTCTTGGTCTTGCTATTACTAAGCAGTTAATTGAGTTAATGGGTGGTAAGATAATTGTTCATACTATATATGGAGAAGGTTCTAAGTTTACCGTTGTTGTTAATCAAAGAATTGATAAGAGCGTTGCTAAACAAGCTAAAAAGTATAAGACAACATTGGATTTACATGGAATTAGGATTTTACTTGTTGATGATACTTCTCTTAATTTAAAAGTTGCGACTAAACTTTTACAAAAATTTAATGCTGATAATGTTATTACTTGTGATAGTGGGTTTGCTTGTCTTGAAAAGATACAGCGTGGTGAACAATACGATTTAATTTTACTTGATGATATGATGCCTAAAATGAGTGGTGTAGAAACACTTAAAAAGTTAAAAGAAATACCTGGGTTTAATACTCCAACAATAGCACTTACTGCTAATGCTATTACTGGTATGAGAGAAAAATATTTAGCTGATGGATTTGATGATTATTTAGCAAAACCAATAGATAAAGATCAATTAGTTCAAGTTATTAATCAAATTTTGGGTAGAAGTATTACAGAAGAAATTGATGTTCCAGAAATAACTTCTACTAGTGAATATAAAGTACCAATTAGAGATAATGTTGTTAGTGTCGCAGAACTTCCTAAAGAAGAAAAAGATAAAATAATTCCAGTAGAAAGTAACATAGAAAATGAATTAGGTTCAAAACTTGATTTGTCTGAAAGAGGGGAAGATAATACTTTAGAATTGAAACCTGTTGAAGTTGACCATATTGATGAAATAGAAACTTTAGAAGAAGATAGTAATTCTATGGAAAATATAAAAACTGATTTAATTCCTGTTATGGACATTAATATAACTGAGCCACTTACCAAGGTTCAAGATATTGATTCTAGTGTTATTAATAATTTAAGTGATACAAATGTGGTTAAATATGATAGAAGTTATCTTGAAGATAATGGTGTTGATGTTAATCATGCATTAGAACTTCTTGGTGACATGGATATGTATAATATGACTATTAATGATTTTATGTCTGAAGTTGAGTCTAAATGGGCTAGAATTAATGAGTATAAGAATACTAATAATATGTCTGATTATGCAATAGAAGTTCATTCTTTAAAGAGTGATTGTAAGTATTTAGGCTTTATGAGATTAGCTGATATTGCATATCAACATGAACTTAAAAGTAAAGAGAATGATTCAAGTTTTGTTAATGAACATTTTGATGAACTTACCAATGAATATAATAAAGTTTTAGAGATTGCAAAGAACTATACGGAGCATAATACTGTTGCTTTATAGATTCTTTGTAATCTTTTTTCGAAATAAATAATTTTTTCCTAATAATATAGTAGGAGGAAAAATTATGCAGAAACAATTTTATACATGTCGATACGATGCGGCTTTTAAAGAAGTATTTATGAAAGAAGAAAATAAAGATTTACTTATTTGTTTACTTGAAAAGATACTTGATTTAAAAATAAAAGAAATTAAATATTTAAATTTAGAAAGAAATGTTTTAAATGTACATGTTAAAAGAAAACATTTTGATTTATTTTTAGATACTGATATTGGAAAGATACAAGT
>CAKPBJ010000010.1 GCA_934140575.1 uncultured Bacilli bacterium | reverse complement strand
AAAGATAACATGATGATAGAAAATTCAATAAGAGATGAAGCAACGAAAAAAGGATTAAAAGAAGGATTAGAGAAGGGGCTAGAGCGAGGAATAAAACAAGGATTAGAGCGTGGTACAGAGCAATCTAAAAATGAAATAGCTAAGAATATGTTAAAAAAGGGTTTAGACATTTCTTTAATATCAGAAGTAACAGGCTTATCAAATGAACAAATAAATAACTTGAAGTAGAATTTATCTGAGTTATAGTATTAAGTAGATTAAATATATATGCTTGATTTACATTAATTATGAAATATATGGTGATAACAAACGATAAAATTATAGGGTTATCTAATGATATTAAATGATTTTGAGTAGTAATTTGTTTTTACTACTTTTTTAGTAAAATAAAAAGAATCTTTTGATTCGATTCTCTTTAGATATTTAATAAATATATTGTAAGTGATAATATACTTGCGAATAGGGATAATAATATATATGGATTTAATAGTACTTTTTGTTTGTTTTGTAAAATAGATGTTTCTTCATATAAGAATAAAGTGCTTATAAATGTTCCTAGGCATGAGATAAATCCTAAAAAGTTATTTTTTAGGCCAAAAAATAAAATAGTAAAGCTTTGATTAAATATGTAATTTATTAATAAACTTATTTTATATGATTTAGGAATTTCTTTTAATTTATATGTTGTTATTATTTTATATACTGTATAGGCAATCAATAAATATATTATTAACCAAGCTATTGGATAAAATTGTTGTGGTGGAGTAAAGAATGGAACTTTTATTTCTTTGAAATAATTATAGTCTACTTTAATAATTGATGATGCAAACCATGGAATTAAACATAAAATATAGATAATTATCTTTTTAAACATTTAATCATCTCCTCTTTTCATATTTTATGTTATATTGTATAATATTATTAGTTTTTTAGGAGGGAATTTAATGGAAGAAGAATTAATGAAGGATGAAAAAAATGTTATTACTATGAAATTACTTCATTATTTTATTACTGAAAAAAATTATAATCCTATTATTTTACAAGGTGTTGATAATGAAATATGGCTTGAAAATTTAAATTCTGACTGTGAGGTTGTTAGAATTGTATCAGGATATATACATAATGATGAGCAATTTGATTTCGATGTTTTTAAAACAAAGAGAATCTTGAAGAAAATAAAGAAAAAAACATTTACTTTTAATTTGAATGTTTTAAGTATCTTTTTAGATATGGGTGAAAATATTAAGGAAGAGTTAAATAAAGATTCTCATTTAATGTGTGTTAAGGTTAATGATGAGGCTGATATAAAAAAGAGTAGTATTATAAAGAAAGTATTTCCTGATTTATCTGATAAGATGAAGTTTTCTGAAAAAGGATTAGAATTATTTATGAAAATTACAGGTGATATTAATAAACATAATAAGGAGGATGCTAGTAAGTTGGAGAGTGTTTTTAAGTCTAAGGTTCCGTATATTACATATTTTTTAATTGCGGTTAATGTTATTTTTTATGTTGTGCCTATGCTTTTAGGGAGTGATGTATATCAATATATTATTGATGCTTATTGTATACATGGTCCTAGTATAAGAGCAGGACAATATTATAGATTGTTGACTGGTATATTTTTACATGGGAGTATTGTTCATTTATTGTTTAACTGTTATGCATTATATGTTTTGGGTGGACAAATTGAGAGCTTCTTTGGAAAATTTAAATATATCATAATTTACTTATTCTCTGGATTAACCGGTTCATTACTTTCTATTACTTTAAGTGGTAATGTTGGATCAATTGGAGCTTCTGGGGCTATTTTTGGTCTTATGGGTGCTTTACTTTATTTTGGATATCATTATAGAGTATATTTAGGAAATGTTGTTAAAAGTCAAATTGTTCCACTTGTTTTACTTAATTTAGCTATTGGATTTATTTCTTCTGGTATTGATAATTGGGGACATATTGGAGGATTAATTGGTGGTATTGTTATTACTATGGCTCTTGGTGTTAAGGAAAAATCAAGTAATTTTGAAAAAATTAATGGATGGATTATTTGTACAATATTCTTAATTTTCTTAATGTTTATGGGATTTGTAATGGCAGCTAAATAAGATTAAATATTGATGTTAGAAAAATGATGTGATATAATTATGGATGGAAAATTAAAAAACGAATATGTTAAATGTGGTCTTGATTATATTAGAAAATATATAAGAATGTCTATTCAAGACTTTGATTATGGAAACTCATTAGTTGCTGATTTAGAAATAAAAAAAGAATTAGAAAATTTTTATGACAAATTAATTATAAAGAATAATAATAAATCTAAATTTAAAGTTAAAAATAGGAGCTATACTCCTGAAGAATATAATGTTTTAAGAAAATTAAGTATAAAATATTATGCAATTTGTAATGATAATTTATCTTTATTGGAAAAGCTAACTACTGAACATTATTCATTTGGTAATCAAAATGTTAAATTTTTTGCACTTGATAAGAATTTTACTAAATATTTTAGTGAAGATGAGTTGGTTTTTCTTTTAAAACATTGTAATTCTGAGTGTGAAAATTTTTTTGGTAAATTAATTAGTGTTAGTTCAAAGAAAATTGATAATGATAGTAGAGGATTATTGTTAGATAGATATTACGGTATTAGTGATAGATTATTATATGATCCTGAACTTGATTCTAGTACAAGGAAAGATTTGGAAGATGAACTTTCTGTTATTTCTAAAAAGTTAAATAAAGTTAATGTATATAAATATAGTAATGATGAGAGAGATAAACTGATGATGATGTTTAAACAAGTAATATTACAAAATCCTGATATTGCTAAGAAAAATGATAAACATGATATATCTAAAACATTTAGAAATTTATTAGTTCCTGATAATTTTTTGATATTTGGTAGTGAGATGTTATTAAATTTATCTTATTATCAGAGGGAGATGGTAAATGAAAATTATAATGGAAAAAATATTGTTCCGATGATTAAATTAAGAGATATTCTTTTAAAAAATCCTGATTTTTATACAAGTCTACATTTTACTGAAGAAATTTTAAATGCTTTTTCAGATCAAGAAATTATTGATATGACACCAAAATTGGAAAGAATTTTTTCTAAAGCTGATAATATTGGTCATGTTGATAGAGTTAGAAATATTGTTTTAGGTGCTGGGGTTGAATTAGATGATAAATTTGTTGATTCTGATTTTTTAAATGCACTTAGTGATGAACAAATAAAAGAATTATCAGGAGCTGCTAAAGAAAAAATAAAAAAAGTATTATTAAATAAAAGAAAATTTATTACAATTTATGGCGATAGATATAGACTTATTAAGAAAATTAGAGGTATAGAGATGTTTGATACAGTTATGCAAAGTGTTGGTTTGAGGAGAAAATGATTGTATTTAATGATTTAAAATGATAAAATTAAGTTAATATATAGTGAGGTGATTATATGCCAAGAGATAAAACAAGTTTATTTAGTTTATCTGAAATTGATGCAGAACTTACAAGAAAAATATTAGATGAGGTTTATGATTCTTTAAAGGAGAGAGGATATAATCCTACAAATCAAATTGTTGGATATTTAATTAGTGGTGATCCTGGTTATATTTCTAGTTATAGAGATGCTAGAAGTAAGATTCAAGAAATTGATAGGGCTAAGATTGTAGAGATTCTTCTTAATGAGTTTCAAAAAAATAAATAATGAGATATTTGGGACTTGATTTAGGTAGTAGGACTTTAGGAGTTGCAGTTAGTGATAAGACAGGATTAATTGCAACTAGTTTGAGAACTATTAGGCATAATGAAGAATATGATAGATTACTTGTTGAGGTTCAAGGACTTGTCAATGAATTAGGTATTGATGCTATTGTATTAGGTTTTCCTAAGAATATGAACAATTCTATAGGACCTAAGGGAGAACTTAGTTTGGATTTTAAATCTAAATTAGAAGAAAAACTTGCTATACCAATTTATTTGGAAGATGAGAGACTTACTACAGTTACTGCTAATAATGTATTATTAAGTGGGAATGTTTCTCGAAAAAATAGAAAGAAAGTTGTTGATAGCGTTGCAGCTACTATAATATTGCAAAGTTATTTAGATAGGAGTGGGAGAAAATGAAAAAAAATACTTTTTCGATGTTAGATGAGAATGGAAATGAAATAGTTTATGATGTATTATTTACTTTTGAAAGTGAAGAAACTCATAAAAATTATATAGTTTATACTGATAATCAAAGAGATGAAACTGGTAATATAGAGGTTTATGCATCTATTTATTATCCAGATGATCCTCAAAGTAAGTTAGAAGCTATTAAAACTGAAAAAGAGTGGAAAGTTATTGAAACTATTTTAGATACTTTACAAGAAGAAGTAAAAAATAAAAAGAATAATGAAAATAACGAGCAATAGCTCTTTATTTTTTATGGAGGTTGTATGGCAGTTAAAGTAAAACCAAAACCTTTGTTTCTAATTATTGTTTTTGCCTTTTTGCTTTTGGGTATCGGTATTACTTGGATGGTGCTTGCTAGTCCTGTTGATACGCATGATACTAGTAATGTGGAAGTTGATATTACTAGTGGTAATGGTGTTAGTAAAATAAGTGATATTTTAAAAGAAAAGAAATTAATTAGAAGCAAGATGCTATTTAAAATTTATATAAAACTATATAGTAATAAGTCTTTAAAGGCTGGCACTTATAATTTAAGTAAAAGTATGGATTTAAGTAAGATAGTTAGTACTTTGGAAGAGGGAAGTTCTATTGATTCTAATAGTGTTAAGGTTACTTTTAAGGAAGGTCAGAGAATTACTGATTATGCTAAGGTTATTGCAGAAGCTACTGATAATAGTTATGATGATGTGATTAGTGTATTTAAAGATAATACTTATATGAGTGAATTAATTAATGAATATTGGTTTTTGACTGATGATATATTACAGAATGGTATATATTATTCGTTAGAGGGGTATTTAGCTCCTGATACTTATTACTTTAAAAAGGATGCTAGTGTTAAGAAGATTATAGAAACTATGCTTGATGAGATGGATAAAGAGCTTAGTGCTTATAAAAGTTCTATTGGAAATAGGGTACATTATTATTTGACTATGGCTTCAATGGTTGAACTTGAGGGTAAGAGTTTAGAAGATAGACAGAACATTATGGGAGTATTTAATAATAGACTTAATATTGGTATGCATTTAGGTAGTGATGTTACTACTTATTATGCTTTTCAAGTTCCAATGTCTGATAAACTTACTAGTGAGCAATATAATACTGCAAATCCATATAATACAAGACCTACTAATAAGTCTGGTCCGCCTATTGGACCAATTTGTAATCCATCTGCTATTAGTATAGAGGCAGCTATTAATCCAATAGATAATGACTATTTGTATTTTGTTGCTGATAGTAATGGTAAAGTATATTATTCAAAAAGTTCAGAAGAACAAAATAGAGTGATAAAAAACTTAATTAGTAGTGGTAAATGGAACGGTTAGGAAATGGTGAAGATGAAGGAAGAAATAGAGTCGATAAAAAATTATGCGTTAGAAAATAATGTTCCTATTATGCAAGATGACGGAATTAATTATTTGACAAATTATATAAAAAAAAATAAAATAAAGAAAATCTTAGAAATTGGAACTGCTATTGGATATTCTGCTATTATGATGTGTTTAGTTGATAATGATATAGAAGTTACTACAATTGAAAGAGATGAGAAGAGATATTTAGAAGCTATTAAGAATGTTAAGAAGTTTAAGTTAGAAGATAGAATTAATCTTATTTATAATGATGCTTTGGAAGTTAAAATTAATGAAACTTATGATTTAATATTTATTGATGCTGCTAAAGCACAAAATACTAAATTTTTTGAAAAGTTTGAAAGAAATTTAAGAGATGGAGGTTCTATTATTACTGATAATATGTACTTTCATGGATTGGTATTTAAGGATGAAGAGGATATTGGAAGTAGAAATCTTAGACAGTTAGTTAGAAAAGTTAAAAACTATACTTTATTTTTGGAAAAGAATAATAAATATGATACTGAGTTTTTAAATATAGGTGATGGCTTAGCGATTAGTATAAAAAAGTAATGGAGGTGGAGTAAATGAGGCTTGTACAAATACTTGATTGTAATGATACTTTGGGTACTTGCTGTAATGATTATAGCCTTGTTACTGTGCTTGATGTTGCTAGAAAGATTCTTGGATTAATTCAATTAATTGTACCAATTATTTTGATTGTTATGGCAACTTATCAATTTATTATGTTAATGACTAATCCAGAGGAAAAAAAATTACAAAAGTCTTTGTTTAATAAGTTCTTTGCAGCTTTAATTGTATTTTTTGTTCCTATACTTGTAAATGTTGTGATTGGAATGATGCCTGAGAAGTTTAGCATTCCTGCTTGTTGGGAGCAAGCAAAAATATCTGCTGAAGTTGTTAGAAGTCAAAAAAATACTTATATTCCTTTGGATGAAAAAAGAAAATCTCCAATTATGGTTGATCCTGATGGATATGAAAAAGGAACGGCATCTGGTGGTAGTGGACAAGGCAGTGCTAAGGGAAAAGCAATTGTTGCTTATGCTAAACAATTTGTTGGAAAACAATATGTTTGGGGTGGTACTTGGAATGGTGAATTACCATATACTGGAACTGATTGCAGTGGTTTTGTTCAAGGTGTTTTTAGACATAATGGTATTAATTTGTCTAGGACAACTTATACTCAATGGGCTGATAAGGGAACATATACATTGGTTCATGGTGAGATTAAGGCTGGTGACTTAGTAATGTATGATGGTCATGTTGCAATTCTTACAGGTAATGGAAATGAGATTGTTCATGCTAAAGGTAGCAAATGGGGAATAGTTGTTGATTCAGATTATAAAAGTTCTTCTTCTCATGCTATTTTAGGTATTATGAGAATAAATGGTGTTAATTAGGAGGTTATATGTTTGATGTAGAAAGAAAACCTGCTCCTAATAAGAAGAAAATAAAAAGAGGTATGAGGCTTAGTAATGATACTAAGAGAAAAATGGTTATTGTAGGAGCAATATTTATAGTTGTATTTATGCTTAGTTTTATTTATATTTCTAAGCAGAATGAAAATTATAAGAATATAAAAGAAGATAAAAGTAAATATATTGTTTATACTAAGTATCAAGGTGGAAGTGGGGACTACTCTCAATATATTCCATATATAAATATAAAATCTGATGTTATTAGTTTGGTAAATGAAGATGTCGATTTGTTTATGGAAGATTTTAAGGGTGCAGAAAAAACTGCTATTTCATATGAATATGATATAAGTGGAATTATACTTAGTGTTGTCCTTAAAGCAATTGATTATAATACTGAGTATGCTCCAAAGGCTTATTTTAGAAGTTATAATATAAATCTTAATACATTAGAGGTTATTGATGATACTGCATTACTTAATTTTTTTGGAGTTACTGAAGAAACTGTTAATAATAAAATAGAAAATAAATTTAAGACTTATTATCAAGAATTAGTTAATGAAAGTTATTATGCTGCTGATGAATGTGATTATAATTGTTTTCTTAAGTTTAGAGAAGTAGATAATTATCTTGATAATGTAACCTATTATGTAGAAAATGGTAATTTGATTGCTTATAAACCTTATGTTTTTCATTCTGTATATGGCGAAGAAGAATATTTTAAGAATAAAAGTTTTAAGTTTTTAATAGTTGAAACTGATAAAAATGGAGAAGATAAGTAAATCTTCTTTTCTTTATGATATAATATGTTGGAGGTGGAGTTATGAAACTTTTAGTAGAAGCAAGTAAATCAAATATATATGAGTTTAAATGTGATGGAATAATTCTTGCTTTAAAAGATTATTCTGTTGGAAGTAAGAAGTATTATTCACTTGATGAAGTTCGTGATATTTGTTCTAAGTATAAGGGAGAAATATTTGTTAAGTTAAATAAAAATTTATTTAATGATGATATAGATGAAGTTAAAAATATTTTAATGGAATTGGATAATTTAAAAATTAATGGTGTTTTCTTTTATGATTTGGCGGTATTGGAATTAAAAAGAGAGTTAAATTTAGATCTTGATTTAGTATGGAATCAGACTCATATGGTTAATAATTATAAGACTTGTGATTATTATAATAGTCGTGGTGTTAAGTATGCTCTTCTTGGGAAAGAGATTACTTTAGATGAGATAGGTGAAATTATTTCTTCTAGTAAGATTACTAGTATGGTTGAGGTTGTTAGTAAACCTAGTGTTGCTTTATCTTATAGAAGTTTAGTATCTAATTACTACAAGGACTTAGGTATATCTGGTGATAAGGAAATTAAAATTCATGAGAAAGTAAGTGGAATTGATTTTATTGTTTCTGAGGATGCTAATGGTAGCCAGTTTTATGAGGATATTATTACTAATGGAACTTCGGTCATTAAAGAGTTATATGATTTAGGATGTCCTTATATTATTATGAGAGAGTATGGAATTCCTAATTTTTTAGAACTTGTTAATGATACATCTTTATATATAAATGATTCATGTTGTGATACTAATTATGTGGATAAATATAAAAAGTTAGGGGATAGTACAAATTTCTTTTTTAAGAAAACTATTTATAAGGTGAAAAAAAATGGATAAGAGAATTGAATTATTGTCTCCTGCGGGAGATTTGGAAAGGTTAAAAGTAACTTTATTATATGGAGCTGATGCTGTTTATATTGGTGGAGAAAAGTATAGCTTACGTGCTAATGCGACTAATTTTAGTATAGATGAAATTAGAGAAGGATGTAATTTTGCACATAAGCTTGGTAAGAGAGTGCATTTAACTTTAAATATTGTTTTTCACAATGAAGATATGGATGGTGTAAAAGAATATATTAAAGAAGTTGTTGATGCGGGAATTGATGCATTTATTGTAAGTGATCCCTTTATTATTTCTTATATAAAAGAAAATTATCCTAAAGTTGAAGTACATTTATCTACACAGAATTCTACTACAAATTATAAGACAGTTGAATATTTTGGTAATGAAGGAGTTGACAGAGTAGTACTTGCTCGTGAATTATCAAAAAAAGAAATAAAAGATATTATTGATAAAACTAATGTTGATATAGAAGTATTTATTCATGGGGCTATGTGTACATGCTTTAGTGGAAGATGTGCTCTTTCTAATTATGTTACTAATAGAGATGCTAATAGAGGTGGATGTGCTCAAGTATGTAGATTTGCTTTCAAGACAGATAATGATAAAGATTTTACGATGGCGACAAAAGATATGAATATGTCTCGTTATATTGGGGACTTAATAGATATTGGTGTTACTAGTATGAAAGTAGAAGGAAGAATGAGATCTTTATATTATCTTGCTACTGTTATAGGAACATATAGAGCAATAATAGATAATTATTATGATGGGACACTTACTGAGGATTTAATGAGTGTGTTTGAGGAAAGATTAAATAGAGTAGCCAATAGAGAGACTACTAGTCATTATTTTTTAGGTAAGGCTGATTATACTGATCAGTATTATACTGGTAGGGTTGAGATTTCTAATCAGGATTATTTGGGACAAGTAATTAGTTATGATTCTTCAAGTAAGTTACTTAAGTTTTATGAAAGAAATTATTTTGAGGTTGGAGATTTGATTGAGGTATTTACTCCATATGGTAAACATATACAATTTGTTTTAGAAAAATTATATAATGAGGATATGGAGAGTCTTGATGTTGCGAGACATCCAGATAATATTTATTATTTATATTTAGATACAGAATTTGAAATTTCTGAATATTCTATGATTAAGATTGTTAGGAGAAAGAGTCATGAATAATATTGATGTATTGAAAAGTAATTTTTTAAATAAAGAGAAATATTTAAGTAAATATGCGATACTTAGTTCTTCTGCTATTAGATATTGTGATATTATTTCTGATGACATTAGGCCTCCTTATTTTCATGATATTGATAGGATAATTTATTCTCTTAGTTATACGAGATATCTTGATAAGACACAAGTATTTACTAAGAGTGGAAATGATCATATTAGTAAGAGAATTACTCATGTTCAATTAGTTAGTAAGGTTGCGAGAACAATAGGTAGAGCTCTTAATTTAAATGAGGATTTAATTGAGGCCATTGCTCTTGGTCATGATATTGGGCATACACCGCTTGGTCATACTGGAGAAGATTTTCTTAATAAGATTTCTTTGCGTGAATTGGGAGAATATTTTTCTCATAATATTCAGAGTGTTAGAGATTTAATGTTTATTGAGAATAATGGAAAAGGTCTTAATTTGACTGTACAAGTTTATGATGGAATAATGTGTCATAATGGTGAGATGCTTAGTTCTATATATGAACCTGTTAGTAAAACAAAGGAAGAGTTTTTAAGAGAATATAATCTTTCTTATAAAGATATTAAAACTTCACGTACTTTTAGACCAATGACTTTAGAAGGGTGTGTTGTGCGTATTAGTGATATTATTGGATATATTGGTAGAGATATAGAAGATGCTATTATGCTTGGTGTTATTAAAAGAGAAGAATTACCTGAATCTATTTCAAGTGTTCTTGGAACTACTAATAGAGATATCATTAATACTGTTGTTATGGATATTGTTAATAATAGTTTATATAAGCCTTATATAAAATTAAGTGATGATGTTTTTAAAGCTTTATTTGATTTAAAGAAATTTAATTATGAACATATATATAAATATAGTTTAACTGATAGTGTTCGTGAATATTATGAAGATGGAATGAATAAACTTTTTTGTAGATACTTAAGTGATATTAAAAATAATAATACTGATAGTGAAATATTTACTATATTTTTAAATAACCAATGTGAGTCTTATATGGAAAATACTTGTGATAAGAGAAAGGTTATTGATTTTATTGCTGGTATGACTGATGATTATTTTATTGATAAGGTTGATGCTATTTGTGGAAACTATTGATTTTTATGTTGATTTGTGGTATAATTTAGCTACTTTTTATGGAGGGGGATTTTAAATGAAAGATTATACAATAACTAAAGATGAGAAAAAAGATTATATAATAGATTTTGTTGAAAGTGATAATGGTACTTATACAGTTTTATTTGCCGATGGGAAAAAATATATTGTATCTTCTACAGATAAGAACTTTGAGATTTTGGTTAAACAACAAGAGGCTCAAGCGGAGGAAGCTGTAGCAAATTATAGTAAGTTTACAGTTAAAAGAGATACAGGTAGAGTATTAACTCCATTAAGTGGTATTGCTGCTGGTGTTGGTGGTTATGCTTTAAGTACTCTTCCAGTAGTTCAGAATGCTGTTGGAGATAATCCAGTAGCTTTAGCTGTAGGAATTGGTACTATTGCTTTATTAGGTGCTATTCCGTTTGGTTCTAAGCTTGTAAGAGATAGTAAAAAAGTTAATGAACTTAAAAAAATTAAGATGCGTGATGAAAAAGTTGATAGATTAAATCAAATTTTAAAATCAGAAGAATATAAAAATCGTTATCAAGGTTTAAAACAAAGTTCAAAAGAAAGACTTAGTGAACTTTTAAGTGATGGAGCTAATCCATGGTCTATTATCTATATTGATGAGCCTTATTTTGATTTAGAACAAATGCAAATTTTATTAGATAATGGTGATATTCAAGATACTTTTGGCTTTGAATATACAAAAAGACCAAGTAAATAAAATTGCACTTGATATTTTGTTTGTAATGTGGTATATTATTGCAAGTTAAGTCTAGAGCTTAGCTTTCACAGAAGGCAAAAATATAATATTGAGGTGAAGAAAAAATGGGAAATAAAAATACAGTTTATTTAACTCAACAGGGATTAGATGACTTAAAGAAAGAGTTAGATGATTTAATAAATATAAGAAGACCTGAAAATATAATTGCAATAAAAGAAGCAAGATCTCTTGGAGATTTATCTGAAAATGCTGAATATGATGCTGCTAGAAATGAGCAAGCAGAAATAGAAGGTAGAATTAAACAATTAGAGAAAATGTTAGAGCATGTTTCTATTATTACTAATGTTGATACAGATAAAGTTAGTATTGGAAATACAGTTTCTATCAAATATGTTGATGATGATGAAGAAGATGAATATAAAATCGTTGGTAGTCAAGAAGCTGATCCATTTGAAAGTAAAATTTCTAATGAAAGTCCAATAGCTCAAGCTTTATTTGATCATAAGGTTGGAGATATTGTTACTGTTGAAAGTCCAAATGGTAATTATGAAGTAGAAATTATTGATATTAAATAATTTTAGATAACTTTTTAGTTATCTTTTTTTTATTTCTATTTACTATTTAATTTTAGTTAAAAATAGTTTATACTTATAGTAGTTTATAATAAGGGAGTGTAGATAATATGATTATCAGAAAACCTTATGCGTTTTTGATTAAGAATTTTAAAAAAATACATGTTGTATTACTATTACTTAGTTTGTTTGTAGCGTATAGGCTATTTGATGTAAGTTCTTTTGTTGGGGAATTTATGGATTTAGGTGTATATGATTCATATAATAATTCTATTAGTAGACATATTACTTTTTCGTTACAAATTGCACTTATATTAATAGTTATTGGATGTTGTGCATTAATTTTACTTTTGAGGCATAAGAAGAAACCTTGGAAGGCTTATTTAATTCCTTTAGTTGAGTATTTTGCTTTAATTTTTGTTCTTGGAATGGTTAAAGGTTTTTTTAATTCTTATACTGATGGAGTTTCTTCTACAGATCTTAGAATGTCTAGGGATTTATTGATGATATTTTTAATTGCTCAATTACCAGCAATTGGAATATTTATTATGCGTACTTTTGGACTTGATATTAATAAGTTTAGTTTTAATACTGATGAAGAGTTTTTGGAGCTTAGTGAGGCTGATAGAGAAGAGATTGAAGTTAGGTTAGATATTGATAAAAATACAATAAAAAGAACTTTTAGAAGATTATTTAGAAATATTGGATATGTTTATAAAGAACATAAACTTATATGTAATACTATTATTGGTCTTATTTTTATAGTTATAATTTATAATGTATATGCTTTAGTATTTATTACTAATAAGAGTTATAAGCAAGGCGAACAGTATAATGCGAATGGATATACAATTACTGTTAAAGATGCTTATTATACTAATAAAGATGGTAGTGGAAATGTAATTTCTGATAAGAGTTATTTTGTAGTAGTTGATTTGTCTATTACTAATAATATTGAAAAAAGAAAAGTGGATATGAATAATTTTCATTTAAAGAGTGGTACAAGTGATTATACGACAACAACTAAGATGTATGAGAGTGAGTTTAGTGATTTTGGTGAGTGTGTTGATTCAGTACTTGAACTTAGAAGAGGTGGAACACTTAATACAATAATTGTTTATAAAGTATCGAAGAATAATAATTCTAATTTTGCATTATATTATCAAGAAAAAAATAATAATAATACTTTGAGAAAAATTAAATTAAATTTAAAAGATGTTAGTAAAATAAAAAAAGCAATTAAGTATAAAATGGGAGATAATATAAAGATTAATGCTTATAATTTGAAAGATACTATTACTTTTGATGATTATGAAATTTCTAATACAGCGACTTATACTACTAGAAGTTGTAGTGGTGGGGACTGTTCATCTGTAGAGAAAAGTTTTAATGCAAATGAGGGAGAGAATATCTTAAAAATTTCTTTTGGATCGGTTGGTTTAGAGTCTAAAAACTTGATTGACTTTTTAAATAAGTATGGTAAAATTATTTATAAGGATAGTGAAGGTATAAAGCAGGAAATTTCTATTGAAAGTGCACTTGATAGAAGTTATATGGGAAAATATGTTTATATAAAGATACCTAGTGATATTTCTAGTAATAGTAATTTTAAAATTAGAATTACTTTAAGAGATAATAGATATGATTATAGTTTCAATTAATAGGAGGATATTATGAATCATGATAAGAAAAAAAGAGGGTTAAGGGATCTTAAATTTATTATTTCTATAGTTATTGTGGGATTATTTGTTTGGTTTTTAGTGGTTTCTCCAATGATTAAGTTCCATAATAATGAGAGTAAAATGAAGGATGCTGCGTTGAGATATTTTGAGATTAATAGAAATGAATTACCTACAGGAGAAAGAGTAAAAACTCTTTCTTTAAGCACGTTATATTCAAAGTCTTATATGAAAGATGATTTATATGTGCCTTATTCTAATAAAGTTTGTAATCAAACTAATAGTTGGGTTAAGGTTAAAAAGAATGCAACAGGTGAATATGATTATTTAGTTTATTTGGATTGTGGTATTTTACAATCTTCTGTTGATCATACTGGTCCAGAGATTAAGTTAAAAGGTAGTAAGACTTTAACTTTGGGTGTAGGTGATAAATATAAAGAACAAGGTGTTTCTTCAGTAGTTGATAATAACGATGGAAAATTAAATGTAAAAGATGTTACTATTAAAGGAAATGTTGATACTAGTAAAATTGGTAGTTATGAAGTTCAATATATTGCTTTTGATTCATTAAAAAATAAAACTGTTGTTACAAGAAAAGTTAATGTTATTAAACAAATTGCAAAGGTTGTTAAAAGTGATTTAAAGAACAATTCTAATTATGTTGGTAATCCTACTAATAATTATGTTAGATTATCAAATATGATGTTTAGAATATATGGAGTTGATTCTAATAATAATGTAATGCTTGTAGCAGCTGAGGATGTTTCTAATGTTAATTTTACTAAAGTTAGTGATTGGTTAGATAATTATTATTATAAACATTTAACTGATAATGCTAAGAAGATGATTGTTAAATCAAAGTATTGTAATATGACTATTAGTGATAGTACTACTGATACTACTGAATGTAGTTCTTATACGAAAGAAAGATATGTTTATATTCCATCTGTTGTAGAAGTTAATAAAGTACAAGCTGATGATAATTTTATGAAGACTGTTACTATGTCTTGGGTTGCTAATGCAGGTGATAATAAAAAGGCTTATGTAACTAGAAATGTATTTTATGATGAAGAGTCTGGTAAGAGTTTTATTACTGTTGCTGATACTGATAATTATGGTGTTAGACCTATGTTTACTATTAAAGGAACTACTGAAATTGTTAGTGGTGATGGTAGTTTAGCAAACCCATATTCATTTGGTGAAGGTAATAGTATAGTAGGTGGAGAATATTTAAATACTGCTTCAACTGGTGAATATGTAAAACTTGATAATAAGTTATATAGAGTTATTGATGTAGAAGATGGATATACAAAGGTTATTTCTGATGATGCAATTAATAAAGATAATAGACCATTAACTACAAATCCTGATGGATTAGCTGATAAGATTTCATATAATCCAACTGATAAAGGTAGTGTTGCTTATTTTATAAATAATAGAGCAAGTGAGTTTATTAATACAAGTTATTTTGCAAGTAGAAAAATAAATGTTCCAGTTTATAAAAATAAAATTATATATGGTGAAGAAGTTAAAACTAAATCATATAAGGCTAAAATATTTGCTCCAAACATGTATGAAATGTTTAGTGCTCAAACTAATTTATATGGACATGTATCTAGTAGTTATTGGTATTTGAATAGTTCAAATGGTAAAAGAATTGCTGGTGCAGTTACAGATATTGGAGTTCCATTAAATGAGGAAGTAAGTAGATATTTTGCAATGGGTGTTAGACCTTGTGCTTATGTAAAACAAAATGTAGTTGTTACTAGTGGTACTGGTACACATGAAGATCCTTATATTGTAAAATAAATTCTTTAGAAAATGGAGTAGTAGTATGAGAAAGAAAAATAAAAAAAAGAAATTTTTTGAAACTAAATATTTATTATTTGGATTACTTATAATATTTATTATTTTCTTAATATTTCTTTTAGTTAAAAATATTTTTATATCGCAAAATGAGGGTTTTAAAATTAAATCTCATGTTGGGGATGTAAAAGAATCTGTTAAGAAAAATGATAATGATCTTACCAAGACAATTGGTTGGGTTGAAATTCCTGGTACAGAGATGAATATGCCGATTTTTAGAATTACGAATAAATATTCTGTACCTCCTGTTGAAAAGTCAAAATTTTCTTGGACATTAAGTCAGAATACGGGGTATCAAAAAATGATGGTTGTATTTGGACATAATATTTATAATTTAGGAGTTCCTAAAGTAAATGATGAAGACTTTGTTAGATTTGAGCAATTAATGGCTTATGTTTATGAAGACTTTGCTAAGGAACATGAATATTTTCAAATAACAATTGATGGAAAAGATTATGGTTATAAAATATTTTCTGTAAGTTTACTTGATGCTTATTCAGTTGATTTATTTTCATTCAATGATGGTAATAAAAATGATATGAAAAGAGATATAAAGAAATTGAAAGAAAAAAGTATTTATGATTATAATGTGGATGTCTCAAATGATGATGATATAGTAGTTTTATCTACGTGTACTAGATTGTTTGGTGATACAGCAGTTAATTATGATATTGTTGTTGCTGGAAGATTGATTAAAGATAATGAGAGTAACTTTAAGTATTCTTTAAGTAAAAATGATAATTATAATAAAATAAAAAAATATTTGAAAGGTGATGAAAATGATGCGACAAATTAGATTGAATAAAAAAGTTGGGTTGTTTGTTCTTCTATTTATAGTAACTTTATCTATTGCATGTTTTAGTGTTATTAATATTTTTGCTGAAGATGTTGAAAATAGTGATAAATTGACTGATTCAGATGGAAATAAATACACTGAAATGTGTGAAACTAAGGAAGTTATACTTAATAGATATGCTCCTGATGTTGAAATTAATGGTGATCAATATATTCTTTCTCTTAATCCAAAAGAGAAAAAATTTAAAAAAATAGCTTTCTTAGCTTCTAAAGTTGGAACTATTGATGAAAATGGTGAATATAGTAATTGGACTGATATTACTGATCAAGGTTTATATGTTTCTGGTAATAGTTCTTTAAAATTATTAAGAGATGGCAAAGTTATTTCTAAATTGCTTGGTGACAAGAAAGCAGGAAAAGAAGATAAACTTGTAATTTTACTTGTGTCTGATAAAGATCTTTATTGTGACCGAGTAGAACTTAATGTTGAGTTACGAGTTAACCAACCTACTTATGAACAAGAGAGTGTTAAGTATGAATCTACAATAGAAGGTTTACAAGAGGGAAAGTATAGTTCTACTCCTATTGATTGTAATAATCCAGCAGATGACTCTGAGAAGTTAATTTGTTATGCAAAAACTCATAGTGATTCAATAAATAATAAAAATCGTAAAGCAAGTTTTACTTGTGATTCTGAAAGATTTTATTATGATACTACAAAAATTAAATCTTCTGTGGATGATTCATATAGTCCTTATGAATATTTAGATGGTATAACTTTCCCAATTGATAATAGAAATAGTAGTACAAAATCTACATATTATGTTAATAAAAAATATTTATATGCTTCTGAATCACATGATATAACTGCTAACTATACATATCATTATAATGCTAGTAGTGAAGTTAGTAAAACAACTCAAACTTCATGTAAAGTTACTTGTGAAGAAGGTGTTGTCGTTGAATATGGACCTCCAGTTGCATCTAAAGCTGGTTTATGTTTCCAATATAAAATTAAGGTTACTAGTAATGTAAGATGTTATATGAGTGCAAAACCTGAAAAACCAACTGTTCCTGGTTTATGTACACCTGCTCCAGTTTGTGTGACTAAAGCTGGAGTCGCTTATAGACAAGGTGGACCAAATGATGATTATGATTCTTGTGTTAAGGAATGTGATGGTGGCAAGTATTCTAAGAAATGTTCAAAGAAATGCTATAAAAAAGTTTATGGAAATACAACTTCTACTTCAAAAACAGCTACATCTTTAAATTCTTATTCTACTACAAAACTTGACTTAAATGATTACTCAATAGATGCTTGTCAAGCTCTTAATGATGGTGGATGTTATTTAAGACAAAATGGTAAAATTGACTGGATATCTAATAAAGGTATAATTGGTGAACGAAATAGTAAATATACTTATTTAGAAGGAAGATGGTATCAAACTTCAGGATGGCATAATACTTATGGAACTGGTATGGGCTCTATTTACGGCGTATTTAGAAATGATGGTTTCTATAGACATGATAGATGGAATGGTGCTGAAGGATATTGTCATGATAATTGTCATTGGGAAGGATGCTCTGGAGATTATTATTTAAATCCAGGATATGCTCAAAAAGATTATACTAATAATATGAAAATTTATGAAAACTTATATAAACAATGTCAAGCTGCAACTTCTTGTTCTGAAAGTACTGCTACATTTGCGATTAAAGTAAACTATAGTACTGATGAGGCTGATACAGAAGGTAAATGGATTTATTTCCCATATAGTACAAAAAATGATAAAGAGAGTAAAGATAAGTTATCTTCTATAAATGCAAAACCAATTGAAAATACTGCAAAGAATGAAAATTCTACAATATTAAGTTATGATGGATGCTATGAAGATAATAAAGAAAGTGGTAAGTTCTATCAGACTGAATGGAGTTTCCCAGGTTCTTGGATTAATAATAAAACAGGTGAAATTTCATACAAAGATAAATCAGGATCTAAGGGTTGGAGAACAATGCCTAATAAATTCTGTGTACCATTAGATGCAAGAAATGTTAATACTAAGTGGTGGAATTATTATTATACAAAAGTTATGAATGGTACAACTAGTTCATTTACTGAATATAAGGATAAGTGCTTTGGTGATGCTAATGTAAAAGATATTGATAAGTATAATATAGTTGGTGAAACTACTAAATTTGGTAAATTTAATTGGGATGTTACAGTAAGTTGTTTCTATGCATTAAATGGTGGAAATAAGTCTGATTCTAATGTTTGTACTAATACATCTAAATCTCGTGTTAGATCTGTTGATTTGGAAAATTTATTCCCTGCAAAAGATGGTTCAAAATCTGATCAGAATTCTGTTGGAAGAAAACCAGGATTTAACTGGAGTACATATGCAAATACCAAAAATACAATTACTGCTTCTGGAGGAAATTCAGCTATGGCATCTGAACCTAATTTATATTTAACTGATGTTCAGAACTTAGGATATAGTATATATGGAAATGATTACTTAGATTATGAATTTGATTTAAGTCCTTCAGATTTAAAACAGTTAAGAAGTGTTACTAAAGATTCTAATCATAATTATACTTCATATAGTGGAACTTCTACTGTAAGTGATAAGACTGGTGTTACAAGATATACAATGTCAAATAATGTTTCAAAATATGCTACTAAGAAGGCTAATGATTCAGCTCGTGAATGTAACAATATGATTAATTATCAATCAGGACAATGTTATGTATATGGATCAAATACTAATTAGGAGGTGAATAGTATATGAACAAAGGTATGTTAACTGTTGGTATAATTTTATTAAGTGTTATTGCATTACTACTTATCAATGTACTTACTAATTATTCGACAGGTAGTGAATTAGATTATTATTTAGTAAAAGAAACAACGAATGCTGCAATGACTGATGCTCAAGACTATGATTATTTAAGAACTTGTGGTGTTCCAAGAATTGATAAAGAAAAGTTTGTTGAAAGTTTTATACTTAGACTTGCTGATAATGTTGATACTACAAGAGGTTACAAAGTTAGCTTCTATGATATAAATGAAGTTCCTCCTAAAGTTAGTGTTAAGGTTGATTCTAGTACAGTTTTAAAATTCAAAGTAAAAGATCAAAATGGAAAAGAACAATCTGATGCAATTGATATGACTACAAGTTATGATGCTATAGTAGAATCTGTTGGTAAAACAGATCCTACTATGGATTATCAACTTAGTCATTATAATTCAGATGTTTGTAAAAAATTTAGTTAGGAAAAGAGGGATAAAATGGGAAGTTTGTCAACAAGTTTTAAAAAGTTTTTGCAAAATAAAAATACTGTAACTGTTGTTGGTGTCGTTTTAGCAATCATTGTTTTATATGTTGCTTATACTATGCGTATTAAAAGTTCTATTAATCCAATAACTGTTCCATATGCCTTGGAACAAATAAATGCAGGTACGCAGATTTCTGAGAACCAAATAGGAACTCGTGAAGTTCCACCTTCAATGCTTGAAGGAGAAGTTATTACAAATGTTAGTGAAATAATTGATAAGTATGCAGCTGCTGATACTGTTATTCCAGAAGGAAGTTTATTCTATAAAAGTGCAGTTGTTGAAAAAGAACAATTACCAGATAATATAATTTTGGATTATCCAAAGGGATATGTTTTATATAATTTATCTGTTGATACAGAATCTACTTATGGTAACTCTGTTTATCCAGGAAATTATATTGATATTTATTTTAAAGCAGTTAATAAAATTGATGAAAGTGATAAAAGTCAATTAACTGCTGATGCTAATAAGATTATGTTAGGTAAATTGATGTCTAATATTAAAGTGTTAGCTGTAAGAGATAGTAATGGTAAAGCAGTATTCCAAAATATTGATGAAGGAAGAGTTCCTGCTATGGTTATATTTGCTGTACCTGAGGAATATTACTTACTACTTAAAAAAGCTGAGTTTATGAGAACTTTTGAAACATCTTTAATTGTTGTTCCAACTAATGAGAGTTTAAAAGATGAACCAGGTGCTTTAGAAATTAGTAGTGATACTTTGAAAAACTGGATTAATACTAATACAGCTTACGTAGAATAAAAAATGAAGAATAAAAAGGATGTGAGTTAAATGAATGAAAATATATTTGATAAATTAGACTTTGGGCCTTTTCGTTCATTACTTGACAATGATGATATAACTGATATTTCTTATGATAATGGCGGACAAATATGGATTCGTTCTTTAACTCAAGGTTCTATGAGAGTAGAAGTTGAGGGTGCTACTCCAGAATTTGTTGAAAAGTTAGCTTTTCAGTGTTCTAATGTTATGGGAACTACTTTTAATAACGCTAAACCATTTTTGGATGCTGAATCATCAGAATTACGTATGAACTTTGTTCATCAATCAATTGCTACTAATGGAATTGCATTAGTTATACGTAAAACTCCAGCTAAGATTAGACTTAATAAGGATAAACTTATTAAAGAGGATTATTTTACTCCAACAATACATGATTTTTTAATAAAATGTGTTGAAGGTCATTGTAATATAATGGTTGCTGGAGAAACTGGTTCAGGTAAAACAGAATTTGTTAAATATTTAGCTTCTCATACAAAAACAAATGAAAAAATTATTACAATAGAAGATACATTAGAGTTACATCTTGATAAGATATTTCCTCAGAGAGATATAGTTGCTATGAAGACTAACAATGTTGCAAGTTATTCAGACGTTTTAGTTACTTGTATGCGTCAGAATCCAAAATGGATTTTACTTTCAGAAGTTCGTTCAGCAGAAGCTGTTTCTGCTGTTCGTAACTCTATATCTTCAGGACATAATATTTTATCAACAATCCATGCTGATAAAGCAAGTGCAATACCTTATCGTTTGTATTCACTTATGGAAACGGATTTGGATGTTAATCAGTTCTTAACAACAATTTATCGTTATATTCAAATTGGAGTTCATATTAAGGCTTTTTATAGTAAAGAGTATGGTAATTTCCATCGTGAAATGGATGAAGTAACTGAATTTTATGTTGATGAAAATAATGTTCCTCAATCTAGAATAATTTATCAAAAAGTTATGGGAAAACCTATGATGTGTAAACCAAGTGATCATTTAATTGAATACTTGGAAAATCAAAATGTTGATGTTCATGATATTATTAAAGATTTACCTAAGAAAATGCCTATTGTTGAATATGAAGATGTTAATGATACGGAAGATAAGTTAACTGATAATAATACTAAAGTAGAAAGTATTTCTCCTTCTTCTGAGACAACTACTGAGGTTAGTAATGTTGCATCTACTAGTGTTAATGGGGTTAATTCTATAGTTAATAGTAGTAATAATGTTAATCCTAATGTGATTAATCAAAATCCTAATGTAACTGTTGGTACTGGTGTTCCTGTTGCTAATGGAGGAGTTACTAAGACTCCAATTATTAATGGACAAGCTCCTAGTATTCCTGTTGTAAATAATGGTGATGTTTTGATGTCTAATACACCAGTTGTAAATTCTAATCAGGTTGTACAAAGTGTTCCAGTAGTTAATAATGCTTCTGTTGTTCCTAATGTTACTAATCAAGTTGTTCAGCCGCAAGTAAGTGTTGTTGGAATGCAGAATGCTACTTCTACACCGGTTGTTCCTATTGTTAATACTCAGATGCCTGTGATTGATAAATTAGGAGAATAGATAGGAGTTGATTTTATGTATTTAGAAGAGTTATTAATAATTACTGTATTTGTTGTTGGTATATATATTTATAGACATTATCAAGGAGAAAATGTTGGTAAATATGTTTTGGGACAAGTACAGGGAATGTATGATAGATTTGCTCCTTATTCATTTAAAGTTGTTAGGGAAAAAACCAAACAATTAGGGCAAGAATATACGGCCAAGCAATATACTTTACAAGTAACTTTATTTGCTGGTTTTGCTGCTGTAGTTTCTTATTTGTACTTTTATAATTTAATTATTAGTATTATATATGCATGTATTGCTGTATCTTTTGTTCCATATCTTGCTTATTTAAGATGTAAGAGAGTTTATTCTGAATATATATTTGAACAAGTTCAAGTATATACTTCAAATACTATTATGGAATTTGGTACGACTCAATCATTTGTTAAGGCACTTGAGGGTGTTGCAGAATCTGGAGTTTTAGAAGACCCTGTTCTTAGTGATGTTCGTCAGATGATTACAATGAGTTATGATAATGGTACAATTGATGAAGCCCTTGAATATATGAGTAAATTATATCCTTATTATATTGTTAAAAATATGCATCAGTTGTTTTTACAAATTACTAAAGAAGGAGCACAAAACTCAGCTGATTCTTTAGAAAATATGCAACTTGATATTGATATGCTTGTAGAAAGTGTTTATAGAGATAGAATTGAAAGAGCATCTTTTCATAAAAACTTTTTACAATTTGGTATAGTTTTATATTTACTTGTTATGTTAGTACAATATTTATTAGGACGTGATACTTATTTAGTATTACTTGAAAAATGGTATATTCAGGTACTCATGCATGGAGTTTTGATTGTTAATACATATTTCCTTCTAAAAGGAGAAAAATATTATAATGAGAATGTAGGTGCTGAATAATGGAAATAGTAATTGTTGGTGCAATAATCATGTTTGTATTAGTTTATAATAATACAATTGATAAAGATAAATTTTTTGCTGATAATCAAAAATATTTGGAAGCTTTAAAAGAAGATGATTATCAATTTCTTGTTTATGCAAGATATGGAGAAGATGTTGATGTTGATCAGTTGTATTCTAAGAGAGTTACTTATGCAATTGTTGCTTTCTTAATAGTACTTGCTTTTACTATTTCTAATAATAGTTCAGCTGAAATAATTAATTCTCAATTCTTTTTAAATTTAGTTTTATCTATAGCAATTGCGACTGTTGTATTTAAAATGCCTTATTTTCAACTAAAGAGTTATTATAAACAACATTTACATGAAATTGATGTAATGTTACCTTATTATTTGAAAAGTTTGGAGATTTTAATTCAACATTATACTGTACCTGTTGCTATTGGTAAAAGTATAAATGATGCTCCTGATATTTTTAAACCAGGACTTAGGAGAATGATTGATAGAATTAATTCTGGAGATTCTTCTGTTGAACCATATATGGAATTTGCTAATACATATCCTGTTAGAGATTCAATGAGAATGATGAGACTTTTATATAGACTTGGTATTGGTTCTCAAGAGAGAAAACAAGAAAGACTTATGATGTTTTCAAAGACTGTTTCTTCTTTACAAAATAAAGCTAGAGAAACTAAATATAAAGAAAGACTTGATCATATGGAAAGTCAAACAATGATTATGCTTGTTGTTACTGGTATTGGTGTTATGCTTGTAATTCTTATTTCTATGATGATGATGTTCTAGTAAAAAAATTTAAATAATATTGTTATTAAAATTTAATTTTGTTATAATGTATATGTATACTATGGAAAGGATAGGTGATTGCTTATATGAAAGCAGCTACTGGTGAGTTAAACTTAACTGTTATTACATTACTTGCTATCGCAGCAGTTATTGCATTCTTTTGGATGATGTGGCCAAATATTCAAAAGTCTATTAATGGTCAATGGGATAATATTTCTCAATATAAAGCTAATACTAAATAGTTAGGAGAATAAAGGATGAAGGATGCGTATGGTGGAATTGTAAACCTTGTGTTTATTTCATTATTTTTATTAATCTTATCTGGAATATTTGGGTTAATTGTCAGTTACACTAAGGCATTTAAAATGAAAAATAATGTTATCTCTGTTATAGAAAGATATGAGGGTTCAGGTTGCATTTGCGGCAGTACATTTAGTGGTAATGGAAGCTGTTCGGATGCAACTTCTTATGTTTGTAGGAGTAAAATTGTTGAGGGGGCGAAAAATTTAGCGTATTCACCACCTTCTAACTTTACTTGTCCTAAAGGATATGATAAGGTTGATAATCTTTATTGTTTGAAGAGGACTGCAACTACAGCTGGAGATGGTTCTACAAGATATGTTTATAGTGTAATAACACAGGTTGATATTAATTTTCCTATTGTTAGTGAAATATTTGGATTTAATGTTTTTAGAGTAAATGGTGAAACTCAAGAGGTTGAAGCTCCTCAATAAATAAAAGGAAGTGGAATTATGCGTGATGGATTAGGTAGCGTTGTTATGATTGAAATAATCGTTGTATTTATTGTTGTAGTTTCTACATATTTAGCTTTTAATGTAAATTATATGAAAGCATTTAAAATGAAAAATAAAATTATTGATGTATATGAAAAATATTATGGTAAATGTAATTCTTCAAGTAGTAAGTGTTTAACTGAAATTGGAGATTATGCTGATGAAATAGGATATGCACCAGCTAAATTTTATTGTAGTTCTGATTATAAAGAAGTTTTATATAAAGGAAAAAAGCTTTATTGTTATAAGGAAGTTTCAGCATATTCAGATGATGGTAATGATAGTGGTATTTATGAAGATTTAGGTGATAGACATTATTATAAAATAGCTACAAAAATAGATATTGATATTCCTATATTTGATAATATTTTTAAGTTTTCTCCATTTACTATAACTGGTGATACAAAAATATTAGATTCTAGTGAAATAAAGTCATAAGATATAATTAGTTTGGGGTTGATATTTAGATGAATGTTATAGTTGCAAATGAACAACAAAATCAATTATCTAATTTAGATATAGATATTATTAAAAGTATTAGTGGAATATATGATGCTTTTGAAATAGTAGAAATGTTTAAGAATTTCTTTTATAGTAAGATGATTCTTGATGTAACTGCATTAAAAAATTATAGGGATTTAAAAACTTATGAAGTTCTTGTTAGTGGACTAGAACCAGATAAAATTATTTTCTTATTACCTGATGGTAGTGATTTATGTCAACCAAATTTTTTATCTCATATTATTTCTTTAAAAATATATAATTTTACAACTAATATTAATGGTATTAAATATTTATTAAAAAAGACTAATACATTAAAAGATGTTGAACATATTGTTAAGATGGCTAGTATTAATGCTTCTCAGGAAACTGGGGCTATGGTTACTACTATTAGTAGAAATACTAATGTTGGTCCTACAATATTAGGGGTTAAGAATGTTACTGATGGTGCAGGAGCTACTACTTTTATATATTTATTAAAGAAAGAATTATCTCTTGCTTATGGACAAAATAATGTTATTGCTTTTGAGATTGATAAAAATGATTTTACTTTGTTTAATGATAAGAATATGATTTCTGTTAGACAGAATGATGTAAAAAATACTATTACTAAATTTTCTAATGTTAGTATAATACTTGTTGATTTGAATAGTTATACTGATGATAGTTTTTGCTCTGATGTTATATATTTATTAGAGCCTAGTACTATAAAATTGAATAGATTAATTAGAAGAAATAGAACAATATTTAGTAAGTTAATGAATAAAAAAGTTGTTTTAAATCAAAGTTTATTATTAAATAATGATGTTTTTGATTTTGAGAGTGAAGCTGGAATTAGAGTATTTTATAATATGCCTCCACTTGATGAGAGAAAAAGGAATTCTATAATTCATGATTTTCTTACTAAATTAGGTTTATTTAATAATAGAAATAATAATAGTAATAGTTCTAAAATCTTTGGTTTATTTAGAAGATAATTAATTGACAAAATATATTTTATGATTATATAATAGTTTAAGAAGGAGAGGTTTAATATGTCAAATTTATTTTTAATTGGTGACGCTTGTGGTGGATTAGGACCTATCGTTAGTGTTATAAAAAATGGAGTTTTCCCACTTGTACAATTAGGTATTCCAATAATTTTAATTGTTTTAGGAACACTTGATTTAGGTAAAGCAGTAATTGCAAGTGATGAAAAAGAAGTTAAAGGTGCACAAAGTAGACTAATTAAGAGATTTATATATGCTGCTCTTGTATTCTTTGTAGTAACTTTAGTTAGTGTTCTTATGAACATTGTTGCTAAAGGTGGAAATGATGCTGGAGATACAGAGAGTTGGAGTGCATGCTGGAGATCTGTATAGTAAAATAGATTTTAAAAATAGTATTTATTGCTATTTTTTTTTTATTTTGTTATACTTATTTTATATAGTGTTTTCGGAGTGATTTTATGAAAAAAATAATATCTTTTTTAATAATTTTTGTTTTTGTGATATTATTTGCTAATCCAATAGATACATTTGCATTGGATATTCAAAGTTTTAGCAATGATTCAATTGTTAGTTATAAATTAGATGGGGCTAGTGATATAGTTAATGGACTTAATAAAGATCAAGATTGTAGTGGTGTTTTGGGAGATCCTAATGATGAAAATTCGGTTGCATGGTTATTACAAACAATTCTTAATTTTACAAGGGTAATAGGACCTGTTATTGTTGTAATACTAAGTAGTATAGATTTTGCAAAAGTAATTGTTACTAGTGATGATGATGCTATGAGTAAAACAAAGAAAAAGTTAGCTCAAAGACTTATTTTGGCAGCATTATTATTCTTTGTTCCTACTTTAGCAAGCGTCATTTTAAGCGTATTTGGTATTACTAGTAATCCAACTTGCGGAATTAGTTAAGATTAAAGAGGTGATTGAAAGTGTCAGATAGTGATTTAGGTAATGCAGGAATTATACAACAAGCTATTAGGGGTGTTGGAGCAATTCTTGACAAAATCTTTTTTGGTTTACTTGTTGTAGTTTTTCAAATTTTCTTTAATGTTGCGTCAGCAGAGTTGTTTACTGGTGAAGCAATACTAAAGTTTGTTGGAAGAGTTCAATTAATATTGGGTGTTTTTACTATGTTTCAACTTGCGATGTCAATACTTAAAGGTATTGTTAATCCAGATCAATTCTTTAGTAAGGACAAAGGATTTTCAAATGTTATTACAAAAGTCGTAATTGCATTATTTTTGCTTGCTTTAATTATGCCAATTAGTATTCCAGGTGCAAAGAATGAATATGAAAAACAAGTTAATAATAATGGTATTTTATTTGGTACATTATATTCATTACAACATCGATTACTTTCTAATAATACTTTGGGTAGATTAATTCTTGGTTCTGATAATTCTAGTTCAACGTTTATGGGTGATGATGAATCAGAATTAAAAAGTGCTTCTAATATTTTTGCATCTACTATTTTAAAAACATTTATTAAAATTAATTTGGTTGAAGAAAAAGATAGAACTCATGTTGACGGGAAAACTGATGATCAGATTTCTTCTAACTGGGTTTGTTCTGATATGAATGATTATGTTGATGTGTATAAACAAGATGATGTTGATCCTGATACACTTTTGAACCTTGTAGGAGATACTTGTGGTTCTGATGATAGAGGCAATATTGCTGAAACTATAAGTACGCTTACGGCTTCCGATTATTTTAAATTTACTTACTCACCATTTATTAGTACTATTGTTGCTGGTATTTTTGCATTTATATTATTAGGTTTTTGTGTAGATGTTGCGATAAGGGCTGTTAAATTATCTGTTCTTAGAATTATTGCACCAGTTCCAATTTTAAGTTATATGAATCCAAGTGGTGGAAAAGATGGAGCTTTAAATTCTTGGGTTAAGACGTTAACATCTACTTATTTAGATTTATTTATAAGATTAGCTGTTGTTTATTTTGCAATATTCTTAATTATGGATATTATTTCTGATGGTATTGTTATTAATATAGGATTTACAGAAAATCCATTAATTGGTGGAGTTTCTACTGTATTGATTTTCTTAGGTATATTCTTCTTTGCTAAAGAAGCACCAAAGTTCTTTAAAGATATGCTTGGTCTTAAAGGAGATTCTTCAATGTTTGGCGGAATTAGTGGTATTGGTAGAGCTCTTGGAATCGGAGCAGCTGGTTTAGGTATTATTGGTTCAGCAAGAGCTGGCTATTCAGCAAGTAAAAAGGCTGATGAAACCAACGGTGCAAGTACTACTGGATTTTTAGGTGCAATGAATGGGGCTAAGCATATTGTTGCTGGTATTGCTGGTGGTATAACTGGTGGATATGCAGGTGTAAATGCTGCAATGACTGCAAAAGACCATGCTTTAAAATCTTCTATTAATGCAATGGGTAAACATAATGCTGATGTTCTTGCAAGAGGTTCTGATGGCTCTACACTTTTAGGACGTGCTAGAACAACTGGTGCTAGGTTGTTTTCTGGTGAGTCTGCAGCTGCTAAAGAGGCTAGAGAAATTGCTAGTCTTAAATCTAGACAAAGTGCATTGGATGCTATTAAGAAACGTGTTAGTGGAGAAATGGTTAAGAGTGACTATACAAGTGGCTCGTTAGGAATTGCTACTGACCGCGCTGGTAATGATATTGGTGATGTTAATTATAAGAGTTTCATATCTGCTTATGCTGAGGGACAGTCTAGAGGTGATGGACTTGTTAGGTTTACTGATGTTAATGGTGATTCTCATGAAATTAGTTTTGCTGATGCTGATAAGCAAAAAGGATTCTTACTTAAGAATAATGAAGATAGTTATATCAGACAAGCAGTTACTCCTAATGGTGCAATAACTGATAATGATCTTGCTAGTTTAATTGCTGATGCTGAGGCTAAAGGTGGAGCACATTCTGCTGCAAGTGGTTATGAGAAAGATTCCGGACCAATTGATTCTAGAGATGCTTATACAAAATCTTCTGAAAATCTTGGCATTGAAATTCGTAAGCGTGAACTTGCAAATGCAAAGAATAAAGTTAATGATATGTATGCTGATAAGAAATAATATAAAGATGGGGTGTGATACTTATGGATAATTATTTGATACCTGCTAATACAAAAAGAGGTCAATTGATACTTGGTATATTTAGACCTTTTGATTTATGGTTATTTGGTGGGGGTGTGCTTGTAACTGTTATATTACTTGCATTTCTACCTCTACAAAGTACTGGTGTTACTATTTTAGTACTGAGTCCGGCACTTATTTGTGCTTTCCTTGTAATGCCGGTACCATATTATCATAATATGTTAAATGTTATTAAAGAGGCTTATGAGTTTTTTACTAATAGACAGACTTATAGATGGAAAGGTTGGTGTTGGAAAAGTGTCAAAAGGAAACGTTAGTGGATTTACTGAAGATTGGTTACCTGTAAGAGCAATTCAAAATAATATGATTATTGTTCGTGATGGTAATAAAGTAACTGGAGTTAAAATTACTCCTAGAAATATATTTATTTTGGACCCTGATACTCAAAATAATATATTAATTGGACTTAGAAATTTTTATAATACAATTGATTATGAATTTTGGTTGATTGTTGCTGATAGACCTGTTGATATATCTGTTTATATGTCACAGATGCAGCTTTTACTTAATGAAACTACATCTCCTGCGGTTAGAAAGTTAATTATGCAAGATATTGATAAGGGAGAGAAGTTTATTAGGAATAATGTAGTCGATACAGAATATTATTTTATATTTAAGTCTAAAGATGCTGATTTGTTACAGAAGAGGGTTCGACAAATGATTAATGGACTTGCTACTTGTGGTTTAAATGCATCACTTGTAAGTAATTCTGATTTAAGATTATTATTAGAGAACTTCCTAAATGGAGGAAGTACTACAGAGTTTGGAACGGTGATGCCAGTATGAGTACAGGATTAAGAGGTCAGTTAGCTCCTAAAGGATTACATTTTAATCCTAGTGATTTTTTCATTAGTGATAAGTATGCTACTATTCTTACGGTAGTTTCTTATCCTAAATATATTATGCCAGGATATTTATCTTCTTTAACTAATATGTCTGGTATTAAAGTTGTTGTTAAACATATTCCTGTTCCTTTTCAGGAAATGTCTAAAATGTTAAATAAGCAAGTTGCTGAATTAAAGGAAAGATATCAAAATGAAAGAGATCAAACTGTTCGTGAAAGAATTAGACAGGATGCTGAGAGTTTAGAGTATTTTACTTCTATGCTTGCTGGTAGTCAGGCTCGTATTTTTGATTTTCAGATGCATATTATGATTGCAGCTGATACTAAAGAGGATTTGGAACTTAAGAAACTTAATGTTAAAAATTATTTAGATGCTATGGAACTTAGGGCTGTGTCTTTAAGATTTGAACAAGAAAAAGTTTTAAAATCAATTATTCCAGTTTTTCCTTCTCAGGATATTGAACAGAGGATTGGTACTCCAATACCTTCTGTTACTATTAGTGCTATGTATCCATTTATTTTTGATAGTTTAAAGGATCCTGGATTATCTACATTATTAGGTGTTGATTTTTCTGGAGGAGTTATTTTATTTAATCAATTCTTATATAAAATACGTAAAGAGAATAATAGAAATAATGCTAATATGATTATTCTTGGTACTTCTGGATCTGGTAAGAGTACTGCTGCTAAGTTATTACTTAGAACTCATATTAGAAATGGATGTCAGATTGTTATTATTGATCCTGAAGATGAGTTTAGAGAAATTACTAGATCTTTTGGTGGAGATACAGTTGATATTGGTAAAGGTGGAGAGTATGGATTAATAAATCCATTAGAGATTGTTATTGATGCGGATGAGGATGAAATTAGACAGGGTCTTGGTTATACTGTTCTTACTCGTACTTTGCAATTTTTAAAGGCTTTTATGAAGTATTATGATCCTTCTATTGAGGAGAGTGTTCTTACTATGTTTTCTGAGGTAGTACAAGATACTTATAAGAGATTTGGTATTGATTTTACTTCTGATTTTTCTAAATATACTTCTGCTGATTATCCTACATTTAGTGATGTATATGCGACTATAAAGGGTAGACTTATGTCTATGACTGAACAGACTCAAGAACGTGAGATTATGGAGAAGCTTGAATTGAAAGTTAGACCTATTACAAAGGAATTAAGATTCTATTTTGATGGTCATACTACTTTGAAAAAAGATAGTGACTTCATGGTATTTAATATAAAGGAATTAATGAATAGTGATTCTACTGTTAAAAATGCATTATTCTTTAATGTTTTGAAATATGCTTGGGGACTTTGTCTTGATTATAGTGTAGATACTGTTCTTATGGTAGATGAGGCTCATGTTTTATTAGGTAATAATAATGCTTTAGGAGCTGATTTCTTAGCTCAGGTACAAAGACGTGCTCGTAAATATAATACTGGTACTATTATAATTACTCAGCAGCCTAGTGACTTTTCTGATCCTTCTGTTATAACTCAAGGTAAGGCTATTTTTGATAACTCATCTTATTATTTGGTTATGGGACTTAGAAAACAAGCTGTTGAAGATTTAAGTTTATTAATTGATTTGAATGAAAGTGAAAAAGAGAGTATTAAACATTATTCTCAGGGTGAAGCGTTGTTTGTTTGTGGTAATAGACGTATGAGAATTAATGTTGCTGTTACTCAGGAAGAATTAGATTCCTTTGGTATTGGTGGAGGATTCTAATAAATATATAAAGTTATGAAGTTAGGTGGTGGTGTCGGTGGCTTATCGTGCTAATAGAGGTAGTTATGGTGATTCTTCAGTAGAAGACAAAGATGCTCGAAGTAATGCTAATAATGCAAATAATATAAGAAATGCTGCTGATGTTGCCATTGCTTCTAAAAATCCTTATGCGGTTGCAGCAGGTGGTGCTGTAAAGGCAGCTGACAAGTTAACTGGTGGAAAAGCATCTGAAGGTCTAGGTAAGGCTATGACTAATATGAATAAGATGAATCCAGGTGGTAGGTTGGGTCAGAATGCTTCTAATCGTTTGAATGAAAGTGGATTAGGAGATAAAATTGGTAAAGTTGCTTCTATGAAAAATCAGTTTGCTGGTAAAGGTAGTGACGGTGTATCAAGTAAAGCTAACGAAGCTGTTAAACCTAATGATGCTGATGTTGTTAATAAAAACAAGAACTTAGAAAATAGTAGTAATGGAGAACCAGGCAGTTCTCCTTCTTCTCGTGTTGGCAGAAAATCTAGTAGATCTGATACTAGTGATAATAAAAATGATAAAAATAATGATAATAATAGTAGTAGTAGTGGAACTGGTTCTGCAAGTTTCTTTGCTAAAATACCTACATCTGTTAAGGTTGCTATGGTTGCTGTTATACCGCTTATCGCAATTGTTATGTTGGTTCTTATTCCAGTCATGATTATTTCTACTACTGTTTCTGAGTTTTCTGATGCTTTTGGAATTAGTGCTTTTATTGGTGAAGATACTGGTAATATGAATGTTTCTTCTTCAAAGGAAGAAAAGGCATTTTATGAAAAAATAAATAATGTTAAATTAAGATATCAAGCTAATGGAAAAGCTGTTGATGCTTTAAAGATTGTGGCTGTTTTCCATGTTTTGAAAAGTAATGGTGCTGTATCTATTAATAATGTTAGTGAAAGTGATATTTCTGCTGTTGCTGATGCTATGTTTAGTGATAATTCTTATAGTGAAGAGGTTTTTAAGGATAATTTAATTAATAATATTTTTCCTAAATATATGCCTCTTTCTACGAAGTCTAAGAGAGAGAGTATGGCTCAGGCTGTCTTTGATTATATTGATGATTATTATAAATTTATTGGTAAGAAAAATGGTGGAAGTTGTGCAGCTGCTGGTAGTTGTAGTTATGAGATTAAGGGATATTACATTAGTGGTAAAGGAAATGTCACGGAGTCTTTGCAGATTAGTAATTTATATGTAAGACTTATGCAATGTGGTACTGGTAATGGTCATAATTATGGTGGTACTTTTGGACAACCTCTTGAAGGTGAAGAACTTGTTCCTTTTGAAAAATATATTTTAGGTGTTGCTTATCAGGAAATAGGTCCTGATGCACCGGCTGAGGCGATTAAAGCACAGATGGTTGCGGCAAGAAGTTATATTTTGGCTAGGCATAAAGATATGGGAGGCTGGAGAACCTTAAAAGAAGAAAGCGATGGAAAATGGGTTTTACAGGTTGCTTCTTGTACACAAGATCAGGTTTATTGTGATCCTGATCAAGGTTGTTCGGCTACTAATGGTCAGTGGGGACAAGTTCATAGTGGCTTAGGTCATGGTTCTTTTTCAAGAGGACCTATGGCTGAGGATTCTCCACTTAGAACATATGCTAATGAAACGGCTGGAGAAGTTTTAGTTAATAAAGAGGGCTATATTATTTATTCTGGTTATTTACAATCTGAACAAAATGCTTTTTCTAGTTTAGCTAAATCTGGTAAAGATTATAAGCAGATATTGTTACAGGTTTATAATCAGATTCGTAATTATGGAGCTACTGGTATTCAAAAAAACAGTTGTGGTTCATCATCTTCATCTTGTGGAAATGCAGCAAATGGTGATTATGCAAATTGGAAACAGTATGAAGGATCTTGGGTTGGTGTACAGTTGGGTTCAAGTGGAAAAACAATTAAACAAATAGGGTGTCTTGTTACATCAGTTTCTATGCAGATAGCTAAGAGTGGTGTACAAACTAATATTTCTGATTTTAATCCAGGTACTTTTGTTGAATTTTTAAATTCTCATGGTGGTTTTGTTTCTGGAGGTAACTTTGTATGGACTGCTGCAACGCAAGCTGCACCAAGCTTTAAATATGTTGGACAGGTTCAAATTGCTGGTATGAGCAAGAGTCAGAAACTTGCTAAAATAAAGGAATTAGTAAATCAAAACAATGTTTATGTTGTTGCAGAGGTAAAAGGTAATACTGGACAACATTGGGTTGCGATTGATTATGTTGATGGAGATACAATTCATATGATGGATCCAGGTAGTACTTCTACTGATATGTGGACTCAATATAATTGGGCTAACACATCTACTCTTGGATATTATAAGGTTGGTTAGGTGATAAAATGATAAAAAATAGAACTTATATTATTTTACTTTCTTGTTTGGCAGTTTTTGGAATAGTAATGTTTTTAGTTTTTGGTGTTGGTAATATAAAGAATGGGACGTATTCTTCTACTATCATTGTTGGTGATAGTACGATTTGGTCATATAATAATAAAAAGTGGAAGAATATTTCCTATAAATCATCTATTGAAAAACTTAATTGGGATACATACAAAGTTTATTCAAATAATAAATTCGTAGGTAATTATTTAATGTATTATAGTGATAAATGGTATGTATTTGATAAGAAAAAAAATTCTATAGATATAGATGGAGCAATGTTAGCATATAAGTCTAATTATAAAATTGATGTACTTGATTTTTCTTATGAAAATATTAAAGCCGATTCTTATGTTAATCAGGTTTTGTCTGATAATAATATTAGTTTATCTAGTTCATTTACATCTTTAAATAAGACAAGTGTTGATTTTGATAATGATGGTTATGTGGAGGATTTTTATTTAGTTAGTAATGCATTTCCATTAGATTTTGATCCAGAATATATTTTTTCTATTGCATTTATGGTTAAGGATAAAAAGATTTATTATTTATATAATGATATAAGTAAAAATACATCTTTTAATGGATGTAAGCCTTATTATAATTCTTTTATGGATGTTAATAATGATGGAGTTTATGAAATTATTTTAAGTTGTGGTAAGTATAGTGCATCAGAGCAGGTTGATATGCTTTATAATTATACTGATAAGGGGTTTAAAATTATAATTTCTAATCAATAAATAATGACTTTGAATTAAAGTTACGATATAATAATTTGAGAAGGGAAGTTGTATCATGAAATTTAAATTTAGGGCTGATTCTGAAGATTTACTTATATTTTGTGTTTTTGCAGTTTTTTTGTTATATATTGTTTCTATTGGTGTTGTGAATGTTCATACATTTGCAGCTGAGGGACATTTGTCTGGGCTTAATCCATTTCCTGCGTTTGGACCAGATTATATATTTTCTACTTTAGTTTTATATATTATGTCTTTACTTGGATTATTTGCAAGTGTTAGTTCAATGTTTTTTGAAAGAGAGAAGGGTTTTGGATTAACTACTGAAAAAAAGGATAAAGGTTATTCAAGATGGGCAAAAGAAAAAGAAATAAAAGAAGAATTACAGTGTGTACCTTTGAGTCAAAAGAATTCTAAAGCTGCGGGGATTCCTATTATTTTAAATGATAAAGAGATGTGGGTTGATAATGGTGAGTATCATTCACTTGTTATTGGTGCTACTGGTTCTGGTAAAACTCAAACTGTTATTTTACCAATGGTTTATAGTTTAGCAAAAGCTCGTGAGTCTATGATTATTACAGACCCTAAGGGTGAAATTTATGAGAAAACTAGTAATATGCTTAGATCTAGAGGATATCAAATTTTACTTTTAAATTTCCGTGATCCTCAAAATGGTAATGCTTGGAATCCTATGACTTTACCATATGAGATGTATAAAAAAGGTAATCAAGATAAAGCGATAGAGTTACTTGATGACTTGGCTTTAAATATTTTGTACGATAGTTCAAATAAAAATGCTGATCCATTCTGGGAGAAAACGTCTGCTGATTATTTTTCTGGAGTTGCTCTTGGATTATTTGAAGATGCTAAGCCAGAAGAAATTAATATAAATAGTATTTCTTTAGCTACTACAGTAGGTGAAGAAAAATTTGGAGGTTCTACTTATATTAAGGAATACTTTAATGCAAAAGATCCTGCTAGTCCTGCTGCTATTAATGCTTCAAGTACTATTATGGCTCCAAATGAAACTAAGGGAAGTATTTTATCTGTATTTAAACAAAAAGTAAAGTTATTTGCTTCTCGTGAAAATTTATCCGAAATGTTATCTCATAGTGATATTGACCTTGAATCTATTGGTGAAAGACCAACTGCTGTATTTATTGTTATTCAAGATGAAAAGAAGACATATCACTCATTAGTTACAATTTTATTAAAACAAATTTATGAAACTTTAATTGCTGTTGCACAAAAACATGGTGGGAAGTTACCTGTAAGAACTAACTTCTTGCTTGATGAGTTTGCCAATATGCCACCTTTAAAAGATGTTACTACAATGATTACTGCGGCACGTTCTAGAGCTATTCGTTTTACTATGATAATTCAGAACTTTGCTCAGTTAGATGATGTTTATGGAAAAGAAGAAGCTGAAACTATTCGTGGTAACTGTGGTAATACGATTTACTTAATTACTACTGAGTTAAAAGCCTTAGAAGAAATTTCAAAAATGTGTGGTGAAGTTAAATCTAAGAAAGATGATAAAACTGCTTCAACACCTTTGGTTACTATTTCTGATTTACAACGTATGAAACAATTTGAAGTTATCATTTTACGTATGAGAAAGTCACCATTTAAAACTAAGTTTACTCCATTCTTTAAGATTGATTGGGGTAAAAAATATCCACCTGCTAAATATCCAATTAGAAAGAAACAACCTTTACATACATTTGATATTAAAGAGTTTGTTAAAAATCAAAAGAAAAAGAAGTTACTTGATATGATGAATTCTGCTGATCAAATTGATAAAGATAACACATCTTTACCAAATTTACCTGGAATGAATAGAGCAAATCCAATGCATGATGCTTTACCTCCAGAACTTCAAGCTTTTAGAAATAACAGAAAACGTGAAGTTGGTGTTCCTGATTTTTCTAATATGAATAATTCTAAACCAACTAATGATGTTACTTCAAAAAGAGATATTCCTGATTTTGATTCTGTTAAAAAACAAATGGATAGTAATGCAATATTTAATCCATTCGAAATTCCGTCAGTTGAAAAAGCAAAGTCATCACCTGTTTCTGGTAATGTACCTAACAACGATGATAAGGATGACGACTTAGGATTTGATGTTGACGAATTAGTTAAGAAAATTGATGCAAAGATTGCAGAACTTGAAGCAGAAGAAAAGAAAGAGGCAGAAGAAAAGAAGAAACAACAAGATAAAATTAGTGTTTCTCCAACGACGGCACCGGCTAGTAGTATTAATAGTCTTTATAATAGTAGTTTTGAAAACAAGGATAATAATACTGTATCTGTTCCAACAACTGCACCAACTACATTGCCAAATCAACTTAATAATCTTGATTTGGATGATGATGGTGATGATGATTTTTTTGATGATTTTTTTGATAACTAGAAAGGATTTTAAATATGAATACGAATTTTAATATGGTAAAGAAGCCAAAAAAAGATGAAGATTTAGATTTTGAGGATGAAGAAGTAGAAGAAATTGAAGATGATTCTGATTCAGAAACTAAGTCAAATAATAATAATGAATCATTACGTAATAGAATGTTTCTATTGATGGGAATTATACTTGGAGGAATGATTTTATTATTAGTTATTTTATATGTTGCATCATTATTTAGTAATAAAACTTATGAGTATAAAGATATTGAAAATATAATGACAAAAGCTGCTAAGGAATATTTCGCAGATAATAAAAATTATTTACCTACTGAGGATGGTAATACAGTAGAGGTTGATGTTTCTAATTTAGTTGCTGGTAATTATATGAAGAATTTATCTGAATATACTAAGGAGGGAGTTACTTGTTCTGGAACTGTTCAAGTTACTTATTCTTCTAAAGAATATTTATATACTCCATATTTAAATTGTGGTGATCAGTATTTAACTACTGAATTTTATAGTAAAGTATTAAGTGATGAGAGCGTTGTAAGTTCAGGATATGGTTTATATTCTAATAATGGTTCTTATGTATATCGTGGTGAGAATGTTAATAATTATGTTAAATTAGATAATAGTTTATGGAGAATTGTAAAAATTAATTCTAATAATAATGTAGTTTTAATTAATGCCGAAGGATTAGAATATACACAACCTTGGGATGATAGATATAATCAAAATAAATTATATGCTGCAGGTATTAATACTTATAGTGCTAGTAGAGTGAAAGAATTCTTAGATAGGATTTATACAAAACCAGAAAAGAAATCTGGAGAAGATATCTTATCTAATAGTGATAAAGCAAAATTAGTTTCATATACTTTATGTACTGGAAAGAAAGCAGGTACAAGTTCAGATTTTACTAATAGTGAAGAATGTCAAGAACATTTAGCTAATCAAAAGATGGGATTACTTACTGCTTCTGATTATGTTTATGCAAGTATTGATCCTAATTGTTCAAATATTACTAGTAAGTCTTGTCAAAATTATAATTATTTAGCAATAGATGATGATTGGTGGTTAGCTACTGCTAATAGTGCTGATAATTCATCTGCTTATAGAGTTGATAGAACTGGTGTTATAAAAGCTGATAGTGCAAGTAACTATGCGATTATTAGACCTGTTATCTATTTAAATAGTAATGTTTTATATAAGAGTGGAAATGGAACTGAAAAACATCCATATAAGGTTAGATAGGAATCTATAATTATATAGATTCTTTTTTTTGCATTTAATACTATGAGGTGATTAAAATAAATAGTATTACTATATTTGATTTATTAAAATTAAATAATCCTAAAATAATTGATATTAGAAGTAGTTATAATTATAGTAATGGTCATATACCTGGAGCTATTAATATTAATGGTTATTACTTACTTGATCATTGTGAAAGATATTTAAATAAATTAGATACTTATTATATATATTGTCAATCTGGAAGTAGAAGTAAAATTATTGTAAATGAGCTTATTAAAATGGGATATAATGTGGTTAATATTAGTGGTGGGTATAATAGTTACTTGTTTAGAAAATAGAATTATAATATAATATTACTTGAAGGTGAAAAGATGGATGCCATTAATTATATAATTGAAAATAGTACTGAATTTGTTGCTCACGGTGGAATATTTGTTGGATTCTTTTTAGTTTTTATTGAATGTTTTATTCCAGCTTTGCCTTTGAGTGTTTTCATTGCATTGAATGTAAATGCATTTGGTATGTTTTTAGGTGTGTCAATCTCGTGGGCTGCAACTTGTTTAGGAAGTTTTCTATGTTATTTATTATTTTATTATTTAGGAAATTACCTACATCAGAAAGTTTTAAAAAAGAAGACTATTATTAAGATTAGAAATTTGATAGATAAATTTAGAAATATAAAGTTTTCAAGTTTAGTTCTTTTAATTACTTTGCCTTTTACTCCAGCATCTTTGATAAATATTTTGTCTGGTATGACTGGTGTTTCAAAGGAAAAGTTTTTATCTTCAATTTTAATTGGGAAGGTTTTTTCAACGATTTTTTGGGGATATATAGGTAAGAGTTTTATTGATAGTTTAACTGATTTAAGTTCTATTGTTTATATTTTTATTGCTTTAGGTATTGCGTATATTGTGTCAAAGATTGTTAGTCGTAGGATGAATATTGAATAGGAGGGTGTTTTTATGGATTATGTGATTATAGCGTTATTAGTAGTTTTGATTGTTTTAAGTGTTATTTCATTGTTTAAAAATATTAATGAATCTAATATTACGGAAAGACTTGGTAAGTTAGAAGTTAGTATGATGAAGGAAATGGGTAATTTTAAAAGTGATTTAAGTAGAGATTTAAGTGAAGATTTTACTAAGCTTAATGAAGGTGTAGAAAAACGTTTAATTCTTATAAATGAGAAAGTTAATGAACGATTAGATCAAAATTTTGAAAAGACAAATAAGACTTTTCAAAGTGTTATTGAAAGACTTGGTAGAATTGATGAAGCTCAGAAAAAGATTGAAACTTTGTCATTTGATATTGTAAATCTTCAAAGTGTTTTAACTGATAAGAAGACTAGAGGTATATATGGTGAAGTTAATTTAAAACATATTCTTGTATCGGTTTTTGGTGAAAATAATGATAGAATCTATAAGCTTCAATATAAGTTTCCTACAGGTGTTATTGCTGATTGTGCTTTATTTGCGCCGGAACCATTAGGTACTATTTGTATTGATTCGAAGTTTCCTTTGGAACATTATCAAGGAATGGTTGATAAAAATAATTCTTTAGTTGATAGAGAAAAGTATGAAAAGATGTTTAGAATTGATATGAAAAGACATATTGATGCGATTGCTTCTAAATATATAATTCCAGGAATTACTGCAGATCAGGCTATATTATTTTTACCTGCTGAGGCAATTTTTGCGGAGATTAATGCATATCATACAGATATTATTAATTATGCTTATAGTAAAAAAGTATGGATTACTAGTCCAACTACATTAATTTCTACTCTTACTGTTGTCGAGATGGTTATTAAAAATATGGAAAGAGATAAATATACAAAGGTAATTCATGAGGAGTTGAATAAGCTTGGTCTTGAATTTTCTAGATATAGAGAAAGATGGGATAAACTAGCTAGAAGTATACAAACGGTTAATAAAGATGTAGAAAATGTTTATATCACAACTGATAAAATAAGTAAAAAGTTTGAAAGTATTAATAAAGTTGAACTTGATAGTTTAGATGGAGATAGTATTGAAAGAAAGAGTCTAGAATAGGACTCTTTTTCATATTATTTAAATGATGAAAATTTTATTATATATTTTAAGTGTTTTTTTAATGAGTGTGGGATTTACTTTTATTATTATTTATTCTAATTTATTTGCTTTTGGTTATAGTTTTTTTGAATATTTGGAGTATATACTAACTAATTTTTATTGTTTGTTATTTTTTATAGGTTTTATTTTATTAAATATTTTGCTTATTAATAATGATGGGCAAAAGTAAGATAGTTTTTTTCTTTTAATTATTGTGCTTGTTAATTCAGTAGATATTTATTATAATAAGTAGAAAAATTGGTGGTGATTTTTTTGAAGTGTGAAAAGATTATTGATGAAAAGATTTCGAAGGCATTTAATTTGTTTTTATCAAAGATAATAAAGCCAACTATTGTTATTAATGATATTTGTCAACTTGATGGGGAAATGTTAGATTATCTTGAAAGTATTGGGGTGCAAGGATTGATTTTAGATGTTGATGAAACACTAAGATATGATATGGAGGATTTGAGTCCTTTTGTTATTTCTTGGCTTAGTATGGTAAAGAAAAGATTTCATGTTGCGGTTGTTAGTAATGGGATTGATTGTGATGTTTCTAAGATTCTTGATGATATTAATATACCTTATTATACAATGGCATTTAAACCGTGCAGAATTAAGGTCCGTAAAGCTGTAGATGGTTTGGGTGTTCCTAATGAGAACATTATGATGGTTGGGGATAATTATATTGATGATATTTATACTGGTAAGAGAATGAATATGAAGACTTGTTTGGTTAAGAAGATGTGATTTATATAGAATAGAATATCTATTCTTTTTTCTTTTTTGAATAAAATTCTTTTTATTTTTACATAATTTTTTTGAGGAGGAGTTATGGGAAAATATAAAGTTACAATTAGTGGGATTAATACGAGTGATTTAGTTGCTTTAGATAGTGAAGAGATGAAGAGTTTATTCATTAGAATGAATGATGGTGATTTATTTGCGAGAGATTTATTGATTGAGGGAAATTTAAGACTTGTTTTATCTATTTTAAAGAAATTTTATAATAAGAAAGAGAATTTAGATGATTTATTTCAAATAGGGTGTGTTGGTCTTATAAAAGCAATTGATAATTTTGATTTAAGTTATGATGTTCAATTTTCTACGTATGCTGTTCCAATGATTCTTGGTGAAATAAAAAGATATATTAGGGATAATTCTAGTATTCGAGTTAGTAGGTCATTAAAAGATATTGCGTATAAATCTATGGGATATATTGAAAATTATTATTCGTCTCACGGGGTTGAACCGAGTGCTTCATTGATTGCTTCTGAGTTAGGAGTTAGTGAATATGATGTTTATAATGCGATAAATTCTATGAAGGATCCGGTTAGTATGTATGAGCCTATATATAATGATGGTGGGGATACAATATATTTATATGACCAGATAGAAGATAAAAGTTTAACTATTGATCTTGATAATAAATTATCTGTATCTTCCGCAATTGATGATTTATGTGATAGAGAAAAATTTATTTTAGATCAGAGGTTTGTTATTGGAAAAACTCAAATGGAAGTTGCTGATGAATTAGATATTAGTCAGGCACAAGTTTCTAGATTAGAGAAAAAAGCTATAAAAGAACTAAAGAAAGTACTAAAGTAATTTAGTTTTAGATAGTAATTTTCTTTTTTTGTATTACATATTTTTTATTAGGTGATGTAATGTGCGCATGTCTGATTTACAATCTAAGAAGATAATTAGTATAGTTAGTGGAAAAAATATTGGTAACATAATTGATTGTGATATAAATGAATCTGGTAATATTGAGGCTTTTATTATTGAACAAGGTAGGGGCTTTTTTTCACTTAATCGGGAAAGTGATGTTAGGGTGTATTGGAATGATATTGCAAAAATTGGAGAGGACGTTATATTAGTAAGAAAAAATTAAAAATTACATATGCTAATAAACTTATATTTTTTCTTTTACTTTCAGGAGTTATCTCATGCATATTTTTAATTTATATTGATAAGAAACTTAATAAGGTTTTATGTGATTACGTTAATATTGAAGTTTATAATGTGACTAGTAGACTTGTTAATGGAGTGGTTACATCTAATAGTTTTAGTGGTAAATATTTAGTTAGGGATTCTAATAATAATTTTTCTTATAATACTAAAGCTATTAATGAATACGTTGATATGGTTAGTAATAAAATTGATGAAGAGTTAATTAGTCTTGAGAGTGGTAAATATCAAAGTGAAATATTTAATAATAGTGTAAAGAAGTATAAAAATATTAAAAATGGTTTTATTACTGAGGTGATGGTTTCTTCTATTAGGGGGTCTACTTTGTTTAGTAGCTTGGGTCCTGGTATTCCTGTGAGACTTGTTTTTATCGGTGGAGTAAGTACTGATATTGATATTAAGACAGAGGAATATGGAATAAATAACGTTTTGGTTAAATTGACATTAAATATAAAGGTACGTGAAAGGACAAGTCTTCCTTTTACGTCAAATGAGCAAGTTATTAATATTGAAGAGCCATTATCAATGGATATTATCAGGGGAGATATTCCTGATTATTATAAAACAAGTTAAAGTATGTTATAATTGTAGAGTGAGGTAATGATATGAAAAAAATAGTTATAAATGATATAAGTTATGAAATAATTAGAAATGATAAGGATTGTATAGATATTGATGAGTTAAGTGAAAAAATAACTGATTATTTTGATGATTATGATTATATAGTTGGGGATTTTGCTTATGATAAAGTAAGATTAAAGGGGTATTATGATTCATCAAATAAAAGTGTAAAAAAGATAAATGATATTAAGTATTTAGATGGTTATATTAAAGATTATTGTAGTTATGGAGCAAGAATTTTTGTTCTTAAGAAATTAAAATAAAATACTTGTAATTCTTTTAAAATATGATATTATTATATTATATGAATAATAGAGGGAGGATTTTTTTACATGGAAAATCAAGAAGTAGAAAAGAAAATGATGTCAATAGTTGCTGAAGATGGTTCTATCGAAGAAGTTGAAGTTATTTTAGCGTTTGAATTTAAAGATACAAAAAAAGAGTATGTTGTATATACAAAAAATGAAAAAGATGAAAATGAGAATGTGACAGTATATGTTTCTAATGTTGATCGTTCTTCAGGTTCACCTAAGTTAATGGGTATTGAAGAAGATGAAGAATGGAATAGAGTAAAGGATGTATTAAGAGAGTTATCTAAAGCTGAATAGAAGTAAAGTATTAAAGGGAGGATGTTAGTCTTATGAACGAGAGTATTATGGAAAATACAATGTTTGTTGATAGAATATATGGATTGGTTTCACTTGGTGATAAAATAAGAAGAATAAAAATGAGAGAAACTTCTTTTTTGTCAGCTAATGGAAAATTTCTTGATTATTTGAAGAATTGGAAAAATTTAAAGAATAATGAACAAGTGAAAGCTGAAAACAATAGTTCAATGAACAATGTTACTGTAAATGGAAGTTTTAGTGTTTCTGTGCCAATTGAAAAACTTAGTGAGAAAGTTAATTTTGTGCCTATTAATGGCCAATATTATTTAATTGATTTTCATCCTATCAAGTTAAGAGCTACTATGATTAAGAATGCTCGTGCAAATGGATTTTCTGCATATAATATTTTCGTTTCTAATAAAAAAGTAGACGTCGATTCAAAAGATATGTTTAACGTTGGCGTTGAGGCTAGTATTCCTATGAAATCTGATGTTGATAGTGTTACAAGTGCTGAAATTGAAAATGATTCTATGACTGTTATCGATAATAATGAGATTTCTGACGTTAGAGAACCAATAGAAGTTGTACCAAGTAGAGCAGATTCTGAGAGCTATGCAAATGATGTTGATTCTGCCTTTGAAGACGAAAAGAATAGAGATAATACTATAGAGCTAAATGATAATTCTAGTGAAGAGGTTGAACCTATTACTATTTCACCAGCTGATGTAAAGTCTACTGTTGGTAGCGGAGCCAAATTAGATGTTGAGGAACAAGAAGCTACTCCTATTTCATCAGAAGAGGTTAAAGATGTGGTTTTTGAAAAACATAGATATAGCACAGATGATGTTGTTGAAGAAAAATTAAAATCTTTAGAATCTCCTAGTGTTTCTAAAAATAGTACTCATCCTGCTAAGATAAGTAGTTTTGATGATGAGGGAAATTATTTAAATAATTCTGGTATTGAAGATGATGAGAGTAAGGAAACTACTCCTATGGTTGAACAGCCTATAGTTTTTCGTAAGGTTCAATTTAATGCTCCTAAGGTTCATGTTGAAATTTCAAAAGTACCAGTTGTACCAAAGGTGGAATTAGATAAGGTGTTCACTCCTGTATCTAATGAAAAATTAGAGGAAAATTTCAAAAAAGCAATTTCTTCAAATAATGAAAATGTTGAAAAAAATGTTGTAAATGATAGTAAAAATATTCGTGGAGATATTGTTGTTGTACCTGATAGACCTGTTGCTTTAAATAAAAAAGAGGATATAGTAGTTACTGAAGATGACATAGAGGACTTTGTTGTTGTTGATGGTGGTCTTTCTAATGAGGCACAAGGAGAAAGTAAAGCTGCTTATGATGAATTAACTGGTGTTACTGATGAATTTAGTACTAATCAAGATGTTATGTCTGATAGTAATAGTGATTTAAATGTTATTAATGAAAGTCCAAGTGCAGGAGAGAATGATTTTAAAGTAGACTATGTTAATGGTAATTATGATGAGCCATCATCTGATTTTAATAAAAATATTTTAAAAAATCTAGATTCTGTTGTTGATAGTAAATATGATAAGTTTGCACTTGAAAAATTAAAAAACAATATAATTTTATTACAAGATAAATTAAAGTGTAAGAATGAAGATTTAAAAAGTACAAAAATACAAAATGATGAAGCTAATAACAAACTAAAAACGGCTAGAGAAAAAATAGAAAATGTTTTCGAGAATCTTTTTAAGTATAGTCAAGAATTAGAGGATAGTGCTGCGATGATTGACCAAGAAAAAGATGAGATTGAAAGACAAACAGAAGTAACTTTAAATGAGGTTGAAAAGTATCAAAGAATTGCTGAGGAAGCTAGTTCTTATCTTCCTTCTATAAATGAAGAGGAATATAGTGGTGGTATGAGAAGAGCTGCATAAGCTCTTTTTTTTTGCATATTATTGTAACAGGTGATGATTATTTGGAATAATATTAAAGGTAATTATAATTTTGAAGAATCTTTTTCACATTTTGATGGTGATTATGAACTTGTAAATGGCGATGGTAACTTTTTTTTAGTTAGTAAAGTTGATAATATTAAAATGTTTAATAATATCTTTTCTTTTGTTAATAATAGTTCTTTTTTTTATAAGATTGTAAATAATAAATTTAATAGATTGTTTACGTGCTATGACAATAATTGTTACATATTGGTTGAATATGAAAATAGGGATAATAATATTTATGAGTTAGTAAGAAATTATAGTAGCTTTAAAACTATGCTGGAGGGACAATGTAGGTGGAGAGATAGTTGGATTGATAGAAGTGATTATATTCAGAAGTTTTATAGCTCTGTGATTGGGAAATATGCCATTATTGATGAGAGTATTGATTACTATTATGGTATGCTTGAACTTGCAATTTATTATTTAAGAGATTGCGGTTATGAGAATCATTTATATATTCAACATTGTTATTGTAAGTTTGATAAATATTCTTTTTATAATCCAAGTTGTGTCAAGTTGGATATCAAAGAAAGAGATTTTTCAAATTATATAAAATATCTATTTTTTTCTGGAATGTATGAGAAAGTTGATATTGCCGATATTATTAATGATAATATTGATAGATATGATTTTAATTTTGTGATTGGAAGATTGATTTATCCAGATTATTATTTTGATTTGTTTGATAAGTTAGTTTGTAATGATTGTAATTGTGAATCTGAATTGGATAATATTATAGAAGAGGTAGGTGATGTTGTTTTAAGGGTTTATGAATATGAAAAATATATTGGTAGTATTTATGATGTAGTTAGTTTAAAAAAAGACATAAAAAAAGTAGATTTTTTTAATCTACATTAATTACTTCTGTTACCTCTGGTATTTCTGTTGTAATCATTTCTTCAATACCTTCTTTTAGGGTTATATCAATCATTGAGCATCCAGCACAGGCACCTGTTAATTTTACATATACTTTATGGTCTTCATATTTTATGAATTGTATATCTCCACCATCGCCTATTAGATAAGGACGCATTTTATCAATTATAGATATTATTTTTAATACTGTTTCATTGTTTTTCATTAAAATCACCTGCTAAAATTATATCTTATTTTAAATATTTAGTAAACAAAAATAGAGTCTGTTATGCTATAATAGGTTTTAGGGAGAAAATTTATGATCAAATATAATATAGGAGATATAATATCAGGAAAGGTAACTGGTATAGAAAAGTATGGTATATTTTTATCTTTAGCAGATGGTTCAAGTGGATTAATTCATATTTCTGAGATATCTGATCAATTTGTTAGAAATGTGTCTGACTATGTTGTTATGGGTGAGACAATAAAGGCAAGAGTAATTGGTTATGATGAAAATGATCATTATAAATTGAGTATTAAAAATTTTGAGTATAAAAAAAATTGCAGAAATTATAGAAAAATTGTTGAGACTGCTAGTGGTTTTTCAACTCTTGGACATATGTTAAAAATATGGGTAGAAGAAAAAAATAAAAAAAAATAAAAAAATTCGATAAATTTGTTGACAAATTAGTTATTAGTTGGTAATATTAATGATGTCAACTGGTTACGGGCGATTAGCTCAGTTGGTTAGAGCACCTGCCTTACAAGCAGGGGGTCACAGGTTCGAGTCCTGTATCGCCCACCATTATGCCGAAATAGCTCAATTGGTAGAGCAACTGACTTGTAATCAGTAGGTTCCGGGTTCAAGTCCTGGTTTCGGCACC
>CAKPBJ010000009.1 GCA_934140575.1 uncultured Bacilli bacterium | reverse complement strand
AATATTAATTATATTTATATATCATTTATTTCTAATATTAATTATATTTATATATCATTTATTTCTAATATTAATTAGTTAACATATATACTACCATACAATTATAATTCCATATATTTTTTACCAATCAATATAAACAAAAAAAGATCATAAAAATATAATCTTTTTTATATTACCTATTAAAGTGCAATTGATGCAGTATTTTGTTTAATATACTCTACATTCATTTCTGTTAGTAATCTTCCTTCTCCCCATGTCAATAGTGGTTTATTACTATCTTGCATATGTTCATTTAGTTTTCTTGTTATAAAAGATATAGCATAATCCTCACTATACACTTCCATATTAAACCAACCATATTGCATTGCACTTAAACGTTCTTTAATATTTTCAAGACATTCTTTCATATTATCAGTCAACTGATTTTCTTCAATAAACTTTAATGTACAGATATCAATATCAAGTAAAATATCAGTTTTATGTCCTAATGGATGATCTGAACAAATAGATGCAATTTTTTTACCTTGTTCCTCAGTTAAATTTGGATATCTTTCTAAAATAATATCAATAATAGATTCAACAAATTTCTTTTTTTCTTCTTCCTTATATTCTCTCATTTCTACTGAAGGATCATTATAATAATAAAACATACCATTTAAAAAAATTTGATCATTCTCATGTACAACATTACAACTACCCGTTTGTAACTTTCTCAATTTATTAAATTGTTCGGATTCTAATATTTCTTTACTATAATCATCATTTTCCATATATTATCACCTCAAAAATATTATAACATAATCAATAATCTTTTGAATATAACAAATTTATATCCAATTATCTGATTAATTTTTATTGATTTAAAAAATACAAATTCAAACTTTAAATTTCAAATATAAAGTCCAATCCTACTTCTTTCTATATACCTTTTAATTAACTTTTACAACTAATTTCTAAACTTGAATTTATCAATTAAATTTTTTAAAAATGACTATTCCCTTCACATCATCTATTTCATCTGGATCACTAATCCCCTTATAAACTGTAATACTCTTACAATGTCTATATAAAAATTGACCATCTGGAAAATAATCATCTTCCTCAACTATAATTTTATCATTATAAACATATATAGTTTTATCAGAACCATCAACATAAGATCTATTATCTACAATTTTATCTATATAATTATCAGGTATAAGATACTTACTATTATTATTTATAAATACAATTAATAAACAACTTACTAATAGTATAACTATAATAATTATAATTTTTCTTCTCTTCATATTTTAACCTTCTCTACAAATTTTATATAATTAAATATTTATTTTTGAACTTGATAATAATCTAAACAAAATGGCTTTCTTACAATCTTAGAATAAACATTAACTTTATCAATTTTCTTATTAATTTTAAATGTTTTATAAATATCCTCAGGAGAACATACTCCACAAACAACATCTAAATCCAAATAAATATTTGCAGTATTTCCTTTTTTAACAACTTTTGTTTTAATTATTTTTTCCCCACATAACCTTGTACTATATTTCAAAACATATATATTATTTTTAGAAAAAGTATTCTTAAAATAATATTTTCTTTTAAAAATATTTTCTTTAGAATTAGTATAAAAATACATATAGTCATCATACTTTTTATAAACATCTAATGTACCATTTTTTATTTTTTCATATTTATTATCTTTTACCGCATCCCAGTCATACTCAAAATAGTTTATAACACTAATAAAACCAAACAAAGTAATTAATATCACAATTATTATAATATATTTTTTTTTCATAATAAAACACCAACCTTACCAAAATATTAATTTATATACTTCAAATAATCTTCCATACCATTACTCGCAAGTACTGATGTTGAATTATTGTATTGTAGTGCATCTCCATTAATTGTACTTATCTTACCACCTGCTTCTTCTAAGATTAAACTAGCAGCAGCATAATCCCAAGGCATTAACTTAAGTTCAAAATAAACTTCTGCCCTACCACTCGCAATACTACATATTTCAAATACTGCACTACCAAATCTTCTATAGTCACTCGCAACAGAACAAAACTTAGAATGAATTTCAATTGATTTTCTTCTTAAATCATCATAATATGGAGAACATCCTGATAATAAAATCCCATCCTTTAAACTTCTATTAGATACATGTATTTTTTTATCATTTAAATATGAACCTTCACCCTTAATCGCACTATACATCTCATCAGTATAAGGATTATAACAAACTCCAATAACAGGTTGATTATTCTTAACTAAACAAACAGAAATTGAACTAGTCTTAAATCCTCTAGAAAAATTAGTTGTCCCATCAATTGGATCTACAATAAAAACATTTTCTAAAGTAGAAATATCAGAAACACTCTCATTATTTTCCTCTCCAAAAAATACCGAACCAGGAACTAATACAGTTAACTTTTCATTCAAAGTATCTTGAACTAACTTATCATAATTAGTCACAACATTATTATTACCTTCCTTTAATTCAATATCTAAAGAATCCCTATCAGCATTAATAATAATTTCACCACATTCATAAACTACTTTCTTAATACTTTTTAATAAATCGTAATTATTCATAAAACATCTCCTAAAATATACCTTACCTATAAAATATTATATCATACATAAAGAACCAATAATCTATGAAACTCATAATAAATTACTACTCTATTTCTAAATTTAATAAATAGTAAAATTATTTCCTTCAACCATAATAAATTTACCATCTAATACATTCGACTCAATTTCCACCAAACCAAATTAAAGGACTAGTCCTATAAACTAATCCTCTAATATTAAAAATTACTTTTCTTTAATAATATTTTTACTACAAAAATAAGTTACTAAGAAATATCCTCCATAAATAATAACTATCAAAATAGCAGTAAATATAATAGACATTAAATTAAAACTTATACCCATGGTTTCTAAAATAACATTACAAAAAATAATACCAAATATAGAATGAATAATAGCTAACATTAATGGAAACATAAAAAATATTCCAATCTGAATAAATAAAGTTTTATTAATCATCTTCTCATCAACACCAAGCCTTCTAAGCATATTAAACTTCAAGATATTATCACTTGATTCAGACAACTCTTTTAAGGCAAGCATCGCAGCACATGATATTAAAAAAACAATTCCTAAATATAATCCTAAAAAAGTAACTAAAGCACCTATCCCTACACTAGCATCTCGAATATCTATTTTTGTATTATATGTAACATAACAATCAGAATAAAACTTTGAATCTTTCATTATTAAATTAAGTTTCTCCTCAACTTTATTAGAGTCTCCTCTATAATCAGCAATCATTCGATTATAACTTATTTGTTTACCACTTAATGCCTCATCAGGTAAAACAATAAACCCTAATTCACTCCCCTGACTACCCATTCCATAAAAACCATTAACAGCCTTCTTATATTTTGGAAAATAAACATTATCATTAATAGTAAGTTTAGCATTTCTTTTTAAAGCTTCATTTTTTATATTAATCATTTCCTTATAATTACCCACAACAACATATTGATTACTATTTAATTTAATTTTTTCTAAGCCAAAACTTTTAGCAACCTTATTATAATCACTATTCTTCATTAAAATAATATTTTCATCAAACCTTAATAAAGGATACTTTTCTTTAGCAATTTTATAATAAGTTCCTAAAGTTGATTTTAATGTAATATTATCATCAGAATAAAGTGAAAAATAAGTAATGTTTTTAAATTCTTTTTTTATATCAAACCCATATTTCATTAATAATTCATCAAAATTCAACTTAACATTTTCCTTCTGTATCTCAGTCAAATCATCATCTTTAGAATCATGATAAATCTGAATTAATTCAACATCTCTTGGAGAAAAAGTAATTAAACTTTGATTTAGAGAATTTTTCATTGATAAAGCCGTTGATAAAACACAAATAGTAATAAAAAGCATTAAACAAATTATTGTTGTAGAAAAAACTGTTGTATTAATTTTACTTGAAAATTGTCTTAAGATAAAACTATTTAATCCTTTATAATATACTTTCTTCATATTCATAAAAATACGTAAAAGAAAGCCTGACAATGACCAAAATATTAAAAATGTTGATGTAGCTCCCAAACCAATAGCACTAAATATCTTACGATTACTTAAAGACGACGTATCTCCAATTACTAAATAATATGCATAACCCAACATAATACAAGCTAAAATAAAAATTATTATACAAATATATGGCGTCTTAAGTTTTATTTTTTCAGACCTTTTATTTGATTGTATTAAATCAATTAATTTACATTTACTAATATTTATTGTATTAAAAATCATCACAACTAAATACATAATACCAAAATATAAAAGTGTTTTTAAAAATGCTCCTTTAGAAAATATAAAAGTAAATTTATTTAAATTTGCTTCAAACATATTTGCTACCAAAATACTCATTAATTGTGATAATAAAAATCCAACACCCAGTCCAATTACAAGTGAAAAGACACCAATAATCAATGTTTCAAAAAATAAAATTAAAGATATTTTTCTCTTACTCATTCCAAGAGTTAAATATATACCAAATTCTTTATTTCTTCTTTTCATCAAAAATCTACTCGCATAAATAATTAAAAATGCTAATATAAATGAAACGAAAATACTAACTCCAGAAAGCATGTTTGTTAATAATTTTATTATTGAAAAAATTGAATTTGAAACATCCAACATAACAGTTTGATCATCAATTGCATTAAATACATAAAATATAGCAATACCAAGAATTAAAGTGAAAAAGTAAATTGCATAGTCTTTTATACTTTTTCTTATATTCTTTAATGATAATTTAAAGAGCATCACTTAAATCACCACCAAGCATTGTCACGACATTAATTATCTTATCAAAAAAATCTCGTCTTGAATCATTACCTCTTCTAATCTCATTAAAAATTTTTCCATCTTTAATAAAGATAACTCTAGATGAATAACTAGCCGTAAAAGCATCATGTGTAACCATAAGAATAGTTGCCTTATTCTCTTTATTTAAATAATTAAATTTTTCAAGTAACATTTTAGAAGACTTTGAATCAAGTGCTCCAGTAGGTTCATCTGCAAGTATTAATTTTGGATTAGTAATAATTGCTCTAGCACTAGCAACTCTTTGTTTTTGACCTCCACTCATTTGATATGGATATTTATCTAAAACACTATTAATATCTAACTCCTCAGCAACTCTTTTAATCCTATCAGATATCTCTTTTTCTTTAATATTTTGAATAGAAAGAGCCAAAGCAATATTTTCATAAGCAGTTAAAGTATCAAGTAAATTAAAATCTTGAAATATAAAACCTAACTCTTCCCTTCTAAACTTATTTAGACTATTTCCTCTTAATTTTGTGATATCATTACCTGCTACATAAATATGTCCAGATGTAACTTTATCAATTGTAGATATACAATTTAAAAGAGTAGTCTTTCCAGAGCCACTTGCTCCCATTATCGCAACAAATTCTCCTTCTTCTACATTAAACGATAAATTATCAATTGCTTTTGTAAGACTAGACTTATTTCCATAATATTTCTCAATCTTATCAATCTTTAAAATTTCACTCATAATATAATATCTCCTTTCTTTATACATTGTAGTATAAGAAAAAATATTAATCCCACTTCTAATATTACAAATTATTACAATTTCGTAACATTAAAATAATTAATAATCAATCATTAAACTTATAAAATCCTCCTAAAGAAAATACAATAGTAATTTTGGTATAAGAAGAAACACATGACTCAATCATTATTTTATGACCCATTTTTTTACATAAATTGTAAACAATATAAAGTCCCATTCCCGTAGATTTTGCCTTAATTCTTCCATTAATACCAGTAAAAGACTTCTCAAAGACTCTAGAAATATCACTATCAGGAATACCAACACCATTATCAGTAATACTTAAAAACACCTTGTCACTCCTAGTTTCTGCTTCAATCTTTATAAATGAATCTACTTCATCTCTTTTATATTTAATACTATTATTAATAATCTGATTCAAAATAAACTCTAACCATTTCGCATCTGTTAAAACCAATTCATTATGAATAGAAACTTCTAATCTTACATCATTTTCTAATAAATCATCTTTATTCTTTAATGCCACATTTTTAACAATCTCACTTAGACTATTTTCTTTTATAATATAATCCTTCTCAGCATTTTCACTACGTACATAATATAATATTTGATCAACATAATTATCAAGTCTTCTAATCTGTTCAACATACTTTCTATCAATCTCATTAGAATGATTATGATTAAGAAGTATTAAACTAGAAATAGGAATTTTAACTTCATGTATCCACATCTCCACAAATTCTTTAAAGTCATTAATATTTAAACTATATTCTTTAACATTCTCACACATAGATTTATTAATATCATAAAGCATTTGATAAAATAATTCCCCTTCATAAAAATTAGGTTTATTAATCATCTCAAGAACCAAATACTTCTTATCTAAACTACTAAGTATATTTAATATTTTCCTATAAAAACTATTTCTCTTATAATAATCAAAAAATATATTTAAAACTATTACTATTATAAATATAATTGATATAACTAATATTAAATCTCTTTCTACTTTAAAAGCATTTAATAGTAATATAGTAATTATAAATCCAGAAATAGTAATAAATATTTGCATACTTTTATCTAATAAATATTTTTTAAAACTCATAATAACTTATATCCTAACCCTTTCTTAGTTTCAATTCTCTCAGAAAGACCAAATTCTTGTAGTTTATTTCTTAATCTACTTATATTTACTGTTAAAGCATTATCATTTATATATTCATTATTATTCCACAAATCAGTCATTAAGTCATCACGAGTAACAATTCTTTCTCTATTACTTAAAAGATAAGTAAATATTATCATCTCATTCTTTGTAAGTTCTAATATTTTACCATCTCTTTCTAAATAACCTTTCTTTGCGTTCACAACAATATCATCGTAAAATAAATCATCTCTATTATTTTCCATTCTCTTAAATACATTTTGTATTCTAAGCAATAAAATAGTTGGATTATATGGCTTAATAATATAGTCATCTGCTCCATATGACATAGATAAAACCTCATCTACTTCAAGTGCTCTACTAGTAACCATAATAATAGGAATATTAGATTCTTTTCTAACTTCTTTTAATATTAACTCTCCATTTATATTAGGTAGATTAATATCAAGTAAAATTAAATCACACTTAATATTCATAATATCATTCTTAGTATCATTAAACTTATCAAGCATAAAAACTTGATACCCAGAATTTTCAAGTAATGTTTTAAGTTCTTTTCTAATTACTTCTTCATCTTCTACTATTAATATCTTCTTCATTTTACTCACCATAATATTTCTAATTACTTTTAATTGCTTATATTATAACACTATTTAAATAAATTTATGTTCCAAAGTATATTACAGTTTTGTAATAATAAAAGAATTAATATAAAATCTTTTCTAATTAAATTTCTACCTAATTAATTTTTATTTATATTTAATTTTTTCTCTATAAATTCATGACATTTAATAGTTTTTATCTCTTCATCATTAAGCGGTTCTAATCTAAAAGTTTGATTATATAATTCTTTTTTATCATCTGAAAGTTCACTGATTAAATCCTCATACTCTCTAGCAAACAACTTATCTTTTTGAAAAATATTACTATAAATTACTAAGTTTTTTGAAAGTAATAAATCTTTATCACCAGTATAAATTATTTTACTAGAATCAATATTCTTCCCATTAACACCAATTTCTTCTATTCTATAAATATTCTTTTCAATTAAATCATTTCCCTTAAAATGTTTACATAGCATTCCCACTTTTAATAACATTTAAATTACCCTAAATCATAATAAATTAATAATTTAATTATACATTTATAAACTATCTAAGTAAATAATCATTAATTATATAAAGAAAATATCATTAGTTTGACAACAACATTAAAAACACTTAGAATAGTAAGAAAAACTTTGGAGGTATTACTATGAGAAAAAATATAGAAGAAAATTATCTAGGACTATCTTTTTTTAATCAATTAAGAATATATGATAAGTTTTTAGAAACATTACAAACTAAAAAGAATAAAAAAGTATTAAAAAGTTTAAATGAAACATTTGAAAACTACTTTAACTTTAAAATAAACTTACATGAAGCAATGAATAATGTTACTTATTTAAATAAGAACGAATTAGAAGAATTAAAAAATGATTTATTAGAACAAATCCATGAATATGAAAGCTATGATGATGAAAATAAAGATTCTTTTAGAGAAAAAATTAGATGTTTTAATTATCATTTAGGTTCATTCATTCCATTTGGTACTTGTACAAATCTAAATAAAATGTTATTTTTCCCAGAAAAATTATCTAATACTGATGCTGATTCATTTATAGAAGAATATGATGAGTTACCATTAGAAGAAAAAATGAATACTATTGAAGATTTTACATATTCTTATATTTTACTAAATGAATTTCCCTTTCCAAGAGAAGTATTCTTTTTTGGAAGTGAAGAAGATATAGAAAGTACTTTAAAAGAAGTATTAAAAGATAATTATGAACGTTATGAAAATTTAAGTACTGATAATAAATATCATGTATTACAAGATCTAATGATATATGTAGATAATTATTTAGATGATCAAGAAATAATTAGTACAAGTAGACAACAAACACAAGTAGAAAAAACTACAACAAATAAAAAACAAGTTAAACAAAAATATATTAATAAAAGATTTAATAGAAGATATTAAAAGAACAATCCTAAAAATTGTTCTTTTTTTCATATTCATTATATATAAAATTATAAGTAAGTTAATTATCTGACTCACATATATTTTCCCATTCTTCATATAAATTATCAATTTCTTTAGTAAGATTTTCTATCATATCATTGATTTCATTTACCTTTGTTATATTAGTATTTTTATCTATTATCTCAAATGAATATTTTTCATATTTTTTAAATCCCTCATAATATTCATCTATTAACTTTATACTATCATCAATACTTGTCTGAATATCCATATTCAAGTTTTCTATTACTTTATGATTCTTAAAAATATTAAATACTCCTTCAGCATTTTCCCTCTCAAGTAATTTCAAAATAAATCTATCAGTCTCAATTATCGTAAGAGTTTACCCAACTTTCTTCAATTTATGTAATTTGTCATCTAAAATTTACTACACTCATGTCTTAACAAGTTTATAAACTTTTTTCAATAAAAACACCTCTTAATATATTACATTAAAAAAAATAAATATAATAAAAAAAAGATGATTTTTTTAAATCATCTCATAAAACTAATTAAATTTTAATATTGTTTTTCTTCTGTATCACTATATTTATAATTTTTCTCAATTACCGCAAACATATTTTCAATTTCTTTACCAAATTGAGGTCCTACATATTTTACAGAATCTTTATAAATTTCATATGCTTGAAGTAAATTATTCCATTCTGCTTCATTATCGTATTGGTAATCTGGGTTAGTTTGTTTTACTTGCCAAATATAGAAGTAAATACTAGCTGTCTTACATAAGATTTCTTTTTTAATTCTTTCAATTTCTTTATCTTCTGGAACATAGTATTCTGCAATTTTTGTTCTCATTGATAATTCTGTAATAAATTCTCTTACAGTTTCATCTTCAAAGAATGGAGATTTACATCTTAAATTCCACATTTTAGATAATTCACTTTGTGCTTCTTTTAATTTAGGTGAAACAAGAGCTAAATGATAATGTGTTGCTTCTACTTCTTCTGAACCATTATTAAATGTTGGATATCCTACTTTTTGATAATACTTATCATAAAGTTTTGTAAGTTTTCCATATTCAACCATGCAGTCAACCATTTCACAGAAGTTAGGATCTGTATTTATATTAGCTTCAATCCAACTATTTATTCCTCTAAAACGATTAGTTAATGCTTCTGCTTGTCTATTTATTTCTTCTAATTCTTCAGTAGTTTCTAATTCTTCTGATGCTTGTCCTTCTTTTGTTTCACTAAATTTATAATTTTTCTCAATTAGCGCAAACATATTTTCAATTTCTTTACCAAATTGAGGTTCTACATATTTTACAGCATCTTTATAAATTTCATATGCTTGAAGTAAATTATTCCATTCTGCTTCATTATCGTATTGGTAATCTGGGTTAGTTTGTTTTACTTGCCAAATATAGAAGTAAATACTAGCTGTCTTACATAAGATTTCTTTTTTAATTCTTTCAATTTCTTTATCTTCTGGAACATAGTATTCTGCAATTTTTGTTCTCATTGATAATTCTGTAATAAATTCTCTTACAGTTTCATCTTCAAAGAATGGAGATTTACATCTTAAATTCCACATTTTAGATAATTCACTTTGTGCTTCTTTTAATTTAGGTGAAACAAGAGCTAAATGATAATGTGTTGCTTCTACTTCTTCTGAACCATTATTAAATGTTGGATATCCTACTTTTTGATAATACTTATCATAAAGTTTTGTAAGTTTTCCATATTCAACCATGCAGTCAACCATTTCACAGAAGTTAGGATCTGTATTTATATTAGCTTCAATCCAACTATTTATTCCTCTAAAACGATTAGTTAATGCTTCTGCTTGTCTATTTATTTCTTCTAATTCTTCAGTAGTTTCTACTTCTTCTGATGCTTGTTCTTCTTTTGTTTCACTAAATTTATAATTTTTCTCAATTACCGCAAACATATTTTCAATTTCTTTACCAAATTGAGGTCCTGAATAATCACCTTTAGTTTCTTCTTTTCCAACAGCTTCTTTATATTCAAGATAAGCTTCTTGTAATTCTTTCCATTCTGAAACATTATCATATTGATAATTAGGATTACTTTGTTTAACTTGCCAAATATAAAAATATACTCCAGCAACTTTCTTTAATACAAATTTCTTAATCTCTGCAATTCTATCATCTTCTGGATTATTATAACTTCCAATAGTTGCTTGAATCATTAAATTATCAGAAAACTCTTTTGCTTCTCTATCTTCAAAGAAAGCACTATCATTTCTTAAAGTAAACATTTTATAAACTTCATCACGCACTTCATTTAATGAATCAAATTCAGATAATAACTCATATCTTTTTGAAGCACCTAATTCATCATCACCATAAGTATCTGTTATATACCCAGATTTTTCACAACAATCATAATATTCTGATGCAAGTGATGCATACTCAGTTAAACACTCTATCATTTCATGGAAGTTAGGATCAGTACCCATATTACATTCAATCCAACCATTGATACCTTTAAAATGATTAATTAATTGAAATGCTCTTTCATCTAATTCTTCAATTCTTTCTAATTTTTTTAATTCTTCTAAATTCATACAATCTCCCCTTTACCAAATGTTTCGCATATTATATCAAATTTTTACTTATTTATCAATACTTTTATCAAATTTTAACTTATAAACAAAAAATCATATTTTCCCATTTATAGCAATACACGCATGTTGTATTGTACCAGTTACCAAATTACTAACTTTATTCACGATATTATTAGGATTTTCATTCATATTATTTTCTATCCAATTCAATACAATAGATACAAACGAATATTTATAAAAATTTGTTATAAAAACTTTATCTTCTTCATTTAAACTCTTAGCCATTCTACTTATTTCATCATAAATAATAGGATAAACAAGTCTTGAAATATTCTTTCTAAGTACTTCAACAGATACTGAATGATATATATTTATAATAAAAACTTTTTCATCTTCCATCAAATTAAATATAGATAAAAACTTTTCTTCCCAAGTTTCATATTCACTCCCCATATCAAGAATCCTATCAACCTCTTCAATACAAATCCATTCAACTAAATCCCTAATATCCTGAAAATGATAATAAAAAGTTTGTCGATTAATATCACATCTTTTTGCAATGTCATTAACAGTTATTTTAGAAAATGACTTTTCTTTTAATAAATCTTTAAATGTATAAGCAATTGCTTTTTTTGTTGTTAAACTACTCAAATTAAATCACCTAATTTATTATACTTTAAATAATTATTATGAACAAGTTTTCAAAAGTATTATTAAATTAAATACTACTACTTTACTTTAAATGTTGCTTTTAAAAAAAAGAAAAGCGGTTTACTTTTCATCAAATAAACCACTTTCTTCTAATAATAGTTCAATATCTGTTCCTTTTATTTTTTTTCTTACAATTTTTAATAATTGTTTTTCAGCAAATGTTAATGGAACATCATCTATTCTTTTTTTATCTATTGCATAATAGCAAGCTTTTAATAATTCACGTACATCGTATTTACTTCCCCATACTTCTGGTACAGCTCTATCTACATTTAATAAAGTATATACAGCTTCCATTCCTGTTCTTATTGAATATTCTGTTGTAAATATTGTATCTCTTGGAATTTCTGCAAATTGCCCTAAAAATGCAAAATTAACTGATCCTTTAGGTACAACTAAAGGTCTATCCTCATTCTTTCTAGGTTGAAAAAATGCATTAATATATGGCATATAACAAGTTGTCGTATTACATTTTTCATTTGCATACTCTTTTATTTTATCTTTTGGAAAACCTATATGATAAAGCCACTCTTCACACACTTCACTACCAGTACAATCTCGCATAGCTTTTTTTTCATAATTTCCTTTTTTATTTGTATTAAGTGAATAAACCCAAACCAAAATCATTCCTTTATCTTGAGATTTAAATTGAGGTTGTCTATTAATTGTCCATGATAAATACCAATTTTCTGTACTATCTTTTACAGTTACAATTCCACCTGTTGTTACCTTTCCACTTCTTGGATCTCTTTTACAAATATCAGTTATATATTTAATTATTTCATCATCACTTGTTGCAATTGTTGCACTCATCCAGTTAGTTGCATCTACATTATTACAAAACTTTTCTGGATTTCCAAATTCATTATTTTTTGCTTGAGAAGCAATATTTTTCCACATATCCCAAGACTCACCACAACCATTTTTTATTTTTGATAAGTCTGGAGCAGTTGTTTGGTCACCATAACAAGATGTATCAGTACAACATCCATTTGTAATAAATACCAAATCATCCTCTATTAAATCAATTGTATTTTCTTCACCATCTTTTTCAAATATAATTTGTTTAGCAATCTTCCTATCATTTTGATGTTCAATTATAACATTCTTAACATCGATTCCATATTGTATTTTTACCCCATGGTTTTCTAAATATCTTTGAAGTGGTAAAATCATTGATTCATATTGATTATATTTAGTAAAACGTAATGCTGAAAAATCAGGCAATCCATCTATATGATGAACATATCTACATAAATATCTCTTCATCTCCAAGGCTGATGACCATTTTTGAAAAGCAAACATTGTTTGCCAATATAACCAAAAGTTAGTATTCCAAAAAGATTCTGGTAATACTTCTTCTATTTTCTTATCCTCTAAATCTTCCTCTTTAGTAATAAATAATTTAGAAAGTGCCATAGCAGATTCCCTATCTAATTTAAACATTTTATCTGTATGAGCATCTTTACCACAATCTTCTGTTGCTCTACATAAAGAGTAATTTGGATCATGTTTATTTAACCAATAATACTCATCTAATACACTAACATCTGGTGTTTCAATTGATGGAACACTTCTGAACATATCCCACATACATTCAAAATGGTTATCCATCTCTCTTCCACCACGCATATAAAATCCCTTAGTAATATCTTTTCTTCCATCACATGAACCGCCTGTTAAATCAAGCTTTTCAAATAAATGAATATGTTCTCCCTTCATCTGACCATCACGAACTAAATAGAATGCTGCTGATAATCCAGCAAGCCCAGTTCCTATAATATATGCTGATTTTCTATCTACTCCTTCTGGTTTTTCAGGTCTTGCAAAAGCTTCATACGTTCCTGCTCCATAATACATAATTATTCCTCCTTATTATTAATATACATATCTCAGTATACTCAAAATAATAATATGTACAATGAGCAATATTTTAACAATGTTCAATTATGTATAAAGTTATAATAATTGTCAAAATTTTAGACAAATTATTGTATCTGTAAAAATATAATAATTTATTCTGTTATTTTCTTTAATTCATCCTCGGTCAATTCCCTAGATTCCCCAATTTCCAAATCACTAGGTAAATCTAAATTACCAATTCTAATACGTTTAAGTTCTAAAACATCCAGTCCATAACACCCAAACATTCTCTTAATCTGATGATATCTTCCCTCAGTTAAAGTTACATAACAAGATCTTTTATCAATTATTTCTAAAATACTACTTTTACATTCACCATCATTTAAACTTATTCCATTTCTAAAATCTTCTACCATTTCATCCCTTAAATCACCAGATAATTCAACATAATACTTTTTAGACACATGCTTTTTAGGAGACAAAATATTATGAGCAAAATCTCCATCATCAGATATAATCATCAACCCAGTTGTATCTTTATCTAATCTTCCTACAGGAAATAAATTTCTATTTAAAAAATCAGGAGGACACAAATCTATTACCGTAGCACATGAAGAATCATTAGTCGCACTAACATAACCTTTTGGTTTATTTAAAACCAAATATACATATTTTTTATAATTAATTTCTTCACCATTAACAGTAATAATATCATTATTTTCATCAACTAAACAATTACTTTTACTAATAGTATTCCCATTTACTTTAATTAAACCTTTCTTTAACAATTTTTTCACATCGTTTCTAGATAAAGAAGTTTGACTACTAACAAATTTATCTATTCTCTGCATAAAATCACCATCCCATAACCTTACTAATTTTTATAATTTACTAATCAACATATAACTTTCTAATATACTTAAAAAACATTAATAATAAAATTAATGTTTTCTACCACCTTTTTTCTGTTTAGGAAGTTCAATAATCGGAATATGCATCTTATCATCATAATCCGTATTAGGATCTAAACGACTAAAAATATATCTAATATATTTATCAAACTTTCTTCTATTTAATCTATATACATCAGACTTTTTTAAGACATCAATATCATATAAGCATAAACCACCAAGAGGAATTTCTCTATTCAAAAACATATTAATCCTATTCAAACTCTCATCACGTAAAACTTTTTTTCTTCTTTCTTCTTCAAATCTTTCTTTTTCTATTTCATCTTTTTTTAAAACAACTTTTCTCAAAACATTAACAAGTTTTTCCCTAGTCTCCTGTAACATTTCATATTCACTTAACTTATCAGCATAAGTCTTCGCAATAACTTTCATAGTATATGTAGGATTCACTGAATTATCACGTTCATAATCCCATTGAACATCTCTTATTCTTTCAAAATACTCATTAAGTATTTTTACTTCTTCATTCACTTCAACTGTTTCTTCTTTACTAGACTCATCAAATAATGCTTCATATAATTGATCAATATCAATATCATCATCTATAAAATCTTTGTCATCTCTAGTATTTTTTATACTATTCTCTCTATAAATTAAATAATCAAAATCATCATCTAAAACATCTTCAATAGCTGGTTCATCAATATAATCTCCATTACCATTTCTTATAAATACCATTTAAAACCTCAATTAAACATTAAACTCATAAACATTTTCCATAATGTTAATTTTCTCAAACATTCTTTTCTTAATAAACTTACCGCCTAAATGCTTATAAAAATCATTAGAAGGATTATTCTCCAAACAACCAACTATTACTTTATCAAATCCCATATCTTTTAATTCAGAAATTCCAGTTTTAAACAATTCTTCTCCATAACCTTTATTTTTATAACCATTTATAATATATAAAGCAAATATTTCTCCATATCCATCAAATTCTTCATCAAAAGCTCTTCCTACATTAACAAATCCAACAACTTCTCCATTATCGTCTAAAACAAATTGATGATTATATCTCTTATTAAATTTCTTATAAGCCTCATCTGCCCTATCATGTTCAGTAACATATAAATTATCTAAAAAATCTCTAGATACTATATCCTTATAAGCTTCATTCCAAGCAAGTGTCACTACATGTGCAATTCCACTACAATCATTCTTTTCTTGTCTTCTAATATTCATATATTTCATCTCCATTCTATTTTATAAGACTATACATATATATTATACCATAAAGATTAATATGAATAAATTTCTATTTTTTAACCTTTCTTAACACTTTACCTAAATCATCATCAAGTTCATATATTACCAAATTACCACAACTATTAGATGTACTATTTCAAGAACTCACTCCATCATACAAAAAAACTACAAACCAAATATGGTAAGTAGCTTCTAAATATTTCTTATAAATTATTAATAAATTCCATATAAATATTATATAAATCCAAAAGACTCTTCTTATTAACATACTCTTTAGGATTATGTGGATAATATCCAACTGGATTCATAATAACTGTAGGAATATTTTTTAAATAAAAATATATCGCATCAGAAGTAGACTCACATCCAACTTTTTTTATCTTCTTATTTAATACTTTTTCAGAAGATTCTATATATTTTTTAACAAAATTATTATTTAAATCTGTTTTAAATACATCACCATCTAATAATATTTCATATTTTACATCATGTTTTTTTATTATATCCAAAATATCAGAAACAGAATCTTTACTAACACGACGAATATCAAAATAGCAAACTGCATAATCTGGTACACAATTAGTAGCATTCCCTCCTTCTATTTTAGATAAGTTAACTGTTGTTACATAATCATCACTACTAGTAGGTAAAGGATATTTAGAAATTAAATCATTATAAACATCCATTACTTTAACAATAGCATTATCTCCATTAAAAGGTTGTGAAGCATGAGCACTTACACCCTCAGCCAAAACCTTTAATTGTAATGCTCCTTTTTCTTCAACAATCAAATCAAAATTACTTCCGCCATCAGGTACAATTGCAAAAGAACCAGTATATTTTTCTAATAATTCTTTAACACAATTTCCATCTATTTCCTCATCACTTGTTATAAATAAAGCTACTTTTTTTGAAGTATCCAAATTATTCATAACATTTAAACAAACAGAAACACTTCCCTTCATATCAATAGTACCACGACCATATAAATTATCATTATCCTCGACTATCTCATAACTATCACTTTCAACAACATCTATATGTGTACAGAAAATAACATCAAAAGAATAACCATCATAATTAGATATAACCATACATTTCTTATTATTAAAAATGTACTCTTTAATAAATAACTTATCATTACAAATATCTTTTACATAATTAAATAATTTATCAAATTCTTTAGTATTAATTCCTATAGTTTTAAATTCTAATAATTTTAATAAAACATTCCTAATATCTTCCATATATCCTCCTATTTCTTATACTTAATAATTATTTAGTAATAACCTTATTAATGGTCTTATCTTTAGAAAGAACTTCTCTTGTGTTAGAATCTGCTAAATAGAAATCTCCCTTAGCATCAATTGAAACATTATCATTAAGTGGCATATACATATGAAGACGATAATCTCCTTTATCATCAGTTACATCAACCCATTCTGCAATAATTTTATCATCAACTTTACAAATTTCAAGTCCACCACATTGCATAATATACTCAGACATAGAATCCTTTAAATCAGTTCTAGCATATACAAAATCAAATCCATTTTCTTTTGCAAATTGAATTGCATAATTAACTAATACATGACAAGCTCCCTTTCCACGATATTCTGGTAAAGTAGATAATCCATAAAAATACAATGAATTAAGTTCCTTTCCATTATTGGAGATGAAATCAACTGTGTCATTATTCATATTATAAATACATCCATTCATTGATACGGGTTTCATATTTTCATCAAAATATATAAATAACTTACCACAGTCTTCATATAATTTTAATTCTTCCTTAGCTGCATCATAATCAATATCTTCACCATAATGTTCAGCAAATGACATTAATAAATTTTGTAATATTGAAATATTCGCCTCAGAATATCCTAGCGTTCCAATATAACAACCATTATCTAATTTTTCCCATATCTTACATTCACTATTATCTTTTAGTATTTCATTAAATTTATTCATAAACCTCTCTCCCTTCAAAAAAAGCTATACTTATCGTATAGCATAAAAAAATCCTATACATCTTGCATAGGAATTAAAAGAAAAACCTATGCAAATCTGCATAGGCTACAAAATATTTTATAAATCAACTATACAGATACAATCAATATAAAATCACTTGTATCTGCATATAAACAAAACACAAGCTATGTATTAACTGTATCTTCGTCTCATTATAAAATATTTCATAGTATCATCTCCAATGACTAAATTATAACACAATTTTATTATTATGTCAAATAATTATAAATAGTATTTATATCATCTTTCAAAACCATTATTATCATTATCTTTTTCTACTCTTTTTAAACCACAATAATCATATAATTCATCTAAATTATAAAAAAGTTCATTATTATCACTACCATTAATTACTTCACCAAATAAAATAGCTTCAGTACTATCAAGTGTTTCCTTTATATTTGAATATTCTCTTTCTAAAAGTTCTCTTTGACTATCACTAACTTTCTCTGGAACTGCAATTGCATAAGCATTATAACGTGTTCCATTAGGATTTAAACTACAAGCATTAATAAGTGTAATTACACCAATTCCAGCAAGGCCTACTATATCTGCATTAATATTTCCAGAATAATCAAAATTTAAACTCTTAAACCATTCAGTATTTAATAAATCCTTTTTAAAAGCCTCATCATGATAATTATCATCATCAAGATCAGAAACATGTGCATATTTCATCGTACCAAAAGCATGTTCACTACCATCGATATCTATAAAAATCCCTTTACATCTCTTTAAATCCATAAAAATTACCTCCAAAACATTTTATTATAAATTATTTGACATTATCCATTTTATATCTTCAATAGACTTAGATATATTAAATCTACCATTACCAACAGGATAATAGACAGGATAAAACTTATACGTTTTACCATTAATAGTTTTATCAAAACAAACTTTTCTACACTGAGAAACACTTACTTTTTCTCCTAATACTATAGAAGATACTTGATTACCAAAAAGTACTACAACCTTAGGATTAACAAGTTCAAGTTCTTTATAAAACAAATCCAAATACTTAATATATACACTATCAGGTAACGGACGAGCATCAACTTGTGTACACTTACCTAAATTAGTAATAAACACTTTATGATCTTCTATATTTTTATAAACATATGCAGCAAACTCCTCAGTCCAGTCCTTTGGCTTCTTACTCTTTATATCATAATAAACATCTTCATCTAATAAATTAACTTCATAAAATAAATCCCAAATACTTTTAGTTCCAAGCCAAGGAGCTTTAATACCTTTCCAAGACTTATCTGATGCAACATTTCTACCAGTTGGATTCATAAAAACAAAACAAATATCTGGATTATTACTACATCCACCATTAATAATAGAATCTAATTCACTCGAACCATATTCAAGTTGAAGTCTATCATACTCTTTCTTTAATTCTGAAAACATAACTACTCCTTATTACCCAATCTATTAAATGGAAATATAGTTAAACTAGTTTTCCCAAGAATCTTGTTCTTAGAAAAAGCCCCAAATGCTCTACTATCCATAGAATTTTCTCTATTATCACCAAGAACAAAATACTCATCATCATCTAGAATAATAGAAAAATCATCTGTATCACCTTTTCCATAATTATCAATAACCTTTTTTCCATTAATAAATAACTTATTATCTTTATATTGAACACTCTCACCAGGAAGACCAATAACTCTCTTTATTAAAAGTTCACTTCCTTCATCAACAATAACAATATCAAATCTCTTAAGGCCATTAATCTTATAATCAATAATATTCATAATCATAATATCACCGTCATGTAAAGTATTCATCATACTCTGACCATTAACTTTAATAGGCGTAACAATAAATTTCTTTATTAATAAAATAATTATTATAATTAAAATATATATAGAAATTTCTTTAATAACACTTAAAGTACTTTTCTTTTCTTCTACATTATCATTAATATGTTTTTCCTTTTTACTCACATAAATCACCTACTAAACATTATAACATAAAAAAATAAGACCGAAGTCTTATTCTATTATTTTTGTCCTCTTTCTTTAATACGATAAGAACCAACCATTCCTTTAAGGAAGTTAAGTTTAGCACGTCTAACTTTACCTCTACGAATTACTGTAATACCAGCAACTTTTGGTGAATGAATTGGGAAAGTTCTTTCAACTCCAACTCCACTTGACATCTTACGTACTGTAAATGTTTCAGAAACACTTCCACCACGACGAGCAACTACAACACCTTCGAAAGCTTGAATACGTTCTCTCTTACCTTCAATAATCTTAACGTCAACTCTTACTGTATCTCCAACACGGAATTCAGGAACATCATTTTTAACATATTTTGCATTAATCTTATCAATAACGTTCATACTAAGTCTCCTCTCTCTAAATATATTTTCCAAAATGATCATAATCATAAGAAAAGCGGATCACTTCACTAGACGTCTTCAATTATAGCAAACATTATAAAAAAAGTAAAGAAAAAAGCACTAAAAAGTACTTAATTTCCTATGGTAAATCCATAACTATTGGTAAATTATTTTTATTAGCAATAATAGTATAAGAAAAAGTACCAACAAGTAACACTGCTAATATTATCATTAATACCATATTTTTATAATTACTACCATTCATAATAAACACCTACCTACTTATTCTTTACTAAATCATCAGTATCCTTTATTGTATATTTATAAATAATACTATCATCTTCAACAATAAAGTCACTCTTAACATTATTAACCTTAGAATAAATAACCGGTTTATTTATACTTGTTCTTACATCTAACAACTCTTTAAAACTTAAAACCTTAACTAACTTCTTATTAGTATCAATACTATAATCCTTAACACTAACAATAGAATCATCATATTCCTTAAGTATATGATTAATTAAACTTTCATACTTACTCTTTCTATCAAATGAATAAGTAACATACTTAATTAATTTAACAATAAACATTAAACAAATTAAACTTAAAAATGCTCCTAAAAATGCACTTATCTCATTATAATTATTCCAACTATTACTATTTAAACTAACACTTTGTTTATTCGCATTAATATCATTAACACCAACAGAAAATGTTTGTTCACCTATTGGAATATTAATAGAAGAAACAACCCTTGTATCATAAGAATCATCAACATACAATAAAACATTAATTACACCCTTAGCATTCAAAGAATAATCTTTTTTATACTTATTAAAATACTCCAAATATTTATCATATTGAACCTTAACAGAACTATTAATATCAATCTTATTACTTTTACCAGATAAAACTTGTCTCTCCGCTAATAAATCATCATTATTATATAAAATTTTATCTTCATTACTATTATCATAAATTTTTAAATTAGCAACAACATAATAACTAAATTTATAATCTATATTCTCAGAAAAATTAACATTATATGAAAAATCAACACCTATATTATTAACAATAGGAGCTAAATATTGCATTCCTGCAGGTAAACATTCTTGATTATAATAACTATTCTTATTTAAACATACTGTATATTGACTATCACTATTCTCATAATAAGTAACTTTCTCATCACTACTAAAATGAAATGCTCTATATAATGCATAAAATGCTCCTATAAATAAAATAATAGTTAAAATAACTAATATAGCTACTCTTTTTTCATAACTAAAATATCTTTTATTTTCAGATTTTACATGATTATTATTGATTTCATTTTCATTTATCAAATCATCATTTTTCTTATTGAAATTATTATCACTTAATGAAACATCATCAGAACTATCAACAAATTTAAATTTATTAACCTTTTTATTCTTATCATCCATATAGTTCACCGCCTATTATAATCAAAGTATACCATATTTGACCTATAAACAACACAACTTTTAATAAATTTATTTTTTATTATAATTTAACATAATATCTAAATCTTTAATAAGTACAGGGCTAGTAATAGTATTTTTAGAAGTAGTCTTAATCGTTAAATTCATAGTCCTTGTAGTACCAGCTTCTAAAATATCACCATTCTTTACTTTAGAACCATTATTATAAGTTAACTTATAAACTAAATTATTACAAACATCTTTATTATCAGTAATACTACTACCACTACAATCAGGATCAAATTTACTAATAGATGAAAGAACTGCATCATAGTCACCTTTATTCTTAATAGTAAATGTATAAACTACACTATCCGTATTTGTACTAATTTGAACATAAAAATCATTAAGTGAAGTATCCTCAACTCTTGGCAATGTATATGTAGCATTACCAGTAGTAATTGCTGAAACATTATCTAAATGTACCTCAAACACCTTTTCCCTATAAACAGATGCCTCAATCAAATCAGTATTAACTCCAAATACTGTAATACCTAAAGCAATTACAGATACAAAAACTACTGAAAAGACCACAATTAATATATTTTTCTTACTAGACTTCATAACTACTTACCTCAATATCTTTCTTATCTTAACCATTATAACATTTATAATAATCAGATAAAATATAATTCAAAAAACTTTACAAAAAAAAGAGAGAATTATCTTCCTCTTCCATTTTCCATACTCATCATTTCAATATAACTATTATGTATTTCAAGTAATCGATTATTTAATTCTTTTTGTAAAACTACAAGTTGTTTTGACATTTTTTCTAGTTCTTTTCTTGTAAGAAAAGCTCTATATTCGTTCTTTACAATTAATCTGAATCTTTCAATCTGATTCAATGCCTCACGATACCCATCACCAGTACCATCATCACAATCGTCAATTAATACACTTGTAAGATAATCAATAAGCTTTTTATATTTTTTCATAACTTTATCAGAAACTACACTTCCCGCAAGCTTCTTATCAACTATCTTAATTTTCATGACATTAGAACCAGAAATAGAAAACACTTTATTACGAGAACCCATTAAAAAACCTTCTATATCCATAAGTTCTGTCTTATCAAGCATCCTATTCTTATTTTTATAATCATCATATACTTTATACATAATATCACCACTACTTTTCTAATAAATCTGGTCTTCTTAACTTAGTCCTTTTTAAGGCCTCATTCTCTCTCCATAATCTAATCTTTTCATGATTTCCCGATAATAATACTTCAGGAACTTCCATACCCTCATATACTCTAGGTTTTGTATAAGTAGGATAATCAAGTAAATAATTATCATTAAAAGAATCTTCTAAATGGCTCTCTTCTCTAATAACACCTGGAATAAGTCTAACAATAGAATCAACTAATACCATAGAAGGTATTTCTCCACCAGTAAGAACATAATCCCCAATACTTATTTCCATATCACATATACTACGAATTCTCTCATCAAATCCCTCATAATGACCACATATTAAAATAATATGCTTCTTACGACTCAAATTATAAGATATATTCTGTTTATAAGGAACTCCATCCGGAGTAAGTAATATAACCACTGAATCATCTGTCTTAATACTCTTAACACAATCAAATATTGGTTGTGGCATTAAAACCATTCCTGCTCCTCCACCATATGGAGTATCATCTACTTTATTATGTAAATCATTTGTATAATCACGAAAATTAATCAAATTAATTTCAACTTTTTCTAAATCAATTGCCCTTTTAATAATAGACTCACTAAAAACACCTTTAAACATATCTGGAAAAAGAGTTAAAATATCAATCTTCATATAATCACATTCCCTCAATTAAATTAACATAAATAACTTTTTCATTCTTATCAATCTTCTCTATCATAGGAGAATTAAACGGAATTAAAACTTCTCTATCAAACATCACTCTAAGTATTTTATTAGAACCACTCGCATAAAATATATCAATTATATTACCACTTATTCCATTAGAATCAATAACTTTAAACTTAATCAAATCACTATCAAGTATTTCATTATCATCAAGCTCTAATTCATCTTTATCAATATAAACTTTTTTTCCAATTAAGAATAAAACGTCATTAATATTATTATACTCATTTAAAGTAACCATTTCAAATATCTTATGATGTCTATAACTTCTAATAATATATTCTAAATTATCTATAATTAATTTCTTATCTTTTTTAAAGACCTTATCTTTAAATTGAAAATCACTTAATATCCTAATTTCACCTTTAATACCATGAGTATTTACAATCTTTCCAACATATATTTTATCCATACTATCTCTCCAATTCATATAGTAATATACTACAAGCAACACCTACATTTAAACTTTCAACTTCTTCGTTCATTTTTATATATAAATTTTTATCACTCATTTTTAATATATCAGTACTAACACCATTACCTTCATTACCCATTATTAAACATACTTTTTCTTTTTCATTTTTAGTAAGACTTCTAACGTCAACTCCATTATCAACAGAAGTTCCATATATCATATAGCCTTTACTCTTTAATAAATTAATCGCATCCATCGAATCCATTCTAATAATATTAATATGAAAAAGCATTCCTTGAGTAGCCCTTAAAACTTTTGAATTATATAAATCAACTGTAAGAGAAGATAATATTATAGTACTAACACTAAATGCAACTGCACTTCTAATTATAGTTCCAAGATTACCTGGGTCTTGTATATCATCAAGTAATAAAACCTTATTACCTACTATATCAGTTCTATCACTCTTAGTACACACTCCAATAATATCAGGAACACTATCCATATTACTAATCTTTTTCATAACTTCATATGTAACATAAATACAAGGAACAGAAACAGAAGTACTCTTACCTTCAAGTACAATAACTTCCTTAAGCGCATTAATCTTATCTGCTTCTATTACTAAATGTTCCCCTTCAACCATAAAAGTCCCAGTCGAATCTCTATATTTTTTCTTTTGTAATTTCACAAGATCTTTAACCTTCTTATTTTCTAAACTCGTAATAACCATTAAAATTCCTTCATTTCTTCTCTATATTTTTTATAATCTGGCATATTTTCACCAACTAATTTCCAAAATCTACTCGAATGATCCCCATGGATTAAATGAGATAACTCATGTACAATTACATAATCTAAGTATTTTGTATCTCTCTTAATTAAATTCAAATTTAAAGTAATAATATGCGTCATAATATTACAAACGCCCCATCTACTAGTCATCTTACGAATCCTAAGTTTTGGATAAGGTATCTTTCTACTAAAATTATCATAATTATAATTAAGTCTTTCTAAAAATAAATCTTTAGCTTTACTCTTATACCACTTATCAATATCAACATCTCTTCCAATATAAACAATATCATTAGAAAAACTAATATCATCACCTTCAATATGTACAATAGTATACTTTTTACCTAAATAAAAGAAACCACTATTATTCTCCTTCTTCACTTTCGCATTATCAATCATTCTACATATCTCACTATAATTATCTTTAATTAATTTCTTAATAGAAAAATTAGTCTCAAAATAATTAGTAGAAACATGTATCTTTAAATCATCTTTTACTCTAATATAAGTTCTCTTATTGTTTTTTCTTTCAATAACAATATCATAATTATTATCATTATACCTAAGTTGCATATAACCACCACTTATATTTTACTATAAAATAAAGAAAACATCAAAATAAAAAGCCAACTATCACTAGTCGGCATAACGCTTAATATTATTATCTCACAACTCCAAATAATAATCAGAATATTTAAAAGTATAAGTTCCATTATCATTTTTATTAGCATCACAAATAACAGAAATTTTTAGATATTTTATCTCATCTAAATCTATTGTATTAAAAGCATCATCATCATTAGAAAAACCAAAATATAAATAGCCACTCTTAGTCTGTCCACTACCAATACTTGTGCTTCCAAAATAATCAGAAGTGCCATAGCCTACTAAGGTTTGAGATGTATATATTTCCTTTTTTTTGCTATCTGTCAAAGACATATTAATAGTTGAAACAGGTAGTTCATCAGAATATAAATTATTAATAGATAATCCTAATTTAACATAATTTCCCCCATATAAATCACTATTAGTTACAGTATATTTTTCCATAGGAGAAACCACTTTAATATTATATTTACTAGTTAATTCATTTATTTTTATTTCTTCTCCACGAGATGCAGTATATCCATTATCTAACTTACCACTTTTTTGACCTAAAAAAGTAGATAAAATTACTAAAACAACTACAACTCCTAAAGATATAAAAATCATTTTTTTATTTTTCTTAAAGATTGAACTAATATTCATATTTAAATTATTACTAGGATTAAATTGTTGTTTTCCATTATTCTGTCCTTGATTAGGCATCTGATTTAAAAATGCATTATCATTAAACATATTATTGTTTTGAGTATTACCCTGACTCATCATTACATCTCGGTTATTTTGAAAAGATTGATTATTATTCACTTGATTAGACATTTGATTTAAAGATGCATTATCATTAAACATATTACTATTATCTTGATTCATCATTATATTTTGATTATTCTGTGGCATTTGAAATCCGTTAGAATTATTCACATCATTCGGATTAAACGCTCCATTAGACATACCATTAAAATAATCATTTAAATTACTATTTTGATTTGATTGATTATTCACATACTCACCCTCAGTCAACAACAAATATTACTTTTCATTTTTTTTATATTCTTCATTAATTTCATTAATTTGTTGTCTAACTTTGTCATTAGTTCTACTAACAACTATTACTTCATAACTAAACATAATAATACTTATTACTATTACAATTATTGAAATAACAAGTCCAGCAATATTATATCCATTTGTTTTTTCTTTTTTAAATCTTACTAATGCAACTATTAATGCTGCTAAAGCTACTAATGCAGCAAGAATATAATTTAAAAATAATAATAATATACTTACAATAGCTAAAATAAGTGAAACCACATTACTCCTCCTCTCACTACAAAATACAAATATAAGTTAGTTTGCATACATTAATTTATATATGCATAGATTCTCTATCTTATATTATAATTTGATTCTATCAATCATACATAAATAAGTCAACTCATTTCACAATTAATCTCTTTAAAAAATGAAATATAATCTATAATTTTATAAATAAAAAAGAACTAATCATTAGTCCTTTCAAATCCACTATAATAATAGAATCCATCATCACCTAAAGAATATTTAAAAGTATACTGAACAATATTTTTTTTATTTGATTCAATAAAATCATTAAAATGTTTAATTCTAGTATAATCACCATCATTTTCAGTTAATATCTTATTACATTCAACATCCTTACAAATATTATTTCCATAACTAAATACAACCCCACTAGTGATTAATAATTCCTTAGAATTTCTCTTAACTTCCAATATCTTATCATATATTTCAATAGTATTATCAGAAACACTACAATCAGTACTCATACCAATAAACTTCTTACTAACACCATCAAATACTAATTCATCACATCCGTTTTTAATAGATTCTACTCTCTTATAACTACCTTCTCCAAATAATCTTTCATATGCAGATTTAACACTATCTTCACTTATATAAGTATCAATACCATTACTATCACGCTCTTCTTTTACAATATCCTTCTTATATATATTATAAGCTAACTTAAACTTATATTCAGAAGTCATATCATCAACACTTGTCTTATTATTACTATAAATATAATTATCTCCACCCACAGTAATATTATCATGAACATTATAATATAATTCCTTCACACTAAAATTATCAATAGATAAAGAAATATATTTATCCTCATGCCTAGTAGTCTTACTAGTACTAGTAATTACCTTATCATTCTTAGGTGGAAATATAACCTTATAATCATATAATAAAAACAAAACCAATCCCAAAATAATTACAACTAATATCAAAGTAGTTATAAAAAACTTCTTATTAAAAGACTTAGCCATCTCTATTTCACTATCTTTAACTCTCTTCTTAATCTCACGACTCATAAATATACACTCCTATCATACTAATAATATCAAAAAACTAATAAAATTAAAAGAACAGAAATAATAAAAGAGAACCTTATTAGTTCTCTATTCAAATTATTTATCTCTAAGTATTGCGTTATGAGTACTCTCAACTTCTTTAATAATTTTATTAAATACTTCCATTACCTCTTCTTCAGTAAGTGTTCTCTCATGATTTAAGAAGTTAAGCGTAAAGGCAATTGACTTTTTATCAGCATCTACATTTTCTCCAGTATAAACATCAAATACACTAACACTATCAAGCATTCTACTACCAGCCTTTTTAATAGTATCCATTACTTCTCCCGCAGTTACATCTTTTGAAACAATGAATGCCATATCTTTTGAGATTCCAGGATACTTAGGAGCTTCCTTGTATTTGATTGGTTTAACATTACTCATTAAAGCATTAAGTGACATTTCAAATACATAAACCTCATCTTTTAAAACACTTGGATGAACTCTACCAATAACACCAATTACTTTTCTATCAAGTAAAATATTAGCACTAATTCCAGGATGTAAATCAGAACAATCTGATACTTCAAAACTATATCTGTTTTTAAATCCCATATAATCTAAAACATTCTCAACAATTCCCTTTACAATATAGAAATCGTACTTAACAGGTTTAGTCCAACCATTATTTAAATAGTCTCCAGAACATAGTCCACAAATTAAACTAGTCTCATTATATTCACTATCATATGTCTTCGCAATCTCATATAAACTAATATCCTTAACTTTACGCTTTTTATTATATTGATAAACATTTAAAAGTGAAGGAATTAATGTAGTCCTTACAACACTCTTATCCATACTCATAGGATTTGGAAGAATTGCATTAGAAACACCACGATATTTAAACAACTTAGCCATATCAGGAGAAACTAAAGTATAAGTCTTAGTCTCATTAAGACCAAGTGCTCTAAGTCTTTTAGAAACTAATTTTCTATATTTAACATCTCCTACATATTCACCACGTCTTACAGGAACAGTTGGAACAGTTGATACTAAATTTTGATAACCATAAAGTCTAACTATTTCTTCGGCAATATCATTTACATTAGGATCAATATCAAGTCTTCTACTTGGAATAGTAACAATAAACTTATCTCCATTTAATTCATAATCAAAACCTAAACGACCAAGTTCAACCTTCATATCCTCTACACTAATATTCATACCAAGAAGTTTATTAACATCATCAGGAACAAACTCTACAACATTTGGAGTCTTATCAATAACATCATATCTAACACAACCAGATAGAATTGTAGCACCTGCATACTTTTCAAGTAAATGACATGCACGTTTTAAAGCCATCTCTGTATACTCATAACTTAAACCTTTTCCATATCTAATAGATGCTTCACTTCTAAAATCTAAATTAGCAGCAGTATAACGAATAGATACTGAATCAAAAATAGCAGCCTCTATTAAAATATCAGTTGTATCATCTTCAACTTCAGTATTTTCTCCACCCATAACACCAGCAATGCAAACAGGCTTTTCCCCATCTGTAATAACTATATCATTATGAGAAAGAATCCTCTTATTTCCATCTAGTGTAACTACTTCTTCATTATCTTTCGCATCTCTTACTAAAATATGATTACCTAAACTATTCTTATCAAAGAAATGAAGAGGTTGACCAAATTCAAGCATAACATAATTAGAAATATCTACTACATTATTAATTGATCTCATACCAGCAGCAGCAAGTCTTTTCTTAACAAATTCTGGACTCTCACCAATCTTAACATTCTTAACCATCTTTGCTAAATAGAAAGGACATTTGTCAGTTTCTACATCTAAACTAAAATGATTTTCCACACTATCTTTATCTTCACTAAAAGAAAGTTCAGGAAGTTTTACAGGTCTATTTAAAATAGCCCCAATTTCATAAGCAAAACCAATATGGTAGTAACAATCATTATTTCTATGTTTATGAATATCAAGTTCATATAAAGTATCATCAAGTCCTAAAACCTTAATAGGATCATCTCCAACTTTTACACTACTATCAAGTTCTTCAATTCCACGAGCATATGCTTCATCTGTCTTCTCTTCAAGTCCTAACTCGTATAAAGCACAAAGCATACCATTAGACTCTACTCCACGAATCTTACTCTTCTTTATTACAAAATCTCCAGGAAGTACTGCGCCAACAAGAGCAACTACAACCTTTAATCCCTTACGAACATTAGGTGCTCCACAAACAATTTGTAAAACATCATTTTCTGAAACAGCAACCTGACACACATGTAAATGATCACTATCTGGATGATTAACACAATCAACTACTTCTCCAACAACAAGATTATCAATATGATTAGTAATAACTTTCTCAACATTAATACCAGATTGTGTAATTTTAACAGCCAACTCTTCTAAATCTTGATCACTAATATCAATATAATCTTTTACCCATTCTAAACTAATCATCCTATTCACTCTCCTTTCTATCAAATACTCTGCTTTCTCTTAAATCTGTATTATAGAAAACCCTACAATCATTTATATTATATTTAAGCATAGCAAGTCTCTCAGCTCCAAAACCAAAAGCAAATCCACTCCATACTTTAGGATCATACCCACTCATTCTAAGAACATTAGGATGAACAACACCAGCTCCACAAACAGTAATCCAACCATTATTTTTACAAATATTACATCCATGTCCCTTACAATTGAAACAACTAATATCAACCTCTACTGAAGGTTCAGTAAATTGATAATAACTAGGATGGAAACGAGTCTCAACATCATTACCAAATAACTTCTTACAAATAATATCTAAAGTACCTTTTAAATCACTTAAACTAATATTTTTATCAACAAGTAATCCCTCTATTTGCATAAATTGATGTGAATGAGTCGCATCATCATCATCTCTTCTATAAGTCTTACCTGGACAAATCATTCTGATAGGAACTTCACCATTACCCTTTAACATTGTTCTAACTTGAACAGGAGAAGTTTGACTACGAAGAAGAATCTCCTCTCCTTTTAAATAGAATGTATCTTGAGCATCTCTTGCAGGATGTCCCTTAGGAATATTTAACATCTCAAAGTTATATTTATCCTCTTCTATTTCAGGTCCATCTACAACATCATATCCCATAGACATAAATACTTCCTCAACATCTTCAATAAGTTTTTCAAGAATATTAGGAGCACCTGTCACAATATTATAACTAGGTAAACTAATATCAATTGCCTCACTCTTTAATTTTTCATTCAAAATAGCTGTCTCAAACTCATTCTTTTTCTCTTCATAAAACTCAGTAAAACTACTTCTAACTTCATTTACTCTTTGTCCAAACCCTTTCTTCTCCTCATTTGGAATATTTTTAATCTCTTGATTAAGTTCAGTAATTAAACCCTTTTTACCAAGATATTTTACCTTTAAATCATTTAAACTATTTAAGTCTGTTACACTCTTCATATCATTTAAAAGTAACTCTTTAACTTCTTCAATTTTCATTTAAAACATCTCCTTTAACTCATTCATTCTTTTTATCTTACACTTTTCTGAAATCTTATCATCTGGATCATATAATATTGCTTCCATTCCTATATTCTTAGGACCTAAAAAATCATTATTATAACTATCCCCTATCATCACACATTCACTCACATCATCACAAATACTCAAATAACTAATAGGATTAGGCTTTAAAAAATCATCTCCACCATATACCTCAACAAAATAATCATATAATCCCATTTTCTTCAATCTATTAATCTGAGTAGACTTAAACCAATTAGATAAAACAATTAATTCATAATCTTTAGTTTTTAAATACTCAAGTACATCAACTATATCCGGAACCAATTTATCATTTAAAGTAGAACCCATATTCAACCATTCTTCAACAAGTTCATCACTAATTTTTACTCCACTTTCTATAGTTAAAAACTCACTAAACTTACTTATATCATATTTAAAAAATAAGTTTTCATATTTTAAAAGCAAATCACATTTCATAGAAACAAACTTTTCAGCATCTTCACAACTTAATTTATCTCTAAAGAATTTATCTTCTAAAGAAAAATCTGCATTCATTAATGTTCCATCTAAATCGAATATAATTTTCTTTTTCATAACTCACCGCCCTAACAAAAAAAATAACTATAAATTTAAGGACGACTATTCGCGGTACCACCTTAATTCATAGTTATTTACTACACACTCAAATCTCATAACGCAAGAATTACGCTTATTATTAATAAGAACTCCTAAGACGAATTCATATAACTATATTATCTGTTTCCACCAACCACAGACTCTCTAAAAATAATCATTATATTACTACTTCTTAATCAAAGTCGATAAACGTATTATATCACAATACTAATTTTTTTGTAAATATTTATTTATTCTGCAATTTATATGCCTTATATAGGTTTTCAAAAATAGAATAAACAGTCATTTGTCCAACCCCACCAGGAACTGGTGTTAAGTATTTATATTTTACTAAATCCTTAGATACATCTCCACATATCTGATTATTATAATAATTAAAACCAACATCCACTAAACATACATTATTTCTAACCATATCCTGAGTAATAAAATTAGCTTTACCAACACTTGTAATAATAATATCTGCATGTTTTGTATACTTCTTTAAATCTCTAGTCTTAGAATGACACATAGTAACAGTAGCATCTCTATTAATAAGTAAATTATACAAAGCTTTCCCAATATGTATACTTCTACCAATAATAACCACATCTTTACCCGATAAATCTATATTATAAAAATCAAACATCTTCATAATACCTAAAGCAGTACATGGAACTAAAGCATCATTCTTACCATCAACTAACTTAATTCTATTAATATCATTAACTCCATCTATATCTTTAACAAAAGATATATTATTTCTAATACTTTCATAATCAATATTATCTGGAAGTGGCAATTGTACAATTATTCCAGAAACTGATTTATCTTCATTATATCTTTTAATTACAGAATTAACTTCTTCTGTTGTAGCCTTATCAAACTTTTCTAATTTAAAATTAACTCCTAATTGATTAGCCATCTTTTCTTTCTGCTTAATATATTTATTACTTGCAAAGTCATCTCCTACTTGAATAACTACAAGCGTTGTTTTAATATTTTTAAATTCATTTTCTAAGTTTTCTAATAATTTATTTCTAACTAATTTCCCATCTAATAACATAATACTCTAAAAAAGAATTACTTATACAGTAAGTAACTCTCCTTCTTTCTCCTTTAAAATTGCTTCTATTTTTTTGTTATATTCATTAACTAAATCTTGAATATCTTTTTCCATACCCTTCTCTTCATCTTCAGGCATTTCAGCTTTCTTAACGTCTTCCATTCCTTCACGTCTAATATTTCTAATTGAAACTTTAGCATCTTCTGAAATAGATTTTACTTGTTTTACAAGTTCTTTTCTTCTTTCCTCAGTAAGTTCTGGAATAATTATTCTAATAGTTTCTCCATCATTACTTGGGTTATATCCTAAATTTGACGCTAAAATTGCTTTTTCAATAGCTCCTAAAGAATGTTTATCAAAAGGCTTAATTAATAACTGTCTAGCCTCAGGTACTGAAATAGTTGCTAATTGTTTAAGAGGTGTTAAAACTCCATAATACTCAGCACTAACACCATCTAAACTTGAAGGATTTGCTCTACCAGCTCTAACTGTAGTAAATCTTTTTTCCAAGTTTTCAATAGTCTTATCCATCTTTTCAGTTATATCTAATATTATAGTATCACTATCCATTAATTCATCTCTCCTTACAAATATTATATTATATTAACCAAATAAAATAAAGAAAAAAGCACTAAAAAGTACTTATAAAAGCAATAAACAAAATAAACATTAAAAATAAAGTACAAAATATAACAAGTAAAATATACAAAGTCTTATTTAATAACCCCAAACTAACATCATCCAACTTTTCATCAATTCTAGACTCAATATTTTTTAAACTGTTTTTATTAGAAGAAATAGTATTAATCTTTTTAGTTTTAGAAAACTCTTCACTAGAATATAAATCTCTCATCTCTTCTTCTAAATTTTTCAATTTAAGAGTTTCTTCCTCAGTTAAACCTTCTTCTTTTTTTAATTTACTATTATTCTTATTTTCACTCTTTAACTTATCAATATTTTTCTTTTTAGAATCAACAGTAATAATTTTATCTCTAATTATTGTCTTATCATTATCTTTATCATTATTTTTATATTTCTTATCATTTACAATAACATTATCTCTAATCTTTTTATTAGTTTTATTACTTTTTTTATAAGAATTTTTGCTCTTAGAATTAGATGACTTTTTCTTTATTTCATCATTAAGCTTTTTCCTATCAAAAACAGGTATAACATCATCATCTTTATCTATTTTCTTTTTACTCTTTTCTAAATCTTTAATTTGTTCATTAATCTTATCTACTGCATTAGTAGAACTTTTCTTAGCCATACTAACATCCCCTTATTACTCGCATATTATAACAGAAATCAAAAAAATATCAAGTATTACTAACATCTTTTTCTTTACCTTTACACTCACCCTCCTTAGGAATATCTAACTTATCTATAAATATTACATGATCATCATCTTCAACTTGTTTTTTTAAATTTATTTTCATATACCATCCTCTATATTAATTTTATTAAATTTTAAGAAAAACACAACAAAAAAAGCCAACTAATTATTGGCTTTACACAATTTACTACTTAGCAGCATCATTAATTTGGCTCATTACTTCTTCAGCAAAGTTTTCTTGTCTCTTTTCAATTCCTTCACCAACAGCAAATCTAACCATAGACTTAATTTCTCCACCATTATCACTTACATATTTAGATACAGATAATTTGTTTTCTTTAATGAATGCTTGTTCTTCTAAAACGATTTCTTTATAGAATTTTTCTAATCTTCCATTTACCATTCTAGCAACAATATCTTCTGGCTTACCAGCAGCTTCATTTTTAACTTGTTCAGTAATAACACCTTTTTCATGTTCTACCATTTCAGCTGGTACTCCATCTCTTTTTAAAGCAACTGGGCTCATTGCTGCAGCTTGCATTGCAACATCTTTTGCAACTTCTTCATTAGCTCCTTTTACAACAACGATAGTACCAATCTTTCCACCTAAATGAATATAAGTACCAAAAGTTTCATCATCAGCTTTAGTAACCTTTTCAAAACGTCTAAAACTTAACTTTTCTCCAATTTTTGCAGTTAAAGCAACTAACTTATCACTTACTGTTTCTTCTCCATCTTTAATAGCTAAAACATCTTCATTTGTTTTAACATCATTTTTTAAGATTTCATCTAATAAATAATCTACAAAATTAGTAAATTCTTCATTCTTTGCAACGAAATCAGTTTCAGAGTTAACTTCAACCATAACAGCTGTATTTCCATCAACTTTAATCTTACATAATCCTTCTGCAGCAATTCTGCTTTCTTTCTTAGCAGCTTTAGCAATTCCTTTTTCTCTTAACCAATCAACTGCTTTGTCCATGCTACCTTCACATGCTTCTAGTGCTTTTTTACAATCCATCATTCCAGCACCAGTTTTTTCTCTTAATTCTTTTACATCACTTACTGTGTACATATTTTTTCCTCCTTAAAAAACTAACTAAACATATTATATAATATTTTTCTAAAATTCCCAAGAAAAATATATAAATAAAAGAGTGTTAAGCAACACTCTTTATAAGTAAAACGACTATTTAGTTAAAGCTTCAACTAATTCTTGTTTTTTCATTGTAGAATAACCTTTTACTCCAGCTTCTTTTGCTTTATCTTTTAAAGCAGATAAAGTTAATGTAGCTAAATCTTCACTTTCTTCTACTTTAGTTTCAACTTTTTCTTCATTTTTTACTTCTTGTGATTTAGTTGCTTCTTCTTTTCTAGCATTTTCTCTTTTTTGAGCTTTCTTTTCAGCTCTTGCTTTGTCATCTTCTGAAACAAAATCAACAACTTCATTACCATTAGCTTCTGCTACTGCATTAGTAAGAACTCCGATTAATAATTTAACTGAACGAACAGCATCATCATTACCAGGAATTACATAATCTACCATATCTGGATCACAGTTAGTATCTACGATACCAAATACAGGGATTCCTAAAATTCTAGCTTCTTTAATAGCAATATCTTCTTTACGAGGATCAACAATTACCATAGCTTGAGGTAATTTTTTCATTTCACGAATTCCTCTTAAGTTTTTATTTAATTTTTCATATTCTTTTTTAATTTGGATAACTTCTTTTTTAGGTAATGCTTCAAAAGTTCCATCTGTTTCCATTTTTTCGATTTCTTCCATTCTTCTAATTCTTGAACGGATTGTCTTAAAGTTAGTTAAAGTTCCACCTAACCATCTTTCATTTACAAAGTACATACCAGTTCTAGTAGCACATTCTTCAGCAGCTTCTTGAGCTTGTTTCTTAGTTCCAACATATAAAACTTTTCCACCATTAGCTGCGATTTCTTTCATAGCTTCATAAGCTTCTTCTAATTTCTTTACAGTTTTTTGTAAATCGATAATATAAATATCATCTCTTGTAGTAAAGATGTATTCCTTCATTTTTGGATTCCATCTTCTTTTTTGATGTCCAAATTGAACACCAGCTTCTAATAAATAATTCATTGATACAACAGTCATAATTAATTCTCCTTCGTTTTTTTTCTTCTATTAGTTTCTAAAATTTATCACCAAAATGGCACTAGATAAATAAATTCACTAATATGATTATTTTGTTAAAGCTTCTACTATATCAGCTTTTTTCATACCAGTAACATCAATATTCTTTTCAGCTGCGATTTCTTTTAATTCAGCAACTTTCATAGATGAATAATCAACATCTTTACTAGTAGTTTCTTTCTTTACTTCTTTTTTAGTCTCTTTTTTTGTTGTCTTTGTAGCTCCAACAGTTACTTCTGTTCCACTAACTTCAGTAGCAGGTTTAATCTTACCAGCTTTTCCATCTTTAGCAACTTTAACTAAATCAGTAAATGCTTTTGGATCATTAATAGCTATTTCAGATAACATCTTACGGTTAACTTCAACACCAGCTTTTGTTAATCCTTCAATAAATCTTGAATAAGAAATATCATTTTGTCTACAAGCAGCATTGATTCTTGTAATCCATAACTTTCTAAATTCTCTCTTCTTTTGTTTTCTGTCTCTAAATGCATATTGACCTGAATGCATTAATTGTTCTTTAGCTGTTTTATATAATCTATGTTTACTTCCAAAGTAACCTTTAGCTTGTTTTAATACTTTTTTGTGACGAGCCTTAGTAACTGCTCCATTTTTAACTCTTGCCATGTTTCTTCCTCCTTCTTAATATATAGATTAGATAATATTCTTTAATCTACTTTGATCTGCCTTACTAAGACTAGATCCCTTTCTACAACCTCTATTAAAGCTTGTACTTTTACTACCAGTATTATGTCTACTTCCTGGTTTTCCAATTACGATATCATTCTTACGTTTTTTAACTACTTTAGCAGTTCCTTTATGTGTTTTAATTTTTGGCATAATTTTTTCCTCCTATTAATTATTTGTCTTTCCTTGGTACTAATAACATAGTCATTGTTCTACCATCTAACTTAGGTTTTTGATCTATATCTGCATAATCCTTAACTCTGTCGGCAAAACGCTCAAGAACTTCCTTACCTAATTCAGTATGCGCCATCTGACGTCCCTTAAATCTTATAGTAAGTTTAATTCTATCCCCTTTTTCTAAATACTTAGTTGCATTTCTAAGTTTAGTTTCAAAATCTCCAACATCAATAACAGGTGATAAACGATACTCCTTAAGTTCAGACATATTAGCCTTTTGTTTCTTTATAGCCTCTTTGGCTTTTTTCTGTTTCTCATAACGGAACTTATTATAATCCATTACTTTACAAACAGGTGGATTAGCATTTGGACTAATTAAAACTAAATCAAGTGCAGCATAACTAGCTAAAGTACGAGCATCCTGAATAGGTTTAACACCAACTTGTTCTCCATTTGGACCAATAACAAGAACTTCACGAGCTTTGATTTGATCATTAATCAACATGTTATCATTATTCTTTGCGATACCTAACACCTCCATAACATAAGAAAAGCAGATATAAAACTTATATCCGCTAAATACACACATAATATTATTATTAACTGTATATTGGCTTTTAACCTATCGCTATTCGCAGATCAGGTGGATATAAATCTCTTTCCTTTTTTTCTCGACTAGTAATATTATATGTATCTAGTCCTTATTTGTCAACATTTTTTATAAATTTGTTAAAAAATTACATAACAATTCAAAATAAAACTTATAAAATAACACTAGTCATAACCTTTTTTAACTATTAACTACATATATTAATAAAATAATCAATTATCTTACGAGAATCCTCATCAAAATCATAACTAATCTCAGGATGCCACTGAATACCTACATTAAATGTAGAACCCTTAAGTTCAATTCCTTCAATAAAACCATCACTACTAGTAGCAACAACACTATAATCATTGTTAATACTTACATGATAATTATGAAAACTATTAACAAGTACTTCCTCTTTACCCAAAATATCATATAGTTTAGAATTCTTAAAAATTTTAACTTTATGAGTAAAACCCCTATCATCTTCCTGACAATGATTTATATCTGTATCATTTTTATAAACCTTAAAATCTTCCTTATAACAACTCATAAGTTGCATACCTAAACATATTCCAAGAACCTTCTTATCCTTTTCAATACATCTTTCAAGTAAATATTTATCAAATGGAGTAACCTTAAATCCACCAGGAAATATTACTCCATCCACCATATCTAAATACTTTTCTATATTTTCTTTTTCTAAATCCGTTAACTGAGAAAATTCATTATATCTAGTATCCATATAATCATAATCTTGTACTTGAACTATAGGTAAAACAAACCCGCCTGCTTTTTGAATAGTTCTTCTTAATCTTTCACTTAAATATAAAATACATCTTCTATCTTCTAACCTATTATATCTAAGTGGTATTCCAATTACTGCCATAAAATCACCAAAAATAGTATAAAAAAAGAAAAAAGGAAAATCAACGACTTTCCTAATTTTTATTAAAATTTAATTCTTTCATTTACATAGTCAACTACTTCATCTAGTTTTAAAGTAATTTGTTCCATAGTATCTCTATCTCTTAAAGTAACTGTACCATTATTAATAGTTTCATCATCAACTGTTAAACACCATGGTGTACCACAAGCATCTGCTCTTCTATATCTCTTACCAATACTACCAGATTCATCATAACTAGTCATAAAATTTTTACTTAACATATTATAAATTTCAGCAGCTTTTTCACTGTGATATTTCTTAGCAAGAGGTAGTACACATACTTTATATGGAGCAAGATATGGAATAAACTTCATAACTTCACGAGTATCTCCATTCTCAAGTTCTTCTTCAGTATAACTATTATCTAAAATAGCAAGAGTTAATCTGTCACATCCAACAGTAGATTCAATTATATATGGAATAAACTTTTCATTAGTTTCTGGATCTAAATATTCTTGAGAATTACCAGAATACTCTTGATGTCTTCCCAAATCATAATCAGTTCTATTATGAGTACCATTAATTTCTCCCCATCCAAATGAGAACTTATATTCAATATCACATGCTTCTTTAGCATAATGAGCTAATTTTTCATGATCATGGAATCTTAATTTATCCTCACTAATTCCTAAATCCATAAAATATTTCTTAGCATAATCCTTAAAGTATGCATAAATTTCACTATCCGTTCCCTCACGACAGAAAGTTTGATATTCCATTTGTTCAAATTCAATTGTTCTAAAAGTAAAGTTTCCAGGAGTAATTTCATTTCTAAATGCTTTACCAATTTGTCCTATACTAAATGGTAACTTAGCACGCATAGTTCTTTGTACATTTAAAAAGTTAACATATTCACCTTGTGCATTTTCAGGTCTTAAATAAACTTTATTTTTACCATCTTCAGTAACTCCTCTATGAGTTTCAAACATTAAGTTAAATTGTCTAATATCAGTATAATCACTCTTACCACACTTTGGACATGGAACTTTATGTTCTCTAATATAATCCATCATTTCTTCTTGACTCATTCCATCAGCATGAGCATTCTCATCAAAATCATCTATTAAATTATCTGCTCTATGTCTTGTTTTACAACTCTTACAATCAATTAATGGATCAGAGAAACTTCCAACATGACCACTTGCTTCCCAAACTCTTGGATGCATTAAAATTGCTGCATCTACTTCATATGCATTAGGTCTTTCTTGAATAAATCTTTTTCTCCAAGAATCCTTAATACTATTTTTAAGTCTTGAACCTAATGGACCATAATCCCATGTATTAGCAAGACCTCCATATATTTCACTTCCTTGGAATATAAATCCATATTGTTTACAATAATTTACTAATTTTTCCATTGTTAATTCTGCCATATACTAAACCTCCAAATATTTTATTAAATCCTCTTTCTCATTAAATATTTTTATATAATTCAAAATAGAATAATCATTAAACTTCTCTTTTATAAGTTTTGTAATAAACTTAATCAAATCATAATAATATCCATCTTGATTATAGATAATTATTTCTTTTGTACACTTAATTGTACGATTATCCTCCAACATGCTGAACAACTCAGCCAAGCTCCCGGTACCACCAGGAAGAATAAGTACTTTAGAAGCTTCATTATAAATTCTAGCTCCTCTTTCAAAAGTATTTTCTACATAAGTGCAATCTACATTAAATAAACTCATATCTTCATTATATAATTTTAATGTATAAATTTTTATATTTCGATGAGCAGCATTAAAGTTATTTAGTATTTTTCCAAACATACCTTCATTTGAAATACCACCTATAATTAAATCATAACCATAACTAGCTAATTTCTTACTTATAAAATCAGCATCTTCAATATACTTTTTATCTATCTCTGAATGCGAAGAACATCCTATAAATAATTTCATACTATCACCTTCTAAAATAAAAAAACTCCTAGAATAATGTAAGGACGAATTAATATCCGCGGTTCCACCTTACTTATTCTAGAAGAATCAACTCTTGTCTATACTGCTCTGGGCTTTCCACACCCGTCATCACACTTATTGCAATTAATATAACCCGTTTTTTATAAGTTGTCAATAAGTAAAAGAGATTTAATTAAATTGCCCAATTAATACTAAATACTTTATTAAGACTTAATCTTTATTTGTACAAACAATAATGTTAAAATAAATAAAAAAGGAGGACATAAACAATGGAACAGGATAAACCAATTATTGGTAATAAAAGAAAAGATTATTTAAATTGGGATGAGTTTTTTATGGGAATTGCAAAACTTGCAGCCGGTAGAAGTAAAGACCCAAATACTCAAGTAGGAGCCTGCATCGTAAGTGATGACAATAGAATATTATCAATTGGATATAATGGAGCCCCAAATAACTTTAACGATGACATATTTCCTTGGAATCGCGAAGGAGATGATATTAATACAAAATACATGTACGTATGCCATGCTGAATCAAATGCAATTAATAACTATCTAGGAAGTAGAAAAGACCTTAGAGGAGCAAGAATATATGTAGACCTATTTCCATGTAACGAATGTGCAAAAGACATAGTACAAGCAGGAATTAAAGAAGTTATTTATTTATCAGATAAATATGACGGAACTCCCGGAAACATAGTATCAAAAAAAATATTTGATACATGTAACATTAAATACACAAAAATGGAAACAAAAAACCAAAAAACAATAAAAATACCACTAATCCCAGACGAAAAATTAGAAATTAAATAAATTTAAAACAAGAAAATAAATACTTTCTTGTTTTTCTATTCACAAAAATATAACTATATAAACATATTTAATTATAAAATTAAAGCAACAAATTACTGAATCTTTTCTACATCACTATATTCTTTTCCTTTTAAATCAATAATAGCTTTTTTAATTATTAAATTATTCTTCAACTTACCAGTAGCCTCACTAGTTACCACTTCAGAACTTTCTATTTTTTCAATATTATCCATTCCATCTATAACTTTTCCAAAAGCTGCATAATCTCCATCTAAATAAGTACTAGTACCAAGCATAATAAAGAACTGACTTCCTGCACTATCATTATCACTACTTCTTGCCATAGAAAGAACACCCTTAGTATGTTTTAAATTATTAGTAAATCCATTGTTACTAAATTCTCCCTTAATAGAATACCCAGGTCCTCCAGTTCCAGTACCATCTGGATCTCCTCCTTGTAATACAAATCCAGGTACTAACCTATGAAATGTATTATTATCATAAAAACCACTTTTTACTAAAGATATAAAATTATTAACAGTATTAGGTGCAATATCAGGATATAACTCCATAACAACAGACCCATAATTCTCAATATACATAGCAACTACAGGATTTTTAGTATCATATGAAGAAAGAGTTGCTTCATTACCTGTCACATCATAATTAATATTTAATAAATTTTCTTTATAAACCTTTTTTTCATCACTTTTTTGTGGAATTAAACAAGCTAATAAAATAATTAAAATTAGTAAAATAATTCCAACTACAATTAATATTTTATTTTTTTTCATTATTTATCCTTTCTAATATATCACGAGCAGCAACTAACCCAGTAGCAGCAGCAGTAACTATATTTCCAGCCTTACCAGCCCCATCTCCAACAAAATAAACATCTGCATTATTTAACTTAAATTTATCATCTGTCTCTATCTCATTACTAAAAAATTTAATTTCGGGTCCATATAATAAAGTATCATCATTATTTACACCAGGTATAATTTTATCTAATTTTTCAAGTCCCTCTAATATATTAGTAATAATTCTATGAGGCATAACAAGAGCTAAATCACCAGCAACACAATCTTTTAAAGTAGGTTCTATAAAACCTTTATTTATACGATGCCATTCACTTCTTCTTCCACTCTTCAAATCCTTTAAAGACTGAATAATTGGTTTACCATCACCAAGAACATTTGCAATTCTTGCAATACTCTCACCATAAAGTCTAGTATTCGTAACAGGCTCAGTTAATGTTACTTTAGAAATAAAAGCAAAATTAGTATTATTACTCTTTATATCCTTCAAAGCATGTCCATTTACACAAATATAACCATAGTAATTTTCCTTAGCTACAAAACCTCCAGGATTAGTACAAAAAGTTCTAATCTCATCACCATAAGTATCCGTTTTAATAAATATAGTAGGATCATAAATAACATTAGTTATATCTTCCATAATATCTTTTCTAACTTCAACTCTAACACCAATCTCAATACTTTGAGAAAGATAAGGTATATTATAATTATCAGCAAGTTCTTGAATCCACTTAGCACCAGTCCTTCCAGGAGCAACAATAACATTCTTACCCTCAATTGTACACATTTTATTACCCTTCTTATAAGCAACCAAATGCTTGTTCTTACTTTCAGTCTTTATATCACAAACATCAGCCCTCTCAATTAAAGTAACACCGTTTTTCTCCAAATAATCACAAATTCCTTGTATATATTTAGGTAAATGATCACTCCCCAAATGTTTCTGTTTAATAAGTAAAAGTTTAGACCCAGCAATAGCAACCTTCTTCTTTATCTCATTAGCCTCATCCATATTACTAGGATAAACTTCTGCATCCATTTTAAACTTATTAAAAATATTCTCAGTTTCATCAATTAATTTATAAGCTTCACTTTCACTCATATACTTAGTTAAATCACTCTTACCTAAACGAGGTATAAAATTAAGCTTTCCATCAGAAAAAGTTCCAGCTCCACCATAACCTGCAAGAATAGCACAAGGATTACAGTTCTTACAAGGAATACCTTTTTTATTCATAGGACAAACTCTATGTTCTACACTACTCCCCTTATCAAGTAACGCAATCTTTAACTTCTTATTATTTGAAATTAACTCATAAGCACTAAACAAACCAGCAGGTCCTGCTCCTACTATAATTACATCATATTTCATTCTATCACCATATATATTGTATCATATTAAATATTGTATTTACAAAACATACATCACATTTTACTTAAATTTCAAGAAATAAATAATAAAATATGTTAAAATAATAAATATAGTAAAGGTGGATAATATGACAAGAGAAGAATTAAACGAAAAAAAGCAACAAGCAATATTTAAAGAGCAAAATAAAGAACAAATAAAAAAAATAGTAAAAAAAATAACTAAAATATTATTAATAATCCTTATATTAGGAACAATATTTTTCTCATATACAACTTATATCTCATCAGTAAAAATAAAAGTACGCGAATATAGAATTACCAATAAAAAAATACCAGAATCATTTAATGGTACAAAAATAATTCAAATAAGTGACCTACATTATGGCACAACAATGTTTGAAAGCAACCTAAAAGATATAGTAAAAAAGGTAAATGAAAGAAAACCAGATATAATCGTCTTTACAGGAGACTTAATAGATAAAGACTACAAATTATCATCTAAAGAACAAGAAAAAGTAATAAAAGAATTGCAAAAACTTAATGCATCTCTTGGAAAATATGCAATTTTTGGAGATGAAGATAATGAACAATTTAAAATAATTTTAAATCAATGTAATTTCAATATATTAAAAAACAGTTATGATTTAATTTATCAAAATGATAATAACCCCATACTATTAATTGGATTATCGAGTGATAAGAAAAAACAAAATATTGATAAAGCCTATGACTATTTCAAACAAGAAGTTTATAATTCAAATATTTATACAATAGCCCTACTCCATGAACCAGACACCGTAGATGATATAGTTGAAAGATATAATACCGACCTATTCTTAGCCGGACACTCCAATAATGGAAATATACGAATACCATTTATTAATTATTCACTATTCAAAGTAGAGGGTGCAAAAAAATATGATCAAGATTATTATAAAGTAAAAGATTCAAAATTATTTATATCAAGCGGTTTAGGAACAACCAATCAAAGTAACATAAGATTATTCTGCAGACCATCAATTAACTTCTTTAGATTATCTAATTCTTAAAAAATTTTAATACTCTTTGAAAGATAGAAATATCTTTCTTTTTATTTTCTCTTTCATATAAATTAACACTACCAATAACATCATTATCTAATTTAACAATAACTCTTCCAACAACACCTTCCCTACTATTATTACCTATTTTTATAGTTGTATAAACTTTATCAACCTCATCACTTGTTAAAGGATAAGAAAATGATTTTTTAATATAAAGTTTTCTGTCTATTAAAGAATCATCATAAAAGAAGCTATTTTTATCAAGTATTTTATACAATTTGTATTTATTAAAGTAATCATTAAAAAGTATCTTCTGAGTATTATAAATATCCCCATCATTTAAAGTTACCGCAAGAAGTGTCATATTATCCTTTTTAGCAAAAGATACAAGACATTTTCCAGCACTAGGTGTATAACCATTTTTACCTCCTAAAGAATACTTATAATCTTTAAGAATAGACACGCGATTATACCAGATATAGCTTTTTAAAGATGATTTACAGTTATATTTCTTTGTCTTTATAATTTTTCTAAAATCAGGATTTTTGTATGCATATCTCGCAAGCTTTGCCATATCACTAGCCGTAGAATAATTTTTAGTATCTTCATCTAATCCATGAGGATTAGAAAAATTAGTATTTTTCATACCAATCTCTAAAGCCTTCCTATTCATAAGATTAACAAAATTTTTTTCACTACCGCTTACATTAACAGCTAAAGTAATAGCCGCATCATTCCCGCTTCTAAGCATAAGTCCATACAATAAATCCCTAATACTAAGCCTTTCACCAACCTCAATATAAATATTAGTGCCATACATTTTTAACACTTCATCCCCCACTAACACATTCTTATCTAAATCACTATTTTCAAGAACAATCAAAGCCGTCATAATTTTTGTAGTCGAGGCAATTAAATGCGACTTATTCGCATTATTTTGATAAAGTATTCTTCCACTTTCAACATCCATCACAACATTTGACTGACTCGACGCAAAAACATTAATATCTATGAAAAAAAACATAAAAAAAATAAAAAATAATTTTTTAAGCAAAATAATCACCTAAAAAATCATATGAAAAAAATAAACTAATAATGTATCATATTTACTGTTTTTAAAGATTTATAAAATTTTATAAAAATTTCATTGCAACTATTCTAATAATATAATAAGGGTGATAAAAATGAACGAAAAAATTGAAACATCTAATATTGAAAATGAGATTAAAGAAGAAATTGCTGAATTAAATAAAAAGTTATACGCAATAAAAAGGAAAGGATGGCATAAAACTCTTGGGAAAGGTTCAGGAGGAATAGGAAAAACTTTAGAAACCTTACTTGGTAAAAAAGAAGATAGTAATCCACTACCAGACTATAAACATTTTGAAATAAAAACCAAAAAATATGGAAGTATATCATATATAACACTATTTAGTATTACACCACAAAATGATTTAAACGAAATAGAAATAAATAGATTAGTTAAAAATTATGGATATCCCGATAAAGTATTAAATAATTGTAAAATTTTAAGAGGTGAAATATATTCAAATAAAAAAAATTTAATAGGAAATAATTATTACTTTCAACTAAATATAAAAGAAGAAAGAATATACATATCAATATTTTATAAAAATGGAAATAAAAAAGAAGAAATAGCATACTGGAAAATATCAGACATACAAAAAAGACTTTATCAAAAATTAAGTTATTTAGTACTTGTAAATGCGATAAAATATACAAGAAATAATATAGACTATTATAAGTACTATAATTATGATTTTTATAAGTTAAAGAAAGATTATAAATTTATTGATCTTCTTAACCAAGGAATAATTAGAATAAAATTAAAAATAGGAGTATACAGAGAAGGCCCAAAAAAAGGTCAAATATATGACCATGGAACAAGTTTTGAAATTGAAGAAGAAAATATAGATAAAATGTTTACAAAATATGTGAGGAACAATAAGGGCACACCTTATAAGTAATATCAAATTATTAGTACATATCTGTTTGGAGAACAAGGGGATTGCAGTAATAATTGTCTAAAATTGTCGTAAAAAAATAAAAACGTTGAAAAATCAACGTTTACTTCTTAATGGTCGGGAAGACAGGATTTGAACCTGCAACCCCTTGGTCCCAAACCAAGTGCTCTACCAAGTTGAGCCACTTCCCGATAACTGGTGCGCCCGAAGGGATTCGAACCCCTGACCTTTTGGTTCGTAGCCAAACACTCTATCCAACTGAGCTACGAGCGCAAGACATGTTGCTTAGCTACAGCACATTAGTTGTCTTAACATTATTTATAAAAATGGTGGCTCCAGCGGGAATCGAACCAGCGACACAGGGATTTTCAGTCCCTTGCTCTACCGACTGAGCTATGAAGCCAAATGGCGGTTCCTACGGGACTCGAACCCGCGATCTTCTGCGTGACAGGCAGACGTGTTAACCAGCTGCACCAAGGAACCATAATAATAAATTGGTTGCGGGAAGAGGATTCGAACCTCTGACCTTCGGGTTATGAGCCCAACGAGCTACCTAACTGCTCCATCCCGCGATATAAATGGCGGAGGAATAGGGATTCGAACCCTAGCGCCGCTTGCACGACCTTCCGGTTTTCAAGACCGGTCCCTTCAACCAGACTTGGGTATTCCTCCATAAACTCAACAGAAACTATTGAGTTAAATTTTAAATGGTGCCTAAGGCCGGACTTGAACCGGCACGAGGGTTGATTCTCGCAGGATTTTAAGTCCTGTGCGTCTACCAATTC
>CAKPBJ010000008.1 GCA_934140575.1 uncultured Bacilli bacterium | reverse complement strand
AGAAAGGTATAAATTGCATTATACCATTGAATACCAATAATTAAATACAAATTGCATTTAACTATTTAACTAACCAAAAAGAGAAAATCAAATTTATTATAAAATTTAACTTTCTATATTATTTATCACAAAACTCTTTTCATTAACCTTATATTTATTCTCGATTAAATATTTATTATCTTCATTTACTTGTTGTTGTAATACTTCTAATTTCTTAACATTCTTATTATTTTTTAATATTTCCATTTGATTTATAGCAGAATTGTTTAAACCAATTAACCCTTTCACTCTGTGACATACCTAATTTTTATAAATTTTACATTTGTATTTTCTAAATTATTTAATATAACTAAATGTAGTAAATCTGTATAGTTTCTAATATTTCCTTAACATCATTTGATTTAACACTTTATCTACTTTTTATTTATTCCATATATTTTCTTATGCTGCTTTTTATAATAATTTTATAATTTATCATAAAAAAACGAACCTATAAAAGTTCGAATAAATATCAATCTGGTGCCCTAAGGGAAGAAGTAGAACAACTTCTAGGACAAAAGAAATAGTTAGTAATAACTATTAACTAACATAATTTTAACATATATTTTAATATTTTTTACAAAAATTTTCTATTACTCGCTTGTTATGTAAAAATTTATATAGTATAATTTTTGCAGGGAAACTTAACTGTTGAGTGCTTGCCTCCAACTAAATAAGGAAGGAGGCTGATAGTTATGCATAAGAAAGATTTTTTAATCTTTTCTTTAATCATCATTATCTTCTTACTAATAGCCTTACTTTTTACTTTAGTAAAGTAGTAAACTATATAAGAAAAACAGCACTCAATCTAGCATAGATTAAGTGCTTTACCATAAATATGGGCAAGTACTCAACTCGGCAAAGTTAAGTATTCCCTTTTTATTTTATGCAAATTTCTTTGACATATTCATAATAACATATTTATTAAGCTTTGTCAAAAATTAGTCTATTACTTTTTTAATCTGCTAAGAGATTTTTTATAAATTTCAATTAAATCTGGATCATTTTGATTTTGCGGTAAATTATCTAAATCAAAAAATTTCATTTCTTTAGATTCAGTATCCCATTTTAATTCTCCTGAATAATTTCTAATACAATATAAAGCTGTGTTATTTATAACAACATCACCATTAGGATAATCATTTCTTCTACTAGTTCCTGAAACTATATCTATTAACTCCAAGTCCTCTTCATTTACATCCAAATTAGTTTCTTCTTTTACTTCTCTAATAATAGTATCTTGAAATCTTTCTCCTAATTCTTGACACCCACCAGGTAATCCCCATTTATCTCTATCTGCTCTACTTTGTAGTAATATTTGTCCTTGTCCATTTACTATTATCGCAGCTGCACCATCTTGTAATAAAACAAATTTATGTTTTAATACCCCCATACAAAGTCTTGCAAATACAGGATACCCAATTATATTACTTAACTCAATTATTTCGTTTGGTGTAAGCTTATTAATAATATTTATTAATTCTTCATAAGATAAATTTCTTTGCTCCTGAATAGACATGCTTTTAATTTTATTTAATATTTCTTGATTATTCATAAAAAACGCCTTTACCTCTCTAGAAGAATTATATCATATATTGTATATTTTTAAAATCATTAAATTATAATTCAATCCCCCATTAAGCCTTTATTTAGATCTATAATATTACAATCTAGTATATTCGATTTATATATCGAAGCTAATATAATTTGATGAGCAAAAAATTTAAATATATTAATAATAAATAGACATTATACTAATGATATCATCAAAGTTACCTACACAATAAAAATTTTTGTTAATACTCTTTTACACACACCAACTGATTATGTCAATTTACAAGTGTGTTTCTAATTTATCAAAAATTTAGTATAAACAAAGAATATGGCTAATCAAAGTAGTAGTATTCTTTTTCTAATATTTCTTCTTTTATAAAATGATTTATTACCATTTCTTTATCTGTATTTTTAGAAACATCTATTAAATCATGAGAGTTATATAAATCTTTTTCATAACATTCTTTTAAAATGTTTATTGTTTTTTTTATCACTTTCATAAATATTAAATAATTATTCTCTTTGATTGTTATAATATGTGGACTTACATAAGCAATATTGCTTCTTTTAATATTAATAATACTTCCTTTTTTAATAGAATACTTACAACAAGCAAATTTACATATCATATCAATTCTTTTTAAAACTTCCTTTTCAACTTCTAATATTTTACTTTCTTCATAAAACTCCTCACTTTCATTATAATAAAAAAAACTAGACGGTACTTCTAGTTAATATTTATTACTACTCGAAAAGTTCGAGTTTTCTATCAATCTGGTGCCGACTACCGGATTCGAACCAGTGACCTACGCGTTACGAGTGCGTTGCACTACCAGCTGTGCTAAGTCGGCATAATGATATTTTAGCACAAAAAAAGTAAAATTTAAATACTTTACTTTTTAGTCTTACATGGTGTTCAAAAAGGGATTTGAACCCTTATCTTCTCCGTCGGAGGGAAAGATTTTATCCAATTAAACTATTTGAACAGGTAGATGTAATTAATCATTTACATCTTCACATTTTGTTCCAAACTTCTTAGCAAGAGTCATCCATTTGTCTACTTTTGCTTTTCCATTTTCTATTATATTATCTTCTTCTCCCTCTATAGCTAATAAACCATCTATATCAATTTTATCATAATTAATAGTTAAATCTCTTGTGACACTTGTATCTCCTCTTATTACTTTGGAATCATAATATTTTAGGTTTTCATAATTTGAATCTATTTTTTTGTAGGCATTTTCATATTCATCTAATGTGTCATCTGACGTTGCGACAACTTTTTCACTTGAATGAAGAATATTTAAATCATCTCCTGTATAATATAGATCATAACTTAATGTAACATCTATTCCATTTCCTGCAGATGCATCTCTTGTACATGTTTTGTGTTTCATCTTTGATGTATCTACAGTTTCTCCATTACTAACAACTTTTTCTTGAGTCTTTTTTTCTTGGCAAGCTGTTACTAAGAATAGGCTTAATATTAAAACTATTATAATACTACTTTTTTTCATTTTCTGCTCCTTCTTGATTATTATCTAATGACTTCATAATCTTTTTTTGGTTTTTAATTATAGTATCCATTTGATTATGTAATTCTTCTAGTATTAATTCACTTTTTAAGTCTGTACGATAATCATTTTGGTTTCTTAAACTATCTTTAGCAGCTTGTCTATTTTGACTCATCATAATTATTGGAGCTTGTAAGGCTGCGATACAAGATAAAAGTAAATTTAATAATATGAACGGATAACTATCAATTTTATTATTTCCTGTTAATATAAAGCCATTTAAGACTATCCAAAAAACTAAGAATAAGCTAAAGCCTAATATAAATCCCCAAGATCCTGCTATTTCACTTACTTTATCTGCAACTTTATCTCCAAATGTCATTTTAGCTTCTTCTTGCTTATCGACATCTATACTTATAGGTTGGTCTATTAATAAGTCAAGTAATTCCTCTTCATCTTTTTCATCTAATGAATTATTTTTTAATAACATTTTAACTATTTCTTTTTTAGTTTTTCTCTTTTCCATTATTATCACCATTGAAATTATAACATATTTAGCAATTGATTACTAGTTCACTTTTATTTGTAATGTTAATTTTTTTAATTTAAAAAGCCACTTTTTTGTGACTTTATCATTTATATAAATTCTGTTATTTCTCTTATGCATTCTTCTATTATTTCTTTATCCTTACTATTTAAGAAACCATGATATGCAAATTGAATTGTTTTTAAGGTTAAGTTAAACTTATTTGAAAATTCACTTATTTCATTTAATAGTGGATCTACATTACCACATAAAATTAATGTTTCTGGATATGATATTGATGTTTGATACATTGGAAAATAATCTTTCTTTTGTCCTTTATAATAAAGACTTAAGTTTTTAAATATACTAGCATCATAATTATCATTAGTTTGAGAGTATTTTCCTGACACAGGTGGGTAAAATAAAATGTATTTTCCAAATTCTATGTTTTCTTTATTCATTTTCTTTGTCATATTAAGAATTATTGTTGCGGCTGTAGAATCACCTACTAATATAATATTTTTATTATTAATACCAATAGATATTAATTCTTTATATATTTTTTTTATTGTATCATATATTTTTATACTTACTTCTTTTAATGTTTTATTATAATTATCATAATCAATCGAAATTATAAGATGATCAAACTCTTTGGCAAAATTTGCAGATATATCTGAGTAGTTTTTATCACAACCTGTTATTTTTGATTCTCCATGGATATATATCATTACGTTTTGCATATTAGTAACTTTTTTTGGATAAAAAACTCTTAGTGGAAGTAAATCATCATTTATTATTATTCTATAATTACTAATATTTTTTTTAGATATTGTCGGATGAAGTAAATCTTTTACATTTCTATATAATTTATATTTTTCTTCATTATCAAATTCATTATGTTTCATCTTATCACCACTTAAAGTGTAACATAATTTTTTTATTTAATTATGATTATATATTTTAGTTTACACTATTTACCACTATATTTATCATTTTCTTTTATTAAATCAATGATTGCTTTTCTTAATCTTTTATTTGATTCTTCTAAGTCATCAGTTGCCTCTATTGGCTTTCCGATTCTTACTGTTAGGTTTTTACTTCTAAATTTATAGTCTCCTGTTATTGCGAATGGAACTATTTTACTATTTGTTTTATGAGCCATTGAAACTGCACCAAATTTAAATGGTAAGAGAATATTTTCATAATAATCGTTTTTTGTTATTTTATGTTTTTTTATTAATAATTTTAAGTAACTATCTATGTCATATAAGTTTTCTAGGAATGACTCTTTTGTAATTGTTTTGCTTTTCATTAACTCTTCTAAATAATTTATTTGAGATGTTTTATTATGTTTAATTTCACTATAGAATTCTTCAAATGATTTATTTTTATTAATATATTTATCATATATTTCTTTTGCTCTTGTGTCTTTTAGACCATTTCTTGTTCCTTCTGGGAATAGACCTAGTGCCCAGGAATTATGAAGTACTTCTAATGCTTCTTTGCTGGCATGAGTATCTTTTTTACTTCTATCTACAGGAATACAACCAGTTGATTTAAAAAACCAAGCAAATTTAGAATCAAAGTATTCTTTTTTTGCCATATAGTGAAGACATCTTTTTGTATTAACAATAATATTACATTGATCCATTATGTGAACGTGATTTCCAACTACTACAATCGGTCCTGATTCTGGAATATTTTCCTTTCCTATTACTTTTGGATTATAATATATTTTATATATAAAACCTAGAATTGGTCTAAATATTTTATATGCTAGCATTTTTTCTTTTTGTGACATGTGTACTTCCTCCTTCAATTAGCTTTTTACTTACTTTGTCCATAAACTTTTTATTTTCTTTTTCTAAATCATCACCTATTTTCATAGGTTTTAAAAATTCTAGGCAAATACTTTTTCTAAATAATTTATATTTACCTGTAATTATAAATGGAACTAGCACTGAATTTGTTTTTGAGCAAGCTTTTACTGCTCCCATTTTAAATGGCATAATTACATCATTAGTTCTATTTATTGTACCTTCTGGAAATATTCCTACACATTTTTCATTTTCTAAATATTTATATGCACTTGTTAGAGCACCTTTGTCATGTATTTTTCTATTTACTGGAACACATCCCATTCCTTTTACAATTGGTTTTGTTATTTCTTTAAATAATTCTTGCTTTGCCAAAAAGTGAATCTGTCTAGGTGATATGGCAACTAACATAACTGGATCTAGCCATTTTGTATGATTTCCAGCTAAAAGTATTCTTCCTTCTTTCGGTATGTTTTCGACTCCTTTTACTTCTGGTCTGAATAAAATTTTAAATAAAAATTTTGTTATTGGTCTTACTATTTTATAAAATTTTGTATCATTATACATTTTATTACTTCCTAACTTGTTTTTTTAATAATTTTTTTTGATATATTTCATTACTTTTGTATTCTCTTTCAAATACTTCTTTGTCATGTTCTTGATAATATTTTATTATGTTAATTAGATATTGACTCGGCTTACACTTTTCTTTGAAGAGTTCTATTTCGGAATTACTTAACTTAAATGATTTTAGAAATCTTTCTAATCTAATGTCACAATTCATATTTAGAAATTCTTCTATTATTTCTTTTCTAGTCAGAACTCTATCAATTCTTATATTTTCAGCACTATATACTTCATAATATCCATTATATTCATCAAATGATTCTTTTATTGTTCCAGTTGCAGTTATTTCTGCTATTTGTACTTTTTCAGTTAATGCATTAACATATCTCAATGTGTCTTCTAGTCTTTTTGCAAAGTGATATCCATTACCTGTTGTACCATATTTTATTTCTCCATTAACACTATATGTTTTTCCAAGTTCAAACTTTTTTCCATACATATTTGTCATGTCTTTATTGAAAGCTTTATATCCTTTTATCTCCATGTTGCATTCCTTCCATGATTTAAGTATATCATAGAAAATATCAAATAAAAAGCTCTTAAAAAACTAAGAACTTCAAATTAAATATTAAAATTATCTTTGCTTCGTATATATTATTGGGGCATAGCCAAAGATGTAATCATCATCCAAAAAATCTATTTTTAATTCTTTTTGATGATCACCATATTTTTCTATAAGGTTTTCTGCTAAATCAATCATTTTATTCTGATACTGATATGCTGTTAATGCTCCATTGCCTTTATGAACACAATTACACATAGCTATATAAAAGTCCATATTATTTTTACAGAAATTTTTTATCATAGCTTCTGTTGCGTCACAAGTTAATAGTCCTATTCCTAAAGAATTTTTATTTATTGTTGTTTGTTCTGTAAATTTTTCTTTATGGATAGTCATATTAGAATACTTTGATTTTTCTTCAAATAACTCTGGTTCATATATAGTAATTGTACCACTATTTAAATCAAGTTGTTTTTTTGCAATTTTATTTGCTAATGCTGGTATATATCCTGATGCCACTTCTGTAATATCTCTATCTAGTCCAAATATAGAACTTATTCTTTCTAAATGTTCATCATAAAAAGTATGTTTTCCAATATCAAGACCTAATTCACTATATAGTTGCATTAAAATATCCATACTTGATGTTTTATAGGCCTCTTTAAAGAAATTATCTTCTATATATTGTTTTGCTTTTTCACTATAAAAATGTTCATAATTTTTTTTATATTCTTGATAAGCCTCTTCTACTGACTTTCTTTGCGTTGCATTTGTTAATTGCTTTTTTTCTAATTCTACAATATCAATTTTATCAACATATTTTTTTGGTAAGATAATCATTTTATAACTCCCCCCTTTTTTTGAGTAGTTATTTTATTATAATATTTTCTTTTTGTCAAAAAAATAATCAACATTTGTTGACTATTAATTGTTTTGTTAACTTAGTTTTTTTAATTTATTATTACTTTTTATATGATTACCAATTATGTCTGAAACATCTGTTATTGTGACAAAAGCACTTTCATCCATTTCTTCTACAATTCTTTTTAACTCGAATACTTCAATTCTTGTTAGTACGCAGTAAAGTACTTCTTTTTCTCCACTTATTAGTCCTTTTCCTCTAATTGTTGTTGTGGTTCTTCCTAATTTATCATAAATCTCTTTTGATAATTTTGTACTTTTATCTGTAATTATCATTGCGGCTTTTGCTTGTTGTAGACCGGTTGAGACGAAGTCAACTACTTTAGATGTTATAAAATATGTAAGTAATGAATATAGTGCTCTATCAACTCCAAATATAGATCCTGCTACTGTATATATAATTAAGTTAAAGAATAATACTATTTGGCCTACTGAGAATGATGTTTTTTTACTTATTACTATCGCTACACTTTCTGTTCCATCTACACATCCACCAAAGTGGATTACCATACCAACACCTATTCCATAAAGAGCTCCTCCAAAGACAGTTGCTAATAATATATCATCCACAAAGGGAGTTACATTTTCAAAGTACGATAAAAATAATGAAAATATAATCATTGAGTATATAGTTCTATATAAGAAATGTTTACCAAGATTTTTATATCCAACAAAGACAAATGGAATATTTAAAATTAAGACTAGTAAAGATACTGGTATAGCAAATAGCTTAAATAAAATAATTGATATACCTGTAATTCCTCCATCTAATATTGTATTTGGTATTAAGAAACATTCTAAGGCTAATGCTGATATAATTGCGCCTATAGTTAGTAATACATATGACACTAGATTCCTTGTGGTTTTATTTTTTATTTTACTCATATTATCAACTCCTTTTCTTATCTTCATTATATCAAAATATGAGATTTCTTTGAAGAAAAAAATGTGTCTAATTGTGTATAGTTAATAGTTTTTTTGTGTAAAGTAAAAAGCTATAGAATTTATCTATAGCTCTTATCACGGGTAATAATAAATGATACACCTTTTTTTTCATTTCTTATGGTTATATCATATTCCATTAAATTTAGGGTTTTCTTTACAATTGATAATCCTAATCCAAATTGACCTTTTATTCCTTTTCTAAAAGGGGTAAAAATTACTTCTAGAAAATCTCTATCTATTTGATCTCCGTCATTATATAATATTATTTTATTTTGCCTAGCAGTTATTTTTATAGTAGTTTTTGTATATCTCATAAAATTACTAAGTAAATTATCTAGTATTGTTTCCCAATTTTCAACTGAACCATAATATGTGGACTTTTTATCTATGCTTATTTCAAATTTTATATCTTTTCTATTATATTTGAATTTATCTACTTCTTGGTGTATGACCTTCTCCATATCTATCTGATCCATATTGATATTCTTAGTGTTTTTGAGATAATCGAGTTTATTTAAATAAAGAAGTGAGTGTACTTTTTGCTCTAATTTATTTGTTTGTACTTTTATGGTGTTTAGTGCGGTAGTTTTATCTTCAACACCATCTTCAACGGCTTCAATATATGATTTTATTACAGTGAGAGGCGTTTTAAAATCATGTGAAATGTTTTGATACATCTGATTGCGATATTCTTCTTGATTAATTAAGGAAATTCGCATATCTTCTATTGCTAATGCAAGGGATCTCATTTCATCGTCAATTTGAAAATCAACTTTATGATCATAATCTGGATTATCAATATTATCTATTTTATTTTTTAATTTTTCAATTTTTCTTACAACTATTGTAGACCAAATTACTAGTGTTAAACCAATTAATAGGAATGTACCTAATAGGGTTGGTAGAATTGCACCTATTATCGATGTTTTAGCCATATTTATATAGCTATCGTCAGCTATTGCGATTTTTGTTATATTATTTTTTTTTAAAGTATAGTAGTAGTATGTCTTATGATTATAAATAAATTTTCCATAAGGGTTAGTCATTTTTTTGACTATTTTTTCTAGGTTATAATTTTTTATAACATCATCTATATTTTTACTTGCTGTTATTGTATTTCCGGATTTATATAGAAATGCTATTTCACTGTTAGATAATTCATTATCGACAGTTGTATTATATATTTTTAATGGTTCACTTAAGTAGCTATATATATTGGATTCTGCAATTGGTATTAATAACCTTGGTAAAATTATTCCTAATGATAAGAAGAGTAAGAAGAAAGCTATTCCAACTATTATTAGAAGCTGCTTAGCTAGACTATTTTCTCCAAATAATCTCATGATAATCTATACCCATAGCCATATACTGCTTCTATATTTAATTTATTAAGTTTTTTTCTAAGTCGTCTTATTAAGTCGTCCACTACTCTGTCTGTTCCAAAGTAGTTGTTTCCCCAAACACTATTTAAAATCTCATCTCTTGTGAAACATTTACCTTTGTTTTTTATTAATAGAACAAGTAAGTCAAATTCTAGTGTTGTTAATTTTATGTTGCTTTTATTTTGCTCTACCGTTCTTTTATCTAAATTTATTGTATAGTCTTCATAATTAATTATATTTATTTGATTTTCATCTTTATAGACTCTTTTTATTATTTTATTTACTCTTAGTACTAGCTCTTTGCTAGAATATGGTTTTGTCATGTAATCATCACTACCAAGTTCGAGACCAAATATTTTATCAAGTTCTTGATCCCTAGCAGATGTAAATATTACTGGAACATCTTCATTCTGCTCTCTAATAGCTTTGATTACATCGTATCCATTGACATCATCTCCTAACATTATATCTAGAATCCAAATGTCTACTTTGTTACCAATATAGTTAATTGCTTCACTTCCTTTTGTGAAACATATAACTTTATATCCTGCTCTTTCTAAATATGCTTTAACAACATTAGATAAAGCAACTTCATCTTCGACTAAACATACTGTATACATATTTACCACCTATCAATAATAGTATAACACTATTTATCTTTTTTTACTAAATCAAGCCTCCTTTTTAAATTATATATTTATAATAGTTTAACTATTTAATTATGTTTGTTATTTAGTGTGTTTAATTTAACCTTATAGTATCAATCCTCCTTTTCTATATTCATCATAATCTATAATTGTGTTAAAATTATTAAAAAATTATGGGAAATTGTGTGATTAATTTTTATTTTATATTTTACTTATTAGCATTCCTCCTTTTCATGATTTAATCATACATTTAAATTATGTAATTATTATTAAGATATTGTGGTAAATTATGTGAAAAAAACAAATAAAAGATATTAAAAGAACAATAATAAATATTGTTCTTCTTTTATTCTCATATACTTTATTAAATAATATGTATATGTATATGTATATGTATATGTATATGTATATTGATAAGTTATATTAATCAACTACCTTACTCACTTATTTTTTCCCATTCATCGTATAACTTGTCAATTTCTTTAGTAAGACTTTCTATCATATCATTGATTTCATTTACTTTTGTTATATTAGTATAAATTTCTTTATCAAAAAGTTTTGTTTCTAATTCTTTTCTCTTCTTTTCTTTTTTATCTATATCTCTCTCTAACTTTTTCATGATTGCAAAGGTAGTTTTAGGTTTTGACTCTTTTTTACTTGAGTTTTTTTCTTTTACTTTATCTTTCTTAATAACAACATTTGTCTTTTGATTTATATACTCATCATATTTTCCATTAAAATAAGTGACTTCATCATTTTCAAAAATAAGTAATGAGTCAGCAACTTTATTTATAAAATATCTATCATGAGAAACAAATAAAACTGTACCATTATATTCTGTTAATAGTGACTCTAGCTTTTCTTTACTATAAATATCTAAATGATTTGTAGGTTCATCTAGTATTAATAAGTTAGGACTTTTTCTAAGTATTTTACAAAGTTGTAATCTTACTTTTTCTCCTCCTGATAACACTTTTATCTTTTTAAAAACATCTTCGCCACTAAACATAAATGTACCTAGTATATTTCTAACCTGTTGAGGGTCTTCTGTTGGGAAAGCTTGTAAATATTCATCAAATACAGTATTTTCATCATTTAAAAATTCCATTTGTTGATCAAAATATTCTTTATTAACATTATAACCATAAGTAAATTTACCACTTATTTTAGGAATAATTCCCATTAATGTTTTTATAAGTGTTGATTTTCCTTTACCATTTTCTCCTATAATTGCTAGTTTTTGTCCTTTATATAAATTGAATGATACTTTTGATAATGGTATATCTTGGTAACCAATAACTAAATCTTTTACACTTAAAACATTATTACTACTATAGTCATCAACTTTTAGTAAAAACTTCCAATTTTTAGTATCGGTATGTTCTGGTTTATCAATTATTGTCATTTGTTCTATTTTTCTTAGTTTTGACATTGCCATAGATGCTTTACTAGGTTTATATCTAAATCTATCTGCTATATCTTTTAGTCTTTTTATTTCTTTTTGTTGGAACTCATAATCTGCAAGTTGCTTCTCATAATTTAGTTTTTTCTGTAACTCATATGATGAATAGTTACCTTTGTATAAAGTAAGAGTTGCGTATTCTATTTCATAAACTTTATTTACAATTTTATCTAAAAACATTCTATCATGAGAAATTACTACTAAAGCATTGGGATAAGTACTTAAATATTCTTCAAGCCATTCAACAGTTACAATATCTAAATGATTGGTTGGTTCATCAAGTAATAGTATATCTGGTTTACTAAGAAGTAATTTTAAAAAAGATATTTTTGTTCTTTGACCACCAGAAAACTCAGATAACTTTTTCATTTTATCTTCACTATTAAATCCAAATTTATTTAAAGCAACTTCATATTCTTTTTTATAAGAATAACCACCTATTAATTTATATCTTTCTATACAATCAGTATATTCCAAAATAGTCTCACTTGTCGCATTACTGATCATTTTATCTTCTAATTTTTTTATTTTGTTTTCAAGATTTGTAATATCTTTATATACTTTTAATATCTCATCAAGTAAAGTAACATCTAAATTAGAAAAAGCATGTTGTTCTTGGTAACCAATGGAAGGCTTTCCAACCTTTACAATTTTTAAATCCTCAAGTCCAAGACCAGACTCAAGCATATCATTATCTACAAGTGACTTTAAAAGAGAAGTTTTACCGCTACCATTACGTCCAACAATTGCAATTTTATCATTCTTATTAATGGTAAAATTAATTTCTTCAAGTATTGTATTATTTCCAAATGTAATTGCACCATTTATTATTTGATATTTCATTAAAACTCCTCCTTCTTATAATTCGTGAAAAATATTCTTTTATTTATCTTTGAAATAATCTTCTTTTTTTATTAAATAACTATAAATCTTTCCATCTAGTCCATCTACTTCAAATATCTTTTCTAAACTAAATCCACATTTTTCTAATACATGTTTACTAGTATTATTCTTATCCATTACAAAGCCTCTGAAATTACCTGTTTTTATATTTTCAAAACTAAATTTAATCATATATGGTAATACTTCACTGTATATTCCTCTACCCCAATTTTTTTCATCTATATAAACTGTAAATTCAAAACAATCTTCATCGAATAAGTCTAACTTAATTAAAAATACACCTAAAAAATCATTTGTCTTTTTGTCTAATATTTCAAAAGGATATTTTTCTAATTTACTAAATCCTTCATAATATTCATCTATTAACTTTATACTATCATCAATACTTGTATGTATATTCATATTTAAGTTTTCTATTACTTTGGGATTTTTAAGAATATTAAATACTTTAAAAGCATTTTCTTTTTCAAGTAATTTTAAGGTAAATCTTTCTGTTTCAATTATCATTATTGTCTCAGTCCTTCCTTTTATTTAGTTAAATCAAACTTTTTATAAATATCAGCTAATGAGATTATAACATATTTTTTACTAATTAATAATTAACTTATATTATTATATTGCAACTTAAAAAGAGTCTTTAGACTCCTGACATAACTATTTTATTTATTTATAAAAATTATGTAAGTCTGATGACTCTTTATTTGTATTATTATTTTCTGTTTCTTCTTGATATTTTACTTCTTTGGTTTTTGTTTCTTTTTTTACTTTTTTAGGTTTTGGATTATGAATGGCATCATATTTTCTTTTGTTTTCTAATTCTTTATTTATATAACTATATTCTTGTCTTACATCTTCTCCATCCATATTTCTGTATTTTGATGAAAACATGAAATTGTAGACGAAGATTACTAATAAAACTCCACCAATTATCGTTAGCATTTTAATTAATAATTCAGTTGATTTTGATAATGTATTATTTTTTGCTTGACCAATTTCATCTATTTTTTGTCCTAGATATATATCTTTATTTTTTGTAAGACAGTTTTTATTATCACTTATTACCGCAATATACTTTATATCTTTTAGATTGTACTCATCTCCTAAGTAATCTTTTGTTATATCAATTTGATATGGTGTAGATTCATTAGGTTTTAGTACTCTTACTTGATTGTTAGTGGGCATATTATTAGCACAATAATTAACTGTTCCAATATTTTTTTTATCTTCTGAGAAAAGAGCTATTGTTATTGTGATTGCTTTATCTTCATTTGAAACATTTTTTATATTCTCAAAGACTATTTTATTTTCTTGTTCTTTATAAGAAAAATTTATATATCTTAGATTATCTGTTCCTAGTGTTGTTTCTTTATTTATTGGTATTAATTCATTTAAGTTATAGTTTGCTGCATTTACTGGTAGAGTTATCATTAAAGTAGTTATTATAATTAGAAATATTTTTTTCATTTTATCTATTCCTTTCTATATATGTTTCTATATCTTTCCATCTTGTTAGAATGTTTTTGTTGCCTTCAAATCTTTCTGCATCATCGTATATTATGCATTTTGTTTTTGATGATGTTCTTTTGAAATTATATGGATCATCATCTATCATATAATCTATTTCATACTTTTTACATGCTTCACTTTTTGTATCGCCGTATGCTGATGTAATTATTTTATCTGCTTCTATTCCATATTTTTTTAACCAAGATGAGGTTATTTCTTCGACATTTTTTACTGTGTTTGAAAAATTATTACTTCTAGCTGTTATTATGTATATTTCATTTCCTCTACTTTTTAGTCTTTTAACTACACGTAGAGCATCTTCTTTTGGAGTTACATTTGTATAAATATCTTCTAAGTATATATTAAAGAATCCTTGTTTTAGCTCTTCATCGTTCATTATATCTAATTCATTTAAGTTGTTTGATGATGCGTACTTTTTTAATCTATCTTGAACAATTTGCGTTGTATTACAAATTGTATCATCCATATCAATACCTATTCTCATTTTAATGCCTCCAACTTTTCTATTGCATCTTGGATTGTTTTTACTTTTATTAGTTTTATTTTTAGATTGTTTTTCTCTTTATATCTTTTGGCATCTTTATAATTTTGACCTGCAGGTACTAAAAAGTACTCAGCTCCACCTTTTTCAGCTCCTAATATTTTATATTCTATTCCACCTATTTGTCCTACTGTTCCGTCTTCTTCGATTGTTCCAGTTCCAGCAATCGTATGACCTTTAGTTAAATCTTTTTTTACTAGTTGATTATATATTTCTAGTGTGGTGATTAATCCTCCTGATGGACCAGATTCGCTTTTATTGAATTTTATATCTACTTTTGGAGTAGTTTTATATTCTTTTACTGTTTGAAGACCAATTCCTAATAATTTTATACCTTTATATTCATATACATTACTTGTTATTATTTTTTCTTTATTATCTCTTAATACTTTGACTTCTACTTTATCATTAGTATTTTTTGTTTGAAGATATTCTTTATATTCTTTTGTTGTTTTATATGTTTTTCCATCTATTGATAAAATTTCATCTTGAACTTTTAAATCTGTTTTATAATCTTTATTATCAATTAATATTACATAGACTTTTGAGTCTTTTTCTTCTATTTTTTTATTTGCTAATGTATATGCCCAGTATGTTGCGGTACCATTTGCAGTTTTTAGGTCTAAATCATTTCTAAACTCAATGTCTTCTAGGCTTTCTTCTTCTGTATATTTATAGTTATCTGTTGAATCTCTTTCCCAAGTTGGAACTACGTAACTCAGTGCATATGAAAATAATGTGCCTTTTAGTTCTGTAACATAGCTTATATTGAAATTACCTTTAGATTTATGCTTATCTTTTACTTCAATTCTCGATGAAACATCACTTATACCTCCACCTGCAATTATGTAATAATTTACTGGATAATTTAATAAAATTATTAGTAGAAGCATAAATATAATAAATCTATATTCTTCTTTTATGAATTCTATAATATAGTTAATTGCTTTTTTTATCATCTTATCACCTAAAATAATTATAACAAAGAAAAGGATAAATATGAAAGAAATATATAAAAGTAGACTAATACTTGTCACATTAATTGGAATGCTTATGTTTTATCTGTTTAATAGTAATTTAGTAATTGTTAGTATTTTAGATTATACTGAGATTTTTATGAAGAAGTTATTTCCTGTTAGTTTTATTTTCTTTATTATTAGTAGTTTATTAATTGATTATGGGATTATTTCTTTTTTAGATAGAGTCTTTCATGTTAGAACAACTAATCTTTATATTTTCTTAATTAGTATGATTAGTGGTTTTCCTAGTGGAAGTAAGTATACAAAGGATCTATATGATAATGGTATTGTTGGTGTGAATGAAGCTAATAGAATGCTTATGTTTAGTCATTTTCCTAATCCATTATTTATGATTAGTTCCCTGACACTCGTTATAAATGATAATAAAATAATAAGATGCTTGTTACTGGCAATTATTTTAAGTAACTTAATAATACTTATATTTTCACGTAAAACACAAGAATATAAAAGTACTTATACAATAAATGATGATTTTTCGAAGGGATTAGTTAAAGCAATACATAATTCATTAAAAGTACTTATAACGATATATGGTGTATCTATATTTTTCTATTTAATTGCTTGTATAATTATTAATACTTTTGATATTAATGGAATATTATATGTAATTATATGTGGTGTTTTTGATCTTACTAAGGGAATTTATTCTAGTATTTTGATTAGTAATGTTTATTTAAGGGGATTAGTTGTTTTATTGTTTATTAGTTTTGGTGGTATATCTATTCATTTACAAGTAAAAAGTATCCTTTCGGATACTTCGATTAAATATAAATATTTTTTTATTGGAAGAGTTATTGGAACTTTTTTAGCTATTGTTATTTTTAATATATTATATTTTATTTAAATGTCAAAGCTATTTGTTTTTTCTGTTCCGCTTCCTTTATAGTTGATTGGACAAATTATGTTTATTCCGTATTTTGTTGATAATTCTGGATGATAGAAACCTATATATACTGATAGGATGTTTGTTGTTGAATATGTTTCATCTTGTCCAAATGATATTAAAACATTATTAATTGTGAAGTCTTTTGCAATTAAACCATTATCTGCTTTATGAGAACCTACGTTTGGTAGTGGGTACTCTATAAGTTGTTCATTTTGAGCATCAACTGTTCCCTTTGTTAAATCTGGTGTACCATATTCAATCATAAAGTAATCATCTTTTGTAGTTGATCCTGTTATATGTTCATTACTTTTAGTGAATTGTTGATAGATTATTAGTCTTCTTGGAGTACCATCTTCTAATATACAATCTATTTGATATATAGTCATTTTATCGTTTGATTTTAAAATTTCATAACCATTATTTGATGTTGTTCCTGATGTGTATCTTTTATAACTTGCTTTTGTTATTCCTATTTTTATGAAATCATCTTGAATTAGTTTTGTAAGGTTATTTTTATAAGTTAAAATTTCTGCTTTATAACCTTCTACTAATCTTTTTTCGTTGTATGCCGTTATTGTTGAGAAAAGAGATGAGGCAACCATTATAATTAGGACAAATGATATTATTAATTCTATTGTTGTTATACCTTTATTATTTAGTTTTTTCATTATCTATTCACCTCGATTGTTGAATATGATAGGTAGTTATTATAATCTTTTGTATGATGAACAACTATAATTACTCTATATGGAGCTAGATTTAGGGATGGTGTTGTGTAGTTTGGCAAGTATGCTATATAGTCTCGTAAAGCACTTGAGAATACTTTTTTATTTGCTTCTTGTTCACATATTGGTCTTTGAACATCTGGGTTTTTTTGACTTTCTGATATACATTTATCTATAAAGTCAGCTTTACATGTTGCGGCATTTCCTACAGCTCCACTTGTTGTAAAACAGTTTTCTTCCCATTTTTTTAGATTTGTTTTTACGTGTTCTTTAAAGTTTGGAGTGGTTTCTCCTATTTGATATTTAGTTAAATAAATATCACAACTATTACCTTTTCCATCTCTACTACAACCATTTATTTCATAATCTTTAACTAAGTTCATACATAAATTTTTTATTTGTGAAGCGTCTGAGAAATCTGAACATTCTACTCTAAAATAACCATAGTTTTTTAAATTATATTTCTTTTTTATCATTGCATTAGAGTTAGCTCCATAGTTTTCATCTTCTACTATTTTTTTTATCCAAAATGCGGCATATTTTCCATCTGCAGTGTCATAATTTTCTCTTTTTTCATATTCACCTATTAATGGGTAGAAGTTTGTGTATATCATTGTAAAGATAACCATTAAAAAAACTGTTGTTACTAACGTTTCAGCAAGAACGAAACCTTTATTAGAATTTTTTTTCATTTTTTCCTTGTCACTCTCCTTGCTATTATCTAGAATTTATTATATAATATATTTTAGTAAAATACCATAGTTTTAAAATCTTTTTTAATTATGGTATTTATCATTGAATTCAACAAAAGGGGTTGGAATGATGGTACAATTTGACGTAAAACGTGTGCAAAAAGGTACTGAGAGTTTTATGGTTTCTTTTGATTTTGCTAAGACTCCTGTTACTCAAGTTGCTGATTATATAATTATTGCTGCTTCTAATCATAAAGCATCAGATATTCATTTCGATCCTAGAGAAGACGGGATGATGGTAAGGTTTAGAATTGATGGTGATTGTCAAGACTATACTTTTGTTCCAAAGGCTTATGAAAAGAACTTAACGACAAGACTTAAATTACTTGCAAATATGAATATTACTGAGTCTCGTCTACCACAAGATGGTGCCATTAAGGGTGACTTTGGTGGAACATATTTGGATATGCGTGTATCTTCTCTACCATTAAACGAAGGTGAAAAGATAGTTATCCGTATTTTGGATTATACAAGAAGTAGCGAAGGTATTGATTCTTTAGGTTTCCATCCAGAAAATTTAAAAAAGATTAAAAGAATGATGGAGATTCCTAATGGTATTATTTTAACTACTGGTGCTACTGGTTCTGGTAAATCTACAACAACTTACTCTATTTTACAAGGACTTAATAAGCCTGAAAAAAATATTATTACGGTTGAAGACCCAATAGAAATGAACATTGAAGGAATAAATCAGGTTCAAGTTAATGCTGAAATCGGTATGACATTTGCTGCGGCATTACGTTCTATTTTGCGTCAAGATCCAAATATTATACTTATCGGAGAGATTCGTGACTCCGAAACTGCTCAAATTGCTGTACGTGCATCTATTACTGGACACTTAGTTTTATCTACAATCCATACAAATAATGCTTTAGCTACAGTTGAACGTTTGCTAGATATGAATGTTGAAAGATATTTATTATCTACTGCACTAACTGGAATTATTTCTCAAAGACTTGCTAAGATGTTATGTCCTGATTGTAGATTTCAAAGGGAAACTACTCCGTATGAGAAAAAGGTCTTTAAGAGGTTTATGCATAGAGATGTTCCGATGGTATGGGATGCTAACCCTAAGGGATGTGAAAATTGTAGACGTGGATATCATGGAAGAATTGCTTTCCATGAAGTATTGGAACTTGATGATGAAATAAGATCAGCTCTTAATAATGAGAAACTTGAAAAAGCAGAGTTAGCTAAGATGGTTTATACGAATAAAACAATTACAATGCTACAAGATGCTTTGATTAAGTGTCTTGAAGGTAAAACTTCTTTTGAAGAAGTCTATAGAAATATTGAAATCGAAACTGAAGATGATGATACTTATGAAAGTGAAATTGGTGAATTCTTAAAAGAAGTTACTGCTAATCTTCCAAGTGCTACAGCAGATGATTGGCAAGAGAGCGATGAATTGATTGATACTAAGGTTGATAAGAGTGATAAGAATAATGTTTCTAATATGATGAAAGGTCCTGTCTTTAGTGCTAGTGACTTTAATTATTCTTCTGGCAGTAATGGGGTAAATACTGAAACAAATGGTGTTCCTGTAAGTATACCTCCACAAAAGGTTGTACCTGCTACTAATATTCCTGGTGTTGCTAATACAACTGCACCTGTTCAAGCTAGCAGTATTGTTAGTAATGTTAATAAGAATGTTGTTCCAAATAAGCAAGTTGTTCAAAATAATGTATCTGTAAAACCTATTACTAATACAGGTGGAGTTGTTGCTTCAATTCCTGCGACTACTCAACATGTTAAAACACCTATTGTACCAAGTAATAATACAGTTCCAACTACAGCACCTGTTATGAAGAGTGTTACTACTACACCACCAATTCAGCAAAAACAACTTATTCCAACAATTAAAACTAATGAGGTAAAAAGTACTGTTCCTACAAAAGTACAGAATACTACACCTACTATTTTAAGTATTCCTACTGGTAATGTACAAAAGACTGTACCACCTATTTCACAGGCTTATTCAAATACAAATTATAATTATAATTCTGGTCAAGTTAGTTCTGTAAATCCTACAACTGTAGTTCATCAAGATATTAATAATGGACAACAAGGCATTAATAATAAGCCTTTAATTCCGAAATTATAAAAGAAGATATAAAGATATTTATATCTTTTTTTGTTTTAAAAAAAAGAAAAAAGCTATTCGCTTTCTTCCATTTTTTTGACAATTCCCATTATCTCTTCATTTATGTCTTCTATTGTTCTTAATTTTTCATCTTTTATACATTCTACTTTTTCCCAATTATATAGTTCTACAAGTTCTAAATATGATTCTGCTGCTCTTTTTAAATATTCCGGAGATTTTTCATGTTCATCTATAAATTCTCTATTTTTTCTTAATTCCAATGTATTTTCTAATGGAACATGTAAAAATATTGTTTTATCTGGTTTTGGTAAACCTAATAACCAATATTCTAATTTATCAATCCATTGATACATATTGAATCTTTCTTCTTTATTATGAATTTTGCTTCCTTGATGTGCTAGGTTTGATGTTGTATAGCGATCAAGTATTACATAATAGTCTTTTTCTAAGTATTCTTGAATTTTCGGTAAATGATATTTTCTATCAGCTGCATAATATAGACATACAACATATGGGTCTACGTTTACAGCCCCTTCTTCAAATACGCTTGGTCCAAATTCTGGTTTACCAAGATATGGACCACCTACTATCTTTCCTGTTGGAGCATTATAATCTGGAAATGAAAATCTAACACATTTTTTTCCTTGTTTTTTTAACTTTTCTTCTAAAAGGTTTGATTGTGTTTCTTTGCCAGAACAATCTGTTCCTTCTATCACAATTATTTTTCCTGGCATATTTACCACTCCTATCTAGGTTTGATTTTTATCTCATATGATATATTTTTGGTATTTCCTTGATATTTTTTTGACAACCACATGTTTAGCTTTAACTTGTTATGTTTTTTTATAGTCCCCTGGTATATTGTTTTTCCTCCATCTACTGATGTTTCTGAATCATTTAAAATACCTGAATTTATTTCATTATTATTTGAGTCATATAAAGCAAATTTTACAAATGATTCGTCAACTTTATTACCTAGAGCATAAACCACTATTTCATATTTTTCTTTAGTATTTCCATTAACATCAAACATTTTAGTACTTGAGTTTAATATACTTTTTCCCTTTTTATCTTTCATTTTAGAAAGATTAGATATTTTTAGCATATCTGTTGTTTTGGAATTATTAAATGAAATATAACTTGCTGTTACTTCATCTACACTTGTTTTTAGGACGTCTTTATAAAATATAAAATATGTTAATAAGAGTACTAAAAGGCATAAAACAAGACAATAAGATATTATCTTCCTTTGCTTTTGCAATTCAAGCTGTTTCTTTTTAGAAAGTTTTTTCTTATTTCTTTTTGCCATTTATATTGTCTCCTTTACTATAATATTATCAAATATTTATATTTATGACAAGAACAAAGGGCAAATTAAAATTTGTTAATTAAATATTCTAAAAAATTCTTTAAAATTAATTTTTTTAATTTAATCTTTTTGACTTGGAATCGAGTCTACTAAGTTATTTTTTATTTAATAAAGAAATTTCAAACTCACTTTCCTTAGATATAATATATAAAAAATAAGTGTTTTAGGCACTTATTTTGTTATCTTTGTCAAATGGAACTAGAATACATTTTCTACTGGCTAGATAGTCACACATATGAACAAAGTTTTGATACTTTGTTTTAGGTTTTTCTAAGACTTCATTTCCATCATAATCTGTTGTCCAATATCCCATATGTGTCTTTATGACATCTGCACAGAATGTTGCGTCTTCTTTTGATATACCTATTTCTTCATGTTTTTCTAAGATATAATTAGCCATTAAAATTGGATGATCAAATCTTGTATATTTTTCTTTTGGATTACCACTTTTTAATCCATCGTGGACAAGTAGTGATATTAACATTAAATCTTTTTCATGATCAGTATATTTTTCTCCAATTGATGGGTCTGATAGCAATTCATAACCAATTCGCATTGCGGCTTTTGAATGTCTTAATAAGCCACCATTCCCTAATGCATATTCTGGATGATATTTTCCAGTAGATGATGCAGGTACCTCAAACCAATATTCTGGTAAGAGTTTTAACAACTTAACCATTGCAGATTTAATCTTATCATCTTTTATATAACTTATTTCTTTATCAAACATTGTTTCTATATTCATTTTACTTCACATCCTAATAGTTTTACAATTATCTCATTACTAATATACCATTTATCTTCAGTAATTGAAAGTTTATTATCAGATAATGATAATAATTTATTTTCTAATAGATTTTTATAATTATATACATTAATTAAATCTATATTATATTTTTCTTTAAATAAACTTAAGTTTATTCCTTCTTTTTTTCTTAAATTTAGTATTACTTCATATTCCATTTCATCTTTTTTAGATAGAGATTCTTGCTCATATATATATTCATTTTTTAAATATTTTGTAATTGATCTTGTATTTGTACTTCTTAGATTATTTATATATGAACTTGCACCTAGACCAAATCCGTAGTATCTATCATTATTCCAGTAGCAAGTGTTATGCTTTGACTCATATCCTTCTTTTGAAAAGTTACTTATTTCATAATGGTTGTAGTTATTTTGCTTTAATGTTTTACATATAATTTGATACATTTCATAATCTTGTTCTTCACTAATATTTTTTTCATTATTTATTTTTAGTTTAGTGTTATCTTCTATAATTAATGAGTAAGTAGAGATATGTGGAACATTTAGACTTAAGATATATTCTATGTCTTTTTTTAATACTTCATTTGCCTCTTTTGGTATTGCATAAATTAAATCTACATTTATATTTGATATACCTATTTGTTTTGCATAGTCTATAATTTCTTTTACTTTATCTTTATCAAGACTTCTTTCTAGAAATTGTAAATTATCTTTATTAATTGATTCTATTCCAAATGATAGTCTATTTATTCCATATTTTTTGTATAAGTCTAATTTTTCTTTTGTAGTACTTTCAAAATTTCCTTCTATAGTGAATTCTATATTTTCATCTTTTCTTAATAAGCTTAATATTTTTAGTAGATATTCTAATTCATCAATATCTAAGGAACTTGGTGTTCCTCCTCCTATATATATAGTTTCTAATATTTCTTGTTTATAATTTAATTCTATCTCTTTTTTTAAGGAATCTAGATACCTTTTTATTAAATCTTTATTATAGTATATTTTACAGAAGTCACAATATGAACATATTTTATTACAAAATGGTATATGAATGTAGCAACTTTTCGCTTTATTTACTCTATTTTTTTCCATGTTTAGTTTCTTCTATATATTCATTTTTAGACATTTTCCTATGATTTGCTGCTGCTAAAATATCAAGTTGACATCTTCTTTGTTCATTTACTCTTTTCATCAGTTCAAATAGTGTTGATGTAGGAATATCAAATTTTTCTGATGCTTGTTTATACGTTAATTCATTTTTTAACATATCATCACATATATAATCAATTAGAGTTTGACTATACATAGAAGCTTTTCCACCTTTGTAGGCATGATTTAGTCTTCCTATGGTTTGATTTTCTTGTTTCTTTTCTTTTACCAATCTATATAAATTTTCGTTGTATACTACTAATTTTTTTAAATGAAGTTGTAGTGTTCTTCTTGAAATATTCAATTCTTCAGCTGTTTTTTCTATAGATTTATTATGTACTAAATAGTATATAGCTTCTCTTGTTAATTGTTCCTCCATTTTATCGGTTATAGTAAGCGAACCAATTCTTATTCCGGCTTTAGATGTTAAGTGAAAGCTTTTTCCACCTATTGGACTAATTGTACTGATAGATCCTGTAAATTTTCCAGCTTTTCCTTTTATTGCTACACAATTTCTTCCAATCAAATCTGCACCATTTATTCTTCCTCTTTGCTGATTAGTTGATAATTGGTTTTTTATTGTAAGTCCATTTGGAAGTACTTCATCTTTGTGAGCAGATAAATATTTTGAAACTGTTGACTTTGCTATTTTAAATATTTCGGCAATCTCGTCTAAAGTTTTTTTGGGATTCTTTTTGAAGTATTCTACTACTTGAGTTTCTATTTCTTCTCTTCTTTCTGTATCTTTCTTATTTTTTACGATAGCTCCATTAGAAGTACCATATACTTTGTTATATTCCAATTGTTCTTCAATTGTTCTACCATTTTCAAGTAAGATATGACTATTTCTATTCAAATATTTTGAGGCAATTGCTCTTGAAACACCTAATGTTTTTGCCACTTGTGTAATAGATAATGTTGAATTTTCTTTAAATAAATTGATAACTTTTAATTCTGTTTCTCCCATACTAATCCTCCTATTATTCTTTTGTAGAAAGAATTGATAAGAATGCTTCTTGAGGTACTTCTACACTACCTATTTGTTTCATTCTTTTCTTTCCTTCTTTTTGTTTTTCTAGTAATTTTTTCTTTCTTGTAATGTCTCCACCATAGCACTTAGCTAGGACATTTTTTCTTAATGCTTTTATATCTGTTCTTGCGATTACGTGTCCACCGATACTTGCTTGAATTGGTACTTCAAATAATTGACGAGGTATAATTTCTTTTAATTTTTCAACTACTATTTTTCCTCTTTGGTAGGCAAAGTCTTTATGAACTATTACACTTAAGGCATCAACTATTTCTCCATTTAATAATATATCCATTTTTACTAAATTACTTTCTTTATAACCAATTACTTCATAGTCAAATGATGCATAACCTTTTGTGTAACTTTTTAATTTATCAAAGAAATCATAAACTATTTCTGATAATGGTATTTCATAGTTTACTGTTGCTCTTTCTTTATCAAGATAATCTATATTTATAAATGTTCCTCTTTTGTCTTGACACAATTCCATGATTGGACCGATATATTCGCTTGGTGTAAATATACTTGTCTTTACGTATGGCTCTAGAGTCTTTTTGATAGCTTCTTTTTTAGGCATTTTTGTTGGACTATCAATTAATACTTTTGAATCGTCATTTAATATTACTTCATATACAACTGATGGAGATGTTGCGATTAAATCAATTCCATATTCTCTTTCAATTCGTTCTTCTACTATATCCATATGAAGTAGTCCTAAAAAACCACATCTAAATCCAAAGCCTAGGGCTTTTGATGTTTCTGGTTCGAATGTAAGAGCTGCATCATTTAATTTTAATTTTGAAAGTGCTTCTCTCAAGTCTTCGAATTTATTTGATTCTATTGGGAAAAGTCCAGAATAAACTGTGGGTTTCATTGGTTTATATCCAGGAAGTCTTTCAGCTGATGGGTTGTTTTCTAATGTAATTGTATCTCCTACATGAACATCACTTATGCTTTTAATTGATGCATATACATATCCTACTTCTCCAGCTGTTAATTCTTTTATTTTCTTTTCTTTTGGAGTATTGATTGTTAAGTCTACTACATCGTAAGTAGCATTTGTTTCCATCATTTTCATGATATCCCCTACTTTTAATGTACCATCAACTACTCTAATACTTGTAACTACTCCACGATATGAGTCAAATAAGCTATCAAAAATAAGTGCTTTTAATGGCTTTTTCTTATCTCCTGTTGGGCAAGGAATTTTTTCGATTATTTTTTCTAATAATGAATCTACTCCAACTCCTGTCTTGGCACTAGTTAGAACTATATCTTCTTTATCAAAGCCAATTGTTTCTAGCTCTTCAATTACTCTATCAGGATCTGCACTTGGCAAATCTATTTTATTGATAACTGGTATTATTGTTAGATTATTATCTAGAGCAAGATATAGGTTTGCTAGGGTTTGAGCTTCTACTCCTTGTGATGCATCTACTACTAATAATGCCCCTTCACATGCTGCAAGAGAACGTGATACTTCATAAGAAAAGTCTACATGACCTGGAGTATCTATTAAATTTAGTAGATATTCTTCATTATCTTTTTTATAATTTATGCTTACAGCATTAAGTTTAATTGTTATTCCTCTTTCTCTTTCTAAGTCCATTGAGTCTAACATTTGATCTTTTAATTCTCTTTTATCTATTGCTCCAGTAAATTCTAGTATTCTATCTGCTAGTGTACTTTTACCATGATCAATATGTGCTATTATACAAAAATTTCTTATGTTCTCTTGTTTCATGTCGTCTTCCTTTCTATATAGGTCTTTTTAAACATATATATTATAACATATCTAATTATTTTATTGAATAATATATAATATAAAAATATTTGGATTACTGTTTATTTATTTATGTATAGTAAAAGGATGATTTTTATCATCCTTGTAGATATATACTTTTATTTAACTTATCGTACTACTTTCAAAATAATATGTATTATTATATGTTTTAAATGTATATGTTATTGTTGATGCTTTATTTGAATAGTCTTCTATAGTTATTGGGTTTGATTTTAATAATTCTTGACTATAGTTTTGCTTTATATCAATTTGTTCTGTATGATTATAGTCTTTGTATATAGTTATATTGTATGTACCGTCTGTATTAACTTTAGCATCTGTATATATTATTTTTTCTTTTAATGTTAATGTTCCATCTGATGATTGATATGCATCTGTTAATTTTGCATAATATGGTTCTACTAGAGTAGTTTCTTTATTTTTTGATGTATCTTTAAAAATAATATCGAAACATTGAGTTGTCGCATTATATGTTAATGTAGCAATATTTTTTCCGCCACTTGAAAAGCTAAAGGCGTAAGTTATTTCAGTATCAGTTGAATAATTAATATTAGGACCAAAAAATCTTTTCATGTATGTTTTAATTTTTGATTCTGGAATGCTAAATATTTTGTTTCCTGCTTCATCTGTTTTATTATTATCTACTATATCACTTGTTTCTACAAACATTAAAGCATAATAGAATTTATCATAATTAGAAAATGAATCTATTGTTACATTTTGTTTTTTTATAAATTTTTCATATCTTGTATTATTTGTTCCATAAGTTACATAGTTATATAGTATTTCTACATTTTCATCTTTAAGATCTAGTTTCGTTGTTGTTGCTTGTTCTGTCTCTTTTTTAGATGGATTTAGAATTGCATTACTTACAAGGAATACGGTTAAACCTATTATAATTGCAACTACTATTACTATTATTATTGGAATAATACTATTACTTTTTCTTATTTTAGATTCTCCTGGAGTTTCTTCTATATCTTCTCCTATTTTAAAATCATCCATTTAACTACACCTCTACTTTACTTAATTTTATCATAATAATAGTAAAAAAAATAGAATAATTATTCTACTTTTTATCTGATAACATTTTTACGATACTTATATTTTCAAAATTTATTTCTTTTACTAGTTTTTTTAGTTTTTCATAATTCATTTTTCTAATTAGTTCTAGTCTATTAGGTATTACTTTATTATATCTTAATATATCATCGTATATGTTATAACTTGTTGCGGTAATTTCATCAATCATTTTTACTTCATTTGCAATCCATACTTTTTTTATTCTATCAAAAGCATTTTCTGGTAGTTGCATGTTTTTAAATTCTTCTTTTATTTCTTCTAGTAATTTATCTGGATTTGTTGTTGAAGATTCAAGATAGAATGTTCTAAAATCTTTTAAAGTTTCCCATTCAGTATATATATTAGATAGAATCTTTTCTTTTCTTACTCTTTCTCTAAATTCTGATGATGAGCCAAATAATATATTAGTAATCATTGTAAGATATAAATCTAATTCTATTTCTTTTAAAGATAAGTCTTTTATTGGAACTTTTAAACCTAGTGCTATTTTTTCTACATCTATTTTTTCTTTTATAGTTAGTTCTTTTTTATTTACACTAGTTGGTTCTATTATTTCTTTTATTTCAGAAACATTTGATTTCTCTTTATTTTGTAATTCTTCTTTTATTACTTCAATGGCATCATCTACATTAAAGTTACCTACGACTTCTATGAACATATTATTAGGTTTATAAAAACTGTTATAGCAATCATATAAATCTTCTTTTGTAATCTTATTTATTTCATTTACTGTTCCAGCTATATCTATCCTTCTTGGGCTGTTTTTATATAGACATTCTCTTAATTTTTGTTCTATTTTGTAGTCTGGAATATCATCGTACATTTTTATTTCTTCGGCTATTATTCCTTTTTCTTTTTCTACATTTTCATCTGTATAATATGGTCTATTCACAAATTGAATTAAATATCTTAAGTTTTCTCTAAAATTTCTTGTACCGGCACATATATATTGTGTATTATCATATGAAGTTGAAGCGTTTGAGTCTGTTCCTGATTCTGAGAAGAATGAAAATGGGTCGATACCTGATTCTTCTTCAAACATTTTATGTTCTAGGAAATGAGCAACTCCTAATGGTGGAGTATGTGTTTTTCCTGTTGTATCAGTAAACTGTAGGACATCACTTCCAAAATGTGTCGCATAACTTATATAGTAATTTTTTTTATTTTCATATGGTAATAAATATATTTCTAAACCATTATCTAAAGTTTCTTGATAAAGTGTTGAATCTAGGCCTTTTAATTCTATTTTTTTCATTATTCATTACCTCCTTCTAATAAGAAGACTGTATCCATATCTATTTTTTTACTAGCTCGTATTATATCTTTTCTAGTTATTTTAGCTATTTTTTCTTTTCTAATATCCAATGGTTCTACTTTTAATATTTCTTCATGTAATACTTCATTTATTATTCCTAATGGAGACTCCATAATAAGTTCTGCAGAAGTATTAAAAAATTCTTTAGCTACTTTTATGTCATTATCAGTAAACTTTCCTTTTTTCATATCTTGAATATTTTTAGTAATTAATTCTACTGACTTATCGTAGTTTTCTTTATCAATACCTGCATAAATAATCATTAGATTATCTAATCTATTATAGTTTGATCTTATTGTGTAGCATAGAGAGTTTTCTTCTCTTACTTCTTTAAATAGTTTAGAGTCAGCTGTTTCTCCTAATATTATATTAGCTAGTAACATAGAGTAGTTTTTATCATCATCTGATAGTTTTGATATAGGACAGGCAATTGCTAGATTTGATTGAGAATTATCATTTGTTTCTTTTGCAAATAGTCTTCTTTTACGTGGAATTTTATTTGGAAGATAGTATGAAGCTTTTCTTTTTTTAACTTTTTTAAATTTAAAGTACTTTTTAACTAATGGTACGATATCTTTTACATTTATATCACCTAATACAAATATATCTACATAGTCATTATCAATCATTCTTTCATAATATTCATATAGGTTTTCTTCAGTTATTGATTCTAAATCTTCTAAGTATCCTATTGTTCTATATGAAATTGGACTTTCTTTATCATATGCTTCATTCATGCGGATTATTGAGTAGTTTGGTGCATTTTCTTTAATAGAGTTTAAGGCAAGTGTTGCATTGCTTTTTACTAAATCTAGTTTGTCTTCTTTGAACTTTCTATTTTCAACATCTGGGTTAAATAATACTTCATGAAGAAATTTAACTGATTCTTCAAAATTACCTTCTTCTGTATATTTATCGTTTAGTGTTTGAATTGTGAAGCTTGTCATTATATAATTACCTACTCTTCTGTTTCTGGTATATAAATCTGCTCCATATAATTCTTCTGATTTTATTGTTAAATCTCTATGAGAGGTATATTCTTTTGTTGATTGTAATAGTATATCTGATAAGATATTCCTTTTAGTTATATCTTTTTTTATTATTGGTGTATGAAAGATAACTTGCATTGTCATTGTCTTGAATTGATCTGTTTTTATTATGTGTAAATTGTATGATCCTAAATCTTTGTTTATTATTTGCATGTTTTCACCTCTTTATTATTATGAACATATTTTTCTAAATTATAGATTCTAATGCCATTTCTATCATATCATTAAGAGATTTTTCTCTATCTTGGCTTGATAATGATCTTTTATCATATAATGAATCTACTACGGTCATTAGGGCTGATGCATTTCTTCCTAATTTGTTTGCAATATAGAATAAACCAAATGCTTCCATTTCTACTGCTAAAAAGTTCATGTTTGGAAAGCTTCCTCTAAATTTTTCTTCATCGTCACAATAAAGATCAAATACATCTGAAGTAATTGTCTTCCCTACTTTTAAATTCATATATTTTTCTTTTGCTTTATTCATTATCTTTCTATTTAATTCTGCTGATGACTGAATAAAGTTTAGGTCTACTCCGTCTAATAATTCATCAAAGTAACTTTTACAATAGGCTCCACTTGATAAGACAACATCTAATAATTTTATATCTTCATTGAATGATCCACATGTACCTATTCTTATAATATTTTCTACATCATAGAATTTATATAATTCATAAGAATAAATTCCAATACTTGGTACTCCCATACCTGATGCGAATACAGTTACGTCTTTTCCTTTATATTTTCCTGTGTATCCATACATGTTTCTTACTGTATTAATTAACTTATAATCTTCTAGGAAATTTTCGGCAATATATTTTGCACGAAGTGGGTCTCCTGGCATTAATACATTCTTTGCAATGTCTTCTTTTTTACTTTCAATATGTGGTGTTGGCACATTAATCAACCTTCTTTCTTATATAATTATAACAAAATTTGCAATAAAAAAAAACAAGTTATATTTGATTTAACAAACTTGTTTTTAAAGTGTAATATCATTTATTCATCGTCTTCTGATTCACTAAATTGAACTAAGACTTCTCTTGGTTTTGAATTACCTGTAGGTGGTCCAATAATACCATTTTCTTCTAACTCATCCATCATTGTTGCAGCTTTATTGTAGCCAATTTTGAATTTTCTTTGTAGAAGAGATGCTGATGCTTTTTGATTTTTTATAACAAAATTAACTATCTCATCATATAATGAATCTTCACTATCTACTTCTACTGGGTCTCCATCAACTAGTCCAGTATCTTTTGATTCTTCTTTTTCTAAATTCATAAAAGTATCTTCATATGATGCTTTTTGTTGTTCTACGGTATAGTCAATGATTTTTTGGATTTCATCATCTGTTATAAATGAACCTTGAATACGAATTGGTGAGTTCATTCCAATTGGTAAGAAGAACATGTCTCCTTTTCCTAATAGTTTTTCTGCACCAACTTGATCTAGTATTGTACGTGAATCAATTCCTGATCCAACGGCAAAGGCAATTCTACTTGGAATGTTTGCTTTAATTAAACCTGTGATTACTTCAGTTGATGGTCTTTGTGTTGCTACAATTAAATGAATTCCAGCAGCACGAGCTTTTTGAGTAATACGTAAAATTGAGTCTTCAACTTCTTTTGCTGCTACCATCATAAGGTCAGATAACTCATCTATTATAATTACTATATATGGCATTTTTTTCTTTTGAACATCTGGATTCTTTTTATTCCATTTTTCTACATATTCATTATATCCTTCAATCTTTTTAGTTCCTGATTCACTAAATTGTTGATATCTATGTTCCATTTCTGCTACCATTTTTGCAAGTAATACCGCAGCTTTTTTAGGGTCAGATACAACTGGACACATAAGATGTGGTACTCCATTATATACTGATAATTCAACCACTTTTGGATCTACCATAGCTAGTTTTACTTCATCTGGTTTTGCTCTCATTAATATTGAACAGATTATTCCATTAACACAAACAGATTTACCTGAACCAGTAGTACCAGCAATTAACATATGAGGCATTTTGTTTATTTCACAAACACCAATATCTCCCATTATTGATTTACCTAGTGGAACCATCAATTTCTTATCTTGGTTTTGCTGCATAACTTTACTATTCATTATTTCATAGAAACTTACTGATGTAGGCTTATCATTTGCAAATTCAACTCCTACTGTACTTTTACCAGGAATTGGAGCTTCTATTCTTACATCTTTTTTTGATAAAGCTAAGGCTATTTCTCTACTTAATGTTGTTATTTTATTTACACGTGTTCCACTTGCAATTTCAAGTTCATATTGAGCAACTGTTGGTCCAATATGTACTTCTACTACTTTAGCAATTACATTAAAGCTTTTTAATACTTCTTCTAGTTTTACAATATTGGCTTCGATTGCAGCATTATCCATTGAATTATTATTGTTTTTTGGTTTATTTAATAAGTCCAATGGTGGTAATTTATATTGTGGATTAGTAACATCCACTTTTTCTTTTTCTTTTTCAGGTTCTTGAATTTGATTAGCGGCTTGTTCTTCTGGAGGTTGTGTATTAACTTTCTTTAATTCATCAATACTTTTAATTTTTGGTTTTTCTGGTTCTTCCTCTATTTCATTTCCATTACTAATCTTAACTTTTTTATTAGCAAATATATCTTTATGCATAGGTTGATCACTAGAATCTGATTCTTCTTGTTTATTTTCTTTCTTATGAGATTTAGCAAGTGTTACTTTTTCACTTAAGAATTCACTAATTGAGAAGCCTGTAAACATACATAAACCGACTACAATAAAAAGAATCGTTGCTATTTTCATACCAAGAAGTGAGAATAATTTTGAAAATATTAGGGCAAATACTCCACCAATAATTCCTCCACCCACTGATACCATATCTGATACTGTTCCGGTTGCCATAATTGAATTAAATCCTTTTACTAAGCAATCTAGTGTTTCTCTAAAGATAAGACTTGCATTTCCATTATTTTGGGAAATAAAATCCCAATGCATGAATGTAAGTAATCCTATTATAAATAAATATAGTCCTAACATTTTTGTGGTAAAGAAGTCAGGCCATTCTTTCTTTATAAAAATATATATTCCCAGAACTAACATTAATATTAAGAATAACATGTAGGCTGAGCCTGTTAGAAATAAACTAAATGATGTTATTATTTTACCTACTGGTCCTAGTTTTCCTAATCCAATGATTGTTATGAAAATAATTAAGATTGCATATAATTCGATGCCTATTTCTATTGATGAGGTCTTTTTTGATTTTTTCTTTTTTCTTTTTGCCATATGTAACTACTCCTATCATTCTCTTTAATTATACTACACATTTACATTATTTTGAAATATAAAACATTTTACTTTACAAAAGAAAAAGAGCATTAAGCTCTTGATACGTATTTTCCATCTGCTGTAGAAATAATTATTGTTTCACCTTGTTCAATGAATAATGGAACTCTTACCATTAATCCAGTTTCACATTCTGCATCTTTTTGGGCATTTGTTGTTGTATTTCCCTTTACAGCAGGTTCTGTGTGAGTAATAACTAATTCAACTTTATCTGGTAAATCTAATCCTAAAATTTCTCCTTCATAGCTTGTAATATAAACTTCAAGGTTTTCTTTAAGAAATTTTGCTTGATCTCCAATTTGAGATGCATTTAACTCTAATTGTTCATATGAATCCATATTCATGAAATAATAAATATCGTTCATATTATATAGATATTGCATTAATTGTTTTTCAATACGTGCAGTTGCTACTTTAACACCAGCATTAAATGTTTGTTCAAAGATAGCACCTGTTCTTAAATTTTTAAGTTTTGCTTTAACAATAGCAGCACCTTTTCCAGGTTTAACATGTTGTGTATCCATTACAACATAAATATTTCCTTCATATTCAATTGTAATTCCATTTTTTAAATCATTTGTACTAATCATAAATTCACCTCTAATAAATTAAAAAATAAGTTATTAGCTTATTTTATTTTTATTTCTTTTCCTTGTGTGTAGTATGTTTTCTACATCTAGGACAGTATTTGTTAAGTTCAAGACGTTCTGTTGTGTTTCTTACGTTTTTTTCTTCTCTGTAGTTTTCTTCTTTACATTCACTACATACTAATGTTTTGTATTGTCTATTTCCTACTTTAGCCATTTTCCTTCCCTCCTTACACGTCTATAGGTATTATATCAAAGTTTTCTTAATTTGCAAAAGTTTTTTTATAATAATATGTGCTTTTTATTAATATTTAGCTATTTTGTTCTTGTTTTTTCAGATTCTTCTGGTGTTGCTTTAAGAAATACTTTATCAAATTCGATGTTTTCAACCTTAAGAGTTATCTTTTCAAATTCTTTTGTTTTATGATTTATTTTATAATCTTGGCATGCATTAAGTGTTCCAATAAGTAAAAACGCTAATACAGTTGGCCATGTAACTTTTAGATTTTTCATAATAACATCCCCTTCAATATGGCTATATTATAATATAAAATCAAATATTTTTCAATTATTACTAATCATTAACTGCCTTTGCTATTACTAATAAATATGAACCCATTGGGTCGTAGTGACATATTTGTAGAACTAGTAATTTATCCTTTTTTGTAACTTTTTCTGATTGATCTCTATATAAACTATCTGATAGTAATTTGTCTGCATGTTCTTTGAAGTCACTATCGCTACTAAATGATACTTTCATATGTTCTATGTCTGTTGTTACTATTTTAATTGCAATTATTTTATACTCTACTTTCTTTTCATCTAAATATAAATATATTGTTTTATTTGCCTCAAATGTTGCTTGGTCTGTATATTTTTCTAAATTAACAAATGGTAGTTTATCATAAATTGCTTCATTTTGAGTATTGTGTCCATAGATGTTTATTTGTTTTGCATTTACAAGGTCTGTATTTCTGTAGTCTATAAATGGTGCTCCAATTTGATCATATACATTATATAGATTATAATTTAGATAATAACTATTATTATCTGTTCTTGTTACATAATTATTGATATTCATGTTTGGTATTTCAATTTTTGCCATTATATTTTGGTTATTATAATTTTCTCTTACAGTTGGTAATTCATTATAATATGGTTCTATTGATTTTACTGGTTTTACTTTTTCTACTACATCTGCTTTTTTATTTTGAATCTTTTTGGTATTTCTATTTTCCTTAGCAAACAGATAAATTGTTATACTAGAAAAAACTAATATTATTACTGCTAATATTAATAAATATTTAAGTATTATTTTTTTTATGTTTATTTTTTTATACTCTTCAAACTTCATTTGTACTCCTAACTTCTAAAATACTTTTTATAATATTAATTTTTTCTTATTTTGTCAAATATTACCCGTATAATTCTGTATATTTCTGAGAAATTTTTTGAGTTATATGATATGTTACTAAGCTTGCATAATTATGACTTGAATTTGGATGTGATGAGTCAGGTGACGTTACCATGATACTCATTTTTGGATTATCATATGGAGCATAGCCTACAAAAGAACTGGTAATTGTTTCTGTATCAATTATACCGTCATTGTTTGTATCAATAAAACTTTGAGATGTTCCTGTCTTACCGGCTGGTTTCATATCTTTTGACATGTAACCTACTCCATATCCTCCTGGACTATTTAGTACGGCAATAAATCCTTCTTTTACTCTGTTCATATATTCTTCTTTTGTATTAATTTTATTTAATACTTTTTTCTCTGTCTTTCTCTCTATAGGTCCAATTTCTTCTGTACTACTTGACTTATGAACCTCTTTTAAAAGATGTGGTTGTAATCTTTCACCACCATTAGCAATTGTTGTTATATATTGAGAAAGTTGAATTGGAGTGTATGTTTCATATTGTCCCATTACATAGTCTAATAAGTTTCCTGCTGCAATATCTTGTTTTGCTGAATACCCTAAACTTTCTACTGGCAAATCTATTCCTGTTTTTACTCCTAATCCAAATGAATGGTACATTTCTCTATAGGTATCAAAAGCTTTTTGATTAAAGTTTAGTCGCATTCCTTTATAGTATTCTTGCCCATTTACACGAATTGCAATTTTGAACTGATAAACGTTACTACTTTTTGCAAGAGCTGTTATATCATCAATTACACCTAAGTTATTAACTGATGAACATTTTTTCGGAGTTCCTGCAACTTTTACACATTCATCTAGCATCTTTTCACCAATTTTTACGGCTCCAGTATTATATCCTACAAGCATTGATGCTCCTTTTACTACAGAACCTGGGGTTATTGGTGATGTTAATAGTGACGATGTATTATCAACTATTTCTCCGTTTACATATTTTTTACTAGCCATAGCTAAAATTTCTCCAGTTGATGGATCTTGTATTATGACGCTTGAATGATCATAATAATCAGTATTTGGTTCAGTTTTAGCTTTCTTTATTTCTTCTGATAAGATTTGTTCAATTGCTTGTTGAAGATTTATATCTATACTTAGAACTATATCTTTACCACGAGATCCTTCTTTTACTAATTTAGTTTCATGTGAATTGACTACTTCATATACAGCTTTATCTCCATGTAGATATTCTTCATATTGTTTTTCAATATAACTTGTTCCTACTCTATCATTTAAACTATATCCTTTTTTTAAGTAATATTCTTTTTCTTCTACAGGAAGTCCTTGAGTTGATGTTGAAACATTTCCTAAAAGAGTTCTAAATACATCACCATATGGATATACTCTTTCCCAATCTATTTGAGTATTAAATCCATTCAAATCTTCATTATGTTCAGAAATATATGCATATTCTTCATCTGTCACATTACTTTTTATAATTTTAGATTCATAGGTATAACCTTTATTCATTAAATAATAAAGATAAGCTACCTTCTTTTCAGCATCAGAAAAGTTTAATTTCTCCTCATCAATTCGAGCAAGTTTCAATTCCTCTAATTCGGTTTGTGTCATTTTTCTTTGATTTACTTTTTCTATTTCTTTACTTGTTACTAATTTGTTACATTCATCTTTATTCTTAGCATAGTAGTATTCTCTTTTGGCTCTATCTGTTAATTTAGAATAATTTAGGTCAAGATGTGGTGCAACTGTTGCAGCTGTTTCTATCATTTCAATATTTTTTGTACCTTTAGCTTTTTTATATATAATTGTTTTTAGAGCTTTATTATCAACTATTATATTATGGTTTCTATCATATATTCTTCCTCTAGGACTACTACTACCTGTTATTTCTGTATATGATAGTTTTTTTAATGATTTGCTATACTTTTTATTATTTACTAACATAACATTTGTTACTGATATAAATAGTACTCCAAATAAAGTAACTACTAATATTAAAATTATGGTAAATCTAAAATTAATTATTTTATCAAAGTTTATTTTTTTATTCTTCTTGTTTTTATACATTTTTTTCACCTAGTAATAGTTTAACACATAATTAAAAAAAATTTTCATATATTTTGTTGAGAGGTGATATAAATTAAAGAACTTATTAGAAATAATATAAATAAATTGACAGTAAATGATTTAAAGAAGTTTGCTGATATGAAAAATATTAAATATAGTGATGATGAAGCTATAATTATTTATGATTTTATTATGTATAATTATAATGAATTACTTAATGAAAATATTAAAGTATTTGAAAGTATTAGAGATAAATTAAATCCTGTTTTATATAAAGAACTACTTAGTTTATATATTGAGTATAAGCAAAAGTATTTATAAAGAAAAAGAAGCTTAGTTTTGCTTCTTTATTGTTTCTATTAAGTCTTTATTAAATTCCTTTTTTCTTATCATTTCTATTTCATATTTGTATGGGGGATATTTTTTATCTATATATGGTGTTTCTAATATTTTAGGTATGTTTTCTAGACGTTTATTATAGATAATATTTAATAGTGTATCAAATCCTATAGTACCAAGACCTATATTTTCATGTCTATCTTTATGTGAAGATATATCATTTTTTGAATCATTTACATGTATACATCCTATTTTACTTATTCCGATTAATTTATCAAAGGAATCTAGGTAATCATCAAAATTATTTAAATCGTATCCTGCATCATTTAAGTGACATGTATCAAGACATACTCCAATGTGTTCTTTATCATTTATATTATCAATTATATATTTTAATTGTTCTGTTGTAGTACCAAGTTCTGTACCTTTTCCGGCCATTGTTTCTAGAAGTATTATTACATTGTTATTGTCTTTTAAGTTTTCAAATACAAGATTAAGTCCCTTAACAATATTATTTAAGCCAGATTCTTCTCCAATTCCTACATGACTTCCTGGATGAAGTACCATATATTTTACTCCTAATAAATTGCATCTGTTCATCTCTTCTGTTAGGAAAGCTACTGAAAAAGAAAAATTATTTTCATTACATAAATTTATGATGTATGGTGTGTGAACAATTACTTTAGAGTAATCTATATTTTTTTCTTTCATAAGATTAAGTGCTTGTAGAGTTAGTCCATCTTCTATCACATTTCTTTTTGTATTTTGAGGGGCACCTGTATAAAACATAAATGTATCTGCATTATAGCTTAATGCTTCTTGTAGACTTCCTAATAATTGTGTATCTTTTTTAAATCCTACGTGACATCCAAGTATTGGCATATTTATCATCTCCTGGATTAGTATATCAAGTTTAATTATATGGTGACAAGTATTATAAGAAAAAAAACTTCAAAGAAGCCTTTTTTGGATATTAAATTACTTTAATCCACAAGATACTGGTGAAACTGCATTTGCTAATATAGCTGACGGATCAAACTTATTAGATGTTGGCATAACACTATATGCTCCCTTTGAGTCACGCTTTGTAGAATCATATTTTGTCTTTGTTGCAGCTGTTGTAACTTTTGATCTTGAAATGTCAGTTTCCAATGTAAATCGATCTAAACCGTGTTGTCCAGCATCTACTAATAATGTTGCATATGTTGTTTGTGTTTTACCATTCTTAGTAATATTACCACTCGCATCTGTTTGAGCTTGTGTTGTCTTTTTATACCATGCTACATATCCTTGAATTTCTGCATTTGACCAAGATGATTTTCCACCTGATTCCATTAAGTCTTTTGTTCCTGGAGCTGTAGTATCAATTCTGTAATAGTATAATCCGTCTGGTGTAGCTCCAACGCTTTTTGCATTTTCTCCTGTATCACAAGTTAATTCATCTGCTAATACTGCATCTCTAACTGTATTAATATATTGTTTTGCAACATTTGCAAATGTATCACGTCTTGAGTTTTCAATTGTACGTGATACTGATGGAATTGCTACCATCATTAAAATACCCATAATTGTAATAACTGCTAGTAACTCGATTAATGTAAATCCCGCACTTTTTAAATTTTTCTTCATTTCTTTCACTCTCTTTCCTATCTTATTATTACATTATAGGTATAACATTTCTGATTTTAATAGTCAATATTTTTAATACTTTACATATTTTTCTCTAGTCATAAAAATCTATTAGGGTAACTGATGGATATGCACATATTAAGACTTATTCCATTTTCCTTATACTTCTATTATAGCTTTTTCACTTTTAAATAGTTGATGTTTATATTTCTAAAATAGATAAATATGTAGTTAATTGAAATTATTTCCATAATATTTTAACTCATTATACTCTATCATGATTTATGAATTGTAAGAAATCTAAGACTACTTTTTAATATTATTAATGATTAATTAATTCTTTAATAAGTTTGAAGCAATGTTATTGCATTCAATTTCAATCATTTTAAATAAAGTAAGTTATTTTAAACAATTTGGTTTTTTAATAAGATATAAGCAAAAGAATTATAGAAGGAACATAAAATTTAGATAAATGTCTAAAAAGATGCAATTTTAGCTACAGATAATATAGTTATTTCATACTTAGACATCTCTGTTCAAGGCATTATAAAAGAACGATTAAAAATCGTTCTTTCTAAAAAAGTAATTTATCAATTGTATTGTATATCAACATTATATGATAAATATTCAAAAAGACTTCAAAGAAGCCTTTTTTGGATATTAAATTACTTTAATGAACATTCTACTGGAGTAACTGTACCTGTAACTGCTGAGTCAAACTTATTAGCTGCTGGTACAGCTGTCTTTGCATCTGCAAATTTTGTACCTGTTGCAGCTGTTGTAACTTTTGATCTTGAAATGGCAGTTTCTAATGTAAATTGATCTAAACCATGTTGTCCAGCATCTACTAATAATGTTGCATATGTTGTTTGTGTTTTACCATTCGCACTTGCTGTAGCTTGTGTTGTCTTTTTATACCATGCTACATATCCTTGAATTTCTGCATTTGACCAAGATGATTTTCCACCTGATTCCATTAAGTCTTTTGTTCCTGGAGCTGTAGTATCAATTCTGTAATAGTATAATCCGTCTGGTGTAGCTCCAACGCTTTTTGCATTTTCTCCTGTATCACAAGTTAATTCATCTGCTAATACTGCATCTCTAACTGTATTAATATATTGTTTTGCAACATTTGCAAATGTATCACGTCTTGAGTTTTCAATTGTACGTGATACTGATGGAATTGCTACCATCATTAAAATACCCATAATTGTAATAACTGCTAGTAACTCGATTAATGTAAATCCAGCACTTTTTAAATTCTTTTTCATTTTATTCACTCTCTTTCTTATCTTATTATTACATTATAAATATATCATTTCTGATTTTTATAATCAATATTTTTTTTACTACTTTACATATTTTTTTCTTATCCATAAAAGTCTATTAAGTTTCCTGGTTGACATCCACATATTATGGTTGATCCCATTGCACTTTGTGCTTCTGTTGTAGTTTTTTTATCCTTAAAATCTACAAGTTCGCCAGATGTAATATTATCTAAGGCATTTTTAGCTCTACCTGATTCTAAGGCATTTAATGTTACATCATTAAAACCATAGTACTCACCGTCATTATCTTCAACTAGTCTTACTCTATAGTCATATTGTTTACCATTTTTAGATACAACAACAACTGACATTGTTCTTGAATATGTACCATTAGCTGCTCCTGTTACAACGTCTTCATTCTTATCTAAATAGTCAAGTGTAAAGATAACACATTGATTACTATATATAGGTTTTTTTATTTTTGAATCAATTGTCATTTGAGTCTTAGCATCATTTATCAATTTCTTTGCATCTTCTATATAAACATTTTCTTTTTGACCACTTAAAATACCCGTTATGTTTGGTATTGTAATAGCTACTATTATTCCTAGTACTAATAGCATTGCTAGTATTTCTACTAGAGTAAATCCTTTATTGTTTTTCATTTTATCACTACCTTCTACTCAATTATATCAAACTAGTTTATAATAGGAAAACTATTTTAATATTTTTTTTAGATTTTCAATTTCTTTTATACTAGTACTTGAATATGTATCACTGTCAAAAATATTATCATATCTAAACAGACTAAATCCTTTATAGTTTTTTAAGTTTCTTGATAATATTATTTCTTTCATTATAATGTTATTGTTTTCTACCCATTCATTAAAGCCATTTTTTGCATATTTGTCTTCTTTACCTACTTTATAAAATGCAAGAGCTATATAGTAGTCAATATCTTCATTTTCTATTAGGGACTCCCATTCATGAATAGCATTTGTATATGCTCTTGTACTATTATAAAATCCATAATATATTTGAGGCATAATAAAATCAATATAGTCCTTTTCTTTTAACCAAGTTTTAACATCTGCATAATTTTTATTATAATTATTTTCAATATTACCATCTGGAGATATACCAAATTCTATATTTTTATTAGAACACTCTTTATGAACTTTTCTGATTGTTTCATTAACTATGTTTAATCTATACTTATCAGGTTCTATAAAACCATTAGTTTTTATATATTCTTGATAGTCTTTTTCATCTATTTTTGTATCTGGATAGAAATAATCATCAAATAATAAGCCATCTATTTTGTATTCTAATACTTCTTTTACACCTTCTATTATTAAATTTTCTGTTTCTTTTTTTGAGGGATTATAATATATTCCTTTGTTTATGTAGACAATATCTGTATTTAGGTATTTATATGCTGGATTTTTTTCGGATATTGTTTTTGTATCTTCTGTTGTTCTTATTCTATATGGATTAATCCAAGCAATTACTTTTATTTGCTTTTTATGAGAAATATTTATAAAGTAGTTTAAAACGTCATAGTATTCATCTCCTTCATTTTCAACTATGTGCATACTAGTAGGATATATATTTGATTTATAAATTGCATCTGATCCAGATCTTATTTGTAATATTATTGTGTTACATTTTAATTCTTCAATATTATTAATCATATTTTTAATATTATTCTTACTTGTTTCATAATCTTTTCCTTTTATATATTTACTTAATTCAATGTAACTTATAAAAATAGCTCTTGTTTCTATAGATTCTTTTTGTCTTTCTTCTTTTTTTTGATTCATTGATAATAATAGAAATATTGATAATAATATTAATATAGTTTTTTTCATTTTATCACCAAGATAATATTACAAATATTATATAGGGAATATTGTCACTTTATCTTTGATTTTTCAATTATATATAAATCTTTATCTTTATAAAATGCGTAGAATACTTCGTCTAGAGAAATTTTTTGTTCTTCTAATTGGTCTTCTAACCAGAATGTATTTTTATTTATTTCTTTTAGAACATCTTCTTCTATTTTTCCATCTAATATTATTGCGAGTGGGTAATCTTTATTTTTTTCATCTTTTGCGAAAACTGATAGTTTACCACTTGTTTCTAATATTGCATAATCTACATCTGCTATTGATTTAACAGATTTTTCTCTTAGTTGAGTTAATAAGTCATCTAGGTTATATCTTTGTTTAAGCATTTCTTCAAAATTAATTTTTCCTTCTTTTATTATTACAGATGGTTTTCCGTCTACAATTTCTCTAAATTTATTATTTTTTAGTGTTATGTAGGAGAATATTACTTGAAGTAGTACTAGGACAATGATAGGTATTAAGGAACGAAATATACTATCATTATAGTTTTCTATAGAAATACCTGCGACTTCAGCAATGAATATTGATACTATAAAGTCCATTATTGATAATTCACCTATTTCTCTTTTACCCATTAATCTATAAAAAAAATTTATAAGTAGATAAAATAGTGTTGATCTGAAAAGAATAATTAAATATTCCATTTTACTCACCCAATATTATAATAACCAAGAATATTTATTTTATACTTTACATATTTATTTATTGAGGTGCTTATGAAATATTTAAAATTATATTTAATTAATATTGTATCTGTAGTTTTATTGGTTAGTATTTTTAGTGTTTTTTATTATTTTGATATTATAAATTTACAGATATTTAATTTTTTTAAGTTATTTTCTTTAATTGTTAGTTTATTTGTTTGTAGTTTTATAGTTGGTGATAGTTATAAGGCTAAAGGTTATGTTACTGGTTCTAGATATTCACTTATGTTTATTATTCCATTTTTTATATGTAGTTTAATATTTAATACAATTAGTATTAGACTAATGATTTATTATTTAATTATATTTTGTAGTTGTTGTCTTGGAGCTATTTTTTCCAAGCATATAAAAAGAAGCAATTAATTTTGCTCCTTTTCTTATTAATTCTTTTTTATCTTTTTTAATATTATTAAGAGTACTATTAATCCTATAAAGATAGATGATATGATTATAATATTTGTATTATCACTTTCTTTTACCTCTATAACTTTATCTTCGTCACTTATTATTAGTAGTGAATTATCATTATAGTCACAATTATCTTCTTCTGGACATTTTATTTGACCAATAATATATAATGTTTCACCTTCTGATGCAAAGTTTAAAATATTGTAGTAGTCATTATTAATCTTTTTTATTTTTTTTGTTTCTATTCCTTGATTATTTATTTCTATAACTTCTATGCTTGAATCAAGATCATTTGTATATAGTAATAAGTATTTTTCTAATTTATTTTCTTTTACTACAGGTACAAGTTTTAGTGTTTTTTCAAGATTTATTGGGGTATTACCTACTGTTTCATTTGTTTCTTCGCCTTCTTGATTGAAGGTAACTAAATAATAACTTGTTGTTTTGTTGTTACTTAATTTTAGTTGACTTGTATAACCATATACTATAAAACCGTTATCTGATTTTTCTAATTTTGGATTATCTGTTTGTTCGAAGTCTTCTTTTATTATTTTTTCAGGATTTCCTTCTAAATCATTTTTTATAAGTTTTACTTGTTTATTTTCTGTTTTTAGTTCTATTAATGTAATAATACCTGATTCTTCACCATTGGTATTTATAATTTCTATATCTTTATAGTTAGCATCTTCTTCATAATCTTTTGTCCATACTAAATTAAAATCTTTATCATATTTTATAAGTGATGCTTTCTCTGCACTATTTGCTATTCCTATATATCCGTCACATTTGGCTTCATTGTTAAATGTTGGGATTAACTTTATTATTTCTTTGTCTTCTTCTAATGAGGAAGTCTTTTCTTCTACTAATTTTCCTTTTAAATTTAGTTTTACTATAACATTTCTTTTATTATCTTCTGTTGTTTTTGTACTTGTATAAAAGTAACCATTAATCTTACCATTTTCATCATATGTGTATCCTAATGTATTTGATGTTTCTTCTGTTGCTTTATCATCTGTATATGTCCATAATACATTACCTGTTTTATTATATTTTACTATTATTACTTTTTCGTTTAATGTTTCTTCTTTATTTTCTTCATTTAATTCATATGATCCAGCTATTATATAACCGTCTACTTCATTTTTTGAATTATAACTTTTTTCTATATTTTTAAATGTTTCCTTATTATATTTATTTAATGAATATACTGTATCTTTAGCATATACATTTGTGAATGTAAATAAAGTAAAGATACTTAATATTAGTACTACTATTCTTTTCATCTTACACCTCAGTAAGTTAATTATAAAACAAAAAAAGACTAATTTCTAGTCTTCTATCTCATTTTTAATCATTTTGATTTCTTTTTTTAATTTATATTTTTTTAATCTATAGTTATTAGGAAGCATACTAATCAATATTTCGCGTGTTTTTAGCTCCCTATCATAGTATTCTCTAAACAATGGTCCTTTTTTTTCTAAGAATATTGGTCCAAAGAAATATTCTTTTTTTGTATATTTCTTTTTCCCTCTTTTTAGAATAATTATTTGATAAATAAATTTCTTATCTTTTACAAATTCTTCATTAGAAATATAAAAGCCATGTTTACATAAGTATTTTTTGACATCTTCTTGATAATTATTTGGGCTTATTATAAGCGTGTTTATTTTTTTTAATATGTTTAAGTTGTCTTTACATATTCCAATTATATTTCTTCCGCCCATTCCAGAAATAATAATTGTATTTACTTCTTGTGTGTATGTACTAAGTCCTGGTCCTAGTCTTGTTTCGATGACATCTTCTAAATGTTCTCTTTTTATATTTTTTTTGGCTTGGTCTAGAGGTCCAGCTGCGATATCACTGGCTATTGTTTTTATATTTTTATCTCTATGAATTAGATAAATATCTAATAATGCGTGATCACAGCCAACATCCAAACAAAAGGAGTTAACTTCTACTAAATCTCCTATTTTTTTAAGTCTAGCATTAATTTTCATTAGTCTGTTAGGAAATCCTTAAGTTTGCGAGAACGTGATGGATGTCTTAATTTTCTTAGTGCTTTAGCTTCTATTTGACGAATTCTTTCTCTTGTAACTCCAAATATTTGACCTACTTCTTCTAGTGTTCTACATTGTCCATCATCAAGACCAAAACGTAATCTTAATACTTTTTCTTCTCTTTCAGTTAGTGTCGATAAAACGTTTCTTAATTCTTCTTTTAACATTTCAATTGTTGCATATTCTTCTGGACCCATAGTTTTTTCATCTCTTATGAAATCCCCTAAATGTGAATCATCTTCTTCACCTATTGGTGTTTCTAATGATACTGGGTCTTGACTAATTTTATATACTTCTCTTACTTTTTCTATTGTAATTCCAAGTTTCTTTGCAATTTCTTCATCTGTTGGTTCTCTGTTTAATTCTTGTGTTAATTGACGTTGTACTCTTGCTAGTTTATTGATTGTTTCTACCATATGAACTGGTACACGGATTGTTCTTGCTTGATCAGCAATAGCACGAGTAATGGCTTGTCTTATCCACCAAGTTGCATAAGTTGAAAATTTGTAACCTTTTGTTGGATCAAACTTTTCTACAGCTTTCATTAAACCAATGTTTCCTTCTTGGATTAAATCTAAGAATAACATTCCACGTCCAACATATCTTTTTGCGATACTAACAACAAGACGTAAATTTGATTCAGCAAGAATTTTCTTTGCTTCTTCATCACCTTCAACTGCTCTTTGAGCATATTCAAACTCTTCATCAGATGTAAGTAAGTTAATACGACCTATCTCTTTTAAGTACATTCTAACTGGATCGTTTATTTTTACATCTTTTGATAAAGTTAAGTTTTCAACTGACATGTCTTGTGTTATTTCTTCAGCTGATGCATCATCACTACCATCTTCTGATACAATTTCTATGTTTGCTTCTACCAAAGCATTATATAACTCATCTAATGAGTCACTATCAACTTCAAGGCCTTTTAATTGATCTGCTAATTGTTCATATGTTACATATCCTTGCTTTTTACCAAGAACAATTAACTTTTCTTTTCTTTCTTCTAATGTTTTTATTTCTCCAACCATACTCTAACTATCTCCTAACCTTAACTTTCTAATCTTTTCTGATATTTTGGCTTGTTCTAGAGGATCCACTTCTTTTTTCATTAAATTTGTGAGTCTTCTTATTTCTTGATGTTCAATGTATTCTCTTGTGACATTGAAATATAGAACTAACTCCTCAACTGTGGTGTTTTCTAGATAATTGCCAGCTAAAATATTATTTAAGAATTTTAGAATGTCTTCTTTATCTTGAATATAAGTGTAAAAGTCTGCAACATTTATATTTCCATACTTTTTATAATAGTATATTATCTCACTACAAGTAGTTCGCATTACTTCAGTAGGAAAAATTATTCTTTCTTTCTCTACCCTTGTTATTACCCAATCATTATTAAGCATAAAATATATTATTTGTTCATAAGCTTTTACATACTTATCTTTTTTTTCAGTAGTCCTTTTTTGTATAAATACCTCTTTTGGTTTAGTTTCTTTCTTCAGAAGACTATTTATACGCATTTCCAGTGTATTATAACCTATATCGAACTCTTTTGCAAGTCTTTTTAATACAACTTCTCTTCTAATTGGGTCTTCTAATTTTGCTGTTTCTTCAATTACTTTATTAATGTAGTCTGCCTTTTCTTCATCACTTTTAAAATTAACATGTTCTTTTAGGCTATTCATTTTATAATCAGAGAAGTTTTGTGCTGATTCTATAAGATTAATGAACCTTTCACTACCATTATTTAATATAAATGTGTCTGGGTCGTCTGGATTAGGAAGCTTAATAACTTTTACTTCTATTCCTTTATCTAATAACATTTCTCCAATATTTAGAGTTGCATGTTGACCTGGGTCATCTCCGTCAAGACATAGTATTATATTATTAGATAGTCTTTTAATAAGGTTTATTTGTTCTTTTGTTAGTGCTGTTCCCATTAGAGCAACAGTATTTTTTATACCAATTGAACTTGCTCTTATGACATCCATGAAACCTTCCATTACTATTACCGATTTTTTTAGACGGCATTCTTCTTTAGCTATGTGGTAATGATATAACATTTCTCCTTTTTTAAAGATATCTGTTTCTTTGGTATTTAGATATTTGTTTTGACCATTGTTTTTATAAATTCTTCCACTAAATCCTACACATTTTCCTGATACATCATAAAGTGGAAACATGATTCTATCATTATATATATCATGATCATCACTTGACAAACCTATTCTATTTAATGTTACTAGGTCATATTCTTTACTTGTAAGTAGTTTAGTTAAATCATTTCTTGTGTCAAGGGATAAACCTATTTCAAATTCTTTTATTATATTTTCATCTATTTTTCTATTTAATAGATACTTTTTTGCTTCTTTTCCATATGTACTATTTAAGTTATTTTGAAAATATTTTAATGACAAGTTGTATGCTGCATATAATTTATCGAATTTATTTGTTTTTTGTTTGATATGAATATTTCCAGTATCTATACCTACTCTACCACCTAGGTATTTTAGTGCTTCTCTAAAATCGATATGTTCATAGTTCATTAAAAAAGTAAAAACATTACCTGTAGCATGACAAGAAAAGCATGTATATATTTGTTTTTCTCTTGATACAGATAATGATGGGTTTGAGTCGTCGTGAAATGGACAAACTCCAAAAAAGTTTTTTCCTCGGGCAGTTAATGGTATACGTTCTCCAATAATATCTACAATATCTACTCTACTACGAATAGTATTCGCAAGATCATTATTCATAACATCACCACCCATATAACAAACACGTTTAATTATATCATATTTTTTTTACTTTTTCTAGGTTTTTTGTATTTACTATGCTTTGTAGTTCCAATGTCATAAACTCAGTATAGGCATCTCTTGTGTCTTCTTTTATTCCTATATAAGATATTCCTTGATATGAATATTCAAGACGCTGTCTAATATCATCATAATAATCAATTATATAGTTGAAACATTTAACTGAATAATCAACTAATTTTGCTATCTCTTTATAATTATCTTCTGTTACTGAAGATCCTAATAAATCAAAAAAAGTCTCTTGAGTCTTTAATGTTTTAATATACTCATCTAATATTTCATTATCTTCACCATAAATTTCATATTGATTATAATAACCTGTGAAAAATGAAAAGACATTTTCTATCCTAGATAATAATGATTGAATATAATTAGCCTTTTTTTCTTTATTGCATACGTTTTTACAATCAGCAATCTCATACTTTTCTAGTTCAAAAATTACTTCTAAATCTTCTTTTGAATTAATTTCTTTTAATAATTTGTTTTCTATTTTGTGATTTTTATATTCTTTTTTAAAGTCTTCTTTTGTTTTCATAAAAACACCTCTTTTATTGTTTATACTAGGTTAATTTTATATATTAGTCAAGATAAAAGAAAAAGAAGTATTAGCTACTTCTTAAATTCCAAAGTTATTTAGTTTATCAATCAATTTAGCATTTTCTTCTTTCAATGAAATTATATAAGAAAATAATAAGTTAAAATATTCTTCTTCATCTCTATATTTATTTAATACAGGTAAGACTTCAGCTTCTTTATCAAACTTTTTATTTTTTAAATATAGTAATTGTAATAACTCCAAAGTATGTTTTAATACCTCTTCTTTTTTATCTTCTATATCTAATTCACTAAAAGAATCAACTAATTTATAATACTTTTCCGTCTTCATTAGGTCCCTTTCTAATCTCATCACCTAAAACTTTATTAAATGATGATTTTTTTCTAAATTCTTCTTCCGCTTTATTATATTTTTCTTTCTTCTTTTTCTTTCTTTCTTGAAATTCAATATATTCATTTATTAGTACTTCACATTGATCTTTATATTGTGCAATAAACAAATTACCTTCTTCTGTTATCATCTTGTATATTTTATCTCTATTTGTTTCCCAATATTTTCCTTTTTGTGTTCCATCACTAAATAATAATGAACTTCTTTTAGGTATTATTTTGTTTTCATTATCTTTCATTGCTTGTAAATACTCTAATAATTTTTCTTTATCGCTTAGTGTCTTTTTATTATATTCTTTAATTAGTACTTCGCATTGTTCTTTATATTGTTTAATAAACGGATTGCCTTCTTCTGTTATCATTATATATATTTCATCTCTATTTCTGCCCCAATAGGTTCCTTTTTGTTGTCCGTCACTAAACATTGACGAACTGCTTCGATATATCATTTTATTACTATTTTCTTTCATTGCTTGTAAATATTCAAATAATTTTTCTTCATCGCTTAGTGACTTTTTATTATATTCTTTAATTAGTACTTCGCATTGGTCTTTATATTGGACAATAAATTTGTTATCTGCTGATACTATCATCTTATGTATTTTATTTTTAGTTTTAGAGCACCAATATATTCCCATTTTTGTCCCATCACTAAACAATAATTTACTACTTTGAAGTATTGTGTTATTACCATTTGCTTTCATTGCTTGTAAGTACTCTAATAATTTTTCTTCTTCACTTAATTGCTTTTTATTATATTCTTCAATTAGTACTTCACATTGGTCTTTATATTTTATAATAAATGAATTACCTTCTTCAGTTATCATTTTATATATTTCATCTCTATTTCTGCCCCAATATTGTCTCATTTGCGTTCCGTCACTAAACATTGACGAACTGCTTCGATATATCATTTTATTACTATTTTCTTTCATTGCTTGTAAGTACTCTAATAATTTTTCTTCATCGCTTAGTGCCTTTTTATTATATTCTTTAATTAGTACTTCGCATTGTTCTTTATATTGTATAATAAATGGATTTCCTTCTTCGATTATCATTTTATATATTTTATCTTTGGTATTCTTCCAATATATTCCCATTTTCGTTCCATCACTAAACATTAACGCACTTCTATTAGGTATTATTTTGTTGCCATTTTCTTTCATTGCTTGTAAGTACTCTAATAATTTTTCTTCATCGCTTAGTGCCTTTTTATTATATTCTTTAATTA
>CAKPBJ010000007.1 GCA_934140575.1 uncultured Bacilli bacterium | reverse complement strand
ACTTTAAGAGAATACTATGACAATACACAAAATGAAATAGCAGAAAAACTTGATGTTAGTAGATCTACATATGCTGGCTGGGAAAATAATATTGATTTTATTCCACTCGATAAATTAAATGATTTTTGTAACTACTACCATGTTAGTTTAGACTATATATGTAAATTATCAGATATTAAAACTAAAGAAATATTAAACGATAAAATAGATATAAATGTGTTAGCAAATAATTTACTTACTATCAGAAAGAAACATAATGATACTCAAGAAAAGATAGCTGGCATAATTAAAGTCGACCAATCTAACTATTCAAAATACGAAAAAGGAAAATTCTTAATTCATACTTTGCCATTAATTGAATTTGCTAAATACTATAATGTGTCTATGGACTATTTATGTGGCAAAACACAAAATGAAGAAATTTACTAAAAAATATAGATTAAATTATAAAATTATGTTATTATGTATATGTCAGTTGATTAAGTAGTACAACTGATGTAGTAGAAAACAACTGCAAGTACTGGGTTGTTTTTTTTTACTTTAAAAGCAGATATTATTGAACCAATATCTGCTTTTTTAATTACCCCAGTCAATGTATCCTTTATCAGTTAGATTTTTACATTTCAAAAATATTTTATATGATGTTTCACAATTATGCATTTGGTCTTGTGGATCCTCAAAATATGGATCTATTTTTACATATACATCACAATATGATTTATCATCAACATCTTTTAGTTCTTCTTTTTTAATATATCCATTATTAATTAGAAAAGAAGAATTATAATACATACCAGCACCTTTAGGTTCTTTGTTGTTATTTGTAATAGGACATTTAGGATAACTTGCTTTAATATTCCATTCAACTGCTTTTTTTACACCTTCTCTTATTTCATCATATCTTTTTTCGTATTTTACTTTAAATTTCTTATCATTGTTATTTTTTATTATTAAAATACTAGATATAACAATAATAACTAATAAAAGTATTGTAAAAATTATATATATTCTTTTTTTCATAGATTCTCCTTTTATTTTTGTAAATTCCAATTTTCACCATTATCATAACTTACAAATATTAATTCTTTATCTTCATAATTATCTTTGCTAGAATTTAACTGATATACAGAACATTTTATTTTTAAAATACTATTTTCAAAATAAGGCATTTTTTCTATAGTAATATAATCTGCATTTTCATTTTTATAATTTACTTTTGAATTTTTAAAACTCCTACCACCATCATTTGATACATATAAACTAATTGCATTTTCACTTAGCATTATTTTATCATTTTTAGATGCAAACATTAAATCTTCGTTTAATATAACATATTTTGCATCTTGTGATACTTGAATTGGTTCATTTGTTATTGTGTAATACTTTTTACCATTATCTTTGCTCTTATTTACTTGTACTAAAATATTTTGTCCTAAAACATCATCAAGTTTTGAAAATCTATAAATTGTTTTATCAAGTTTTTTTTCATAAAGAGTTTGCATATCTTCTGGTAATAAATAATTATCATTTTCGTTTATGCTTGATTCTAAATAATTATCTTCATAACTTGTTTTATTAGTTATTTTGCCATTTTTATCTTTTATATAAAATTCTTTTATTTTCTTTTCTTCTTTACCATTTTTATCATAGAACACATACTCAGCTTCTATTGGCGTTTCTGGATTAGTTATTGGGTCATATCCACCTTTACCAAAATAACCATGTACTTTTACCTTTGTTCCCATTAAGAACGGACCATAATAATCATAATAATCTACATCAACCTTTAAAAATGAACTTACAACCGCCACATATTCTTTGCCATATAAAGTTACTCTATGCTCTGGTTTATAACTAAATGCAGCAGTAATAAAAATAATAGGTGAGAAAATTAATACCAAAACTATTAATGGTATTAATGCTAGAAAAAATAAACCAACTGCTTTATATATGTTTCCAACTGCTTTTGAAAATTGTTCAAACATACCAATTATAAAACCTACTATTGAAAGAATAAAAATTAATATAATTACCCATAACCTAAATCTTATATTTAATAAATATAATAAATAATTAAATATTATATTAAATACTATAAAAATTAATGCTGAAATTAATATTTTTCCTTTTAATTTATCAATAATCTTTTTCAAATTTCATCACCCCTATTCTAAAATTATTCCTTTGTCATAGTCATTTAAATAATCATCTTTTAATATCAATTTATTATTTCTAACAACAAAATGTGTCTCGCTAGGTATTTTTAAATTATCTTTGTTTATAGTAATTTCTTTTCTATAATAAGTTAATTCATCATTTTCAATTTTAAAAGTACCGCTTGATTTTTCAATAACTTCTTTATCATTATAAACTGATAATTCTGCTTTCCAAGATAAGTTTTCTGATAGTATATCTGATTTATCTAAAAATGCTACCGAAAAAGAATTATCTTCGCTTTTAAAAATATGAAATTGTAAAAGTCCACCTAATTTAGTTGTATATTCTTTAATTTCTAATTCATTACAATAATTTCCATTCCTTATTCCATAAGTTATATTATTATATAATAATCTATTTTTTACTGAGTAATCAACTATTGTAATATTAGTGTTTTTATCATAATAATATATAGTATCATAGCAACTAATTTGTTTTAAACTGGATAAATAGTTTTTAACTTCTGATTTTAAAACATTGTTTCCTCTAAGATTTTTTATAGAGTAGTTATTTTCATTATTCTTTACAAAGAAAGAAAATTTAGGAGCACCAAGATTTATCAATTTATTTTCACCATTAAATTCATATCTGACATGAATAACATCATATCCAATGGGTAGTAATTTAAATAAAATTAAAGCAATAATACATCCAAAGATAATAAGTAAAATTTTATTTTTTTTCCTCATTTCCTTTTTTAATTTTTTTGTTTCTTCTTCTAATATTTTTTCAACATCAATATCTTTCTTTTTACTAATTTGTAAAATAGTATAAATATCTGTATCAAGTTCTTCTGCAAGTTTTTCAAGTAAAGTTATATCAGGTAATGATAATCCTCTTTCCCATTTACTAACTGCTTTATCAGTTATAAATAATTTTTTCCCTAATTCATCTTGAGTTAGACCTTTTTCTTTTCTAAGAGATGCTATCTTTTTTCCTATTTTATTATTATCCATAGTTCTTCACCTCATAATAATTATACTACATAAATATTATTTTTTTCTCGACCGTTAGTTTAGTAATGCTTTTTTTATAAATAAAAGAAAATTTCAATCTAATTATATATCTTTTGTTAATAATTATCAATCCACTTACTACAATTCAAAGTCATCTAAAAATAAATCATCTTCTTTCCATAATTCATCAGGTTGGTTATTTAACTTATTAATATTACTTATAATGGCATTTTTAAAGTACCCAAATTTGTTTTCTATTGGATTATCTTCTTCGTCTTTAAAACCTCTACTAACAACTCTTGGTATTATGTAGTGAATATATGTTAATAAATCTTTATATGAATTACCATCTTTTAATAAATTATTAAATAACTTATCATAATAAAATACTTGAGTATCATCTTCTTTTATATAGCCTCTTTCAATTAATTCTAGCGTTAATATATTATGTTCCTCAGAAATAAAAAAAGACGATATTTTGGTTTTATCGTCTTTATCTATTTGTTTATTAGTATTTATTTTATTAGTATTTATTTGTGTTGGTTCTTCCATATCTGGCTCATCCATATATGGAATATCCGTAGCTGGATTATTTTCTTTTTCTAATTCAATAATGTGAGGTATTTCATAAATAAGATAATTATATTCAAAATAACCTTTATCTCCTCTAACTTTTTCAATTTCTAAATAATGATGTTCCTGAAGTTCTTTTAATATAGATCTTATTCCATCTCGACCTTCCTTACTAATGGCACATAATCCATCAAGTGAATAATCCCAATCTTCGGGTAGTGACAGCATAAATGATAACAAGCCTTTGGCTTTATATGATAATTTTTTATCTCTTAAGTGATAATTACTCATTACTGTATAATTTTTATTCTTTTCTATTTTAAAAACTGACATTCAAACACCTTCTTTCGCAAAATAAAAACTAGAATAAATCTAGTTTTGTTGTAATATTCTTATATATTGAATAACTTTCTTCCATATTATTACATTCATAATAAAATAATATTTTTATTTTATTATCTTTCAATAAAACTTTTTCTACAATATAAGTATTATTTTTCTTTATTAAGTTAAAAACATAAAAATCACCATTTTTTAAATCTAAATTATTATTTTCTAAAATTATTTCTTTCATAAATCACTACCTCTTAAATTTTACGGAATTTATTATTAATTCTTGTGAATCAGTCATTTTAGTGACTTGAATATTATCTACAAATCTTTCTAAAAATTGTTGTTTTTCTTTATTAGTTAAATACTCCCAATTTAATTTTATATTTGAAACTAAATCCTTTATTTCATCAAAAGTAAATTCTTCCTTTTCTTCGTTTAAAGTTTTCTCAATGTTACTTAAACTAGTATTTAAACTTTTCAATGAATTATCAATTTCATTACTCATTTCTCTATAATCATCTATCCCTAATAATTCATTAATAAATTGTGTTCTAATTTTTTTCTTTCTATTATTCAGTTTTGCAATTTGATTATTCAAATTTTGAATTTTTTTCTTATTTTCATTTAAAACTTTATTTTCTTTCATTATACTTTTATCTGGTTTCATTATTTCTAACGACTCTAAATACTTTAAAAAACTTTCTTCTACTTTCGTATGTGAAAATCCTCCACATTCACAAAAACCCCTAGCAGAATTATTACACCTATAAGTTATATAAAGCTTGCCATGTTGCGTTTGCTGTCTTGCTGATATATTGCCTCCACATTTTCCACATTTTATTATATGAAAATAATAAGAATTTTCACTTGGATATCTTCTAACACAATAATGTTTTCTAGTTGCCACTATTGAATTTGCTCTATTCCATTTATCAATATCAACAATTGGTTCAATATTATTTCCATCAACAGTAAAACTTTTGTCTTTTAATTTCTCCGTAACACCATACCTAACTTTTCCTAAATATAAAGGATTTTCTAATATTGACTTTATAGTTGAAGATGCCCAATGTCCACCTCGTTTAGTAGGTACTTTTTCTGCATTAAACAATTTTGCAATTTTTAAATATGATTTTCCATCTATATATTCATCAAATATTCTATTAACAATTTCTTTTTCAAGATCATTAACAACTAAAACTTTTTCTCCAACAATATAGTCATATCCATAAACGCCATTTGTGTTTGTATAATTTCCTTCTCTCGTTTTTTGCTCATATCCAAAAGATACTCTTTCAGCAAGATTTTCTCTCTCAAATTCTGCAAATATTCCTATTATTTTTACAAACATTCTACCAACTGCATTAGAAGTATCTATTTTTTCAGTTTGAGAATTAAAAGTACAATTATGCTTTTCAAATAATTCAATTAAATATATTAAATCTTTAGTACTACGAGTCAATCTATCTAATTTATAAATTAAAATGTTATTAATTTTTCCATTTTTTACATCATCAAGCATTCTTTTTACTTCTGGTCTGCCTTCAAGATTTTTACCACTAATACCATCATCCACATAATAATCGTGTATATCCCAATCATTTGCCTCAGCATATTTTGTTAATTTTTCTCGTTGAGCATGAATTGAAAATCCATCTTTAGCTTGATCTTCAGTTGAAACACGAATGTATATACCTGTAATTATTCTTTCGTCCATTTCTATCTCTCCTATTCTCAAATAGTTTTGATATTGGTACTACTTAAAATTCTAGGAATACTAGTTTGTAAAAAGAATTTCATTATTTCTAACTGGATGTTTCTCGTGATTACTTCTTCTTTCATACTTATCCCCACTTTCTAATTAAGTATAGATAAGCACTTTGAAAAATATGCAGTTTAATTATAATTACTTTCTTTTAAGTAAATAAAAAATAGATTTATTGTTAAATTTAAATACCATACTAGTGGTATTTATGTTTAACTATAATAATCTATTATTGTAAAATTTATATACGACTTTATTAGTATTAACTAACCAAAACTTATCTTTAGTATCTTCTCTTAAATAATCTTCATAAATTGAAGAAAATCTCAATATTTCAGAGTGTTTGATAACTAATTCTCTCGCAATCATAGCCATATCATAACTACTAGAATAATGTCCTTCTTCATCTAGTCCAGTACAATTCTTAAAATTTGTGTTCTTAAGTCCTAAAGACTTTACAACTTTATTCATTCTTTTAACAAACTTCGCTTCACTACCACTAATATACTCAGCCAACGCAACAGTCGCATCATTACCAGACGCCACACTAATACCCTTCATCAAATCTTCAACACTTATTTTTTCTCCTTCACTTATATAGATTTGTGAACCTCCCATATCCGCAGCATTTCTACTAACAGTAACAATATCATTCCACTTAATATTACCAGACTCAATTTCTTCTAAAATAATAATTTGTGCTACCATCTTTGTCATAGAAGCAATACTTAATCTCTCATCTTTATTCTTTTCAAATAGAATTTTTCCGCTATTTGCCTCAATTAATATTCCACTCTTCCCATTAGGCAAATACTCCTCAGCATTAACCTTAAAAGGTATTATCAAACTTAAAAGTCCAAACATAATTAATAGTAATTTCATACATTCCTCCTTGTAGTTTATATGTAAAATTTATTCAATTTATTCATAATTTAAAAAATAAATGCTATTATATAATTAGGTGATAATAATGAGTACAAGAAAGAAAAAAATTAAAATTAAGAAAAAAAACTTTATAATATTTATAATTTTTATAGTATTAATATGCTTCTCATTTACAAAATTAACAACACTAATATTAAATACATTTGACTCACCAAAAAAAGAAATAGAAAATAAAACTCTAACAGAAAAAGAAAAAAAACTACAAAAACTAAATAATATAAATAAAAAAATAAGTTACTTTAAAATGGAAAATTTAGATAGATATATATCATATAAAAATAAGAATAAAGATTTAAGTGATGAACAAATAATTAAAGATGTAAATATGGATCTAGATAAAAAGCAATATGAAGATATGCATGAAACAATTAATCTAAATAAAATAAATATTTTAGTAAATAAACATAATTATTTAAAAGAAGATTATGTACCAGAAAATCTAAAAAGCTTAAGTTCAACTTATGCTTTAAGTAATATGAAAATGGTAGAAGAAGCAGCCAACGCTTTTGAAAGTCTTTCAAAAGATGCATCTAAAGAAAATTATAAGATTATCGCTATGTCAACTTATCGAAGTTATGAATATCAAATAGATTTATATAATAAATATGTAAAAAGTGATGGAAAAGATGCCGCAGACACTTATTCAGGAAGACCAGGAAATTCAGAACACCAAACAGGACTAGCCGTTGATGTATATAATCAAACAGAAACATACACAAATTTTGAAAAAACAGAAGAATATGATTGGATGCAAGAAAACGCCTATAAGTATGGATTCATCTTACGTTTTCCAAAAGACAAAGAAAATGAAACTGGATATGAATTTGAATCATGGCATTATAGATATGTTGGTAAAGATATAGCTAAATATATTCATAAACACAACATCACTTTAGAAGAATATATCGCAACTCATTAAAGAAACCAGTGATTTTTCTATATTGCCTGTAAGAGTTTTCATTATAACTTTACTAAAAAACACTATAACAAAGGAGAATTACATTACTAAAGACTCAACACTAAAGCATAAAAGAGCCACTGGACAATTCAGTGGTTTTCATTTTTACAATTGAGAAAGAATTTATTCAAATTTTACTTTCACCTATCAACTCAATAATTGACAACATTTAGAAAACATCTTATATGTAGCCACACTTTCATTAATTAATTCAATATTAGAAAAATCATAATTAACTGCATTTTTTGATATTTTTTCTAATATAGTTTGGTTTTTAGCATATATTTCAACGAAAATATTATCAACTATAAATAGAATAAGTTGGCATGAGCTTGTTAAAAATTGATCATAATTCTTAATATCATTTACATCACTATCCTTATAATACATCTGTAAATTCAAGAATATTGGATAGTGCTCCTTTTGAACAACTTTTTGAAACTCATTATCACTGTAATCAGTTTTAGCAAAAAATGATTTTCCCTGTTCCCCTAGTACTTCTTCATCTTCAATTTTCCATCTAAAATTGGAACAATCTATACCGTGAAATATTTTACTCAAAATTATATCATATTTATTTTCTATTAGAAACTTTATACCAATCATAAATCCTCCTTAAGGTGTAGCAGCATTTATGGGGATAGTCCACCAAAACGTAGGCAATAATGAAGGAAGCATCCTTACACCTCTATATATTAGATACCCAGCTCCCATTGTAGCAGTTGCTTCTATGACAGCTTTAGTAAAATTATGTGTTTGACCTCTTTGTGGTTCTCCATCTTCACCCCATGTCCAACTAGGTTCTCAATGTTATTTTTACTTCACAACATTATTATATCATAAGTCATTTTTCGAATAAATAATTACAAAAAAAACATTAGAACTAAATCTAATGTTTTTATATTAATCAAATCTCTTTTTAAAATATCTATACAAGTAATAAAAACCAGTAACAATTAACCAAATAACAAGTAATAAATTACTAATCTGTACAATAGATAAAATTGTATCATTCTTATATAACTCAGTAGTTTCCATTAAATCTACTCCATCAAAAGCAGATAAAGCCATAAAAGTCATAAAGAAAAAATACATTATACTAAAAAATAAATAATTAAATATTTTTTTTATATTTGTAATATTTTTAGAAAACAAAGTATAAAGGATAAGAATAGTTACAAAAACTATAATAAAAAAATATGCTACTGTAGATGGAAAATATATATAATTAAGAATAGCCTTTGTAAATGAATTAAAACTAGTTTGAACATAAGATGTATAACTAATTATAATACCAATTACAAATCCAATATAAATACCTATAGATATCATTTGAATAAAATGATTATTTGCTCTTACACTATAAACTAAAATACAAAATAAAAGAAGACTAAATATGAACATTTCTATAGATAAAAAAGAAGAAAATGTATATTTAAAAATAACACCCAACTTTTCAATCAAAGATAAATTCATATTACCACCTTCTTTATTCAACTAATTCAGATATATAAATAGTTTGTGAATAATCATCATTCTTAGTACATGTAATCATTGTTAATGTTGTCTTTTCATGATTTCTAATAAGTCTAAGAGCTCCACTCTTAGGAACATTATATATATTTACAATATTGTAATGATATTTAACACCATTATAAGTAACATATACATTATCTCCAACATTTAACCTATATAGATATGCAAAATAAGAAATATAAGCATCTCCAGAATGAGCCATTAAAATTAAATTACCTTGATAAACATCCGGTAAATTAGACCCTCTAACCATAGTTACATTATACTGAATATTATTATATCTATTATCTACGTTATAAAAGCCTCTTTTTAAACCTATTTTAGGTATCTCCAAAACACCTAGATACTGACTATAATCAACTTCATAATTCTTAGTTTCTGAATTATTAGAAACAACATTTTCTGCTGGTTTAACATCCGAAACAATTTTAGTTTCTTCACCAGTATTAGAGTCAACATCCATCATTGATATTTTCATATCAGAATAAACTTCATCTCTCATTCTTAAAAAATAATTAGAAGAAAGAATAATTATGCCTACAAAAACAAGTAAAGAGCCAATAAATAGTATATGGCTCTTTTTTATTTTATTATTTACTTTCAGCTGGTTTAGCATTCGCATAAACAATACCAACACCACATAATAATACAATTAAACCTATAAAGTAAATTGTTTGTGCTGTAGACATACCAGTATCAGGAGCTCCAACTACATCAATTGAATCACTTGCATTTATATCAACAACTGTATTTGATGCAGTAACAACCTTTTGTAATCCATCAGCAATATAATAATTACCAACAACACTATCAAAATGTCCTACAACTTCTACTGTTAATGTTTTTGTATCACTTGAAACTTGATCTGCAGGAATTCTAATATAGAATTTAGTTCCCTTAGCAAGACCATTTAATGCAGTAATTTCTGCACCATTCTCATCAACAACTTTAGCATTATTTACACCAGATACCTTAACATCAAAATTCTTAAGTTGCTCAGATGTTTCACTTGTAACATTTACAATTGGAGTTTGATAATAATCAACACCATCTACTTTAGAAATAGAGCCATTGCCAAATGCAACAGATAATTGTCTACTACTATTAACTGTCTTAGCTTTATCAACTAAACCTCTAATTAGAGAATATAAATTATTTACTTGAATAGATTTATCACCCAATACAGTACCATCATTATAAGTTAAAGTTCCATTTTCTTTTTGAATAACTGCTTTTTCTTCTGCTGATAAATCATGAATACTATCCTTTTGAGTTTCATCTAAATATAACCAAATAGCTGTTTGAGTAATATAAACATTAGCATATTCTCTATTTTCACCTTCAGTTATTATTTCTTTACCTGATGCATAACTATTATTTAATAAATATAATAAACCATAGTCATCAATAACTCCACCTTTTGTATAAGTAGTACCATTATTAACATCAGCATGATGTTCTACACAGAAAACATAACTACTATTATTATTATCTCTGTAATATACTGGAACATGATATCCTGTTGTTCCATCTAATGCAATTTTTGCTTCACCATCAGCACCTTGTCCAACATTAAATGTAAATGTATCCTCAGTTAATGGTGTAGGAGCAGCATAACTTATTTGATTAAATCCCACAGAAACTAATGAAACAAGAGCAAATATAGCAACTACAAATGATAAAACTACAGAACCATCAACAACTTTTTTATTCTTATTTTTGTTTTCTTCCATATAAATTTTCTCCATAAATTCACCCTACCTTTATATCATTATTATAACATAATCTAAATAATTTCAAACCTTTTTTTTAATTTATCTTAAAAATCTTGTCAACATCAAAATCAGGCATTTTCTTATTATAATAAAGTTCTGCTAAGACATCACCTTTTTTAACAGAATCTCCAACTAACTTCTTTAATTTAACACCAACAGTATAGTCAATTTTATCCTTAATAGAAACTTTTCCTGAACCAAGAGCAAGAGATAATTTTCCAACTTCCAAAGCATCTATTTTCTTAATAGTTCCACTATTTGGAGATTTTATAACACATTTATTATTACTTACTTTTAATTTAGAAAGATCTCCACCTTGCTTTTTAACAAGGTCTAAAAATTTATTATAAGCAGCTCCACTCTTTAAAGATTCTCTAACTAAAACTCCTGCCTCTTCTCTAGTAATTTCTTTTCCCATACTTACCATATCAGTTGCAAGTTCTATACATAAATCAACAAAGTTATTGTTATCTTCCTTTCCATATAAAACATCTATTGCTTCTAATACTTCCAAACTATTTCCAATAGATGTACCAAGAGGAATATTCATATCACTAACAACACATTGAACTTCTCTATTATAAACTTTACCAATTTTTTTCATAATTGTTGCTAATTTCTTAGCTTCTTCTTTAGTTCCCAAAAGAGCTCCATCTCCAACTTTTATATCAATTAATATCTTATCAGCACCACCAGCAATCTTCTTACTCATAATACTAGAAGCAATTAAAGGAATAGAAGAAACAGTAGCAGTAACATCACGTAAAGCATAAATAACTTTATCCATTGGAACTAAATCTCCAGTTTGCCCAGTAACAACAATACCTATATCATGAACTTGTTTAATAAGTTCATCATCACTTAAATCAATTCGATATCCAGGAATACTTTCTAACTTATCAATTGTACCACCAGTATATCCAAGCCCTCTACCACTCATTTTAATTACTGGTACACCACAAGATGCAACAATAGGTGCAATAACTAAAGTAGTCTTATCACCAATACCACCAGTTGAATGTTTATCAACCTTAATACCAGGAATATCACTAAAATCTAAAACATCCCCACTATCAATAAATATCTTAGTAAGAGCAAATATTTCTTCATCACTCATACCATTAATACAAATAGCCATAAGTAAACTAGACATTTGATAATCAGCAATCTTTCCATCTAAATATCCATTAAAAAAATAATCTAATTCACTATAACTTAATTCTTTACCTAATCTCTTCTTATTAATAATATCTAATATCACACTAACACCTTCCTATATATATCAGACTCTCTCTTTACATACCCACATCTTTCATATAACTTATGAGCAGAAGTCCTATAAAAACTACAAGTAAGTTGTAAATACAAACAATCATTACTCTTAGCAAATAAATAAGCATAATCCATCATCTTATCACTAATACCTAAACCTCTATATTTAGAAGATACACATACATAATCTACTAAACAATAATATTTATCTTTTATTGGATTAAAAACCTTAGTAAGCAATAAATATCCACATACATTACCATTATATAATCCAACAACTTCACATATATTATTATGTTTAAAATTCTTCTTAGTAACGTTAAATGCCTCTCTTAATATATTATTTACATTATCTAAATCTTTATCCATGTATTCTCTAACTTCTATCATTAAACCACCTATTCTAAAAGTATTATAACATAAACATAAACAAAAAGAAAAACAACTGACCAAAATCAGTTGTTATATCTATTTATTATCTTTCACATGACTTGATAAAAAAGTAATTTTTTCACATACTATATCAGTTGCATATTCTTTTTTATCATCATTTTCAATAACTCTTGATTGAATTCTTCCTTTAATTCCAACGATATCTCCTTTACTGCAATATTCACTAGTATTAGCTGCTACATTATCAAAAGCAACACAGTCAACAAAATCAGTATCATAAACACCATCAGCATTTTTAAAGCTTCTAGGAATAGCTAATGAAACAGTAGCAACTTTAATACCTTTATCAGATTTATTTACAATAACATCCCTAGTTAATCTTCCAACCAAAACCACCTGATTTAACATAAATCACCTCCTTCACCAACACTATAATTGAAAACAAAAATATATACAAATCGCCAAATTACCAAATTCAAGTACCATTCCAAAACAAAAAAAGAAAATTTCCTTAGCAAAAATTCTCTTTTCAACCGTATAAACTATAGTAATTAAAAAGTTTACCCTATTTTATATATTTTTTGATTTTTTTTATGTGAATCAAAAAATTCATTAATTTTTTCCATTTTCTGTAAATCTTCTTCTATCTTTTTATTAGTAAAAATTCTTTGTCTTACAGAATTAGCCTTTCTTTTCTTTAATAGTTCAATTCTATCAATAAAGAATTTAGATGACTTACAAACATATTCTCCAAGTTCTTCATCTGATATTTCATCAGTTCCAAGCATTTTAGTAACATCAATTTTTTCAATTATATAACAAGGTCCATCAAAAACATCTCCAGATGATACCTTCTTTATTTTAGTTCCATATTCTTCACCATCTCTGGTTACATTTGGATAAATTGTTCTTTTAAAAACTTGTAATTTTTCATCACCAAACGGATTAAAGAAATTTACATAGTCACCATTAAGCTCTACTAAAAAAGCATATGCTTGAATATCTGAAACCTCCTCACCGTGCACCTTATCGTAATATTGTAATTCAGCTAATTTTAATTTTTTTGTATCAATTTTCATTATTTATTTAATTCTCCCAACATTTTTTCTATTGCTCCACTTGGTAGTAAAGCACAATTCTTTCTATTAGGTTGTTTACAAATTTCATCATAAACCACTAATTCACCAAGCAAATCCTCATCATATTCTTTTTCATTAATCATATTTACATAATTAGTAAGTATCTTCCTAGCTTCTTTTACACTCTTTCCAATAAGACTTCTAATCATTATAGAAGTAGCAGAAGTACTAATAGCACAAGCTTCACCATCAAATCTAATATCTTTAATAATATCATCATCAATTAACATCATAAAAGACAAATCATCAATGCAACTCTCACTACTAGACCTTGTCTTAACATAATTGTCATTATCAATCAAGCCCTTATTCATTGGTTCTTGATAATTATCTAAAATTATTTCTCTTCTTAAATCACTATCCATAAAATACTCCTATAACACTATTCTAAAAATATCTTCACTATTTTTTAAAGCACTTACTAATTTATCAATATCTTCATGATTATTATAAAAATACATACTAACTCTTACAGTATTTTTTATATTAATTTCATCCTTCAATTCTTTAGCACAGTGATTTCCAGCTCTTACACAAATATTATAACTGTTTAAATATATTGAAGAATCCTGAGCAAAAACGCCATCTAAATTCAATGCCAAAATACCACTATTGCTATTTTTATTATATATAATCAAATTAGGTATATCCTTAATACTATCTAACAAATATTTTTTTAATTCTACTTCATACTTATGAATATTATCCATACCAATATTCATTAAATACTTAATAGCTTCACCCAATCCAATTACCTCTGCAATAGCTGGAGTACCAGCCTCAAATCTTGTAGGTATACTCTTAAGTTCATAGCTTCCATCATCCTCAAAGAAACTATTCATCCCACCACCATACATAAGCGGATTCATTTCTTCAAGTAATTCATATCTTCCAACTAAAATTCCAACCCCAGTTGGTCCACACATCTTATGTCCAGAAAAACTAAGAAAATCCATATAACATTCATTAAAATCGACTTTCATATGAGGAACACTTTGAGCCCCATCCACATTAAATAAAATGTTATTTTCATGACAAAACTTACCAATCGAATAAACATCTCTAACATCTCCAATAACATTAGAAACATGTGCAAGACTAATAACACGAGTTTTATCTGTAACACATTTCTTTATATTATCTAAAGTAAGTTCATAATTATCGTTTAAAGGAACATATTTAATAACAATACCAATCTGTTTACTAAGTATTATCCAAGGTAATATATTAGAAGCATGTTCAGCCTTATTTAATAAAACCTCATCACCCTTTTTTAAATGACTCTTCATATATCCAAAAACAACCATATTTAAAGACATAGTAGCTCCACTAGTGTATATAACCTCATTTTCACTACAATTAACAAAATCACTAACAATAGACCTAACGTCATCATATAATTCATTAGTCTTAATAGCAGAATTATAATCACCCCTATGTATATTAGAAGTATGATTCATCATATAATCATTCATAGCATCAATAACACACATAGGTTTTAAAGTAGTAGCCCCATTATCAAAATAAACAATATCAGAATTAAGCATAGGAAAATCACTTCTGTTCATATTTACACCTCCATTACTATAAATATTCTATTCAAAAAAATTATATTAAATCATAATATTTAACCACTCCCCTAGGAAATCATACCTATTTTATCATAAAAATTAAATATTATCAAAAAAAATCAACTACACATTAGTAGTTGACTAAATACATTATGATACTTGTCTGTAATAATAATCATCATCTATAGAATCCGAATTTAATAAGGCTCTTGCATCAGTAACTAATTTTGCTAATTCTTCTTTTCCAGCTAGTTGAGGCCTTATACTTGTAAGTTCTCTCTCTTGTGAATTTATGATTCTCTCCTGGTCTGCAACTTTACTCTCAAGTAACTGAACCTTAGTAGTACATCTTGTATAATCATTTTCTAGTTCTCTATAATGTTTAGATAATTCTTTAAATGATTCTGCCTGTGCTTTTTTCTTTTCATTTACCATATTTAAAGTCATTGTAAGCTTTTTTATCTTTTCTTTATACTTAGCAATAACAATACGTTGTTCCCTATTACTCTTCATTAACTCCTTAAAAGATTGAGCAACATCTTCAATAAGATTATCAGGTTTAGAATTATTAATATTAATATCATTAATATCAAAATCATCCATTGTATCTATCTTATCTGGTTTTATTTCACTATCTACAAAAACATCATCATCTAACATTCCATCTAACTCTGACTCATTAAACTCATCAAAACTATAATTTGGTGTATCTACCATTTCTGAATCTGATTCATCATACATTTCTTCTAATTTATTTTTTTCATTATCATCATTTACTGATACTTTATCATCTGTTTCTTCATTATTAAATTCAAAGTCCTCAGGTTGAATATTGTCTTCCTGTTCAACCACATTAGCCTGATTTTCTACAGGTGATTCTTCTATAACTTCCTTTGAAGAATCCTCACTGTCATTACTTTCTTCATTATCAACAACTGCTTCTGTATTAGTATCTTCATTGTTTTCAGTATCAATAGCTGTATCATTTACACTAGGAATTACAGAACTATCTTCCTCTACATTAACCTGTTCATTTGTAGGAACGTTATTAGCCTCTTCCTGAGCATATAAACTATCTGAAGATTGAACTTCATCTTCAACAGAAGAATCGCTTTCCTCTACTGTATTAACTTGAGGAATAGTAATTTCTTGACTATCATCATTAGTTTTATCACCATTCTCAACAATTTCTTCTTGAGTATCACTAGCTTCATCAGTCAATGAAGAAACATTAGGCATTTCATTATCTGAAACATTATTTAAATTATTTGAAGTTTCAGAAGAATTTAATGCATCCTCAACCGTATCCTGTGGAACAGCAACTTCAGTTACATCAATATCATTTGAATCAGTACCTGGAGTAACATCATTTTGAACTTGTGGTGGAAGAATAGAATATTCAATAACATTATCATTTACATCATTTTTACTTAAATATATTTTTTGATTAGTTGGATCAACTGCAACAAAACTATATAATCCATCTACTAATACATTAGCCTCTAAATCACAAATATAAGCTTCAGAAAATAAATCATTGAATACATATCTACCTTCTTTACTCATAACTGAACCAATTTTACTTTTTATAGCAGCAGGAGTAGAAACTAATTTAGTAGCAGCCGCAGGATCATTTCTAAGTATATTTGTATTTTTTACATTTTCGCTTCGTGGTTCAGAAAGTTCGACAAGTAAAATTCCATTAGTAATAAGTTTAACATTTTTATTATTACATGGAATTATTTCTCTACCTTCATTATTAACAACTCCGACATGACTAGGTTTAACACTATTATCAATTGCTTCTACTAACTCCGTAGATGCAATACGTCCACCATTTTCTAAAACAACATCATCTAAAAAATAATAAAGCCTACCATCATCAGTAGTGCCATAAACTACTCTATAGTCATCTCTACCCTTATACTTTACTTGCCCTACTTGAATCTTCATGACAAACACCACCTAATTATTCTATTCTAATCTACTATTAAATATATCACAAAAAGGAACCCAAAACAATACACAAATATAGATATTTTTTATTTGCTTGTATAAAAAATATCATGTACAATTATATTGGTGATAAGATGAATACAAAAAACAGTTTAATTTATGGAAGAGCAATATTTTTTTTAATAGTCTTTGTATCATTCGGACTAATTATTATGAATGAAAAAGGAGGAGCCCTTTTCTCAACAAAAATAAAAGAAAAGATAAATACATATATAGAAGAAAACTATTCAGATATAAAAAATTCCATAAACCAAAGTAATATTAACTACAAAAATGCAGAATATAAAATGAAAATAACATCAAAAGAAAACAAAAATTTATATTTCTATATAATATATAAAAAAGGAAACATAAAAGACACATATAAAGAAGATTATCTTCAAGGTAAATCATTAATAAACCACTTACAAAATAATTTAAATAAAAAAATAAAAGAACAAACAAATGAAGAATACACAGTAAAAATAGATAAAAATTTAAATGATTTCAACTCAAAACTAAAAGAAATAATAATAAATGAAGATGATTTATTATCAATAAAATTCTATACATTAGAAAAAGAGATAGAAGTAAACAACTGGGACTATCAAACAATAACAAATGAAATAATTAAATATATCGATAAAAACAATAAACTTAATATAACTCCAAAATCATATAAATTTACTCTTATAAACAATAAAGATATTACAACTTCATTAATTATTTCTAATATTACAAGTGACTTTGTAAATAATCCATACTCTTCCCAAATAATATATAGCATATTAACAAAACAACAATCAGATATTTTAAAAAACTCAAATATTACCTATGAATACAAATAATACCAAGAGCCTCTCTTGGTATTTTTTAATATAATAATGTACCACCAAGGATGATTGCTAATAATATATATAAAATAATTATTATTAAGTAACCATTACCTTTACCAGTATTACAACCACTTGTTGTAACTCCACTATTTTGACAAGCCATTACTTACACCTCCTTAAATATAAGCACCTAAAATAATGATTAAAAGTATAAACAAAACAAGAATGATAGCAGATCCGCTAGTTGAACCACAATTAGTCATATTTTTTCCTCCTTTTTATTGCTTTCATGATATTCTATTACAAAGATTAAAATATGTTCTTATTATGCCCATATTTATTGCACAAAAAAACAAATTTTGTTATTATTTATATGTACGGGAGGAAAATTATGAAAAAGAAAAAAACATTATTGTTTCTAAGTTTACTTCTAATAGTAGCCTTTATAACTACAGGATGTGGAAAAGAAACAGATTTAAAAAATGGAGCTAAAGTAGCAGTTTCAGTTGATAGTGGAAAATTTACCGCATCAGAATATTATGATGAAATAAAAACTGATAATATTTCAAAATTAGTTAACATGATTGATAAAAGCATTTTTGAAAAAAAATACAAAAAATCTGATGAAGAAGATGAAGCAGTAAAAAAACAAATTAATCAAATTAAACAATATTATGGTAAAGATGAATCAACATATAAAAATGTACTTCGAAGCTACTTCGGAGTAGAATCAGAAAGTGAATTAGAAGATTCATTAAGACTAGAATATAAGAGAAATCTTGCCGTAAATGACTATATAAAGAAAAATATTAAAGATGATGAAATCCAAAAATATTACAATGAAAACATATATGGTCAAGTAAAAGCAAGCCACATTTTAATATCTTCAAAAGTTAAAGATAAGGCAACTGATGAAGAAAAAACTAAAGCTGAAAATAAAGCAAAGAAAAAAGCAGAAAAAATTATTAAACAATTAAACGAAGGAGCTGACTTTAAAGAGTTAGCTAAGAAATATTCAACTGATGATGCAACTGCATCTAATGGTGGAGATTTAGGTTATTTCGATTTAGATGATATGACTGAAGAATTCTCTAATGCAGTAAAAAAATTAAATAAAGATGAATATACAAAAGAACCAGTAAAAACAACTTATGGTTACCATATTATTTTAAAAACTGGAGAAAAAGATAAACCTAAACTTAAAAAAGTAAAATCAGATATTATTGATAAACTTACTGAACAAAAACTTAATAATAGTAAAACACTTTATTATGAAACATTAATGGATATAAGAAATGAAAATGGAATTAAGTGGAACGACGATACATTAAAGAAAGCATATGAAGACTATATGAATAACTTAATGAAACAAGCTAAAAGCTCTACAAGTTCAACTAATTCATAAAAAAATGACTTCAATTAAATTTGAAGTCTTTTTATTTTAATTTTAAACCTTTTTGATATAATTTTTCCCTTATCTTTCTTTCTAATTCATCACCTGAATATCTATGGCTTAAACGTTTATATAATTTATTATACTCTTTCTTCGCAATATCCTCATCATTACTAGAAAAATCAAATTCAGAAATCACACGACTTATAACTAAACTATCATATCCAAGAAGTTTAACATCATTAACTACCTTTTGTTTTAAAACATGCCCTCCTCTACTATGATTTGATTGAATTTTTTTTGAAATAATCTTTTTTATTTTCATCATTTGTTCTTCTTCACTAAAAACACTAAGTTCCTCATTAATTACATTATAATCAATCTTTTTATCTAATAAATCACGTTGAATTCTAAGTGGTCCTCTACTTGTTGTAAGCATCTGATTATTAATATAACTTCTTGCAAATAATCTATCATTCAAATAACCTTGCTTTATAAGTTTATTAATAGCTAATTCAATATACTCATCAGGATATTCTTTCTTCTTCAAAACAGTTCTAAGTTCAAATTCACTTTTAAACCTACTTTTAATATTATTAAGCGCAACATAGTAAACATCACATTCTAAATTATACTTATTAATACTATCCAAATCTGAATCCATTATTTCTTTTTTTAAAAGCAAATCAAATTTTAAAATAACATCTTCATATAAAGATAATACTCTTCCATCATCAAGTTCTACTTTATAAAGTCCTTTAGAACCTTTCTTATACTTAATTATTCTCATGACTATCACCTAAAAATATTATAGCATAAATAATAACATAAAAAGAGAAGATTATTCTCCTCTCTTCTTAACCTCTATAAGTCCATCACAGACTTCTTCAAGGGCCCTTCCTATATTCCTTTTACTCTTATACTCGGATTCAGGCTTTTGTAAATATCCTTCCCTCGAAATTTGTTTACTTCTTCTAGCAGCAATATGAACTAATTCATATTTAGAGTCTACTATGTTTAAAAGTTTATCTATAGATGGATATATCATTCGTATCACACTCCCTACTATAAGAATAAAACACTCCCATTTAAAAGACAAGTAACATGACACAATTAGACATTAATATTTACACAAATATTTACAATTACTTAAATTGACAACATGAACCACATTGAACATTACTGCATACATTCTCTTCAGAACATGTATATTGTGGACGATAAGTATGTTTATAAACATGATGATTAATTATACGAGTATGTATAGGACAAACATGTGTTTACTTCATTATGTAATACTTACCCATCAATCTTAAAATCAAGTAATTCTAAACATACCTGCTCATATAAATCTTGTTCATAAAAATAGTATCTAAAAAAACTTTTTATCTCTTTGATATTCTTTTAAGCCTCTCATATAATAAGACTTATCATCATCAAAAATAAACTAACCACACAAAAAGGCATCTACACACTAGACACCTTAATACTAATTTATAAACTAAAAGTACTACAACCACTCATTATACTTCTTAATATATACTTTCTTTATAAATGAAACAACTACAAAATATAAAAGAATTAATAATACTAAGTAGAAATAGAATCCTATTGGTAATACTACAAAATGAAATGATTCAATTCTATATAATAATAAAGGACAAATAATTGTAAGTACTAAAGAAAATATTGTTAATAAATTTAACTTTTTACTAGCATTTGATTCAACAAATGGTTTCTTAGACGTACGAACGTTATAAATAATCATAAGTTCAGTAGCAAGACAAGTTACAAACCAAGCAGTTTGAAAATAAGATTGCATGTTTACTGAATTATACTTAAATATAAACCAGAAAATTATAAATGAAATAACATCTATTAATGAACTAGTTATACCCATTACTTTCATAAATCTAGATATACCTTTAGTATCCCACTTCTTAGGATTCTTTAAAAATTCATCATCTACATTATCATATGGAATACCTATTTGAGAAAAATCATAAATAAAATCTTGTAATAACATTTGTATTGGAAGTAATGGTAAAAATGGTAAGAATATACTTGCAATCATTATACTAAATACATCTCCAAAATCAGCACTCAAAGCCATCTTCATATATTTAATTATATTTCCATATACTTTTCTACCTTCAATTACTCCATCATAAATAACTCTTAAACTTTGTTTTAAAATAATTATATCACTTGCCTCTTTAGCAATAGAAGTAGCACTATTAACTGAAATACCAACATCAGCCTTACTAAGAGAAGGAGCATCATTTACACCATCACCCATATATCCAACAACATGACCAGCTTCACGACATAAGGAAACAACTCTTTCTTTTTGAAGAGGATTCATTCTAGCAAACACATCAATTTCTTCAATCTTTTTGCTTAACTCATCATCATTCATCTTATCAATGTCACTACCAAGAAGAATATTATCACCATTAAGACCAACTAAATTACAAATATTCTTAGTAGCATAAGGGTTATCTCCTGTTAAAATCTTAGTTCTAACACCAATCTTAGATAAATCAGATAAAGTCTTCTTAACATCTTTCTTCGCAGGATCTAAGAATCCAACAAATCCAACAAATACCATATCTTTCTCACAAGAAGAATTAAATTTTTCTTTTCCAGGATAATTTCTCTTCTCAGCAAGAGCAATTACTTGCATTCCTTGATTAGCAAGTTCAATTGCTTTATCTTTTATTTTTTCTTTTATATCTTTAGTAATAGGAACACTTTTTTTCTTAATAAAAGCATTTGAACAATCATTAATAATCTCCTCTAAAGCACCCTTAGTAATCATTCTATAAGAAGATTTATTTCTAACCACAACACTTTGTTTCTTTCTAGTATAATCAAACGGAATCTCATCCACCTTTTCATACTTCTCTATCTTGCTTAAAATATCATGATCTCTTCCATAAACAATAATTGCTTTATCAATTAAATTCTTAATACCAGTACTATAATAACTATTCAAAAAAGCATACTCTAAAATCTCATCATTTTCCATACCTTCTGCATCAATATATTTTTGTAACGTAATCTTATTCTCTGTAAGAGTACCAGTTTTATCAGTACAAAGTATATCAATTGCTCCTAAATTTTGAATAGATTCAATTTTCTTTACTAAAGTTTTCTTATTCGCAAGACTTCTACTACCTTTAGTCAAATTAACATTAAGAATCATTGGCAACATACTAGGAGTAATACCAACCGCAACACTTAAAGCAAATAGTAAAGCTTCACTAATATTTTGCTTAATAACACCATCAATTATAATAACAACTAAACATACACCTATCATATATTTAATTAGTAACTTAGAAATATTTTTAATACCTTTATCAAAATTAGTAATCTCTTCCTTTGTATTTACTTCACTTCCGACATGTCCAAGATAAGTATCAAATCCAGTAGAAATTACTACTCCACTTCCACGCCCACTAACAACAGATGTTCCCATAAGACAAATATTATCTATACTAAATATTTCTTTAGCATCACCTTTACTATTAGTAACCTTTTCAATTAAAACACTTTCTCCTGTAAAAACAGATTGATTAAGAAATAAATCCTTAGAATCAATTACTCTTAAATCAGCTGGTATTATAGTACCTGCATTAAGTCTAATAATATCACCAACTACAACATCATCTACCCTAACTTCTTTTTCTTCACCATTTCTAAATACATTAACTGTTGAATATATACTACTTTTTAATTTCTTATTAAATTTATAAACTGAATAATCTTGAAAAAATCTAATCAAAACACTAATAATTGCAATAACAACAATTATTAAAGAACCAAGCTTATCACCTAAAAGAAAATTAATTAAAGCTAAAACTAATAAAATTATAATAAATTCATCTTTAAAGGACATGAAAAGAAAATATAAAGGGCTCTTATTATCTTCTTTAACCACTACATTTTTTCCATATTTTAAAAGTCTAGACCTAACTTTACTTTCATTAAGGCCAACCTCACTACTCTCGCAGATAGAAAAAACTTCATCTATGGTTTTATTAGAAAAATCTAAATACTTTTTTAATATTTCACTATCACTAGTTTTCAAATCTTTTTTTGCTTTCTTAATATCAAATAATTGAATCATTTTATTACCTTCTTATCTAAAAAAGTATACCACAAAAAAAAGAAAAAATTAATTTTTCTTCAGTAAAACTATAAATTTCACTTTATAATAACATCTATTTTACCATCTTGATACAAATATATTTTTTCCACAACCATAATTATCACATTCCTAGTTATTTTTAAATGTTGAAAATAATTATCAACATAGTCAATAATACTATTTTTCTTATTATCAACTATTACCTCACTTAATAAACTAATTTCATTTTGTAAACATTTAATTTTCTTATCAATTTTACTTTTTACTCTTTCATATTGCCTACAATCTACATAACCATTCACTTTATCAATATAAATTTTATCTAAACTATCTTCTAGTTTTAAAATCTCTTTACTCAGAACTTCTTTATCAAAGAAATTACAACTCTTTTTACTATTTTTTTTATTAAACAATTCAATTTTGCACAAGCATTTTTTCTTTATTTCTTCTACATCAATATTACTAACTACATAATTATATATTTTTTCCACAACTGCTTTTTCTAATTTATCATAATTATTTGAATGTATTGTACACCCCTTATTCTTCCTATATCCACTACATATAGTATAACAATTACCATCCTTTTTTCTTCTAGAATTAATTAATATTCTTTTATGACATTCTCCACAATAAATTATTCCATCCAATAAATAATCTTCTAACTTATCACATCTTTTTTTATTTTTAGATAACAACTTTTGCACATTATAAAATACATCTTTATCAATAATTGCCTCATGAGTATTACTTACTACAATATATTTATCTTTATCATTATAAACAACTTTATTAATCTTATAATTAATTTTACTTCTTTTATTTTGAACTAAATTACCAATATAAACCTCATTAGACAATATATCTTTAACAGTCTTTGAATTCCAATTCCTATTAAAAGAACTTTTACCATTCCATTTAAAATCATAATATTCAGAAGGTATTTTTACAGAATTATCATTTAATTTTTTAGTTATAGCATAAATACTCATACCATCAAGATACATTTTATAAATATCTCTAACAACAATTGCTTTTTCAAAATTAATTACTAAATGATTTTTATCTTTAGAATCTCTATCATACCCAAACGGACATCTTCCACTTACCCATTTACCTTCTCTTTTCTTCGCAATCAAACTACTTCTTATCTTCTTAGAAATATCTTTCGCATAATAATCATTCATTATAGCTTTAAATGGAGTAATTTCATTATTAGAATTATCTAAATACGTATCAATATTATCAGTAATCGCAATATACCTAACACCATTTAATGGAAAATACTTTTCAATCAAATTACAAGTTTCTATATAATCTCTTCCAAGCCTTGACATATCCTTAGTAATAACCATATTAATTCTTTTATTTTCAATATCATTAATTAATCTTCTAAATTCAGGTCTATCAAAATTAGTACCCGAGTATCCATCATCAATATAATAATCAAATATTTCTAAATTATTCTCTATTGCATACTGTCTAAGTAAACTTTTCTGATTTACTACACTCTCACTTAAAAAATTATCTTTATCTTCTTTAGACAATCTAATATATAATCCAACACTATACACCATTTTTATTTATATATTCCTTAATAATTATCGAAGACATAATCTCATTCAAATCAAACTCTTCATTAAAAATTAATCTAATATCATATTTCATCTAAAAAAATCACCAATACATTTTATGTTTATAAATAAAAAAAAGACTATTGATAAATAATTATCCACAGTCAAAAAACTATTTTCTTCTAGTATTAACCAATTTACTATAACATCTATTTTCTTGTTTTATTAACATTTTATTTCTTCTTTGATATAGCTTTTTATCTACAAATTCTTTGTTTTCAGAAACTTTTAAAAATTCATTTTTATCCATAGAAATAGTATCCATTAAAGTATTTAATAATGCACTTATATTATCAATTTCATTTACTTTCCCATGAAATCTAATTATATAATTATCAAAATGTATTTCATTTTCTTCTTTTAAAAAGCAATAACTTATCCCATATTTAATTAAATATCTAATTAAATATTCTATAAAATAATCTTTATCACTTACATAAAAATCCTTTACTATCATATACTACTCCTTACAAATACTTTTCAAAATATTTTTTCCACAACCACTTTTTTCTAATAATATCAATAAAACTAATGATTTTTACTGATAACTGTAATACTACAAAAAAATAAAAGTATTAAAAATATTATATATAAAAAAAGACTAAATAATTGGTCTTACAAATAAACACAAACATGTGGTACCTCATGTACAAAAGTTCTATGAATTACCTTTTCTTGTACACCTTCACCAATTGGTTGTTGCATAACACCACTCATATTAGAATTGTTAACGTTAACATCAACATTCATATCATTAGTAATATTGTTATTATTACCATCTACAATATTTTCCATATTCATTTTTTGAAAAAAATCATTATTATACATTTTATACCTCCTAGAATATATTATGTAAATAATGATTTATTTCTACTAAAAAAGCCCAATTCAAATATTATTAAAATGGTAATTTCATATTTCCATTACTAAATTGTTTCATCATTTTCTTCATTTGATCGAATTGTTGAAGTAGTCTGTTTACTTCCTGTACAGAAGTTCCAGAACCAGATGCAATTCTAGTTTTTCTACTAGCTTTTATAATTTCAGGATGTTTACGCTCTTTTGGAGTCATTGACAAAACAATTGCTTCAATTCGTGCCATTTGTTTTGGATCAACTTTAACATTATTAAGTCCCATCTTTTTTGCTCCTGGAATTAATTTAAGTAAATTTTCAAGAGGTCCTAATCTTTTTATTTGTTTCATTGTTGATAAAAAGTCTTCTAAATCAAATTTACCTTGCATCATTTTATTTGCAGTTTTTTCAGCTTCTTTTTCATCAATTGACTCAGTCGCTTTTTCAACTAAAGAAACAATATCTCCCATACCAAGAATTCTTCCTGCCATTCTCTCAGGATCAAATGAATCAAGTCCATCTAACTTTTCACTTACACCAATAAACTTTATTGGAACATTAGTTAAATGTCTTACAGATAAAGCAACTCCACCTCTAGTATCTCCATCAAGTTTAGTAAGAACTACACCAGTTAAAGGTAATTGATCATTAAAACCACTAATAACATTAATAGCATCTTGTCCCATCATAGAATCAATAACTAAAAGTATTTCTTGAGGATTAACTTTTGTTCTAATATTTTCAAGTTCAAGCATTAACTCATCATCAACATGAAGTCTACCAGCAGTATCAATAATTACATAATCAAACTTATTTTCTTTCGCATACTCTACTGCATTTAAAGAAATATCAACTGGATTTTTCTTTCCTTCATCATAAACTTCAATATTAAGTTCTTTTCCTAATTGTTTTAACTGATCAATTGCCGCAGGTCTATAAACATCACATGCAACAAGTAATGGTTTTTTACTATGCTTTTTCCTTAAAAAATTAGCAAGCTTTCCGGCAGTAGTAGTTTTACCTGAACCTTGTAAACCAACTAACATAAGAATAGCTGGATTACCATTTACATTTAATTCTTCACTTTCTCCACCTAATAATTCAGTTAATTCATCCTTAACAATTTTTACAAATAAATCACCTGGATTAATACTAGATACAACTTCTTCACCCAAAGCTTTCTCTTTAACAGTATTAGTAAATTCTTTAACAACCTTATAGTTAACATCTGCTTCTAATAATGCAAGTCTAATCTCACGCATCATCTCAGAAATATTATCTTCTGTAATCTTTCCATATCCTTTTATCTTATGTAAAGCATTTTGTAATCTATCTCCTAATGTTTCAAACATATTATCACCTATTCCCTATTATATCAAAAATTATTATCTATACAAAGAAAAAATAGTGGAAACCACTATTTTAAGCAAAATCTACTCCAGTATCATCATAATCATCATCTAAAGTTAATTTAGGCATTTCCTTCTCCTGAGTATTCGTAGTAGTATTCATAGCCATATTTGAACTATTATTTGTATTAGACAAATTAAAATCCATTGGAGAAGTCATAATAGGAGCAGTTGAAACATTTTGATTAGGAATATTTGAAATAATATTTCCCATCATATCTCTCTTAGATTCAACATCATCATTTACAAAAACAGGCTTTTCATTAACTATTTGAGGTGTACCAAAATCAAGTGCTGGATTATGTTCTAAAGAAGTACTCTCAGAAGTTATCTGACTAGTAGCTGGCACAATTGTAGTTGGTGCAGTAACTGGAGTACTTGATGAACTACCTATATTAATAGAAGAATTAGTATTTGACGATACCCCAAAGTCAAGTGCCGGATTATGTTCCCCAGTAGGAACATCACTAACAATTTGATTAGATACACCTTGTGAAACAAACGTAGATGAAGAATTATTTGTAGTTGAAGACTCACTTACTGTAGGAGTAGCAGCAGTAGTAGTAGTAGAAACACTACCTACATCATTAGTTTGTTTAACTACTTGTCTATTTACAAAATCAAGTGCCGGATTATGATTCTCTACACTATTAGAAGAATTTACATTAAATATACTTGAATTTACTGATGCACTATTATTATTCAAACTACTACTATTAGAAAAATCATTTAAATTAACATTTTGTACAGAAGCTTGAGAAGAACGCATCTTACCACCACCCCAAATACTAACAACATCACAGTTACTAGATAAAGGTGATGGATTAGGCATTTTCATCTTAACAATCAATGGAATCTTAAATCCAAGACCAAATCCTAAACAAGTTCCAGCTTGCAATGACTTTTGTTTTTCAACAATCTCATCAGTAATATTAGGAACCATTTTACGAATATAATCAACATCAACTGGATGGTTTATTTTAAATATTAAAAAATTAGTACACTGAGAAATAACAGTATCAGAAATTTCAACTGGTCTTTGTGAAATAAGTCCAAGTATTACACCATACTTACGTCCTTCTTTAGCAATTCTTTCAAATATATTATATCCAAATAAAAATCTATCTCTATCATCTTGAATATATCTATGTGCTTCTTCAAGAACTATATGAAAAGGTATACTTCCTCTATTTTTTAAACCCTTAGAGAAATCAAAAATAAGTCTAGAATAAATCTTAGTCAATACTTTAGCAAAATCATCATCAATATCATTTAAATTAATATTAACAATTTGATATTTTTTACCATTATCAATTAATAAACTAGATAAGAAAGTTTCTAAAGAAACATAATCTTTAACATCAAAGTATTTAGCATTATCTCCAACTATTAAAGAATGAAGTCTAACTCTTAAAGTAACTGCATCACCATAAGTCTGATCATTTCTTAACCATCCTTCACTAATCAATGTAAAGTTAAGAGCCTTTTCCAAAGTATCTAGATTATAAAACACACCAGTATGTGGTTCATAATTATCATATTCTTCTTTAATAAATGAATTAACATATTCAGTAAGTAATACACTTTCAGTAAAATTCCCTGAATTATCAATCAAGAAACACTCTCTAAACTTACGTACATAACCAATTCCTTGTACTGGAGCCTCTAAATTAAATTCATCAGTAGAACAACTTGCAAGTATAGAAAAAATCTCATTTCTCTTATTAGGAGCAGTCTCATTAGTATATAAAATAGTCATAATAGCCTTAGCAATTAAATGATTCTTATAAGCATTAGAATCCATATCATTTTGACTAAACACTAAAGCTAATTTTAACATTCTTTCAATTATTGGCAATTGAGAATGACTTGTACATTGTAAAAGTAATGCTAAATCATCCTTATTTAATAAATAAATTGGTAATCTTAACTTTTCTCCTAACCCATCAACTTCATTAGTACTTATATATCTATAATTATAATTACTATTAATTGAATTTAAACTATTAAAAGCATTATAATATTCACCTGATGAATCAAATATAAAGATATTAGCTTTATAAGGATTTAATCTTTGATCATGAAACATATTTTGGAAAAGTCTTGTAACACCACAAGATTTACCAGAACCAGTATTACCAAATATAGCAAAGTGATTACTAAAGAAACTATTAACATCTAAATAAATTGGAAAATCATCATACAAAGGACTAACACCAAGCTCCATAAAGCCATCCACGTCAGCTCCAGTAATCATAGGAATTTCAGATTTATCAATTACTCTAATAGTCGCATCCAAATTAGGTTTTCTAATAGTACCACCAATAAGTCTATTTCCGACAATCTCACCTAAAAATCTAGCCTTGACAGTATCTCCCTTTAAATCATCAACTTCCCCAAGAACTTTTTTATTAGAATCCTCAAAAACCAAGTGTAAATTCATTAAGTTAGTAGAAACCTCTCCACCATTCTTTAATTTAATATCACACCCATCATTACTTATATATGTAATTCTATCAAACATATCAATTCCCTCTTCCATTCTTCTTAAACAGTTTCCCTATCATAATAAAATTATACATTTTTTTTAATTCATTTACAAGAAAAAAGACTCAATCAAATTAAGTCTTCTAATTTTTCCTTTATATCTTTATCTTGTATACAATCAATTATATCTATAATTTTCTTCTTCTTTTCATATAATTTCAAAGCATTATCAAATTCTAAAAGCTTTTCTTTAGTAATCTTTAATTGCTTAAAAACCGCATTTCTACTAACATTATAATTTTCAGCAAGTTCAGAAAAACTTAAATTATTAAAATAATAATCTTCAAAATATTCCCTTTGCTTATCAGTTAATAACTTACCATATAAATCATACAATTCATTATAATAAATAACATCATCCATATCCATATTAAATACCTATTACATTTAATATTCCAAGTATAACTGAAACAATACCAGTAACAGTATAAACTATCGTAATAAATTTACCTTTCATATAAATTTTATAATTATTATATCCAAAATCTAACAAAGTAAATCCCGCAAATATTTCAAACAACCATAAAAATTCTTTATTAAAAAAATACATAACAAATAAAACAACAGTACAAATAGTTAAAATAACCTGTACATTAATATTAAATATATTAAATTCATTTATTTTATGACTACTACTCTTTTTCATTTACATCATATCCTTAAATAGCCCATAAATATATTTTTCAATATCAAATACTTGTAAATCATCTTTTGTCTCTCCAAGTCCGATATATTTAACTGGTATTCCAACACTTTCTTTTATTGCTAGTACTATTCCACCTTTAGCAGTTCCATCTAATTTAGTAAGTACAATTCCTGTTATATTTGTAATTTCTTTAAATGCTTTAGCTTGACTAATACCATTTTGTCCAGTTGTTGCATCCACAACAAGTAACGTTTCTGTTGCTCCACCTTCAATTTGGTTATCAATTACTTTATTAATTTTTTCTAGTTCTTTCATAAGATTAACTTTATTTTGAAGTCTACCAGCAGTATCAACTAAAACAATATCGTATTTATCTTCTTTTGCTTTAACCAGTCCATCAAATACAACACTTGCAGGATCACTATTTTCTTTTCCATAGAATCCAACACCAGTTCTTTCACTCCACTCTTTTAATTGTTCAACAGCTCCTGCTCTAAAAGTATCTGCCCCAACAAGTAATATCTTCTTACCGTCATCCTTAAATTTATTTGCAAGTTTACCAATAGTAGTAGTCTTACCTACTCCATTCACTCCAACAAATAAAATTACAGTTGGTCCATTTTCATTAAACTTAATTTTATTACTTAATACTTCATCATTAACATAGATAATAAATAACTCATCAACTATAATCTCTTTTAACTCACTAGGATCAGTAATATTTTCATGACGAACTCTATCTCTCAATCTATCAATAAACTCCATTACAGTATTCACACCAATATCAGCCATAATTAAAATTTCTTCTAATTCATCAAAATACTCATCAGTAATCTTACTATATTTATTAGTTAAATCAGCAAGCTTAGAAACAAAACCCTTACGAGATTTACTAAGTCCTTTTTCATAAACTTTAATATTACTTTCATTACTATTTTTTTCTACAACTTGTTCATCAGAAACTTTTTTCTCATCTTTTTCAGTTCCACTAAACATATCTTTAATCTTATTAAAAAGTCCCATTATATCACCTCTTAAATATTATAACATAAACATTTACTCTTCAGAAGTATCATCTTCATTATCTGCTTGATAATACTTACTATGTTTCCAAGAAAGTGAAGTAACTCCTACCTCAGCACTTAATGCTTTAACAAGATTGTCTACTTCATCAGGCCTTGATGTAATAATAGTAACAACAAGTTTTACCTCATCCTTTGTAACCTCATCTTTATTCATACTAATTAAATTCAAATTATGTTGTTCTATATAACTAGATAAAGTTTGACATATACTTCCCTCAATTGTCCTTGTACAGGAAACTCTTAAAATACATTTTTCTTTTAATTTATTTTTAATCTTATTCATAACAAAAAATGAAATAAGTCTAAGTATAATATTTGAAAATAAAACTAAAAATGTCCCAACGCAAGATTCAAAAAGCATACCAGAAGAAGTCAAAACTCCTATCGCAGAAACACACCATAAAGTAGCAGCTGTATTAAGTCCCTTAACTCTATTATTTTCCTGAATTATAATACCAGCTCCAAGAAATCCCATACCAGAAACAATACCTGCTCCCATTCTTGTAAAATCATGATCTCCACTAACACCAAATGTAACATAATTAAACATAAAAGACCCAATTGCTACAAGTACATTAGTCCTAAGACCGACCATACCATTTCTATATTGCCTTTCACTACCAATTAAAATACTTAAAAGTAAACATACACCAATTCTAATAATAAAGTCCAATTCCATAAATCCTCCTTTACATTTTGTGGAAGTAATTATAACACAACTCAAACTTATTTTCAAAATAAAATCCAAAGAATAGACAAAACAAAAAAAATATAGTATAATTTCATAGTTAGTTCTTTATAAAAACTTATTAACGAAAGGAGAAATTATGAATAATAAAGAAACCAACGGAACAAAAATAGTTGTTTTAGGTGGTTTAGGAGAAGTCGGAAAAAATATGTATTGTATAATGCATAATGACGCAATTATTATTATTGATGCCGGTGTAAGATTCCCTGATAACGAAATTATGGGAGTTGACTATATTTTACCAGATTTTACTTTTCTAAAAGAAAATGAAGATAAAATCAAAGCTTTATTAATTACTCATGGACACGAAGATCATATTGGAGGAATTCCATTTTTATTACAAAGTATTAATATTCCTGCAGTATATGCTCCACAACATGCAAAAGAATTAATCGCAGTAAAATTACAAGATAGAAACATTAGATATGATAATTTAATTGCTTATACCGACCAAACTAAATTAAAATTTAAGGATATAGAAATAGAATTTTTTAGAGTAACACACTCTATACCAGATTCACATGGTATTAGTATAAAAACACCAGATGGAAGAATCGTTACAACAGGAGATTATAAATTCGATTTAACCCCAATAGGACCAATGTCAGATTTATATAAAATGGCATCATTAGGAAAAGATGGAGTTGATGTTTTAATAAGTGATTCAACAAATGCATTAAACGAAGGTTTTTCAAATAGTGAATCAGTTGTAGATGAAACATTAAATGAAATGTTTGATAAATGTAAAAACAGTCGTATTATAATCGCAACATTCGCATCAAACATCTATAGAGTAAAACACATATTTGAAACATGCTTTAAACACAACAGAAAAATTTGTATATTTGGTAGAAGTATGGAGAACAATATCAATATTTCCCTTAACGCAGGATATATTGATCATAAAGAACTATTAATAACTCCAGAAGAAGCAAATAATTTAAAACCAAATGAAGTAACAATTCTATGTACTGGTAGTCAAGGAGAACCACTTGCTGCTCTATCAAGAATTTCTAATGGAACACATAAACAAATTAAATTAAGACCAGATGACGTAGTAATATTCTCATCATCTGCAATACCAGGAAATGCTTTAAGTATTTCTAAAACAATAAATAAATTATACTTAAAAGGTGTAAAAGTATATACAAACAACATTTTAGCAGACCTACATACATCAGGACACGCTAATGAAGAAGAAATAAAATTAATGTTTAGATTAATTAATCCAAAATACTTAATGCCATTCCATGGAGATTACAGAATGTTAAAGAAACAAGCAAATATTGGTATTAATTGTGGTATTCCAAAGGAAAATACATTTATATTAAAAAATGGTGATACACTAACACTTAAAAATCACGTCTTAACAAAATCTGAATCTAAACCAGGTGCAGATGTATACGTTGATGGAAATAGAATTGGAGAAATTGGAAGTGCAGTAATTAAAGATAGAAAAATTATGGCAAATGACGGAATACTTGTAGTAATAGTAAATGTTGACATGAAAAAAAGACAATTATTAATTACTCCAAATATTACAACAAGAGGATTTATTTTAGTAAATGAAAATGAAGAACTAATTCATAAAATAGAAAATAAAGCAGAACAAGCAATTACACAAGCACTAGCAAATCCAAAAACAACATTCCAAACATTAAAAAGTGATATCACAGAAACTCTATATCCATATATAAACAACATAACAGGAAGAAAACCAATTATTCTTCCAGTAATATTGGACATTAAAAGGGAAAATTCAAATAAAGAATAATCCCTTTTTTTTATAACTTTATATTCTATAATAAATATTATTATTAATCATACACTTAAAACTAATAAAATCCAATTCACAAAACAAACATATTCTATAATAAAAATAAGAAATATCTTTATCTAATTTTAAAAGTTCCAAATAATAATCCCAACCTATTTTTTCTAAATCATGACTATAAATTGGAAAATACAAAAATAATTTTCTCATAGTTAAAACTTTATCATATGAAAAAGAATAACTATCTCCAAAATAATAACTAAGATATTCAGAACATTTCTTTATAATATTAGTAGTACGATATTTATTTATATAAACAAATTTTCCAACTAACCAATAAAAATTTATTTTATATTTTATATAAAACACCTCCTACTATATTATTATAAAAAACATAAAAAAAAGGAAACTTATTTTGCTTCCTCTTGTGCTCTTGTTTCACGAATTACTGTAATTTTTATTGTTCCAGGATATTTTAAATTAGCTTCAATTTTTTCTTTTACTTCCCTAGCAATTCTATGTGCCTCTAAATCATCTACTTCTTCAGGTTTAACAACAACACGTAACTCTCTACCTGCTTGAAGGGCAAATGTTTTATCAACACCTTTAATTTGATTACCAACCTCTTCAAGTTGAGATAATCTCTTAATATAATTTTCTAAACTATCATTTCTAGCACCAGGACGTGACGCAGATAAAGCATCAGCAATCGCAACTATAGTAGAAATAACCGTAGTAGCTTGACAATCACCATGATGAGATGCAATTGCATTTACGACAGTCTCATTTTCATGAAATTTTTTTGCTATATCTACACCAATTTCAACATGACTTCCTTCAATCTCATGATCTATTGCTTTACCAATATCATGAAGCAATCCTGCTCTTTTTGCAAGAGTAACATTTTCACCAAGCTCACCAGCAAGTATACCAGATAACTCAGCAACTTCTTTTGAATGTTGTAATGCATTTTGTCCAAAACTTGTTCTAAAATGTAGTTTTCCAATTATTTCAATAAGTTCAGGATCAAACTTAGTAAGACCAAGTTCAAATAATATATCTTGACCATATTGAATAATTTGTTGTTTCATATCCTTACATACTTTATCGTATACTTCTTCTATTCTAGTAGGATGTATTCTTCCATCTTTAATTAAAGTTTCCAAAGTAATACGAGCAATTTCACGTCTTAAAGGATCAAAACTAGATAAAACTACAGCCTCAGGTGTATCATCAATAATTAAATCAACCCCAGTAACAGACTCTATAGAACGAATATTTCTACCCTCTCTACCAATAAGTCTACCCTTCATTTCATCAGTAGGTAAATCAACTACTGTAACTGTTTGATCACTTGCAATATCAGCAGCATACTTCTGCATAGAAGTAACAATCATCTCTCTTGCTTTAACATCAGCCTCAAGTCTTGCCTCATTCTCTCTTTCACGAATATATTCAGTAATTTCCTTATTCATGCCTTCCTTAACTTTAGCCATAACTAACTCTCTAGCTTTTTCCTTACTAAACTTAGAAATTTTTTCTAGTAATTCTATTTGTTCCTTTTTTATTTCCTCCACTTTACCTTTTTCAATTTGGATTTCTTCTTGTCTCTCAGTTAATTTATCCTCACGTTCATCTAAAGCTAACTCACGTTTCTGATACATCTCATCACGTTTATCCATATTAGACTCACGTTGTAATAATCTATTTTCGCTTTCTTTCATTTCTTCTTTCTTTTCGCGAATCTCTTTATCTAAATCCATCTTTAATCTATGAGCTTCTTCCTTTTGCTCCAAAGCTGCATCCCTTTTCATTTTTTCAATCTCTTTTTTAGTATTTTCAAATAAATTTTCAATCTTTTTACTTGCTAAATTACCTCTAATTAGATTGATAATAAAAGATACAACTAAACCTAAAACTAGGCCTACAATAATAAGTAAAACGGAGATTAAAATATTATTCATATATTCCTCCATTCTTTAGATTAGATAATCCACTAATCTAACTCTATTTTAATTTTATTTTAAAAGCTTGTCAAGAAAAACAAAAATAGAGAAATTTACATCTCTCTATTCATATATTTACAAATAACATCATAATCACAATAATCAAGTTTTTTATCACGAATAGCCATATAATTATCACGACCCTTACCTAAAATAAGAACAACATCATTAGGTTCTGCTATACTTAATGCATAATGTATTGCCATAACTCGATCAGTAATTCTAACATAATCTTTTTCATCTCCAACCATTTGATTGATTATATCATCAACACTCTCATATCTTGGATCATCCATAGTAAATACCGAAATATCAGACAAAGACATTACAATATGTCCAATCTCTCTTCTCTTTTCTTTTTCGCGACCACCAGCACATCCAGTAACAGTAATTATTCTATTATACTTATTTTGAAAAGTACTTAATATATTCTTAATACCATTAGTCGTATGTGCATAATCAAGAATTATTTCAAAGTTCTGTCCAAAATCAAGTCTTTCACATCTACCATCAATTACCCCAATTTCTGAAATCCTTTTTCTTAACACTTCTTTATCAATACCAAAATAAAATCCAATCAAATATGCCATAACAACATTATAAACATTATATTTACCAATAAAAGGACTTTCTAATTTTATAAAATTATTATTTATAGAATCATTAATAGTAATTAAAGTCTTATCCTTTTCATAAACCACATCACTAATAATATAATCATTAGCCTCAGAAAAACCAAAACTATATTTATTATTACATTCTATATTACTTAAATTATTATCATCACCATTAACAATAACAATACCATCTTCTTCTACCAAATCTAACAATTTCAATTTACACGCTCTATAATTTTCAAAAGTTTTATGTACATTTAAATGGTCTTCAGTAATATTAGTAAATCCAACTATTTTATACTTTAAATTCTTAACTCTATCATGAAGTAAAGCTTCACTTGAAACCTCCATAACAACATTAGAACAAGAATTATCACTGATAGTTTTTAAATCCTTATAAAGTTCTGATACACAAGGTGTAGTATTACTTGTTGAAAAATGTTTATCCACAACCGATAATCCATTAGTTCCAATATATGCAGCATCACCTATTAATTTCTTAACAATACTAGCAGTAGTAGTTTTTCCATCAGTACCAGTAATACCAATAAATTTAAATTCATCAAAATTTAAATCATAAAATTTTCTACACAACTCATAAAATAAATCATTTATATTTTCAACAATCATATGAGGAAAATTAATATTTATTTTTCTATCACATATTACAAAACTACAACCATTCTCAATTGCTTTATCAATAAAATCATAATGATCAACATTAAAACCTTTAGTAGCAACAAATAAATATCCATCACGAACAAGTCTGGAATCATCAGTAATTCCACAAATTTCAATATCAAAATCACACTTAATTATATCCTTAAGTTTTTTCATTAAAATCATCCTCTCATTAATACTTTATGAAAAAACATTTTTTCCACAACCAAAATATAACACAAAATAAAAAAAAGAAGAAGACAATTGACATATCTTCTTACAATATTAAATAATTTATTTTTTCTTTTTATCATCAGTTTTATCATTATTTACTAAATCAATATCAAAATATTCACGAACCTTTTTTTCAATTTCTTCTTTTAATTCAATATTATCTTTTAATAATAATTTAACATTTTCTTTTCCTTGCCCAAGTTTCTCACCTTGATAAGAATACCAAGCACCAGACTTTTCAACAATACCAGCTTCAGTCGCTAAATCAAGAATTTCTCCTTCATGAGATACACCCTCTCCATACATAATATCAACAACCGCTGTTTTAAATGGAGGAGCAACTTTATTTTTAACAACCTTAATTGTAGTTCTATTTCCAACTACTCCATCACCCATCTTCAATTGTTCATTACGTCTTATATCCAATCTTATAGAAGCATAAAACTTCAATGCTCTTCCACCAGGAGTAGTTTCAGGATTTCCAAACATAACACCAACTTTTTCTCTTAATTGATTAATAAAAATACATGTTGTTTGAGTTTTATTAATAGTACCAGATAATTTTCTTAAAGCCTGAGACATAAGTCTTGCTTGTAAACCAACATGAGAGTCTCCCATCTCTCCATCAATTTCAGCTTGTGGAACAAGTGCAGCAACTGAATCAATTACAACAATACTTAAAGCTTCACTTCTAACTAAAGCTTCACAAATTTCTAATGCTTGTTCTCCAGTATCTGGTTGAGAAAGCAATAATTCATCAATATTAACCCCTAATCTTTCAGCGTACACAGGATCAAGTGCATGTTCAGCATCAATAAAAGCAGCTCTTCCACCTAATTTTTGATGTTCAGCAATTGCTTGTAATGCAAACGTAGTTTTACCACTTGATTCAGGTCCATAAATCTCAATAATTCTACCTTTAGGATAACCACCAACACCTAAAGCTATGTCTAAAGATAAACATCCACTAGAAACAACATCAACCTTTAAATGTTTATTATCCCCTAACTTCATAATTGAACCTTTACCAAATTGTTTTTCAATATCACTTAATACTTTATCTAAAGATTTATCCATATCTTCCTTATTTACAGCCATTTATTTTCCTCCTCGTAAATAACTTACAAATACATTGTATAATATAATAAAATAAATTGCAACATTTTTTCGAACAATTGTTTTACCAAATTGAATATAAATTCTTATAGAAAAATAAAAAACTTCTAACATAATTAGAAGCTTTTATTAAATTCAACTATTATAATTAACTTTTTAACTCACCAAAAATAAATTCTTTATTCAAAACAAAATATTGAATACAACTTACAACTGACATAATACATGCAAAATATAGTAAGAATAAATCAACTCTGATATTTATAAATTCAAATGGTATATTATAAAAAAATACCAAACAAATTCCAATCATCATAGAAGCTGTCTTTAATTTTCCCGATTTAATAGCAGCAACTACATGTCCTTTACTAGCAGCCTGCATCTTTACTGCATCAACAATAATATCTCTAGTAATATAAATAACAGGTATAATAGCAGGTATAAAATTATTACAAGCCAAAATTACAAGTATAGGATTTACTAAAACTTTATCAGCAATTGCATCAAGCATTTTTCCTAAATCAGTAACTAAATTATATTTACGAGCAAGATAACCATCTAAAAAGTCAGTTAAACTAGCAATAATAAATATAACTCCTGCGATAATATAAGTTAATTCAACCTTAACTCCACCAACATCAAATGTCATAACGTTTATTCCTAAAGAAGAATAAGGAATAACTAACATGACAATAATAACCAAAGTTAAAAATAATCTAGTAACAGTAATTTTATTTGGTAAATTCATAAATAATATTCTCCTCCCTATATGAACTCAATTCATCAGTCCTTTTTGGAATCTTATTTGCATTACTAACAAGTATATAAATAAGCAAAACAATTAAAACAAATACAATTCCACCAATTACAAATGGCCATACACTAACTTTTTTCTTATGTTCAATTGTATAAGGAGACTTAACTCTCTTTTCTTCCTCTTCAGCTTCTTTTTTCTTCTTAGCAGCCATAATATCATCAAGAGATATTTTAGAAGTATGTTGAAACAAAAAGCCATTAAACTCATCAACAACTTTATCAGGATCAAGTCCTAAATATTTTGCATATAGTTTAATATCTTCTTTTAACTCATAAACATCTTTGAAAGCTCGTACATTACCACTTTCTATATTTTCCAAATGTGATGTTGAAAAATCTAAGTCTTCACAAGCTTCAGTTAAACTAACACCATTACTAATTCTTGTTCTTTTTAAATACTCTCCTAATTCCTTCATACAACACCTCATTTTATTAACAATAAATATAAATAAGCCATGTTCTGTTCCTATTTCTAGGCGACAAACATTTATCTACCATTTCTGGTCCCCAACTCCATTCATTTCTTTTGTTGGGACTCTCCTACCAATTTTGGATTTCTCACTCGCGGGGTTTACCACGTTTCACCCTTTGGTTTCCCAAAGTATCGTCACTGCGGCACTTTACGGTTTATTTCATATCAAAAGACTTAGAAATAAATTCCGCCGTTAGTAAAACTACCCTAGGTTATTTATTCCCTAGGCACGAACACTACAAACATCTCAGTTATGTGTGAGCATGGACTTTCCTCAAGAGTATCAAGTACTCCAGCGTTTGTCTATATATTAATTGTTATTATCTATGTCATCAGATTTACTTCTAGAACCATAAACCATTTTCTCTAACTGAGAAAGTCTCTTTAAAACATCAACATTATTAACTTCACTACTTCCTCTATTAGTTGCAACCTCAGCATTCAATTGAGAATTACGAAGTTCCTGTTTAAGACTCATAATTTCTGCAAGTAAATCAGCCTTCTCTTTTTCTAGACCATTAATAATATTAAGAAATTGTTCATAATCTCCAATAATTATATCTAAAAATTGATCAACTTCCTTCAAACGATATCCACGAGTATCAATTTTAAAATCTTTCTCGAGAATATCTTGAGGTCTAAGAGTAATCTTATTTTGATACATACTTATCACCAATCCCTTACAATATTATTATTGCATTATTGCCTAGTTTTGTCAATTAACAAACCACTCAAAGTGGCTATGTCTAAGTCTATCATACTTACCCTTGTATTATCAATCATTTTATTAAGAATCATATTAATTTCTAAAAAATTCATTTAATCACCAAAACAATAATAATACAAAAAAAAGCAAAAATCATAAAACCGACAAAATAAGAATAAATGAATAAAAAAACAATAAAAAAAAACAAACTTCTTTCATTAACAATCCAAATAAAATTATATGGTAAATTAAAAAAAATTATAGTATAATTAATCATAGGTGATTAAATGAACTATCCAAATGGTATAAAAAAAACTAATAATCATTATAATTCACTTTTAAATACAGAAAGCCATAAAAATAGAGGTATGACTTTAGAAAGTGAAATAAATAGTTCTAATGAATATTATAGAGAAATCAATAAAGCCTATATATATAAAAAACCTACTCCACTAAAAATAGTAAAAGTAGACTATCCATCTCGTAATAAAGCTGTTGTAAAAGAGGCATACTTCACAGTACCATCAACAACAGACTATAACGGATTATATAAAGGTAAATATATCGATTTTGAAGCAAAAGAAACAAAAAGTAAAACTGCATTTTCTCTAACTAATATTCACAAACACCAAATAAAACACCTAAGTGATATATATAATCATGGTGGTATTGCTTTTTTAATTGTAAGATTCACCAGTCTAAATGAAACATATCTTCTTTTAGAAAAAGATTTTAAAGAGTTTTTATCTAATGAAGAAAGAAAATCTGTTCCATTAGAATTTTTTAAAGAAAAAGCATATTTATTAAAGGATGGGTATAGACCAAGAATTGATTACCTTAAAGTAGTCGATGAATTAATCGGAGGTATATAAAATGCAAAAAAAAGTAATAAAAAGAAAAAAAAGTCCTAATACAGCGTCCAATAAAACAAATATTCAAAAAGCAAAAGCTAATAAAACTGGAAAAATTGTATTTTTACTTGCATCAATTGCAATTATTTTAGCAACTTTTTCTACTCTAGGAATTGAAGCAACAATTCTAATAGGAATTTTAATAGCAATAGTATATGGAATATGGACACTACTTCAAAGAGTAAAAAGCAAAGCAAAGCAAAGAAAGATAATAAGTATAATATTAATTATTTTCCTAGCATTAGGAATTATTGGTTTAATATCATTTAGTATCTTTATGATGTATGTAAAAACTCAAGCAGATAAACTATTTGATACTTCTAAATTAAACACAACAGAAGTAACAAGATTATTTGATAAAGATGGAAAAGAATTTGCAAAACTAGGTTCTCAAAACCGAGAAAAAGTAACATATGACCAATTACCAGATGTACTAGTAGATGCAATAATTGCAACAGAGGATTCTAGATTCTTCCAACACAATGGTTTCGATGCACCAAGATTTTTTAAAGCTGCTATTGGACAAGTACTTGGAAACTCAGGTGCCGGTGGAGCATCAACACTTTCAATGCAAGTTGTAAAAAATAGTTTTACAGATCAACTTGGACAAAAAACAGAAGGTGCAAGTGGTATTGTTCGTAAATTTGAAGATATTTACTTATCAATATTTAAACTAGAAAAAAAATACTCAAAAGAAGAAATAATAGAATACTACGTAAATAACCACTTCTTAGGCGGTAACGTTTATGGAGTACAAGAAGCAGCTAATATTTATTTTGGAAAAGATGTTAGTGAATTAAATCTAAGTGAAGCTGCAACAATTGCTGGAATGTTTAAATCACCAAACTATTATAGACCAACAGCAAATCCAAAAAATGCAACAGCAAGAAGACAAACTGTACTAAACTTAATGGTACGACATGGTTATATTACAAGAGAAGAAGCTGATATAGCAGCAGCAATTCCTATGGAATCATTAACATCAGATGGAAACTCTTCATCAGCTGAAAATAAATATCAAGGATATATAGATACAGTTGCAGATGAACTAGAAGATAAATACAACGTTAATCCTTATACAACTTCATTACTCGTATATACAACACTTGATAGAACAAAACAAGATGCAGTAAACTCAGTACTAAATGGAGAAGGATACAATTGGATTAATGATAAAGTTCAAACCGGTGTTGCAGTATTAGATTCAGAAACAGGAAAAATAGAAGCCATTGGAAACGGAAGAAACGTTGATGGTAGAACAAGTAATACAGCAGACCAATACAATCTTGCAACAGAAATTAAAAGACAACCTGGATCAACTGCAAAACCATTATTTGATTATGGTCCAGGAATTGAATATAACAACTGGTCAACATATGAACCATTTGATGATGCACCATATAGTTACTCAAATGGAAGATCAATAAAGAACTGGGATGGCGGATACTTTGGAACAATAACATTAAGAAAAGCATTATCAACATCACGTAACATTCCTGCTCTTAAAGCATTCCAAAAAGTTGATAATAAAAAAATAAGAAAATTTGTTACAAATCTAGGAATCACACCAGAAATATGTGGAACTGGATATGAATATGATAAAGATAAAGAAATATGTGTAAACACAAAAGATAAAACAGATACACAAACACCATCAAATCTTCATGAAGCACATTCAATAGGAGCATTTACCGGTGTTTCTCCACTACAAATGGCAGGTGCTTATGCAGCATTCTCAAACGGTGGATATTATAATGAACCATATTCTGTAGAAAAAGTTGTATTTAGACAATCTAAAAAAGAAATAACTCATAAAGCTAATAAAACTCAAGTTATGTCAGATGCAACAGCATTTATGATATCTGATGTTTTACAAGACGTATCACTAACAGGAGGAACTCCAAAAAATGTAGCTTGTAAAACAGGTACAACAAACTACGCTGATGAAACAATGTCATATTATGGTATGCCAAATGATGCCATAAGAGATTCTTGGGTAATTGGTTACTCTACAAAAACAGTAATTGGTATGTGGTATGGTTATGATACAATTACAAAAGACTCAGTTAAAGAAGGATATGTACTACATAATGTCCCAGCAACAGTTCAAAAAGATAGACTATTCAATGCCCTAGTATCATCTGGAGCAATGGAATCAAACAGAGAAGCATTCAAACAACCATCAAGTGTTGTTGGAATAAATGTAGCAGTTGGAAGTAATCCAGCAAAATTAGCATCTCCTGGACAATCATCAATTTATGAATACTTCAAAAAAGGTCATGAACCAACAGATTATGACACAACAAATTATAAATTACCTGCTCCAGGAAATTTAAAAGCAACTGAATCAAATGGAAAAGTAACATTAACATGGTCTTCTGTAGATGCATCAGCAATCTCAGCAAATAGTGATTATGGTAAATTTGGATATAATATATATAAAGATGGAGTTTTAATTACATGGACAGATAAAACAAGTTATTCATTCACACCAGATAGTAGTGTATATGGAACTTATAAAGTCGTCGCCGCATTTAAATCATATAGTGGTATCACAAGTGATGCCGCAACGACAACATTAAAAGAAACAACACCATCTCCTAGTCCAACAGATGAACCAACAACAGAGCCAGAAGAACCAACTCCATCAGTTTCACCTAACCCAACAACATAAAACAAAAAAGATTTAGAAAATTCTAAATCTTTTTTTTATTTACCTTTTTATAATCTCTGCATATATCTTTTAACTTACAATCACTGCAATCAGGTTTTATTGCCTTACACTTATACCTTCCAAAAAGGACTAATTGTAAATGTCTTTTACTCCATTCACTCTTTGGAAACTTTCTTTGTAATTTCAACTCAACCTTTAATACATCATCACTTAAATAAGCTAATTTAAGCCTCTTAGAAACCCTTTCCACATGAGTATCAACAGCAATCTCAGGTTCATTATAAAACTCACTTAAAAACACATTAGCAGTCTTTCTACCAATACCAGGTAAAGTAACAAGAATATCTTTATCTCTTGGCACTACACCATTATAATTATTAACCAAAATAGACGCAATATCCTTAGTATACTGAGCTTTTTTTCTGAAAGAACCAAGAGGATGTATTATATCCTCCAAATCTTTAATATTAGCTTCCATTAATCCCTCAAGTCCATTATACTTACTAAATAATACCTTAGTAACCATATTAACCCTCTTATCAGTAGTTTGTGCACTAAGCATAACCGCAATCAATAATTCATAATCAGTATGAAAAATAAGTTCAGGCTTAGGATTAGGAAATACTTCATCTAAATATTTACCAATTACTTCAATATTATTCATCTTCATCAAACCAATTCCATTCAATAGTATCTAAATCAATATCACTATCCTTATCAATACTCTTAGTACTAGCCTTTCTCTTCTTTCGCTTCTCCTCAACTGCTTCAACTGTATTTATACCACTCTTAGCCCATTCATATAAAATCTTATCAATATACCTCAAATTAGAAACACCATTAAATGTAGCTTCCTTAAGAGCCTCTTTAATTAAATCTTCACTAAAATTATTATCAAGCCAAGTTCTAATAATCTCTATTTCAATAGGACTTAAAGTTCTACCAAATTCCTTCTCAATAATCTCAAATACATCACTTTTACTAGAATCACTCTTACTCTCATTAACATCATCCATAATAACTAAAGAAAGCTTATTATAGAAATCATCAAGAATAATCATCTCTTCCATATATCCCTTATCATTCTTAATAACCTCTACTCTAATTAGTCCCTTATCAGTAAGACTACCAACATAATTCATAATCTCAGTCAAATCAACATTCAATTTATCACTAAATTCACCCGGATTAAATAAAACATTATCACCTAAATTATATAAATACATAAGAAATAAAAACTCATCTAATCCTAAATTAAATTTTTTATAATTCTTAATAAAATATATAGGTATAGAAATATTTCCCTCACTAAAAACTTTACAAAGACTTTTATTCATATTATCATCTCCATTAACTCTCTTATAATAACATATTTTTAATATATTTAGAAAAAAACTTATCTAAACATATTAGATAAGTCAGATCCACCATCACTATTATTTGAATCATTATTCTGATTATTAAAAAAATTATTATCCATTTCATCATTATATAAACTATTTTGATTACTTTGACTATTATTAACATTACTATTCATATTAAACATATCACTATCAGACTCATTATCATCATTGATACTATCATACAAAGCATCAAAACTATTATTAGAATTATTAGTATTAACAGCATTATTACTTGTATTATAATTATTACTATTAAACTCATTAAAAGAATTAGAATTAAAACTATTATTTACATTATTAGTATTATTTAAATTACTACTATTAAAATTAAATTCATTATTCATACTACTACTTCCTGCACTAATATTATTAAAACTATTAGAACTAGAATCACTATCCAAACTCATAGAATTACCATTATTAAGTAAACTCTCATCCCTATTTAAATAAGCACTATTAGTTGAAACATCAGAATTATAGTTACTAACTTGATTAATATTACTTTTTACACTAGGTTCAAAATAAAATAAATCATATTTCTTAGTTATCAATTTAATAATAACTACAATAAATGCTATAGAACAAAATATGCCTAATAATGAAGAAAAAATCATTCCAACACCAACAAATGATAAAGGTATTGATACAAAAAACAAAATAATATAAATAAGAGAAACTATCTTACCAAAAGCTAATTTTACACATACATAACTATTAGTAATTGGAATATATGCAAGAGCTGTCTTTTCAGCATACATCCTCTTATATAAAGCATTAAGAATAGAACCAAATATAAACAACGCAATAAAAACAATTAATAAACTAATAACAATAACTAATACACCACCACTAATAGATGGAATAATATCACTAAAATTAAACACTGTTTTAGTCTTAGCATTACTAAGTTCTCCACTATTAATTTGTTCTAAAGTAAGCCCTTTATACTTATCATATCCACCTACTTTACAAAAATGATTATCATCTAAAACACTATAATAAGCAATATCATTAAAAGTATATTGACTTTTTAAAGTATCATCCTTATTAACAAAATATTTCTTAACAAGTTTAATCGTAAATGGACTACTCTGTGAAGACTTTATAGTATAGCCAGAATAATCTCCATCGTAATCTTTCTCAGAACAATAAGTAACATAACCAATATTTTTTTCCTCAGAATCAAATAATAATACATTTATACTAATAGGAATTGGAGAATTTCCACTACTTTTACGAGTAATAGATTGAAAAGATATTAATCTATAACCAGAATTATCATAATTATTAAAATTAATATCATTATAAGTAAAAGTATCTGTCTCAACAGTAGCACTATTATTAACAGGTATCAAAGTACCAACATCATAACTTTGAGCGTTAACATTAGCAACATAAAAAAAGACAAATGTAAATAAAAGTACTTTTAAAAATCTTTTCATAGCCACCTCTTTTTAACTATAATTTAATGATATATATTCTATTATAGAATCTTTGTCGTTTTTTAATCTTCTATAAAGAATTTCTCTTTCAACACTCTCATATATATCAGATAAATACTTATCGGGTCCTTTATGAAGAACTTGCATAATATCATCTGAATCAATATTAATATCTTGTCTTCTCTTAATAAGAAGTTTAGCATAAGACTCTGTAATATTTTTTATATCCATACCCTTAATTTCACCAGCAACACTATTTACATATAATCCATATTTATATAACGTCATAGGATCTAAATTATTAAGTGGTAGAACTGTTCTTATATCTTTAATTAAGTCCATTTCATTCTTATTAAATGGATATTTATCACTAAAATCTAATAAGCTCCATATACCAATAAGACTAGATGAATTTGACTCAATAACTTTATCTAAATTTGCTAGTTCAAGCTCTTCTTCAAGACCAAATTCAAGTAGTAAAGAAACTCCCTTCTTCACATTACAACTAGTAAAAATCTTATCCAATTCACTCTTTTTTCTATAATAACTCAAATTCTTAATTAAATGCTTATTTTTCCTTATTGAATTCTTCACATCATCACTTAATTCAAAATCAAGAATAGCAGCAAATCTAATTGCTCTTAACATTCTTAAAGCATCCTCATTAAAACTCTTATCTGCATTCCCAACAGTCCTAATTATTCTATTGTTTATATCTTCCCTACCATTTAGATAATCTATTATATTTTCATTCTCATCCATACAAATAGTATTTATTAAAAAATCTCTTCTTAACAAATCAGTTTGTAAATCATCAACATATTTAACTTCAACAGGTTTTCTATTATCAACAGAACCGATATCTTTTCTAAAAGTAGTAATTTCAAATCTAATATTTTTTTTCATAACAATAACAGAACCATAATCTTCATTAGGTAAACAGCTATCAGTAAAAATCTCTCTAATTTGTTTAGGTGTAGCATTAGTTGTAATATCTATATCATTAGATTCAATGCCAAGTAGATAATCCCTAACAAAACCACCAATAATGTATGCTTCATAATCATGTTCATTAATTTCTTTAAGTAACTTCAAAGCTACATCCAACATTAAATCACCACCTAAAAACATTATATCATATAACAAACAAAAAGAACCCTAATAGGTTCTTACTTTACATTACAATAAAACTAGTTTACAGCATCTTTTAATGCAGTACCTGCCTTAAAAGTAACAGCTTTTCTAGCAGCGATAGTAACAGTTTCTCCAGTTCTTGGATTACGTCCTTCACGAGCAGCTCTTTCAGAAACAGCGAATGTTCCGAAACCAACTAGAGGAACTTTATCTCCCTTAACTAATGCCTCAGTAATAGCTGCTAAAGTAGCATCTATAGCTCTTGTAGAATCAGCTTTAGTTAATCCAGTTGAAGTTGCTACTGCTTCTACTAATTCAACTTTTTTCATAATATATATACCTCCCTATATTTTATTAAGCAATTGTTATGCTTACATATACAAATTACCATGTTTTATACCAAATTGCAAGAATTATACATTATTTTTTACTAAGTTTTTTATTTATATCTCCAAGTATTGCGATAATATGTCCTACTGAAAAAATAACAATAGAAACAAGTAAACTAACAAACCATATTGCAATCATTAAAGAAAAATTAAATTTATTCACACAAGTATTTGAAAAATAATAATATGATGCAGCTTCACAAGTAGAAAATAAATTACCAAATACTATTCCCAAAAAGAAAAATACTATAAATAAACCAATCGCAAATATCTGATAAAAATTAAGTTTATATTTAACAACTTCATTCTTAATTGTTTTTACTTTAGGAATTTCCTGTTTAGTTTTACTAATCTCATCAAATAAATCCATTACTTTTCATCTCCTTTTTTTATAGAAATATTATTACTAGTTGATCTTTTCTTTTTCTTCTTATTATTTTTCTTAACTTTTTTATCATTATCATTAATAGTTTCATTAACCTTATCTATTGTTTTAACAGTCTTATCAACAACTTTATCTCCTAAATCAACTATCTTCTTATCAATTTCATTCTCTTCTACAAAATCATTAATCTTATCTTTAACATCAGAAGAGGCTTCTTGAATCTTTTCCGTAACCTCTTTAATAGTCTTATCAGACTTAATATCTTCTACTTCATTATTTATCTTTTCACTAAATTCTTCAAAATTAGTCTTTATTTCATTCTTAATATCATCAAAAGTACCTTTATTATTAAAGTTAATCTTCTTCTTATCTAAATATTCTCTATATAAATAAATATATCTTCCAAATAAACATACATATATAAAATCAAGTAAAGATAATACTACTCCACTAACTTCAACAGTAGATATCAAACTAACACATAAACTAAATACACCAAGCACTAAAACACTATAGAAATACCAATCATTACTAAGTTCATTAAATGGTGAATTACCAATCTTATATTCATTCCAATAACTAGTATCCCTAAACATAGTATGAATTAAATAAACTACTAAAACAAAATTAACAATAAAATTAAGAACAGTACTTAAAGAAAATGACTGAATTATTGTTAAAAATGAAGTAAAAGTAGAAATAAAATATATAAATACAAGAATTAAATTCATATAATCAAAATACTTCTTACCAAATTTAAACTTCAAACATAAAAAATATACAAATACTAATAAATAAACAGTATTATGATTGATAACACTACTAAATAATGCTAAAGAACTTTCACCATTAATCGCAAATGATTGACTAACAACAATTATTAAAAGTATTGTTAAAAGAATTAAATTAGTAATCATATCTCCACTATCATACCATTTAACATTTTCTATTTTTTTCTTCATCTTATCACCTTCATACAAATTATAACATTAATTATTTTTTATGAAAATGGATAATACTTATTTTTCTTCAAATCTTCACAAAACTAACTTGATATGCTATAATATTGTGGAATTGGAGGGGATACTTATGAAATTACCTACAGTAGCCTTAGTTGGTAGACCAAATGTTGGAAAAAGTACACTATTTAATAAGATAGTAGGTAAACAAGTTTCAATAATTGAAGATTTACCAGGAGTTACAAGAGATAGAATTTATCAAGAAGCAAAATATAATAAAAAGAAGTTTTACTTAATAGATACAGGTGGAATTGATGTAAGTAAAATGGATTTTAATACAGAAATAAAAATGCAGGCAGAAATTGCAATTGAAGAAGCCGATGTTGTTGTATTTATAGTAGATGGAAAAGAAGGATTGACAGCAAACGATTTAGTAGTAAGAGATTTACTTAGAAAATCAAATAAAAAAATAATCGTCGCAATAAATAAAGTTGATGTTAAAACCGCCCAAGAAAATATATATGATTTTTATGAATTAGGATTTGATACATATATTCCAATAAGTAGTATTCATAACACTGGTTATATTGAATTAATGGAAGCTATCACAATGAACTTTAAAGAAGTTGAAGAAAAAGAAGACACAAGAATCAAGTTTTCATTTATTGGTAGACCAAATGTTGGAAAGAGTTCCTTAACAAATGCACTACTTAATGAAGAAAGAGTTGTTGTATCAAACATAGCCGGTACAACTAGAGATTCAATTGACTCAGTCTTAAAATATAATAATGAAGAATTTATTATGATAGATACAGCTGGAATGAGAAAAAAAGGAAAAGTATTTGAATCAGTTGAAAAATACTCATTATTTAGATCAATGAAAGCAATAGATAGATCAGATATATGTGTAGTTGTAATCAATGCAGAAGAAGGTATAAAAGAACATGATAAACATATCGCAGGATATGCAATAGAACGTGGAAAAGGACTAATATTTGCTGTAAATAAATGGGATACTGTAAAAGACACAACAATTAATGAATATGAAAAATTAATGCGCGCAGAATTCCAATTTGCACCATATGCACCAATTGTATTTATATCAGCACTTACAAAGAAAAGAATACATACATTAATGCCTGAAATAATAAAAGTAAAAGAAAATATCAAACGAGAAGTAAAAACATCTATTCTAAATGAAGTAATACAAGATGCATACCAATTAAACTTACCTCCTTCATATAAAGGAAAACGTTTAAAAATATATTTCACATCACAAACTGGTATAGAGCCACCTAAATTTACATTTAGAGTAAACAATAAAGGACTAGTACATTTCTCATATGAAAGATACCTAGAAAATAAGATAAGAGAAAACTTTGATTTTGAAGGAACTCCAATAACTCTACAATTTAAAAATAGAAACGGAGACGACGTATGATAATAGGAAATAATACTAATTTTAATCAAAATCAATTTAATAATAAATTAAAAAATATAAAAACTAACTCAGAAAACACAAGAAACAAAGTAAATCCAACAATGGTTGATAGAAATGCACTTAACTTTCAAAATACAAATAATAAAAACCAAATGGCTGATAAAAGCTTTGCTATGCTACAAGACAGACTAAATCATGGCTTAATCTCCCTAGACGAATTTACAAAAATGTGTGAAAAAATTAGAAAACAAAGAAGAAATTAAATAAGACCTCTTACATATAATTATGTAGGAGGTTTTATGTTTAAAGATAACTTATTCAACAAAATTGAAAAGAAAACAAACGTAAAAAAAGAAACAATACTCTCTCTCGCAGAAAAATTAAAAAATAATAATATGAAAGATGAAAAAACTATTCGTGAAGTAATAAATGACTTATGTAAAATAACAGGAAAAGAAATCACAAAAGAAAAAGAAGACAAAATAATAGAAGCTATAGTAAATGATAAAGTACCAAAAAACATAGATAAAATGTTTTAAAAGACTATATATGAACTGAACCCCAAAAGTTGGACAGTTTATAAATAGCTTCTAATAAGAGGATTGTAGCCTGTAATTTACAGGAGAC
>CAKPBJ010000006.1 GCA_934140575.1 uncultured Bacilli bacterium | reverse complement strand
CAAGAGGAGACTACTATAAATAGTTTAAGAGGTGATTCAGTAATGGATGAGGCATATGATGAGCTAGAAAGAATAAGTAGGGATACAGGTATAATTGGGTTATATGATGCGGAGAAAGTTGAGAGGAAAGTATATAATTCAAAGATGAACTATGCTGAGAAAATTGGTATGGAAAAAGGTATGCAAGAAGGCATTGAAAAAGGCATGCAAGAAGGCATTGAAAAAGGTATACAAGAAGGCATGGAAAAAGGTATTAAGAAAGGAATAAAACAAGGAATAGAACAAGGAATAGAACAAGGAATAGAACAAGGAATAGAACAAGGTCTTAGGGAAGGTGAACATGCAAAGACAATTGAGATTGCAAAAGAAATGTTGAATAAAAACTTTGATAAAAAAATAATTTCTGAGATTACAAATTTATCTATTTCTGAAATAGAAATGCTTTAACAATAATTCTTATTATGAGATATTGTATTTATAATTTTGTTAAATAAAGAATAGAATTTTTTCTATTTTTTTTATTTTAATTCTTCTTTTGTCGAATAGATTGAATTATTTATGAAATGGTTTTATATTTTAAATGAAGGGAGGCTAATGGATACTATCTTAGACTATGAGGGGCTAATATATAGTGTAATAAATAAATATCCTAGTAGATTTGATCATGATGATTTGTTTCAGGCTGGTATGTTAGGATTAGTTGATGCTTATAAACATTTTGATCCCAGTGTTTCTGTTAAGTTTTCAACATATGCTTATTACTATATTGTTGGAGAGGTTAACAAATATATAAGAGAAAGCTGTAGTTTAAAGATAAGTAAAGATTTAATTAATTTAAAAAAGAAAATCTTACAAGTAACTGATATTATGACTCAAAAGTTAGGGAGAGTTCCAAGTAGTCTTGAACTTTCTTTATATTTAGATGTGCCACTAGAGGATGTTGATAGTGCGATTATTGCGACGGATGAGATTACTTCTATTGATGAAAAATATGATTCACTAAAATATTTCGATAATATTAATGCAGATTTATTAGATTTACATGATTCTATTGATAAGTTATCAGATGATGAACGTAATTTGATAATTGCGAGATACTATGATGGTATGACACAAAATGAGGCGTCTAAAATATTGGGTATTAGTCAGGTACAAGTATCAAGGAATGAGGCCAAAATTCTAAAGAAGCTTAGAACTAGTTTATAATTCTAAGTTTTTTTGTATTTAATTTTAATAATTGGATAAATTATAAATGGTGATATTATGAAAAATGTTAAATATGAGCAGGTTGCGAATAACTATAAGGTTTCGGAAAACAAATGTAAAAATGCTTTTATTGCTTTTATTAGTGGAGGAACTATTGGGCTTATTGGAGAGTTTATAATTGAATTTCTTTGTATGTACTTAGAAATATCTAGAACGGATGCTGGTACTTATATGATAGTTTTCTTTATTTTCTTAGCTAGTCTTTTTACGGCTTTGGGATTTTTTGATAAGTGGGTGAATAAGTGTAGATGTGGATTGCTGATTCCTATAACTGGGTTTGCACATTCAATGACAAGTAGTTGTTTAGATTATAAAAATGAAGGTCCAATATATGGAATAGGTTCTAATATGTTTAAACTTGCCGGATCTGTTATTGTTTATGGAGTGTTTTCTGCATGGATATTTGGAATGATTAGATACATATTAGGAGGTGCTTTATGACAATACATTTTAATAATGTTTATATAAAAGACAGTGCTTGTGTATGTGGACCATATGAGAAGAGTGGACCTTTATCAAAGTATTTTGATAAAAGTTATGATGATTTTTATTTTGGTGAAAAGTCTTTCGAAAAGGCTGAGATTAAGTTAGTTAATGAATCTTTAAAAATATTAATGAAAAAATGTATGGTTATGAAAGATAGTGTAGATTTAGTAATTGGTGGAGATTTACTTAATCAAATTACTGCTTCTAGTTATGGGTCTTATGGTATTGGAAATGGATTTGTTGGAATATATGGTGCCTGTAGTACTAGTGTTTTAGGTCTTATTATTGGGTCTTGTTTAGTTGATGGTGGATTTATCAATAACTGTTGTTGTGTTGTTTCTAGTCATAATTTGGGTAGTGAAAGACAGTTTAGGTATCCTGTTGAATATGGAGCTCCTAGACCTTTAACTTCTACATTTACGGCGACTGGGGCTGGGAGTTGTTTTTTAACAAAAGAGAAAAAGATAATAAAAGTTGAGTCTGCAACTATTGGTAGGATTGTTGATTATGGTCAAAATGATGCGAATGATATGGGACGTTGTATGGCACCAGCGGCTATTGACACTTTAAAAAGACATCTGGAAGAAACAGGAAGGGATGCATCTTATTATGATTTAATTCTTACTGGTGATTTAGGAATTTATGGAAAAGAAATAGTTAAAGATTATATGAGTAAATATTATTCTATTGATTTATCAGAAAATTATAATGATTGTGGAGTAATGCTTTATGATATAGAGAAGCAAAAAGATGTTCATGCTGGTGGTAGCGGTCCGGCATGTAGTGCTTTGGTTGTTTACTCATATATATTTAATCAAATGAAAAAAAAGAATTTGAAGAGAGTTTTATTTTTAGCTACAGGAGCTTTATTTTCACCAACTTTGTTATATCAAAAGGAAAATATTGATTCTATTTGCCATGCGATTAGTTTGGAGGTGAAATAATGCTTTTATTAAATTCATTTTTGTTTTGCGGATTTATTTGTTTATTATCTCAGATTATTTTAGATAATACTAAATTAACACCAGGACATATTACAAGTCTTTTGGTTGTGTTTGGAGCATTTTTAGATAGCTTTAGTTTATATGATTATTTTATAAAAATTGTAGGTGGTGGAGCTTTGCTTCCGATTACTAGTTTTGGTCATTCTTTGATACATGGAGCTTTACTTAGAGCTGAGAGTGGTGGAATTATAGGACTGTTGATGGGAATGTTTGATTTAACCGCAACTGGAATAACTGCTGCGATAATATTTTCTGTAATCTTTACATGTCTTTTTAAGTCAAGAGATTAATATTATATTGTCAAATTTACATTTTTTATGAATATTTTATTCTTATTATTCATTATATAGTTTTATAATATAGTTAGAATGTAAGGTATGGTGATGATATGAATACAATATATTATATATTCTTAGGTATAATTATACTTTCATTTATTACAGGATTAATATTAAATAGACTTGAAAAAAAGAATAATAAAGTTGAAGAAAATTCTGTAAATGAAAGGAAAGATAATTTAAATATTGATATTTTAGATTCTATTACTAATGATGATTCTAAGACAAGAATCTTTGCTATGCCTATTTCTTCAAATTATATAGAAAAAGAAAAAGTTGAGTATTTGGATAAGCCTAGAATAATTAGAGTTGAGAAAGTAATTGAAGATGAGATATTATGATTAAGTTATTTAAAAAAATATATAATACAACTAGTAAAGGTTTTTATTTTCTTTGTTCTATTATTTCTAAAGGCTTTTTCTATTATTTTTATGCAATTTGTTCTTTTGTTGAGAAATTATTTAAATTGTTAAAAAGTTTATTTAAAAGATTGCAGAGAGATCCTTCTGCAAGTTTTGCTGTTATATTTATATTTTTAGTTGGGGTATTTTTTTATACTTATATTTATAGCTCAAGTAATAGTTTTGTTAAAATAAAACTTAATGATATTACTGATAATGTGATTAATGATAAAAAAAGTGAAAATAATGATGATACTTCAAATAGTGGTGTTACAATGGAAACTAATTTATTTAGAATCTATGGTAAGACTAATATAGATGATATTAATTTTACAGAGTTAAGTCGTGTAAATAGTGATGTTGTTGCTTGGTTAATTGTTGATAGTACTAATATTAATTATCCTATTGTTAAGACAAGTGATAATGATTTTTATTTAAATCATAATTTTAATAAAATTAATGATAGTAATGGATGGACTTTTATGGATTATAGAAATAGTGGCAATATGGATGATGAAAACACTATATTTTATGGACATAATTTAATGAATAAGACTTCATTTGGAAGTATATCAAGTATTTTTACTGATAAATGGTATAAGAATTCTAATCATAGTATTGTGGTTGTAACTGCAAATGGAAGATTTACATATAAAATATTTTCTGTATATTATAGTGAACCAGATTCTTCATATTTACAAACTAATTATAATGATAGTGAACAATATTTAGAATTTTTAAATACGTTGAAAAGTAAGAGTAAATATAATTTTAAAGAAGAATTAAATGCAAATGATAAGATTATTACTTTATCTACTTGTACAGATGATAATAAGGGTAGGAAAGTTGTACATGCTAGATTGATTAAATAAAAAGTAAATTAAAAATTCGCATCGTTATGATGTGAATTTTTTGTATATGTATAATTTTATAAATATAAGATAAGATTTTTAATTTATTCTTGAAATATTTATTATTTCATTCATGTCATCGTCTTTTGCGATGATGTTTTTATGTGGTTTATGACATTTTTCACATGTATATAGGATTTTATATGTATCTTTGTATTTTTCTATACCTATTGGTTTTAACATTCCAAGACATGTATTTTGTCTATCTCCTGGGTTTATATCAACATGTAGTGAGTATAAACAATAGGGACAATGGTCTCTTGATGAATAACCTAGTGGTAATACTTCTTTTCCACAATGTTTACAAATAAATCCTTCATCTAGTTCATTAAATCTTTTCATTTTATTTTACCTTTCTATAATAATATTCATATGGTCTTGAATTACTTTCTTCTGTGTTCATAAGTATTGTAATTATATTATCATATTCTGTCTTTGTTATGTGTGAGATGAACTTTTTATTATCCTTAGTTGTATGTATTAGATAATTATCTATACATTTTAATTCATTATAATTTGTTTTTGTGTTTTTATATATTTCTAAATAGTCATATTTTGTATTTGGAATATAGTGTTCTTCATTAGGATTAAAATACTTAGGAGGTTCTGTTATTTCTCCAACTAATTGCCATTTACCAATAAATTTTCTATTTGGCCTTTTTATTAATTTTTTACTTAGATATTCTTCTTTTGATTTATTATAATTATCTAAAAATTCATTTTTTACTGTTAAATCATATGCTTCTATATAAATATCATAATAATCTTTATTTTTTACTTCTATGAATGGAGCTCTTATTTGATATTTATTTTTATTTGCATATTTTATAATATCTTTATATCCATCTTTTATATCTTTAGTTATAGCATGAAGATAGTTTTCTGGATGATATTCTATATAAGCTGTTTCATTATACTTATGTTCTAAATCAGATAGTTTCCTTTTATTTTTATATAAATTATCTGATAAAAGTATACCTATTTCACATTTTATATTTTCTTCTTTATATTCTTTTTCATAGTTTATAAATACGTTTAAGAATTCATTTGATTCATCAAAAATATAATTATTTATATCCTCTCTATTTTTTATTACATGGTAGTTTGTTAGTGTAGGTAGTAATGGGTTTTTTACAAATTCAACTTTTTCTTTCATATTAACTTTCAATTTATTAAGTATCTTGATTTTAGTAGAATTTTCTTCTTCTAAGTCTTTTATTTTTTTAGAAATTATATTTATATTTTCATCATTTAATATATTTTTTATTTCATTTAATTGGAAACCTGCTTGTTGATAGTCTTTTATTTTATTTATTATTTCTATTTGTGAATCATCATAATATCTATAGTTTGTATATTTATCTATTTTTTTTGGTTTTAATAATCCAATGTTGTCATAATATCTTATTGTTTTTACTGTTGTTTCTGTAAGAATTGAAAATTCTCCTATTTGATACATAATATTTCTCCTTTCGTTTGTATGGTATCATTCCTCTTAAGGGGAGAGTCAATAGTTTATTTGTATTATATCATAATTTCTTTCCTTGAGTATCTTTGATATGTTATAATTGGGATAGAGTTTAGGTGATATAGATGGATATGGAATTTAAGATTAATGATTTTGAGGGACCTCTTGATTTACTTCTTCATTTAATTAAAGAGTCTAAGATGGATATAATGAATATTGAAATTGAGCGTATTACTAATCAATATATGGAGTTTTTAAATAGTCAAGAAAAGATGAATTTAGAGGTTTCTTCAGAGTATCTTGTTTTAGCTTCTGAATTATTAGAAATTAAGTCTAGAATGTTACTTCCTAGTAATAAGAATGTTTCTGAAGAAGTAGAGGAAGATGATCCTCGTAGTGAACTTGTTAATAGATTACTTGAGTATCAGGCATATAAAGATATTACTAAAGTATTACATGATAGAGAGATATTAAGAAAAGATATTTATACTAAGTCACCAGAAAATATTAAAAATTATATTGAAGAGAGTGAAACTATTTCTTGTGATGTTACGTTAGATGATTTGATAAGTGCTTTTCAAAAATATTATCAGAGAAAAAAAGATAATAAACCATTAAAGACTAAAGTAACTGTTAATGAGATTAGTGTTTCTTCTAGAAGACATGATATTAAAAGGTTGATGAAAGATAAAAAACGTGTTTCTTTTTTTGAACTTTTTCCTGTTATGTCTAAGGAATATGTAGTTGCGACTTTTTTAGCTATATTAGAGATGGCTAAGGAAAAAGAAATTTCAATTACGCAGAATGATACTTTTGATGATATTGTTTGTGAGGTGATATAGATGGATGATGTTAAGACTGATAATAATGTATTAGAGAAAGCTGTATTAGAAGGACTTTTATTTGTTGTTGGGGAAGATGGGTTAACACTTGATCAAATAGAGGATGTATTAAATATAAATGAAGAACAATCTAGAGAACTTATTAGAAGTTTAAAACATGATTATGATGATGATAGTAGAGGACTTAGAATCGATTTTTTAGGGAATAGATTTAAGCTTACTACTAAATTTGAACATAAAGAATATTATCAAAAATTAATTGAAAATCCTGAAACTAATTTTTTATCACAAGCTGCATTAGAAACATTAGCTATTATTGCTTATAATGAACCAATTACAAGAGTACAAGTTGATGCTTTAAGGGGAGTTGGTTCCACTTCTATTATTAGAAAATTAGTTGCGAAAGGATTTATTAAAGAAAGTGGTAGGAGTAATATGCCTGGAAGACCTATTTTATATGAAACTACTCATGAATTTTTAGATTATTTTGGATTATCAGATATTAAAGATTTACCTAATATTGAAGATATCTTAGAAGAAGTAAAAGAAGATGATGAAGAAAATGATGAATCTGATCTTTATACTTCAAAATATACTGATTCTTTGGAAGAAGCGGAATAAATTATGGAAAAGGGATATTCAAAGAAGATAGAAATTTTATTTAAATTTTTAGATGAAGATGAAATAAATAATATTAATGAATATATAATGTCTGATGATAGAGATTATTTAGAATATAAAAATATAGATGAAATTAGTTTAAAGAATGATTGTTATAGTGAAGAAGAAATGAATACTTTTAGAAGTTATTCTGGGTATATTTATCAATATGTTAATGATGCTCTTAATGGTAATTGGGATTATTCATATGATGGGGATTTAAAATTTAAAAATAGATGTTTAGAATTAGGTAGAGAATTAAATGAATTATTACTTACTAGTAAAAATTTTTCTTCTGATAATTTTAAAGTGTTTAGAGGTGTTCCTGTATCTTTTTTTAAGGAATATGGGATTAGTAATTTAAATGAGCTTATAAGTTTGAAAAATAAATATTTATTTGATTATGGGTTTACTTCTACTTCTTTTCTTAAAGATACTTCTTATTTTAAATGTGAAGTACCTGAGGGGGTAGTTCGAAATGTACTTATAGAGTATGATGTACCAAGTGATTTTAATGAAGGCGTTTATCTTAAAAATAATAATTTATCATATAGTGTTTCTCAGAATGAATATTTAATTAATGCTGAGAGTTTAGGGTATGTTTATGATGTGATATTAAATGGAGATGTTGCTATTTTAAGGGTTAAATTAATACCTAAGAAAGTTTATAGAAAAGATTACAAAAATTTAATTGAAAATAATATTAAATCAATATAGATATAAATGATATCTCAAATGATATCGTTTTTTGTCATAATAAAAGAAAAAAATTTGTATACAAAAGAGTAAAAGATATGTTATAATTTTCTTGTTGATGCTCCCATGGCGGAATTGGTAGACGCGGCAGACTCAAAATCTGCTTCTAGCGATAGAGTTCCGGTTCAAGTCCGGATGGGAGCACCATTTTTTTAAATTTTTATATATTGACAAGGATAATTGTTATCATATATAATCTCATTGTGATGCCGAAATAGCTCAATTGGTAGAGCAACTGACTTGTAATCAGTAGGTTCCGGGTTCAAGTCCTGGTTTCGGCACCATTTTTTTATTTATTTATTTGATATTTTTATGAGGTGTGCTTTAATGCCTTTTTTTATTGGAATTTTTTAAATTTAGTAAAGTTTATTGGAAAATTCGACATATTTTTAATTTTGATAGTTGATAATTAAAAATATTTATGTTAAATTTATGGTAGACATAGTAGGAAGGGTGGAATTGCTTGGTACGTGTGAATAATATATAGAAGTGGTGAATGAAGATGAAAAATAATGTTGAAGAGAAGGCTCAAACAATATATAGAAAAAAAGTAGTCAAAAAGATTATTTGGATTGTATTGTTATTTCTTTTGATTTTTATTTCAATTATTTATTTATTTTTATATATTGTTTATCAAGGTGGTAGATTTACTGTTAATCTTGATAAGAATATGTCTAATAGAAAGAGTGTATATTTATCTGAAACTGGAAAGTTATCTGATAAATCAAGGTCTTTATCTGCTGATACAATAGATTATATGGATAATATTTCTATTAAGTGGTTACCTGATAATCTTGATGTTGAAGCAACTGGTTCTCATAATGGGGATAATTATATTGCTTATACATTCTATGTTGTGAATGCTGGTAAAGAGAGTGTCAACTATTGGTATGAAGTTGATGTTGATGATTCAATTAAAAGTGTTGATGAAGCTATTAGATTTATGATTATTAGAAATGGTAAGAAAGTTGTTTATGCTAAGAAGAGTCGAGAGACTGGTAAAGCTGAGGAGGGTACAAAGAAATTTGTTTCTAAGTCAATTGCAGTTTTGGAACAACGAAAAGATTTAAAGCCTAAAGCAAAAGATCGATTTACTATTGTTATTTGGATTGAAGGTGATGATCCTGAATGTAAAAATGAACTTCTTGGTGGAGAAATCAAGATGCATATGGATTTCACAGAAGAACATATTAATAGGAAATAAATAAAGGAGTGTAAAAATATGAAAAAGAGCGAAGCAAAGAAAAATCGCAAGAGACGTAAGATATTTTTAGCATTTATCATGATTTTATTTACTGGTATAATTTTAACTGCTAGTACTTATGCATGGTTTACTGCTAATCATACTGTTAAAGTTGAAAGCATTGATGTTAATGTTACTGCAACTAATGGTTTACAAATTTCGACTGATGCTACTAACTGGAAAGCAGTTGTTACAAAAGATGATATAACTGGTGCTAGTTGGGCAGGAGTTATGAATCAAGTTCCAAAGGCAAATTTAAATCCAGTATCTACTGCTGGAACTATTGATCCTACAACTGGTTATATGAATATGTATTTAGGAACAATTAGTACAAATACTGGTACTGGTGCTAACCAATTAACAGCTACTAAGGAAACTGATAAAAACGGTCAAGTTGGTAACTATGTTGCATTTGATTTATTCTTCCAAATAAATGAAGATAAACAAATTTATTTAACTGAAGCTTCAAAAGTTGTTGCTGCTGATAATAATGATACTAAGATTCAAAATGCTGCACGTGTTGCATTTATTGTTGAAGGAAATGTTGCTTATGATGCTAGTGCTCAAGCTGCTCAAGCATTAAAAGCAGGAAAAACAGCATGGATTTGGGAACCAAATTACGATGTTCATAAAGCATCTGGTATTCAAAATGCATTGAATACATACCAAATTACTACTACTGCTGAAGGAGCTCAAAAAATCCCTTATAATGGTGTTAATGCTGAAATTACTAATGGTGTTCCACTTAATAGTAAGGAGGCTCAATATTTCAGTGCAGTTACTACTAATGAAAGTCCAGCTGGTGGAATCAAAACTCGTATGAAACCATTCTCATTAAGTGCTGGTGTTACTAAAGTTAGAGTTTATATGTGGGTTGAAGGTCAAGATGTTGACTGTGAAGACAATGCATCTGGAGGAACAGTTTCTTACAATTTATCATTCAGTATTGATGAAACTGGAAACTAAAATAGATTTAGTATAAAATAAGCCTTCTTTATCGGAGGCTTTTTATTCTATATGGGGTGAATAATATGCAAGATAATTTATCTACTTTAACAGAAAAAGAATTATTAGACTTATATAATTTAGTAATTAAACATATTGATTATTTAAATAGTAATATTATATCTTCAGAGGAGAGTGAAAAAGATGAGTAAAATTGATGAGCTTTCTATTGTTAAGGAGATTAATATTGATAAAGTCCATATTGATAATTTTAAAATGGATACAGAACAAGGTACTAAGAGAGTTAAAGAAAAATTTCATAAAGAGGCTGTTACAAATAGAAATAATTATATAAATAAAGAGAATGTTAAATTTTCTAATTATAAAATACTACTTGAAAATGAAATGGTTAAAAGAATTAAGAAATTAATGCCTATCGATAAGACTAATGAATATAATGAAGAAGAAAAACATGTTAATGAATTATTTGAATTAGTTAAACTTGATTGTAATATTTCAGAGAGTTTTAAACTTAAGCTTGATTATATTGTTTCTAGTTTTGAGAATACTTCTTTAGATGAGATGAATATGCTTATAAAGAAATTTATTGATAGTTTTAAATCTTTTGGAATTAAACTTGATATAAATGATTTTAAATATACTATGTTTTGTGAAATGTATATGAATAGTTATTTTAAAGATTATAAGTTTGGTAGTATGACTAAAACTTTTGAATCAATTTATTTTAAGTGCCCTGATATTAAGTTACAATTAAAGATGAATCTTATAGATATAATTAATAAATATAAAAAGGATATTTCTAAATATTTAGAAGGTTATCATGAGAAGAAATTGATTGATGCTTCTATTAATAATTCTGATGTTATTAATGAATATGTTTATAATAGAGAAAGTTTAGGTAAGAAAAAGGCAATTGATGAGTATTATAATTTAAAAATATTTTTAGATGAGAAAAGAAAAATAAAAGATTATTTAATTGGAAGTCCTACAAGAGATAAGAACTATAATACTTTTATTGATGATTATAATGCTTTAACTGATTATTCTAAGAATAGTTATAATTCTGCTGTTAGTAGTTTATATTTAACTCTTGTTGAGTTAAAAAAATATTATAAGTATGAGTTTATTATTCAGGATTTATTGAAAAGATATAAAGATAGGGAAAGTGCTAAGAATAGTTTTGTTGTAAAGAAAAAAGAAATTGATACTGCTGAGGCTCTTAGAGAGAGTATTTATAAGAAATATTTGAGAGCTAGTGGTATTGGGTTATTCGCTAGAAGAAATGAAACTAAAATGAAAGATTTAATGCTTATGATGAATGAGCAAATTAAAAAGTTAAATGATTTATATGATGAATTTTATGATTTAGAAATTACTAATAATTTAAATGATTTAAGTGAGTCTGCTACTTTATATGATTTATTTTTAATTAGTTTATCTTCATTTAGTTTTATTGAGAATGCTTTTAATAATAATGAAGAGTTTAATACTAATAGTTTAGAATATAATGTAGATGAATATTTTAAGTTTATTTTTAATCCAAATAATAGTTTTTTAAGAAAGACTAGTTGTTTAGTAGATTTTAATATTATTAATATTATTTCTGAGAAATATAAATTACTTGAGTTAAAAGTTACTGATGAGATGATTGATAAGGATAATATTGATTCTACTATAGATACTTTAAGATTTATTAATTTGATTCAGAATATTGAAGAATCTTCTATTAGTTTAGATACAATTGATAATATTTATCAGATGGATAAGATTGTTTCTATAAATCGTGATAATTTAGATGTTATTTAAAGGTGTTCATATTTTTTATGAATGTCTTTTTTTGTCTAGAATTATGTTTTTTACTGTGCTATAATGTAGATTGAAGAATAGAAATGTGGTGAAAGGTAATGAAAGCTTTTAAGAATATATTAAAGTATATAGCGTCTTTGTTTTTAGTGTTATTAGTTTTAGTTAGTATTTATACGTTTGTTGTTACTGATATCATGAAAAAAGACTATGTTAATGTATTTGGGTATTCTTATTTTGTAGTTGCTTCTGGTTCTATGTCTGGCGAGATAGAAGTTAATGACATTATCTTTGTTAAGGTTACTAGAGATGTAGCTATTAATGATGTTGTTACTTATAAGAGTGATGATGGGGCTATTGTTACACATAGACTTATAAGTATGAATAATGGGGAATATATACTAAAGGGAGATGCTAATAATACAGCTGATGATCCTATTAATAAAGGACAAATAATTGGTGTTGTTAGTTTAATTGTTTCTCCTAGTTTTATATTAAAATGTATAGCCATATTTTTAATATTATTTATATTTTTAGCTTTAATTAATTTTGATGGTATTGTTAAGAAATATATAGTTCAAAAAGATAAAAATGATAAATTACCTGATGATATATTTAAAGATCCTAAAGTAAAAGAAGATCAATCTAGTGGATTAACTGTTACAATCTCTTTTAATGAAATGGAGGAGTTAAATAAAAAACATGAAGAAGAAATTAAAAGAGAAGAGTCTATTGAAATATTAGATGACGATGAATATTTGGAAGAGCCTGTCAACAACAATAGAAAGTACAATAAGGAAAAAGAAACCATTGATTTGGTTGTTTCTATATTAAAATGTAAGAAGACAAATGTTAATAAAGCTCGTATGAATAAAAAATGGCTTACTAAGTATCAGTATATTTATAAATTATGTTTTTTAGCTATAGGAAGATATACTGATGAACTTGTTTCTGAAATTTCTAATCCTCCTTTTAAAGAAATATATAATTATGATTTAGAGAGAGTTGGTCTTACTGAGACAATTAGGAATAAGATTTATGATTGTGATATACATGTTTTCTTGAGATTACTTACATATTCAATTTTATATAATGATGAAGAGATGTTTGATGGTATATATAAAATATTTAAATATAAGATTTTAATTGATAAAGATAATAATTTTAAAGTTATTAAGAAAAATAATACTTATAGTATAAAGCAAATTAAAACTTTGATAGAATTTATGAAAAAAGTTTCTAATAAGTTTGATAATAAACATGTATTTGAATTAGATAAAATAGAGAGAATTATTAAGATTAAGGGTTATTAGTACAAGGAAGTGATGAGTAATGAGAACTAAGTTTAATTTTAAAAATAAACTTTTTGTTAGTGCGTTCATTACTCTTTTTGTTCTTTTAATTGCTTTTTTTATTTATAGTTTTATTGTTGGTAGGTCAACTTTTGGTGAAGTTGATAAATGGGATGGGGTAAGTGTTGCGTCATCTTTTTCTAGTGGTAATGGTAGTTTGGATAATCCATATGTTATTAGTACTAGTAGTCAATTTATGTATTTTAAGAGTTTAATTGATGGGGATAATTCTAGTACTTATAGAGATAAATATTATGTTTTAGAAAATGATCTTGATTTTGATAATCATTCTATTAGTGGTATTGGAAGTATTACTAATGATAGTGTTTTTATGGGTAATTTTGATGGTAATGGTTATACTATTAGTAATATTTTAGTGGATAAAGCTATTACTTATGATGGTGTTGATTATTATGGATTATTTACTAAGACAGAGAATGCTTATATTAATAATTTGAATATTAATAATTTAAGAGTTGTTGTTAATAAAAGTGATAATTTATATAAAGTTGGTAGTGTTATTTCTGAAGTTAATAGTTTAGTTGATGATAATATTACTAATAATGATGATGTTGGTGTTATTAGTAATATTAGTATTGTTAATAGTAGTATTGATTTAAGTGGAACAGTTTATAATAAAGATAATGTTATTGGTTTATTTTCTTCTTCTATTGATAAGTTAATTAATGTTAATAATATTTATATGGATTTAGATATTAATACTAATTATAATGATGGGGTATATTCTTTTAGTAAGGTACTTGATAGTGATATTAATAATGTATTATTAGATATTAATAGTAATAGTTATTCGTTTGGGGATTTTAAATTTAATGATAATGGTAGTGGTGTTGTCAGTAATAAATATTATGTTAGTAATGGTAAGTATTATTTAGGTAGTGATGAAGTTAGTATTGATTCTATTATTAATGAATTTAATAGTGAGATGGATGATTATTATTTTGAGATGAAGGATAATATATTTAAGTGTAGTAAGTATATTAAGGAAAGAGATGGTAGTAGTAATTTATCTTCTACTAGGGCTTTTTCTTTAACTAATGATACTAGTGATATTGCAGAACATGATTCTTCTATTAGTAATGGGGTAGTTTATGTTAATGATTTAGAGTCTTCTTATAATTATTATATGGGACTTAATTATACTGGTATTGATAGTGGTAATTTACCTACACATAGTGATAGATATTCTAATAATAATTTGGTTCCTGTTGCGATTTCTTATTCAAGTACTGATTTAAATAATAGTAATTTAATTGGGAAGGTTTCTCCTACTGAGAGTGAAACTGAGTATATTTATTATAAGTATTATCCAATTGTAAATGGAATGATAAAAATTGAATTAATAGATAATCCATTTAGTGCTCGACCTAAGGGTAAGGGGTTTAATGGATGGGCTACTAGTTATCCAGGAGCATATATTTCGTATGATAGTTCTACATATACTAGGTATTTAAATATTCCTGTTAGTGGAACAGGTAAAATTAGTGTTCATATGAATGCTATTTGGTATGATGCAAATATTCAAACTAATCATAAAAATTTGAGTAAGCTTGATGATGCAGGTATGAAGAAGATGAATAATAAAAAAGAATGTGAGACTAAGTATACGACTAAAGATAAAAGAACTTTTACTGAGGGACGTGTTTATTATGAAAAAAAGGTAGCTAGTGGTGGTACTCAATATAGTCCTGATTATTATTTAAGTAGAAATAATCTTGTTTCTGGTAGTGGTTCAACTCTTTATTGTCAAAGCTATAGAGGTTGTGAATATTATTCTAAAACAACTGATTCTGACTATGTTGATGGAAAATCTTATTATTTTATTGATCTTAGTTATGAATATTGGGGACAGAAATATTATTCTGCATCTGGAGCAACTTATACTATAATTCCAGCTGGTACTGAGTATGAGGATTGTAAATATTTTAATGAGTTAGATATCGCTAGTGGGTCTAATTTGGCTGGATTCTTTTATAAGGAAGATTATTCTAATACGGCGGATGCTTATTTGTATTATAATTCAAAGGGTGAGAGTTGTAGTGAGGTTTCTTGTAAAAGAGGAGATATGTATAGATTAATTCAATATGATGATATACGTGCTACTAATTATGAGACTGATGCTTATCCTGGAAGTAATTATTATTATTTAGTTACTCGTGATATGAATATTTTATTAGTACATGAACAAAATAGTCCTTTTAGTGATTATATTTCTAATAATAAACCGCTTACTTTAACTGCTTCATATGATGGCAGCAGTATTAATAATAATTTTTATATTAAGGCTGGAACAAAGGTTTCTATGGGAAATGATTTTGTTCTTGAAAATATATATATTTATGGAACTACACATACTCTTGTAACTGATGGTGGATGGTATGGAAATACTCCTACTATAGACACATCTGGTTCTTTTAATGCTAATTCTAATAATGTTAAGATTGGTAGAAATGTTTTTAATACTATTGGAACTTACTATGATGTTTTTAATAATGTAATTGGTACGACTTTAATTGGTTCTGAGGGTAATCCAGAGGTTTATAAAGTTATTGTTGAGAGTGGTACTTATAATGGTTTAGTTAATGCATATTCTAATGGTACTAAGGAAACTTTTGTTACTGGGCAAATGGTTTATGGAAGTGATTATGATAGAGTAAGTAATGTTAATAATAAGTTATTAGTGTATTTTAATGCTTTAGCTTCTGTTAATGGTAATTTTAATAGTAATGATAAAGTTACTCCTTCTTCTGATATGATTATTAAAAGTGGAATGTATGGATTAAGTGCTGTTGGTTCTGATTGGAATGGTGGAGTTACTGGAGTTGAATTATCTGGTGATTCTGCATATGGAGTATATGTTGGTGGTCGTAGTAATGCCCATTATTCTAATTCATTAAGGCGAGTTACTATGCTTGGTGGTATTGTTAATTCTGTTAATGGTGGACCTTGTGTTGAAAATAATTTAACTACAAATTCGACTGTTTTTTATATGTTAGGTGGATATGCTAATACTGTTTATGGTGGAGCTGCTACTACAACAACTTATGGTAATAGAATTGTTTCTATAACCGGTGGTGTTGTTGGATATAATGTTTTTGGTGGTTCTAATGCCTATAATGGTGGAAGTAGTGATGGCCAACTTAGTGGAAGTACTTTAGTTTATATAGGAGGAAATTCTGTAATTGGTTCACCTGATACAAATGGAAGCCGTTTTAATGCAGAGCATGGAAGTGTTTTTGGTGCTGGAAATGGTAGGTCTGGTGCTGAATCTGCTGGACGAGTATATAGTTCTCATATTATAATTGATGGTTCTGCAACTATTAATGGTAATGTGTATGGTGGAGGAAATTATGGTTCTGTTGGATTTAGTAATATAAATAGTAAAGATGCTACTATAGATGTATATGGTGGAAATATAAAAAGTAATGTATATGGTGGAGGAAATAATATTGGTTCTGGTAGTTCGGATATTATTTCTAGTACTTATCTAAATTATTATAATGGTAATTTGACGGGTTCTTTATTTGGAGGATCTCGTACTAATGGAACTATTAATGGTTCAACAAATATTAATGTACTTGGTGGGAATATTTCTACAGATGTATATGGTGGTGGAGAAGGTAATAATACTTATGTATCAAATAATGTTATTTTAAATATTGGATCTAATAATTATGATTCTTCTCCTACTATTGATGGTTCAGTATATGGTGGTAGTGCTTTTGGAACTATTAATAATACTTATAAATATCAAAGTAGTAATACTTGTACTGTTACAGTTGATAAGGGTACTATTAAAAATAGTGTTTTTGGAGGAGGAAAAGGTTCTTCTTCATATACACCATATACTGCAGGTAATATTACTGTTAATATAAATGGTGGTAATATAGGTAATGTATTTGGTGGATTTGATAATAGTGGAACAACTACTAATGATGATGTTGTATATCTAAATGGTGGAATTATTGGAAATGCTTATGGTGGTGGTGATAATACTGGGCAAACTACTACTAAAATTTATTTACAGGGTTCAAGTGTAACTAATTTATTTGGTGGTTCTAATCAGTCTGGTAATGTTACAACTTCTAATGTTTATGCTACTAGTGGTAGTTTTTCATATATATATGGTGGTAATAATATAGCTGGTTCTACTGCTACTACAAATGTTTCTGTTAATTCTCTTGATAATTCAAAGGGAAATGTATATGGTGGTGGAAATCAAGCAGATTCTACAACTTCTAATGTATTAATTAATGGTTCTAAATTAAATAATGTTATTGGTGGAGGAAAAAATGCTGGGGTTCCTACTACAAATGTGGATGTTTCAAATAATTCTTCTTGTAATTATGTGTTTGGTGGTAGTGATCAATCTGGTAATGTAAAAGTTTCTAATATTACTATTGATTCAGGAAATGGAAAAATTAATTCTGTATATGGTGGTAATAATGATGGTGGTTCGACTACTACTTCTAAGGTAAATATTAATAGTGGAATTATTAATTCTGTATATGGTGGTGGAAATCAAGCTGGAGGAGATAAGACTAATGTAAAAGTTGCTGGTGGAACAATTACTGATATATTTGGTGGTTCTAATCAAACTGGTGATATTTCTACATCTAATGTTGTTGTTGGTGGAGATAGTATTGGATTTGATTATACTTTTACTAATTATAGTGGACAGGATCAAGGTACATCAAAGGCGTATATATATACTGTTGATGTTTCAGTTACTAATAATTCAGATGAGACTTTAAACAAGTGGAATATGAGTCTTAATGTTCCAGAAGATTCGTTATTATACGCTAATTATTCTAATACAGATATTAATTTAAATAATGGTGTTTTGACTTTTAATGAAGTTAATAAATATTATGGAGTTAATGCAATTTCTCCAGGAGATACTTATAAATTTAGTTTTAAAATAGCGAGTGATGTATTACCAAATAGGTTTAAGATTTCTAGAAATTACGATTCTACACTTTCTAATGCATTAAATGTTACTAATGTTTATGGTGGTAATAATGCAGGTGGAGTTACAGCTGGAGCAAATGTTTCTATTAATGGAGGAACTATTACAAATGTATATGGTGGAGGAAATGAAGCTTCGGTTAATAGTGCTAAGGTTGTTGTGAATGGTTCTAATATTACAAACTTATATGGTGGTGGTAGAAGTGCTTCTGTTAATGGTTCTACATCGGTTGATGTTGATGGTGCTAATATCACTGGAAGTATGTTTGGTGGAGGAGATAATGGTCAAGTTACTGGAAATACGAAAGTTAATTTGACTAATTCTAATATTTTACAAAATGCTTATGCTGGTGGTAATGGAAGTTCGGCAGTAGTTATTGGAAATACCAATATTACGATTGATGGAGATACTGTTATTGGGTCAGATAATGGAGTAGCTCCAAGTAGTGGATGTGTATTTGGTGGCGGAAATGCTGCTAATTCCGGGGAAGAAAGTTCTAAGAATTCTAAAGCCATTGTAAATATTGTTGGTGGTCATATTTATGGTAATGTATATGGTGGAGCAAAAATGGCTAAAGTTTATGGAACTACTGATACTAATATTGGAACATCGGCTGTTTCTTCTAAAGGACTTATTGAGAGTAATATAAAAATAGGTGGAACTGTCTTTGGTGGTGGAGAGTCTAACGCTGATGGAAAAGATAATTATGACTGGACATTTATTTCTGTTTATGGTGTTACTGTTGACATAGATGGAACTGATTATTTAACTAATGGACATGATTTTAGTATTAGTGGAAGTATATTTGGTTCAGGAAATGCTTCATCTTCTGAAGGTACATCTGTTGTTAATATAACTAATCTTGGTACTAGTGATGTACCTAATAAATCTATTTCTATTCAAAGAGTTGGTGAACTTAATATTCGTTCTTCCGTTATTGAATTAAGTGGTACATTTGATAGAACTAATGAGCTTGGTAGTTATGAGTATTCATTTAATAGAATAGATAAGTTAAATTTACTTAATAATTCTACTTTATTACTTCAAAATAATGCGAATTTATTAAAAGAGTTTTATAGTGGAGTAGAAGTTAATGGTAATATTTCTAAGGCTGAGGTTAGTATAGATGATGATAGTAAGAAGCTTACTAAAAATGTTGATAATAGGTTATATATGCTTACTGATGAAAACTTGAATGTTACTATTAACCAACAAGCTACTTCTTATGGTAAAGTTACTGGTATGACTTTCTTTGGAATGTATCAGGTTGCGGGAACTTCTTATAATTATGGAGTATATGATAGAAGTTTATCTTATGGAGATAATGGAGATGCTGGTTTGGTTATATCTGGTGGTAGTTATGTTCTTGGACTTCACAGTGCTAATCATGATATTACGAAAGATGGTTTTTATTCGAATTATATAACTAAAGATGATAATTATGCATCAATTTCTACTAAGTATATTGATCCTACTGAGATTGGTAATACTGGTTATCGTTGGAGTATTGGTGCTCAGACAATTAAATATAAAATAAAACTTACTGCATCTAGATATTCTTCTCTTGGAACAGGTACTGTTCAACTTTCTGATTTTGCCGCAGGAGATACAACATTTACTGTAGTTGGATTTAATAGTGGATTACTTGGTAAAGATGTTAGTTTAGTTGATTCTAATAATGTTCCAAGAATTGGTAAAACAATGGAAGACGCTAATAATATTTATGGTTTATCTATGAAGAGTGAAACTCAGGAGTGGACTGGATATGGAACAACTAAATATTATAGTTCATCTGATACAAAGTATTCTGGTACTACGCAATATTTAACAGATAGTGGTAATACTGCTCCTTCTTTGATGTTTTATTTATATCATGCTAAGAATATTAGTCGTGAGGGGGATTTGGGAAGTGTTACTATTACTTTAGAGGCAGCTGTTCCAATTGATAAAATTAATAGTGAAATATCTTTGATTCAAATTACTGTTGAGATGAATGCTAAGAAGTCTGCGGATGATGATAATTACGATGCATCTATTACTTATGATAAGAGATATGAAATGCCATCTGCTACAGATGTTAATATTACTAATAACAGTCAATTTACTACATATTATTCAATGATTGCGAATGCTGATAGTTTCTCAAAGGTTTACGGAAAGAATAATGATTATTATCATGTTTTAACTACAAATTATGCTTTACCTGTTGGAACTAGAATTACAATGCTTGATTTTGGACAAAATGATAAGAGACCTGAGTATTACTATTATGAGATAACTGATGATATTTATAAACAAGCGATTGCTGAACTTAATAGTAATAGTGAGATAACATATAAATTAAGTAATTTTATAAAGATGGGAAGTACTAGTAGTGATAATACTTATGATGATAAGGTTGCGAATAAGCTTTATTATGAAGATGGTTTAGTTGATGAGGAATTTATTTTTATCTTTGATTTTAAAAATACTAATCAGACAGGTGAACATTTAAATAATAAGATGTTATTTGAACTTAGAAATGGTGATGGATTCTGTGTTAAGAGTGTATATGGTATTCGTCAAGATTTAATGGTTTATAATTTATATGAGAAAACTAATGCGGTTTTAGAACAAAGAATTTCTAATAATAGTGATTATTTATATTATAATATTGATGAAAATGTTGGGTATTCAACTTCAATTAACTATAATAAGACACTAAATCAACAGTCTATTATTGATACAAACTATGAATCAAATAGTATGGGTCTTAATATTAGTCTTTATACTTCTTCTGGTGATGTTGTTAGTTCATCTTTACTTACTAGTACATCTATTAAGATTAATGGAGTTGACTATTTTGCTGATAGTGATGGAATATTTAGAATAAAACTCGCAAATAAAGTATCTAATATTATTCGTAATATTACTATTAGTATTGGTAAGGATTTACCGGCTGGAAAGTATACGATGAGATATACATTATTTGCTAGTGAGGATGGCCTTCATAATTCTGATACATCTGGTTCAACTTCAAAAGATTTTACGGTATATGTTGTTAGTTCTAATAATACTATAACTGTAGATTGTGATGATAAAGAAAAGATAGTTGATGGTGATAAAGGACTTAATATGAATTTAAGTAAATTTAATACTTATAATATAAGCTATACATCTGATTTGAACAATCCTAGTGTTAGAGTAGAAGTTTATAAAAGAGATATAACTGATAGTAATTCTAATATTTTTACATCAGTTCCATTTAATAGTTTATTTAGTAATACGCTACCTTCTTATAGTGGTAATGAAATGTTATTAAATGTTAAAAATAAAGATAGTATAAATTTTAATTTTGTAGATAATTTAACTAGTGGTACTTATAGGGTAGCATTTAAGTTATATGATAATAGTCAATTGATTGATCAGGATATTAAATACGTAATTGTAAAAAAAGAAATTGATTAGTACTTAATAGTATGATAATATTTAAGAAGGTGGTATAAGATATGAAGAATTTTTTTCGTTGGGTTTGGTCATTTTTAGAAGTAGTTATTATTGTTTATGTAATTACTTTAACGTTATTTGTTCTTTGTAAGAATAAGTATGGATATACTCAGTTTGGAGATTATTCTTTTGTAACTGTTGGTATGATGGAGGAAAAGACAATACAGAATGTTTCTAAAGGAGACTTATTGTTAGTAAAAAATAGTAATGATATCCATAATGGAGATTTGATTTATTATTATTCTGTAATTAATGATGAGTATATTGTAAAGAGTGGAGTTGTGTCTAATATAATAGAAGATAACTATAATTCTTTATATACTGTTGGTACTGGTAATCAAGCTGTTAGTGTTGCTAGTAGTAGACTTCTTGGTAAATATTCAACTACTTATGGTACTGTTGGTTCAGTAATCAATATTTTAGAAAGTAGAATTGGATTCTTATTCTTAGTTTTATTACCAATAATGGTAGTATTCATTTATCAATTATATGAATTTGTTGTTATTTTAAAATATGATGAGGTGGATGAAGAAGGTTCTAAAAAGAAAAGAAAGAATATAGAAACAAAAAAATTGAATGATTCTAAGAAAAGTACTTCATCTCATGAAGATAAAAAAGATGATATAGAGGTTCTATAGATAAAAATGGTGGCTATGTTTATTAGATAGCCGCTTTTTTATTTTTTAAATTTGTAAATAGTTAAATTTATGCTATAATTCTAGTATAGGAGAGTAAGTATGAGGGATAAGAAATATAATCAGAAAATTGGTATATTTTTACTTGTAGTTTTTTGCTTTGTAGTTTTATATTTTTGTTCTGTTCATACATATATGAGTTATGAGTCTACTGTTGATGGTGCATTGAGTGCTGATGTTGCGGGAATTCATATTGCTATTGATGGAAAAGATATTCTTAGTAAAGATTTAAAAGATGGGGTAACACTTGATAATATTAATTGGGATGTTTCTCATACTAGAGAGGGAAAGGTTGCTCCTGGAGCAGTTGGAAATGTTACATTCACATTAGATCCTAAGGATAGTGATGTTGCTTTTATGTATACTTTTACAATAAATGATAAACAGTCGGGTTTAGAAAAATTGCTTAAATTTAATAATTTTTCATCTGATAATGGTAATTTATTTAAGACAGGAGAAAATGAATATACTGGATTAGTTACTTTAAATGATATAAATAATGGAAAAGTTATTAATATTACAATGGGATTTGAATTTAGTAATGAGGATATTGAAGGATCAGGTTTTGATGACAGTAATTTGGATGATTACTTTTCAATTGATTTTAAGGCAATTCAATATAATGGAGAGAAAATAGGATAATATAAGGAGTATATTATGAGTGATTTTATATATAAAATTAAACATATAAAACACTATGAAGAAAAACGAAAATTTCTTCTTTTTATGTTTATATTATTCTTCTTTTTATTTCTTTCTTTTTATTTATTTAAAATTGCATATGCAAGGTATGAGGTACATTCAAAAATAAATGCGAATATTAGTAAAGCTTTATATATACTTGATACAGGTGAACAATCTTTTAATTTAGAACCAGATGGTATAGTACCAAGCAATAAACCATATGTTTATAAGTTTAGTATTTCAAACTTTAATGAAACAAAGGAAACTGATGTAGATATCTATTATGATTTAAAAATCATAACTACAACTAATTTGCCAATTACTATTAAGTTATATAGAAATGAAGTTTACGACAATACTAATTCAACTAATTTATTTGAGTCATCTAATGTGGTTCAAGATAGTGATGGTGCTTGGTATAATGTTTTTAGTTGTCCTGATACTTATGAGATGTATTATAAGAATAGGACTACTGATGTTTATACTATGGTTATTGATTTTCCTAAGGATTATTCTAAGAATATTGATTTTGAGAATTATATTGAGAGTATTGAGGTTAATATTAAATCTAGACAGATGTAGGTGGTTTTATGGAGTTTATTAGGAAACATAGAAAGTTAAGTGTTATTGTTTTAATTTGTTTGATAATTTTTCTTATTATTAGTGTTGCTTTTGGTAAGTATATTTTGAATATTGTGAATAATTTTATTTTAGAAACTAAGTCATTTTATTTTAATAGTAGTGTTTTGACTATGAATAATAAAGCTTATTCTATTAATAACTGGGATGGTGTTAATAATTATACTTTAACTATTGATGTTAATAATTATAAGAATGATGATAGGGTAACTAAGGCTGATATTTCTTATGATATTAGTGTTAATTGTTCTTCTAATGTTTCTTGTGAAGTTAATAAGTCTAATGGAATTATTTATAAGGCTTCTAAAGTTGATACTTATCAAATTACGGTTAAGAGTAGAGGAAAATTTAGTGAAGGGGAAGTTGCGGTTGTGAAGACTAGTGTTACTTCTACTTCTCCTTATACTAAGACTTTGTCTGCTAGTTATAATATAGGTACTTCTAAGAGTGATTTTACTTATAATATCGAAGATAGTGTTAATTCTAAGTATTTGACTTTGAATCTTACTAATTCTGTTTCTTATTATGAGGTTTCTACTGCATTTGATAGTTATAAAGTAGGTGATCAAGTCTCAATTGATGATTATGCTAAACTTAGTGATACTAATAAAGATAAGTGTTATTCTGCAATTGTTACTTTAGAGTTTGATCCTAATATTATTTTTTGTGATTTAACTAATTCTTTATATATAAATAGATTGAGTAGTAATTATCAAACTATTAATATTGGTGGATATAAGTATGTTAAGAAGTTTTCTTTTAAAATTAATGCTTCTTCTACTAAATCAATTATATTTTATAAAAACGATATACTTAAGAATTATACTTATCCTATAACAAATTCAAATTCTATTGTAAATGTTTCAGTAAAAAGTCCAAAATAATTTAATTATGTGTTATAATTTAAAAGACTAGGAAAGGGTGATTGGATGAGTAATTTAATTAATATTTATATGGATTATAAGACTGATTGCCTTATTCAGTATGGATTAGTTATTTATAATAAGAATAATAAGTTTATAAAAGATGTTTTTAGGGCTTATTTTAAAACTTATATTGATAATTATTATTATGATACTTTTAATACTATTGATGATGGTAGTCGAGCTAATCTTAAAAACTTAGATAAAGAATTTGATGGTTGTATGGAAGAATTATTATATGATTATCAAGATTATGAACTTGTTGTGAGTAATCATGAATATTCAACTAATGTATCTATTATTAAGGAACTTAGAGATATTTCATATGAAGTTTGTAGGATAGATAGATTAGAATATAAAGATAGGGATGATATTGTTAATGTTGTTTCTTTATTTGTAAAAGATAATAAGTTAATTAATAAATTAATTGAAGATAGATGTTTAAAATTAGTTAGTTTAATTAAGAAAAGTTATGATAAAGTTAATAAGGTACTTGACTATAAAGATGAGTATTTTAATATTACTTTTAAGAAATTTGTAGGAAAAGATAATTATAAATATGTAGAACTTGATTATAATATTGGAATTTTGAATAATTATAGAAATGGTTTAGTTAGAAAGAATTATAAAAATGATGAGTATGATTTTTTTAAATTTGAATTAATTATGAAAAAGATTTCTATTGATATTATAAAGAATAATGATAAAAAGTTTGATACTTTATATTTTGTTAATATTAAAGATAGTTTTGTAAGTAGAGATAAGATAATTAATAAAGTATATGAATTGATTGATAATCCTTTAATTAGAAAACATGTTGTATTTTTAGTTAATTATAATACTTATTTAAGTCATGAGAATGCTTTTAGTTTGGATTATTTATTTGGTTGTATACAAGATTTTAGTCATATTAATGATATTTATAAGAAGACTGATAATATATATACTTTAGGTATGTTTAATTATCTTGTTGTTTCTGATTGTAAATATAAAGATAGAGATTATTTTTTGGAGTATGATAAAGAGGGTATAGAAGTTTTAGTTTTTGAGGAGGAGTAATATGGATACGTTTGTTAGATTTTTATTTGAATTTATGTCTGTATTTTTTTCTGGGATTGGAATGATTTTTTCTGGGATATTTAATGGTATTGTTCAAATATTTAATATTTCTGAGTATTTATATGTTATTGAATTTTATAGAAAAGATTTTAATATGAGTGAGTGGATACTTGTAGTTATTGCGGTACTTGTATTAATTATTATTCTTGCACTTATTATTTTACTTGTTTTTTTCTTTATTAAGAAATATATGAAATTTAGGAAGACTCTTGTTGAGCAAGAGAGTATGTTAGAAGAGATTGGGGAACTTAATAAGGAAGTTGCTAATTTAGTTCAGGAGAAAGAAAAGATTCTTGCTATGAAGGTATCACAGTTAGGATTAAAGCCTGGTGAAGAGGCTGAGGTACTTAGTGAGGAAGATAATACTTCTAAGGATAATAATGAAGATGTTAATCTTGATAATATTAGATTCTCTAAGTTACATGCTATTGATGTAGAGTATATGAATTATAAGATTCAAAATTATAATAATACATTTACTTTAGAGGAATTAGTTGAGTTATTTAGAAACTTTGCTGCTTCTAAATTAAAACTTTATTATACTTCTAATATGATTAGATTATTTATATCTGGTTTAAGTGCTACTAAGTTAGTTATCTTACAAGGTATTTCTGGTACTGGTAAAACTTCACTTGCTTATGCTTGGGGTAAATTTATTAGAAATGATGCAATTATTGCTTCAGTTCAACCTTCTTGGAGAGATAGAACAGAACTTTTTGGATATTTCAATGAGTTTACTAAGAAGTTTAATGAAACTGAAGTACTTAAATGGATGTATCTTGCTGGATATACAGATGATGTTTATGTAACTGTTCTAGATGAAATGAATATTGCACGTGTTGAGTACTACTTTGCAGAAATGTTATCTATTCTTGAAATGCCAAGTCGTGATGAATGGGTAATTGAGCTTGTTCCTAGTTCATGGGATACAGATCCTAAGAAATTAGAAGCTGGTAAGTTACATATTCCAGGTAACATGTGGTATATTGGAACAATCAATAACGATGACTCTACATTTGCTGTTACTGATAAAGTATACGATCGTGCTATGCCAATAGATATTAATGATAAAGGTCAAGTATTTGAGCCAATTGATACTGATTCCATGAATATTAATAGTTCATATTTAGAGGGATTATTTGCTAAGGCAAAACAAGAACATCCATTAACTGATGGTATGAGTGAGAAGATTAATTCAATGGATGATTATGTTATTAAACATTTCCGTATAGCTTTTGGTAACCGTATTGTTAAGCAGATGAAAGACTTTGTCGCAACTTATGTTGCTTGTGGTGGTACAGAAGTAGATGGAGTTGATTATTATATAGCACGTAAAATTTTACGTAAGTTTGAACAATTAAATCTTGCATATATTAGAGATGAAATTGATCCGTTTATTGAATTTTTAGATAAAGAGTTTGGTAAAGAGAATTTTAATGAATGTAAAGATTACTTAAGAAGACTTCAAAAGATGGTTTAATAAGTAGAGGTGAATATTTATGGATAATGGTGATGTTTTAGAAAAGAATGATGAGTTTTTAAATAAGCTTAATTCAACATTAAATGTAAAGACAAATCATGATTTAAAAGAACTTGATTATGAGTGGATAGATATTATTGAAGATACATTGCCTTATCTTGATAATATTTTAAGAAATCCTAAAAGATTTATTATTAATGAAGAAGAAATTGTTAAAGTTGAACTTGCTCGTAAGGTTACAGTTGAATCTGTTATTCATCTTACTCAGCATACTAATTTTATACAAAAAATTGAGGATAATGGTGATGTTAAACCTTCTAAGATTTTAAATATAAATCGTGAAGAAAGTTTAGATACTTATGAAAATAGATTTATATTTACTCTTTTAAATAATTTAAGAAATTTTTATGAAGAAAGAGTTACGGCAACAGGAGGAAGTTCTTATTGCTTGGATAAGAATGACTTAGTGTATGTTGCGAATACCAAAGTGGATAGTGAAGATATTAACATTAAACTTGAAATAAATGATGTTTCTCGTGTGGTTAAAGGAGCAGATGGTTCACGAAATGGTTTATCTTTTGAAGATAGACTTAAAAAAATAAAAATACAAATGGATGGTTTTTTTGGAAGTGAACTTTATACAACACTTGCTAAGCTTCATCTACCTCCTGTTAGGAGTCCAATAAGACATACAAATGTTATTTTAAAGAATCCAAACTTTAAGAAAGCTGAGGAGTTGTGGAATTATATTCAAGCTTTTGAAAGTAAGGATAAAAGGGAAAAGGAAAAGAAAAATTATTTTGATAAGGGTATTTTAAAAAATGAATATGATCAAGCTTTTCTTATGACTTATATTGCTAATAGGAATTTAATAAATTCTAGTAATAGTGGTAGTGAGGTTAATATAATTAATCAAATGATGAAGAGATTAATTGATAATTTGCTTGATAGTGTAGAAGATTTAAATGAAGATAAGATAAAGAAGTTATTTGAAAAGCAGTGTGATATTATTAAAAGTGATACTATAAAGAAGACTAATAGTATTGAAAATATTTTTAAAGATAGATTTTCTCGTGAAAATAAAATGATTGATGCAGTTTTTAATAACTTGAAAGGTGAAGATGATGGAAAAAATATTTAATTGTAGAATTTTTAAATTTATATTTGAGTTATTAAAAAGTTTGTTATTTTTGATAATGCTTTTATATATTGCTTTTATTTGTGTTCAAAGAATTGGTGGTAATAAAGGTATTATGGGATATCACTTATATACTGTTGCGACTGGTTCTATGACTGGAGTTTATAATGTTGATGATGTAATTATTGTTAAGAATTGTGATACTTCTAAATTAAAAGTTGGGGACGATGTAGCTTATGTTGGAAATCGTGGAGGTTTAGAGGATAAGTTAGTAACTCATAGAATTATTAAGATTGAAGATGGTGAAAAGGGACGTATTTTTACTACTAAAGGTGTTAGTAATCAAGTAGAGGATCCTTCAATTACATCGAGTCAAATAGTTGGTAAAGTTACAGGAATTTTACCGGTGGTTACTCAAATTAATCATATTATTAAGTCTCAGGTAGGATTTTTTTGTTTAATATTTTGTCCATTAGTATTAGTTATTGTTCTTGAAATATTACAAACAATAACAGATATTAAACTTGATAAAAATGAGTTAGAAGAAATTCAGAAAGAAGTTTCTTCAGATAAGTTTGATGAAGATAGTAATTTGAATGAAAATGATGATATAATAGAAAAAAATAATGATGACAGCGAAGAGGAGATAATATAAATATAATTTAGGAGGTGCCTTTTGTGAGACAGGAATTTCTAGGTTTTTATAAAAAGTTACAGAAAAGTAGAAAAAGAATGCTATTGCGTAGTCTTTTGTTTGCCTTGTTTCTAATTGGCGTTAATATTTTTGCGTGGTTTACTTATGTTTCTAAGGCTGGGTTGCAGCTTGAAGGAAATATTTCTTCTTGGGATGTTGAATTTAATTCTAATGGTAAACCTACAACTAAAGTTGATTTTTATGTTTCAGATATGAAACCTGGTATGCTAGATTATAGTCAAAAAGTTATTATACATAATTTGGGTGAGGTTTCTGCTGATGTTTCTTATGAGATTGCATCTCTTTCTATAATGGGGCGTGATGTTGACGTTAGTAATAAGGATGAAATAATTAGACGTTTAAACTCTTTTTATCCGTTTTCTGTTAACTTAAATATTGATTCTGTGATTATTCAACCTCAAGGTTATACTAATTTTGGTGCAAGTTTATCTTGGGATTATGAAAATCAGGAAAAGTTTTATCAATTAGATAGTTTATATGATTATAATGCAGAATTTAATTATTATAATTTTGTTGATGGTAAGTATGTCGTTAATGATTCTGTTACTGCGAATAATTTTAATGAGTTAAGAAATAATTTATATTTAGAAAAAGACGATGCTGATAGTTATTTTGGATATGCTTGTGGTCAATATGAAAAAAACACTGAAAAGTCATGTCTAGCTATGAAATTAGTACTTAAAGTCACACAAAAAGAAGCTTAATTTGTAGCTTCTTTCTTTTGTGTAAATTTGATATTTAAATTAATTTTTACATCTTTATGGTTTTTCGCATATTCTGTGTCTTCTGTATTATTCATTGTTTGAGTTGTGTCATCATCGTCCCATATAATATAATATGTAAATTTTGTTTTAGGAGTATTTTTTTGTATTTCTCCAGTTAATTTATTATCATATGTATTAATTAGTGTACCATCATTTATTTTATAACCAGATATTTTGAAATCAGTTAAGTTTGTATCTTGATTTAGTTCTGTAGTTAATTCATATTTAAAGTCAACATCTACGTTTGTCGCATCAATTGTTACGGTAAAGTAGCCACTTGATCCAGGAGCAAGTTTTTTATCTTTTACATATTCACTACTTGTAATTTCTGGAGTAATATTTTTTGTCAGTGTTTTTTTTCCATTAATATCTTCATCGTTTACTTTTATATTCCAACTTGCTATATCTCCATCCATTTCAGTTGATACTTGTTTTTTATATTTTGCATAGGTTGCTTGAAATAGATAAGCAAATGAAAAACATACTATTAATATAAAGATAATTATAAATTTTAAATCTTTCTTTTCCATATCGTTTACCTCTTCTTAATTTTATCATAAAAGTGGATTTTTTAAAATAAATATATTAATATATTGATGGGTGGTAAAATGGAAGAGTTAATTAATCAATTTAGATATTTAGTTGGTGGATACTATGGAGTTTGTTTAGTTGATGAGTATCCAGTTAAGGAATTTATTCTTCAGGATATAGAAAATTATATTAAAGATTTTATTGAAGTTAATCCAATCGATAATTTTGATTATTTGGGTGAGGCTTTAGCTGTTAAGGATAAATTATCTGATAAAGTAAAATTACAAGATGCTTTGATTGTTGTGAATAAGATTAATGGGCCAATGGATCTTGTATTTTTAATAAAGAAGAGGTTAAAGAAGTACTCTAAGATTTAATTTACAAAAAATTAATTTTGTAATATAATATGTGGCAGTTGAGGTGATAATATATGGGGCTTTGGTGTTGGATATTTTATATTGTAGCTGGAATAGGAGCTTATTTCATACTTAATTTAATTGATTCTAGATATATCCTTAATAAGGTACAGAAAATTATATTTTCTATTATTCTTATGATGATAGTTTCTGGCATTTGTTTTGAAATGGCTTTAAATGTTACTGATAATATATTTTTAATGTTTGTATTTATGATGATTACGGATATATTTTATAATAGTTATGTAGTTGAGAGAGACTTTTTTAATAAAGATGAAAAAAATATTTATTACTATATATTATTGACATTGATAGGATTTTTTATAAATCAAGATTTTATAAATAAAGTGACTAAAGTATTTTTGACGGGAGAGGACCTTAGATTAATACTATGGTCATTAACAATGTTATTTATTTATAATTTTTGTAGGGAAAAGAATATTCTTACTAGTGTTTCTAAGAATACTGATAAGTATATGAGTGTAGATAGTTGTCTTGTTTCATATGCTAAACTTAAGCATAAGTTTTATGATGATTGTGATTTTAGTAATAGAGAGATATCTAATATGATTTATGCTATTATGATATATGAGAATTCTAAGAGAAGTAAGTTGTATAGAAAATATGATTATTTTATGTTTAGACTTAATGGAGAAAAGAGAAAGCTTGGTATTATGCAGGTTGAGTCTAATAAGTTTATTACTGATAGTGAAAGTATTAATATAGTATATAAAAAGATAAGTAAATTATATGATAAGGAAAAGGCTAAAAAGAGTGGAGATATTTGTGATATTGTTTTTGATAAGTATCTAGGAGAAGATAGTAAGAAAGTTAAATATATTTTTGATATTATAAAGAAATTTTAGTTTTAAATGTTTATTATTTGTGGTATATTTTTATTAAAGGTAGGGATATAGATGAATGGTAAGAATAAATTAAAGTTTCTTTTTTTAGTTGGTATTTGTTGTTTTATTTGTACTGGTTGTGATGGTGATGTTACTCGTGATATTAGACATGATGGTTTTAGTTATGGTACTGAGTTTAATTGTGATTATTTTTTTCCTAAGGATAAGGAAGATACAAGTTATAAGAAAATTAAATATTTAACTGGGACTCATGTTATTGATGAGGATGGAAAACTTTATGAGATTAGTTTAGGACAAGCTTATTCTAATGATCAAAATTGTAGGAAAGCTGATACTAAGATTGTTGTTGATGCTATTATGGATGGTAGTATTGCTAGGGGAAGTGATGGAAAGTATTATTATTTAACTTCTTCTAATAATGTTGTTCAATATAGTGAGGTTACTAGTAGTGATAATAATTATTATATTTATGATTTATTATTAAAAGATAAAGAAGCTGTTAAAGTTACTACGGCGGATAGTAGTAGTGGACTATATTATGTTTTGAAAAAAGATGGTAATGTTTATGGTTACATTGTTTCTAAAGCTGATAGTAAGTCTGAGCCTGTTATTACTAGTAGTAAGATTGTTTATGGTAGTGATAATTATGGTGGAGATATAATTGATTATAATTATGCAGGTAATTCTGTTAGTACTTTTGTAAGAACTGCAAATAAGATATATAAAGTATATGCTACGAATGGTAGTGAATGTAGTAAGTATGCTGATGTTGAGTGTCAGTATGCTATGAAGAGTTCTGATACTTTAAATGAGTATAAAGATAGAATTATTGCATATAATGGAAGTACTTTGATTACGGATTATAAGAGAATATTTAGTGCTACTAATTAAAAGACTTAGGTCTTTTTTCTTTTTATTTTTTATGATACAATAAGCGGGAATATGAGGTGGTTTTTTTGAAACTTTGTAATGATTGGAAAGATTATGAATTACTTGATGCATCTAAGGGTCAGAAATATGAAAGATGGGGGAATGTTTATTTACTTAGACCAGATCCACAGGCTGTTTGGGATAATGGTGATTTATCTGATAAGTATTCTTCTAAAATTGATGCGATATATTATAGAAGTAAAAGTGGTGGAGGTCATTGGGAGAATATAAGAGATGTTCCTGGTGCTTGGACAATTAATTATAAGAATTTAACTTTTAATATTAAAAAGATGGGATTTAAACATACTGGGTTATTTCCAGAACAAGCAGTTAACTGGGATTATATGATTGATAAAATAAAAAGAAGTAATAGAAAAATTAAGGTTCTTAATTTATTTGCTTATACTGGTGGGGCTACAATTGCTTGTATGTCTGCTGGAGCTCATGTTACGCATGTTGATTCTTCTCGTGGTATGATTGACTGGTGTAAAGAAAATGTTAAATCTAGTAAGTTACCGGTTGAAGATGTAAGATATTTGGTAGATGATGTTGTCAAGTTTGTGCAAAGAGAAATTAGACGTGGTAATAAATATGATGCAATTATAATGGATCCACCAAGCTATGGTAGAGGTGCTAATGGTGAGGTTTGGGATATTGAAAAGAATTTAAATTATTTAGTTAGTTTGTGTAGTGAAATTCTTAGTGATGATCCATTATTTTTCTTGATTAACTCTTATACTACTGGGCTTTCTTCTTATGTTCTTTCTAATATACTTAATCTTACTGTTAATAAAAAGTATAGTGGGACTATTACTTGTGGAGAGGTTGGTATTCCAATTAAAAATAGTAATTTAGTGTTACCTTGTGGTATTTATGGAAGATGGGAAAAAGATGAGTAAATTAAATATTTTGTATGAAGATAATCATATTATTGTAGTTATTAAACCTTATAATGTTTTAAGTCAAGGGGATGCTACAGGGGATAAGTCTATTATGGATGATATTAAAGCTTATATTAAAGTAAAATATCATAAACCTGGTAATGTTTATTTGGGACTTGTTCATAGACTTGATAGACCTGTTTCTGGAATAATGGTGTTTGCTCGTAGTAGTAAGGCTGCTAGTAGACTTAATAAGGCTTTTAATGAGCATAGTGTTACTAAGAAGTATTTAGCTATTGTTCATGGTAAGGTTTCTAAGAGTGGAGAGTATATTGATTATATTGATAAAGATAGCAATGGTAATAGTTATGTATGTGAAAATGGTAAGAAGGCTATTCTTGATTATGAACTATTAGATTATAATAAGGAACATGATTGTAGTCTGGTTTCTATTACTTTAAAAACTGGTAGACATCATCAAATTCGTGTTCAATTTGCTAGTCGAGGTCATTATTTATTAGGTGATCAAAGATATGGAGTTCAAGATAATAAACAAATTAGTTTATTTTCATATTATTTATCTTTTGAACATCCTGTTACTCATGAACGCTTGGAATTTAAGGCATTGCCAGAGTCAAAAAATTATTGGACATTATTTACACTGTAAAAGTTTTGTATATGATATAAAAATATTTGCAATTGCAAATATTTTTTGTTATCATAATATTAGATTATAGAATAAAGGGAGTAGATTTTAATGAATTTTGATTTAGGTTGGTTTACAACTGTTCCAGGTATGTTTATTACTGGTGGAGTTGTATTATTAATTATTGCTTTAATTATTTTGATAGTGACTGGAAAGAAGTCTAAGAAAGAGAAGAAAGAAAAAGAAGCAGCAGATGCTAATGCTAGTATGAATGCGAATACTGCTCCTGATATGAATAATGGTCCTGTAGCTGTTAATCAACAACAACCAATGGTTGACACTTTAAATACTCAACCAATGGGAGTTGATTCAATGGCTCAACCTGTTAATATGAATGGTGCTACACCAATTTCTCCAGATGCTGTTGCAGCAGCAGCAACTTCTAATAATTTTATGGGACAAGGAACTGCAAATGATCCAATGATGCAGAATACGGCAATGCCTAATGTAGGACCTACTGCAATGCCAGAGGTTACAGCAATGCCTGAGGTTAATGCTGCACCTGTTGATATGATGCAACAACCTATGGGTATTGATCCAATGATGCAACAAGTTCCAACTGTTTCACCAGTTGTTCCAGAACCTGTTCAACCAGTAATGCCAGAGGTTGCACCAATGCCTGATGTTAATGCAGCACCTGTTGATATGATGCAACAACAAATGGGAGTTAATCCAATGATGCAACAAGTTCCAACTGTTTCACCAGTTGCACCAGAACCTGTTCAACCTGTAATGCCTGAAGTTACAGCTATGCCAGAGGTTAATACAACACCTGTTGATATGATGCAACAACCTATGGGAGTTGACCCAATGATGCAACAAGTTCCAACTGTTTCGCCAGTTGTTACTCCTGCACCAGAAATTAGTCAACCAGCTGTTGATAATTTTTCACAACCTGCACCACAACCTGATGAACATGTAATTTATGGTGGTGTTAGTCCAGTGGTTCCTGATTTAAATGTTAATCAAGAAAGTCATCAAATTTATGGTGGAGCTGATCCTCTTGCAAATACTCAGACTATTCCAACAATTGCAAGTAATGAAGTTCAAACAGAACCTGTAAACGAAGTACCTGTTATTCAACAAGTTTCTCCAGTTGCTCCAGTTGCACCAGAAGTACAAGCTGTACCTGATATTCAAGTTACACCTGTTGCTCCAGTAAATGGAGAAGTTCCTAATCAAATGGTAACTCCAGTTGCTCCAGTTGCACCAGTTGAAGGTGTTTCACAAGTTGGTCCAGTACAACAATAATTTGTTATTATAAAAAAGTATTAGAAATAATGCTTTTTTTGTTTTTTATGTTTTTCTCTATGTAAAATAATGTTATAATTGATATAGGGTGGTGTTATGAAAAAAATATCAATTTTAGCTTTACATTTAGGATATGGTGGTATTGAAAAGTGCATTGTTAATTTAGCAAATACATTATGTGAACGTTATAGTGTTGAAATAGCAGTTTGTTATAAACTAATGGATGAACCAGCTTTTGAATTAGATAAGAGAGTTAAAGTTAAATACTTGAATAAGAATATTAAACCAAATAAAAATAAATTTATGGATGCGGTAAGAAAGAAAAATATTTTTAAAATATTAAAAGAAGGTTTTTATTCATTAAAAGTACTTTATTTTAGAAAAAAGAAAATGATTGATTACATTTCTAATAAAAAATGTGATGTAATGATTAGTACTAGAGATTTATTTAACTTTTGGGTAAATTCTTTTGGAAGGGAAGGTACTTTAAAGATTGCTTGGGAACATAATCATTATCATGGTGATTATAAATATGCGACTAATGTTATAAATAGTTGTAAGAACTTGGACTATTTAATTGTTGTTTCAAATGATTTACAAAAGTTTTATTCTGAAAAACTTAAAAATAATAAGTGTATGTGTATTTATATTCCTAATTCTATTGATAAATTACCTACTAAGTGTGCGAAACTTTTAAATAAAAGATTTATTAGTGTAGGTAGACTTTCTCCTGAAAAGGGATTTATGGATTTACTTAAAATATATAAAAAGGTATTAAGAGAATATCCAGATTGGACTTTAGATATTATTGGTGATGGTGTTGAAAGAGGTAATCTTGAGAAATATATTAATAAAAATAAATTGAATGATAAAGTTACTTTACATGGTTTTCAGGGAAAAGATTATATTGATAAGATATTAGATGAGTCTTCAATATATTTAATGACTTCTTATACTGAGTCATTTGGTATTGTTCTTATTGAGGCGATGAGTCATGGGGTTCCGTGTATTGCTTATGATTCTGCTGAGGGAGCTCGTGAAATAATTAATAGTGGAGAAAATGGCTATTTAATAAAGAATAGAAATAGAGATGCTATGATAAAGAAAATTAAAGATTTGGTTGATAGTAAGGATGAAAGATTAAGACTCGGTAGAGCTGCTAGAAAAGGTGTAAAAAGATATACTAGTGATGTTGTTAGTGAAGAGTGGTTTACGTTAATAGAAGAGAGTGAAGTTTATGAATAAAGGTAAAAAAAATAAGAGGCGTGTTTTATTTATTGCCTCTACTGGTGGACATTTAAGTGAATTATTACAATTAGAGGAAATGTTTTCAAAATATGATTTTAATTTGATTACTGAAAAGACTAAGTCTAATATGTATTTAAAAGATAAGTTTAAAGATAAAGTTTATTATTTGACTTATGGTACTAAGGATCATATGCTTAGTTATCCTTTTAAGTTGATTGGTAATTGCTTTAAAAGTCTTTATTATTTCTTTAAGTTGCATCCTGATTATGTTGTAACTACAGGTGTTCATACTGCTGGACCAATGTGTTGTATTTGTAAGTTATTTGGTGCAAAAATTATTTATATAGAAACATTTGCTAATATTTATACGAAAACAGTTACAGGTAAACTTTTGTATCCAATTAGTGATTTATTTATTGTACAGTGGAAGAGTATGTTGAAGGAATATCCTAATGCTGTTTATGGGGGGTGGATTTTCTAATGATTTTTGTAACTTTAGGTACTCAGGATAAGGAGTTTACTCGTTTACTTGAGGCAATTGATAGAGAAATAGAAAAAGGAAATATTAAGGAACGTGTTGTGGTACAAGCTGGCTATACTAAGTATGAGTCTAAGAATATGGAAATATTTGATTTGATTCCTACTGATGAGTTTAACAAGTATATAAAAAGTGCTGATTTAATAATTACACATGGTGGGGCTGGTTCTATTTTAACAGCTATTAAAAATAATAAAAAAGTTATTGCAGCAGCAAGGCTTTATAAATATAAGGAGCATACTAATGATCATCAAAAACAGATAGTTAAAGAGTTTGCGGATGAAGGATATATCCTTGAACTTAGAGATTTTAATAAGCTTGGTAAATTGATTGAAAAGAGTAAGAGTTTTACTCCTAAAAAGTTTGTAAGTAATACTCCTAATATGATAAAATTAATTGAAGATTATATTGAAGATACAAATAATGTTTCTTGGTATAATAAATATAAAGAAGCTTTATTATATTTGTTTTTTGGAGTATGTACTACTTTAGTAAATTTAGTTACTAAGTGGATATTACTTTTAACAGTAATTGATTCTAGTAATGCAATTCAGTTACAGGCTGCAATTATTATTTCTTGGATTGTTTCTGTATTATTTGCTTATGTTACTAATAGAAAATTTGTTTTTGAGAGTAAATCTAAGAGTATATTTAAAGAGATTTCTAGTTTCTTTGGTTCTAGGGTTTTAACTTTGATTTTAGAAATGGTTATTATGTATATCTTTGTTACGGCTCTTAACTTTAATGTTTATCTATTTACTATTATTAGTCAAGTATTGGTTATTGTTTTAAACTATGTATTTAGTAAGTTATTTGTTTTTAAAAAATAAGGAGGGAATCCTATGATGAAAAAAAATAGGGGTTTTACTTTAATTGAGTTATTAGCTGCAATGGTAATTCTTGGTCTTTTGATGGCTATTGCTTTACCTACTATTTTAGGACTTTTTAGTAAGAATACTAATAAAGTTTATGTAAATGATGCTCTTAAGTTAGTGTCACAGGCTGAGTATAAGATTAGAGCTGCTAGTACGACAGTTGAAAGACCAGATGATGGGGACTGTATTATTATGAGTCTGAAGTATCTTGACAACGGTGACTTTGATGAGGCTCCTAATAAGGGTGAATATGATGATAATAAATCTTTTGTTGTTATTAAGAATACGGGTAATGATTTAGAATACTCTGTTACGTTAGTTGAGAATGTAAAAGGTGGAGGATATAGAGGTGTAAAACTTACTTTAGCTTCTAAACTTAATAAGAGTGATGCAGTAAAGTATGTTGTAGACTTTAAAGATTCTGATTTAGTTAGTGTTGCTGATGATGAAAAAATGTATCCTCAATATGCAACTGGTATTAATAACACTGATTTAGGAAGTAATTATGTAAATGGTGTTTTAAAAGTTTATGATAAAAATGGATTACGTGATAATACAACTGCTACTGATTCTTTAGCTCCTAAGATTGTTAAGGCATCAATTTCATCAGCTTCAAATAAGGACTTTAATTCGTTAGATGCTAAACTTAGTTTAACTGTTTCCGATAAAGATACTGAATTTAATATGTTAAAAGTTAAGTATAAAATTTATTATGATGGTGAAACAGGAAATTATCCTGAAATAAATTCATCTTGTTCATCAAGTGCTGATTCTACTATTAGTGGATGCTTTGATTGGGGAACAAAAGAAGCAACATTTAGTAAAAATTTTGATTTTTCAAGTAAGTTGTCATATACTGATGAAAATAAAAGTACTTTAAAGATGTATTTAATTGTATATGATCCTGATGGTAATTATGATAGTCGTATTATTTCTTATTCTATTCATAAAAACAGAGCACCAGTTATAAAAAATTTCTCTGTTGGTAGTATGAATTCAAGTTATAATATTTCAAAAGCTAGAGTTAGAATGGATATTACTGATGATATAGATGACGTTTCTAGTTTGAAATATTGTTTAACTGAGGATAAGAATAATGGTTGTAAGAAGGATAGTGAATTTAAATTATATAAACCAGATGCTAATGGATTTATTCCTTATACCTTTATGTGTAATAATAGTGCTTGTTTACCTGATGGGGCTACTAAAACATTACATGTATTTGTTAAGGATAGTTCAGGATTGATTGCAACTAAGGAAGCAGAATATGATATTTATAATAATCAACCTCCTCATTTTAAACCTGGTCATTCAACAATTACTTTAAATCCAATTTGGCAAAAATATGGAAAAGATGATAGTGGAAAATTAGCTTTAATGGATTCTTTGGAATTTAAACTTGATACAAGTACGATTGAGGATGATTTGACTGAACATGATAATTTAAGAGTTCGTCTACAAGAAGTTGATTTTAATGGAAATGTAGTTAGTGGTGGACAGAACTTTGATAATCCTAAATCTTCTGATAAAACTTATAAGTTATCTGAACTTGGTGGTGTAACATTTAAGTTTAGTGGAAACTATTTTGGTAGTAGAGTTAGATATTTAAGTGCTATATTTATTGATGAATATGGTAAAAAGTTTGAATTAACAAAGAAAAGTGGAAGACTTATTTCTTATAATAATGTATATCATAATAATTTACCTGTAATTAGTGAGTTTAATGTATCTTCAGTAGGAACTGCATGTGATAATTGTGATTCTAGTAAAGGTGGTAGTCTTAATACAACAATAAAAATGAATGTTTCTGATGATATTGATAGTACTAGTAAATTGGAATATAAGATATGTACTAAAAGTGCAAATTCTACTCAAAAATGTGGGGAATATACTCAATATGATGCGAGTGATCGTAGTGATAAGCAAATTAATTATACTATTAAGTCACCTTCAGATTATCAACCTGGAACTTCTGGAACGGATGTTACTTTTACATTGTATGTTAAAGATTCTGATGGGGCTGAAAGTAATAAAACATTTACTTATAAATTGTATTCTAATAATCCTCCTGTAATTAACATTAAAGGTGTATACAGTAAAGATCAACCTTATAATACAAATAATGCTGAAATTAAATTTACTGTTAGTGATGACTTTAATTCACAAAGTGGAACCTATAAAGTTTGTGCTAAGAAAAAAGATAGTACTGATGCTTCATATAAATGTACTAGTGAGTATTCTTTAAGTGGTAAGTATGATACTGAAATTATTTCTTCGATTAATGGAATAAAAGCTTCTGATGTTAGTAAAGGTACAGTATATGAGGTTAAGGTAGTGGCTTATGATGGCTTAAATACCATCGACAGTGAAGTCAAGAAATATGAATTATATAAAGATAAGGCTCCTGTTATTAATTCATTTAAATTAACAGAAACGGGTTTTGATAAGAAATCAAAATATATTACTTTTGACTTATATTTTGATGTAATGGATCCTTTTGATACATATAAAGTATGTATTAATGATAATGAAACGAAGGATACGTGTACTGATTATTCTTCAAAGTCATATACTGGTGGATATAAGGTTGAAGATTATTTAGTAAAGGATAAGTCAGGTGCTTTACTTAATGAAAGAATTGAAGGTTTTGAATTTAAATTTGATAAAAAATATAGCAAGAAAAAAGATGTAATATTATATTTGCATGTAATTGATTCTCATAATCAGGAAACAGTTTTCGGAACTATATATGATGCATGTTATTCTGGTGTTAGTGGAAGTTCTGCTACTGCGACATATGGTAGTACATTTAATGAATATTCTTTTAATAATGATGCTGAAGATTCAGGCGTAGAAATTAATCGTGATAGTTGTAGTGGAAATTGTTATTATATTTCAAATGCCCCTGTGTATGAAGAATATACGGATGAAAATGGTAACACTCAGCTAAAGTATGATTCAAATGGTGAACCTATACAGAAGAGAGATGAAAAAGGTGTTGCAATGACTGAGCTTTCTTCAGTAAAACCTCTTCATAGAAAAGATCAATTAATCTTGTATAGCGAAAATAAATCTATTGATGTGTTTGGAGCTTATAAAATGACAAGTACTTATTATTCAGAGAAAGTTTCTAAAAAGGTTTGTACAACAAAAGAAATTGATGTCAATTTAAATTGTAGCTTTTATACATGCTTTATGAATGGAAATGGTGATATGTCTCAGAAGGTTATAGGTATCGTGTGGTATAAGTATAATAAACCTGTAACAAAGGAATATGATGGAACTCCATATACATGTGAGGGTTATTATAAAGGATATAATAGTTCTTATGTAAAAGTAAAAAATAACGATGATGGCACAGAATCAAAGATGGTTATCTTAACATATAATCAAAATAAATATTGTGATGCTTTAGTTGAAAAAGAAGATGGTCCTTATGCATTCAAAAAAAATAAACGTAATCCATATATTCGCGGTAATGATTATGATAAACCCAATGTGTCTATTGTGGAAGAATCAGGAAAATAATGAAGAGAAGGAATAAGATATGAAATTTGATAAAAAGAAAATAGTTTTAATTACTGCGATTGTTTTATTTATTTCTATATTGTTGATTGTTCTTGGATTTGTAATTGGAAGAAATGATGAAGTTGATTTATCTAATTATCCAGATGGAACTAAACTTATAACTAATAGCAGATTACAGAAAGAAAAGTGTATTGATAATATTTGTATAAGTGATTTACATGTATATTATGTTTCAAAAGAAGGATCAGTTGAATTTATGCTTGAAAATAAGAAAGATGTAAAGACTAGTGGTTATTATAAGATTGTTTTGGGAGATGAACAGTTAATTGTTTATTATGAATTTGATGGTAAGGAAAAATATAAATCAGAAGCTGGTTATTCAGATATAGATTTATCTAAAGCTAAAGATTATAAATTTGAAAAATTAACTAAGGAAGATGAAAAGACAATTGTTAAGTAGGCAGATATTGTAAAGATATCTGTCTTTTTATATATACTTTTTTCTTGGGTTTTGATAAAATTATAATTAGGTGATGATGGATGAAGCTAAGAAGATTTGCGTATGTATTAATGACTTTCAGTTTTATATTAATAGTTTCAGGAAGTGTATCTTCATTTTTATTAGGATTAAAGGCTGATAAAGATAGTACTTATAAGAGAATGGATACAGTATCTGATTCTTTTGAAACTTTTAGTACTAATGTTTCGGCTTTTGAAGATATGAGGGATGAATTATATAATAGTGTACTAAGTAATGTTTATTATGATTCATTATATGGTAATGATGGTTTTATAAAAAATCGTTTATCTAATTATGAGAATTTAGTAGATGAACTTCAAAAGAATACTAATAAACTTGATAAATTATGTGATGATGTTTATTATCCAGAAAGTAGTATAAATAATAAATGTATTAATTATAAGAGTATATATGAACAAGTTGTTAATTATTTTGTAACTGATATAAATATTTATAATCAAAATATAGTTAATTATAATAATTATCAGGCTAGTCTTGGTAGTGGTTTATTATTAAAATCTTATGATACTAATAAGAAGTTTATTGATTATAATAAAGATGGTTCTTATGATGGTAAAGAGGATTAATTATGAGAAAGAAAAGTGTTAATTCTAAAAAATATAAGATGCCATTAAAAAGAAGAATTGTCTCTTTTCTTTGTATATTTTATATAGTTGGTTTTTGTTTATTTTTATTTTTATTTTATGGACCAATTAATTCTTTTAAGGAGTTTTGGATTACTAGTGCGATGACTACAATGAATCATAGGTATTTAGCTACTTGGCTTTATAGTGATGAATATATTCAGAAGGTACTTAAAAATAATAGTATTATTGAAGTGGATGAGGTTAGTGACCCAAATCAAATTAAGTTTAGAAAGTATAGTAGTTCCATTTATAAAAATAAGTATGAGAAAGATATACTAGATAGAGATAAAGATGATTTATATAAAGTTATTGAGGTTAGTGGTAGTGGATATCAGGGATATTTAGTTGCGGTTTATGATCCTTCTAGGATTAGTATTGCGACTACTGCTTATTTAGGCGTTCGAGGAGAATCTATTCTTACTGTTAGTAAGAGAGAAAATGCTATTATTGCGATGAATGCTGGTGGATTTTATGATCCTGATTGGAATAGTAATGGGGCTCTACCTCATGGTACTGTTATATCTAATGGTAAAGTAGTTAGTGATTATGTTGATGCCAATATGGGTGGTGGATTTATTGGATTCACTAATGAGAATAAGCTTATTCTTGGTAATATGAGTAAAGAAGAAGCTATTAAGACTGGATATAGGGATGCTATTGAATTTGGGCCATATTTAATTGTTAATGGTAAGCGTAGTTTTATTAAAGGTAATGGTGGTTGGGGACGTGCTCCTCGTACTGCGATTGGACAAAGATCAGATGGAATTGTTTTATTTGTTGTTATTAATGGAAGACTTGCTAATAGTATTGGTGCAGATATGGTTGACCTTACTGATATAATGGAAAATTATGGTGCTGTTAATGCGGCTAATTTAGATGGAGGAAGTTCTTCTGAACTTGTTATTAATAATAAAATAATTAATACGCCAGTGGCTGGTGGAGAAAATGGGCTTCGTAATATGTCTACGTTTTGGGTTGTAAAATAAACTGTGATGTTTTTATTGATTTTGTAAAATATTAGGTTTATGGTATATAATATATATTAAATATTAATGGGGAGTTGTTTATATGTTATTTTTAGATTTGGAGTGTTATAGTCAAATTTTAGGTAATTTTTTTGCTATTATAAAAAATATTCTTTTTTTAGTACAAATTATTGGACCAATTCTTTGTATTGTTAGTTTGACTTTGTCTTTTATTACTATAATGACTAATCCAGATGATAAGAAAGCTCCTGGTAGAATTAAGAATTCGGCGATTGCTTTGGTTTTATTATTTTTTATACCATTACTTGTTAATGTTGTAATGGGGCTTGTTAGTGATAATTCGCAGGTAAGTGCTTGTTGGAAGAATGCAACTATTAATAATGATAAACCTTCTTATATAGATCCTTATGAAAGTGGTGAAAAAAAGAAGATAAATAGTTCGGGCGATTATGAAAAAAGTACATCAACTAGTAAATCTTCGTCTAGCGTTGTTGTTTTTTTAGGAGATAGTAGAACTGTTCAGATGTATGCTTATAATTCTGGTGTTTGGAATGGAATTAATTATTCTGAGAGTGGTGTTCATACTGTTGGAAATGATGTTTATATTGCTCAAGGTTCGATGGGATTAGATTGGATGAAAAACACTGGTATATCTGCAGCTTCAAGTTATTTAAATTCGGGAGCTGCTTTAGTTATTTTAATGGGAGTAAATGATTTATATAATGCTAGTAATTATGTTAGTTATATAAATAGTAATGTATCATCTTGGTCTACTAAGGGGAGTAAAGTTTACTTTGTATCTGTAAATCCATGTGATGGTGGATATAGCCATTTAAATTCACAAATTAATTCTTTTAATAATACTTTAAAGAGTGGATTAAGTAAAAATGTTAAATATATTGATACAAATAGTAGTCTTTCATTTACTACCACTGATGGATTACACTATAATGAGAGCACCAGTAAAAGTATTTATAATTATATAAAAAGATATGTTTAGACATATTTTTTTCTTTATTATATCTTGTGATTGTTTTATAGTTTTGATATACTTTTTTAAGATGGAGTATATGGTTATGACAAAAAGTAAGAAAAAAATGTTTCAATTTAGTAAAAATGAATTTATATTTAATATAGTCAGTTTAGTTGTGGTAATTGGTATTGCACTTTATTTTGGAGGAAGAAGTTTTTATTACTATGGACTTCAGAGTGTTAATACTAAGGGTGGAGTTCAGACTTTGGATGGTATTATTGTTAATAATAATTCACTTGTAAAGGATGGTGATGGACTTCATAGAGATAGTGATGGGTATTTTTTTAAAGGTAATATTACAAATAATTATGTTATGATTTTTAATAGATTATATAGAGTTTTAAGAGTTGATAATGATGGTAGTGTTAAATTAGTTAGTGAAAATACTGTAGCATCTTTTATGTGGGGAGATGATAGTAAGTATAAAAATTCCAATTTACACAATTGGTTAACTAAGACAAATGAAGAGCATTCTGGAATTTATTTAAACACTATTCCTAGTTCTTCTAAATTTCTTAAAAAAACTGTATATAGTGAAGATGTTTTAAAGGATAATAAGATAAAGACTGGTAAGAGTACTTATAAGGATTATGTTACTACTCTTAGTATAAATGATTATATAAATAGTGGAAGTTCAAAAGGATTTCTTAATAATGGTAAGATTTTTTATTTAATTGGACTTGATGGTGATGATGAGAATTTATTTGTAGATTTAGATGGTACTGTTCAGAGTTGTGATAGTTTAGATGGTTATGGAGTTCGTGCTGTTATTACATTGAAAGAGACTAGTAAGATTGTATCAGGGGATGGAAGTGTAGGAAATCCTTATGTTATTAATCAGGATGGTAAGAGTAATCATGTTGATAGTTATGTTAAGCTTGGTAATGATATTTGGAGAGTATATAATGATGATAATGGTATTTTAAAAATGTATAAAAATACATATATAAATAATTCGTATAGTGATATTACTTTACCGTATAGTAAGAGTGGTAGTTTATTTGATTTAAAAGATAGGAAGAGTCTTGCTTATTTTTTAAATAATACTTATTTAAGTACTTTGACTTATAGTAATTATTTGGTTGATAATTATTATTATGTTGGAGAAATTAGTAATGATACTGGTTATGAGTATAAAAATATTTATAATAATTTTGTTATTTGTAAAGTTGGATTACTAAATATATTTGATTATAATTCTAATAATGAATTAAATGATTATTTTCATATGAATACTACTTCTTCAGTTGGTAGTATTCAGTATTCTACTTTAGCTAATGGTTTATTAGAGGAAGCTGATGTTACTGAGTTAAAGCATATTGTACCTGTTATATCTATTAATAGTAGTTATATTAAGGGTGGTAGTGGAAGTTTAAATGATCCTTATGTAGTGGAGTGATTTTTATGGAAGATAAAAAAGTAAAAAGTAAGAAAAAATTAAGATTAAAGATTAGTAAATTTACTGTTCTTATATTATTACTTGATTTAATTGTAATTGATGGGTTAATTGTGATTAATAATAATAAGTTTAAAGCTTTTTGGATACCGACTGCTATGACTACAATGTCTCATAAGTATTTGGCTTATACTTTGTATGATGAGGATACTGTCAACAAGGTTATGAGTGAGAATTATATTGAGGCTAATACTGAGACAATTAATCTTGATGATATTGTTATTGGTAGTAATAAAGAGAAGAGTCATTATTCATCTAAGTATGAGAGGGAGTTATTTACTAGAGATGCTGGCAATGAGGTATATAAGATTATTAGAATTAATGAATCTAAGTTTAAGGGTTATTTGACAGCTATTTATGATCCTAGTGATGTTACTTTAGCAGTTTCTTCTAAGCTTGGTAAGGCTGGACAGTCTGTTAATACTTTAGTTAAGAATAATAATGGACTTGTTGGTATTAATGGTGGTGGATTTGAAGATTTAGATGGATGGGGTAATGGTTCTATTCCATATGGTGCTATCATTAAAGATGGAAAACATATATGGCAACATGATGGTGGTTCTGGTGGACTTATTGGTTTTACTAAGGACCATAAGATGTATTTGACAAGTAAGAGTCCAGAAGAAGCAATTAAAGATGGTATGTGGGATGCTGTTGAGTTTGGTCCTAATTTGATTGTTAATGGTAAAACTAGTAAGATTCATGGTGATGGTGGTTGGGGTACTGCACCTCGTACTGTTATTGCTCAAAGAAAAGATGGAGTTGTACTATTTTTAGTAATTGAGGGTAGACTTCCAGGATATAGTACTGGTGCTACTATGAATGATGTTATAGATATACTTTTAAGATATAAGGCTTATAATGCTGCTAATTTAGATGGTGGTGCTAGTTCTACAATGAGTGTAGAGGGTAAATTATGGAATAAGCCAAGTGCAGGAGAGTCTTATGGTGGTAGAACTGTTTCTAATGCATGGATTGTTACAAATAAGCAGAATAAACCATATGTTACTCCAACTAAGACAAAATAAGTAATTAAATACTTTTTATAAAAAAGTAGATACAAAAATTTGTGTTTGCTTTTTTTAATATTTGTTTTTTTATTGTTTGAATATATTACTAATTACTTGAATAATAAGTAGATGTTTTTTGGTTAAGTTTACATTAATTTTCTTTTTATTATGGTGATTTTGATATATAATAGTTATAGTTGTGATTGAAAGGATGAGATAGTATGAAAAAAATAATGGATGGTAATGAGGCAGCTAGTTATGTTTCATATAATTTTACTGAAGTAGCGGGAATTTATCCAATTACTCCGGCATCTCCGATGGCAGAACTTACTGATAAGTGGAGTAGTGAGGGAAAACTTAATTATTTTGGGACTCCTGTTAGGATTGTTGAGATGGAGTCTGAGTCAGGAGCTGCAGGTATGGTGCATGGTTCACTTCTTGCGGGATGTTTAACTACTACTTATACTGCGAGTCAGGGGTTATTATTAATGATACCTAATATGTATAAGATTGCAGGAGAATTACTTCCTTGTGTTATAAATGTTGCGGCTAGAAGTTTGGCAACACACGCTTTATCAATATTTGGGGATCATCAAGATGTGTATGCAGTACGTGGAACTGGTTTTGCAATGCTTGCTTCTAGTTCTGTACAAGAGGTTATGGATTTAACTGGTGTTGCACATTTGTCTGCAATAAAGGGACATGTACCATTTGTAAATTTCTTTGATGGTTTTAGAACGAGTCATGAACTTCAAAAAGTTGATGTTATTGACACTGAAAAATTAAAAGAACTTATTGACGTTAAAGCTCTTGATGAGTTTAAAGCACGTGCACTTAATCCTAATAAGCCAATGATTAGAGGTACTGCACAGAACGGTGATATTTATTTTCAAGCTACAGAAATTAGAAATGAATACTATGATAAAGTTCCAGATATTGTTAACAAGTATATGAGTGAAATTAATAAAATAACCGGAAAAGATTATAAGCCTTTTAATTATTATGGAAGTCCTACAGCTAATAAGGTTATTGTTGCTATGGGATCTGTTTGTGAAACTATAAAAGAAACTGTAGAATATTTAAGTAAAGTAAAAAATGAGTCTGTTGGTCTTTTAGAGGTTCATTTATATAGACCATTTAGTGCAAAGTACTTCTTAAAGGTTCTTCCAAAGAGTGTTAAGAAGATTGCGGTACTTGATAGAACTAAAGAACCTGGTAGTGCAGGTGAGCCTTTATATTTGGATGTTATTAAAACAATTAAAAATGTAGATGCTCGTGTTTCTGTTTATGGTGGTAGATATGGTTTATCATCTAAGGATACTACTCCAGCTATGATTAAGGGTGTGTATGATTTTTTAGATACAAGAGATGTTCATACTAACTTTACTGTTGGTATAAATGACGATGTAACTAATTTGAGTATTCCATATAATCCTAAATTTATGATTCCTAATAAGAATGTTGAATTTTTAATTTATGGTTATGGTAGTGATGGTATGGTTTCTGCTTGTAAGGATTTAATGAAGATTACAGGAACTTATACTAATGCTTATGTTCAGGGATATTTCCAATATGACTCTAAGAAGAGTGGTGGAATTACTGTTTCTCATTTAAGATTTGGTAAAGAGGCTATTAAATCTACATATTATGTTTCTAAGGCAAGTATTGTTGTTTGTACTAAGGATAGTTATTTAAATAGACTTAAGATGCTTGAAAAGATAAAAGATAATGGTGTGTTCTTACTTAATACAAATAAGAGTGCTGATGAAGTTCTTGCTTCTATGAGTAATCATGATAAGAGAATTTTACAGAATAAAAAGATTAAAATGTTTATAGTTGATGCGAATAAAATAGCATCTGATGTTGGACTTAATGGTAAAATAAGTTCTATTATGGAAACTTTAATTTTTAAGTTAGGTAAGATAGTTGACTATAAGTTTGCAATTGATAAGATTAAGGAAAATTTAAATAATAAATTTGCTAATAAGGGTGGAAATGTTGTTGAGAAGAATGTTAAGGCGATTGATGCATGTTTGGATAAGTTAATACCTGTTAAGATTCCTTATGTTGATTTTGATATGGATATTACACCTAAGAAGAGTACTTTTGAAGTTATTGATTGTTTAGAGGGAGATAGTTTACCTGTTAGTACGTTTATGAAGATGCCAGGTGGTGAATGGGAGGCTGGTACTTCTAAATATGATAAGAGGGATAGTAGCGAGATTGCTCCATGTTATGATTCTTCTAATTGTATAGGTTGTAATTTATGTAGTTTAGTTTGTCCTCATGGTGTTATTAGACCTTTCTTGTTAGATGATAAGGAAGTTATGGATGCACCTGAGTCGATGCGTGGTAAATTAATTAATGCAAACATTAAAGATAAGGATTATAAAATGTCTATCGGTGTTAGTTTACCTGATTGTACTGGTTGTTCTTTATGTAGTGAGGTATGTCCTGGTAAAAAGAGTGCTAAGGCTTTGGTCATGAAGATGAAGGAAGATATAGTTAAATCTCATCAAGATGAAGAATATAACTATTTGTTTAATGAGGTTAAATATAAAGAAAATGTTATGCCTACTAATACTGTTAAAGGTAGTCAGTTTGTAAAACCTAAGTTTGAATTTCCAGGTGCTTGTGCTGGATGTGGTGAGACTCCTTATTTGAAACTTTTAACACAATTATTTGGAGATAGAATGATAGTTGCGAATGCTACTGGATGTTCTTCTATTTATGGTGCTAGTGCTCCTTCAATGCCATATAGTATTCCTTGGGCTAATTCATTGTTTGAGGATAATGCTGAGTTTGGTTTTGGTATGAAGATTGCTGACCAAGCAGTAAAGGCAGAGATAGTTTCTCTTATATCTCGTAACATTACTAAGGTTAGAAATAGTGAGAAAGATGTTTATAATGCTTATTGTAAGGAACAAAATGAGGTTAATGCTCGTCGTTTACTTGATGTTATTGATGATACTAAGATTGAGGGATTATTGAAGTTAAAAGATTTTGTAGCTCCTAAGTCTGTTTGGATGATTGGTGGAGATGGTTGGGCATATGATATTGGTTATAATGGTATTGATCATGTTCTTGCTAATCGTGAAAATGTAAATATTTTAGTTCTTGATACAGAGGTTTATTCAAATACTGGTGGACAAGCTTCTAAGTCAACTAGAACAGGAGCTGTTGCTAAGTTTGCTGCTGGTGGTAAGGAAACAGCTAAGAAGAATTTGGCTAGAATTGCTATGAGTTATCCTCATGTTTATGTTGGTACTATATCTCTTGGAGCAAATCAAATGCAGGCAATTAAGGTTATGAAGGAAGCTGAGGCTTATGATGGTCCTTCTATTATAATTGCTTACGCTCCATGTATTGCTCAAGGCATTATTAAGGGTATGAAGAATAGTATTCAAGAGGAAAGATGTGCAACTGAGTCAGGATATTTCCCATTGTTCCATTATAATCCTGAGAATAAGGAATTTAAGTTGGATAGTAAGGCTGATTTTACTAAGTTTGATGAGTTTATTCTTGGAGAGGATAGATATAGATCGTTGAAGAAAATTAATAAGAATGGCGACTATTTACTTGGAGAAAATAGAGAACAAGCAGAAATGACTTATAATTATTATAAAAAATTAGCTGAAGCAGAAATTGAATAAAAAATAAAAGCTATACAGACGTTGTTCTGGGATAGCTTTTTTTGTTTTGTTTTTTTTATAAATTTTGTTTTTCTATATTTGGATTTACTTTTTATTGATTTTTTGGTATAATATGGGCAAATTGAGGGGGTAATAGTATATGGCGAAGAATAGGAAAACGGATTTATATTTAGAAGATTATATTGATGATGATGAGAGTATATTTGATTTAGAAAAGAATAATGATTTTTCTCATAATCCTAATTATGAATATGATGATACTTATGATGTTTCAGATGATGATTATGAAGATGGGTTTGATGATGAAAATAACAATTCATTAGAAGTCGAAAGTGATGATTATATTAATGAAGATGCAGAAACTCTTGATGAAGATTTAGGTGGGGATATGATTTTTATTTTTTCGCTTATATCAACATGGTTTGGAAGAGTAGGTATTATTATAGCTATCCTGCTTATATTATATTTTTTGTTTACTGCTAAATTTACTACTATGATTTTATATGTTGTGGGGCTTATTGGGGCATTCTTTTTTGGATATCTATTTATGTATCTTTTAGAGAGATTTACTAGTAGTAATTAATTTATAAATATATAAATAAAAAAAGACGATTCGGTATATTCGTCTTTTTTGTTTTTAATTAAGAAGCTGCCCCCCTGAGAGCAGCTTCAAAAAAGAATAAAAAGGGGTTGGCTAGTGTGATACTAGCGACCAATTCGCCTAATTCCGAATTGGTAGTTCCTATACTAATCGAAAAGGGGTTATTTGTCAACAAAAAAATCAAAAAAAATCAATTATTTTTTATAGTTAAAACACAGGCTTATAAATAAAAAAATGTATATAAATAATATTTATAACGTAAGTTTTTTTGTTTAAAAAAAAGTTTAAATATGTTATAATATGGCGAGAAGGAAGTGGTGGTATGGCTGAGTTAAAAGATGTTAAAGGGATAGGACCTAAAGCTCTTTCTTTATTAAATAAAATTAATATTAAGACAGTTGATGATTTGGTTACTCATTATCCATTTAGATATGATGTTTTAGAAAGATGTGATTTATCTAAGGCTATGGATGGGGATAAGATTACTATAGATGGAAAAGTAGAAAGTGTTCCTATATTAATGAGATTTAAAGCATCTTTAAATAAAATGAATTTTAGATTAGTTACGCAGTCTGGAGTTGTAGGTGTTTCTATCTTTAATAGAGCATTTTTAAAAAGCCAGTTAGGTGTTGGTGCTGGTGTTACTGTTATTGGTAAGTTTGATAAGAGTAAGAATGTTATTACAGCTAGTGATGTAAAATTAGGTGTGCTTACAAATAAAGTTAAAATAGAGCCGGTATATCATTGTACTAGTGGTATTACTAATAAGAATATGGCTACATATATTAATATGGCTTTACTTATGTATGGTAGAGAAGTAACTGATTATATTCCTAATGTGTATCAGGAAAAATATAATTTTGTGAATAAGAAAACTGCTTTAAATATTATTCATAATCCGAGTACTGCGGAGAAGTTAAAAGAGGTTACTATTAGACTTAAGTATGAAGAGTTATTTGAGTTTATGTTTAAGATTAATTATTTGAAGCAACAAAATAAGAAGAAGAATAATGGATTAGAGAGAAATATTGATAAAGATAAACTTAATGATTTTATTTCTAAGATTCCGTTTAAGTTGACTGGAGATCAGAAGAAGGCAATAGATGAGATTATTGGTGATTTAGAGGCACCTAATAGAATGAATAGATTGCTTCAAGGTGATGTTGGTTCTGGTAAGACAGTAGTTGCTTTTACAGGAATGTACGCTAATTATTTGAGTGGGTATCAGAGTGCTTTAATGGCTCCTACTGAGATACTTGCTGTACAACATTATAATAATCTTTTAGAGTTTTTGAAGGATACTGATGTTAAGGTTGCTTTACTTACTGGTTCTACTCAAAAGAAGGATAAAGTTAATATTTATAATGGTTTGAAGGATGGAAGTATTAATATGGTTATTGGTACTCATGCTTTGATACAGGATGAAGTTGAATATAGTAATTTGGGACTTGTTATTACTGATGAGCAACATAGATTTGGTGTTCATCAAAGAGCTAATCTTCAAAATAAAGGTGTTAGACCTGATGTATTATTTATGAGTGCTACTCCAATTCCTAGAACTTATGCTTTGACTATTTTTGGTGATATGGATGTTTCAAATATAAAAGAAAGACCAAAAGGAAGACAGAAAATAGATACGTATGTTAAGAAGAATAATGAGATAAAAGATGTTTTGGAAATGATGTATAAAGAGTTGAAAGCTGGACATCAAGTTTATGTAATTGCACCACTTATTGAAGAGAGCGAAAACTCTGATTTAACTAATGTTAATGAGTTAAAAGAACAGATGAAACTTGCTTTTGGTAGTCAATATAAAATTGATATTGTTCATGGAAAAATGGCAAGTGGGGCTAAAGATATGATTATGAATCAGTTTAAGAATAATGAGGTTCAGATACTTATTTCTACTACTGTTGTGGAAGTTGGAGTTGATGTTCCTAATGCTACTACTATGGCTATTTTTGATGCTGATAGGTTTGGACTTTCTACACTTCATCAGCTAAGAGGTAGAGTTGGTCGTGGTACTTCAAAGAGCCAATGTATATTAATTAGTGATAGTGATGCTGAAAGACTTAAGATTATGGAAAGAGAAGATGATGGATTCGTTATTTCTGAGGAGGATTTTAAGTTAAGAGGACATGGAGATTTGTTTGGTACTAAACAGTCTGGAGATATGACATTTAAGATTGCTAATATCAAGAATGATTATAAGATTTTATTACAAGCAAAGAAGGACTCTAAGGAGTATTTGTTAGATAAAAGTACTGATGACGATGAATTAAAGAAAAAGTTAATTGATGCGATAACTGAAGGTTAATTTGACATATTTTAAGATTTATGTTAATATAATGGGGCTAGTGAGGGAGTATAGCTAATTTTACTTAAATAGAGTTAGTAAGCTACTCCGGGTTTTATACTTACACGCGCAATTGTTGCACGGAGTCACTATTGTAGTTTGGTTCCGTGTTTTTATATGCATTAATAATTACACGGTATTACAAATAATATATTGCAAGGAGGTGTAGTATGAATAATAATGAACTTGATGTTGGAAAGATATTTAAAAAATACTATAAAGAAAGAAAAGCTGATTTAGATAAATATTATGCACAAGATCGTAATCTTTTAAATAAGTTTGAAGAACTTGGATATGATAGAAATGAAAAAGGAGCTTCATTCTTTTCAGATGCAGTAGATGAAATTGGATATTTATTAAGTGTTGGTGCTAGTGAAGATGAAGTTAGGGTTATGATTCCTCCTATTCTTTTAGATTCTTATCATTTTGCTTATGAAGTTGGAAAAACTGAATTTCTTGGTAAAATTGATAAATTTTTGAAGAGTAGAAAAAGTGAAAAGAATGGTAAAAACATTAAATCTCAAGAAATTATACCAGAAATGGATATTGAAGAGAGTATAGTATATTTTGCTAAGAGATTTTGCACAAATGGAGAATTTGATAATACAGATAGTGTAAATAAGTCAAATGCAAAAGTTTTTAGTAAATAATAATTTTGTTGATATAAAAGGAAATTTAAAAAGAGTTAGTGTAAACTGACTTTTTTTAGTTAGTTTTTTAATTGACAATTATTAAAATATAATTTATTATTAAGATGCGTGGTAGTATATATCACGCCGATATCTCTAACGGTTTAAATGTTAGAGTATATTCAACCGAACCCCCTGAAGAGTAGCCGAGAGGCTGCTCATTTTTGTTTGTATTAAAGGTTTTTAGACCTAGTAAGTAATTTTAGGTACACTTTTAGGTATACAAATTTAGAAATAACCATTATTATTCTGACAAATCTAATAAAATTTTTTGTATTTTCATTAGTCTTGTCAGAGTTATAATTTATTTATTTTTAATGTGTATAATACTGACAAAAAGGAACTTTTATGTTATAATTTTATTAGTGAAGGTGCTAAGATGTCTGAAAGAGAATTAGATTCAAGTATAAATGATTATATTGAAACAGAAACACCTAAAAACTATGTAAAACAACAAGAGTGGGA